>CALVLH010000004.1 GCA_944336975.1 uncultured Clostridia bacterium
GTTTTACATTACCATACACCACAAGATTTGTTTGATCAAAATCTTTCTAACTGTTGCACTTAAGTTGACAATTCACCTTTTCAAAGGAAATCGGGCGAGGGGAAAAAGAAGCAGTATCGCATTGCGCTTGACAATCGGGCGGGGGTCTGCTAAAATAAGAAACAACCGAATAAGCCGCTGTGGTGGAATTGGCAGACGCAAGGGACTTAAAATCCCTCGGTAGTGATACCGTACCGGTTCGATCCCGGTCAGCGGCACCAGGCAGAAAGGGCGATTTTTTCGCCCTTTTTTACATGGAAAAAGAGACGGGAAACGGAAATTCTCTGATCCCGCCCGAAAAGAAAATCCTTGAAAGCTGCATATAAACCGAGCGGGCATTTGAATGCCCGCTCGGTTCCTTTAATCGGTTATATTATCAAAGATCGGATCGTCAAAGAACTCTTTGAGGGAGATCCCCATGGTTGATGTAATTTGAAACAGTGTATTAAGCTCAACCGTTTTGAATTTCATGGCAATCAGTTTCCCGACGGTAGATCGGGGGACGCCGCTTTCTTTTTGTATTTTGTAACTTGTAAAGTGTTTTTCGGTTTGCAATCGTTTCAATCGGGTCGAAACAGCTTCCATCAATGTCATAAATTCCCCTCCATCGGCTTGTAGCGCACGCGCTACTATCAGTATAGGGGGAAAATTCTAAAAAATAGTAGAGCATAGTCTACTAATGCTTTACTTATGGAAGTCGTTTCGATATACTGATGTTGATGAAAGTATGTTTTATTGGTCACAGAACGATAAAAGTGGCAGAAAATCTGAAAAACAAAATTGAATTGACGGTGATTAAGCTGATCGAAGAGGGTGCGGATACTTTTTTGTTCGGGAGCAGAAGCGAATTTGACAGCCTGTGCCGAGAAGCCGTGACGCAATTTCAACGGCAATATCCGAATTTGAAAAAGATCTATGTCCGCGCGGAGTATCCCGACATCTCACGCGCCTATGAAGAATATCTGTCAAAGTCGTATGAGGAAACGTATTTCCCGCAAAGGGCAATCGGCGCGGGGAAAAGCGTATATGTGAAGCGCAATCAGGAGATGATCGACGTATCGGATCTCTGCGTGTTTTATTACGATCGGGAATACCGCGTGCCGTGCGGCAATCATTTGCCCGACGGGCGCAAAAGACGGAACGGCGATCGCTTACGGGTATGCGATGCGGAAGGGCAAGCCGATCGTCAATCTCTTCGAAGAGTGACGTAGCGATAAAAGCGGCTCTGCGAAATCCGCTCCGGCGTGTTGCGTTCACTGCGGCAAGGGATTTTTCCGTATTGACAAAAGGAAAAAATGTTAAAATCACAAGGAACGGAATTTGTCGGCGCTTTGATCGCGGGTGCGGATGTGCGTTTTTCTGTAACCGCAATCGGCGCGACGGCGAACAGATCCGAAAGGAGGGGATTGGCTGGAAATGGAATTATACGATTGGGTTTATTCGGCGGTATGCGTTTTTTTCTGCTTTTTGGTCGCACAAGTCGCGGCGAGCGGAAATATCGGAAACAGAGACTATTTTTCTTGGTATGAAACGCATTTTCTGGTCGGCAGGCGCGGGCTCTGTCGTCTTATTTACTTTTCCCCGAAACATGACGGTCGGTATACTTTATATGAGGCATGTTCCTTTTTTTGGTCGTTCATTCAGGTATTCGTCGTCGGACTGTTGATCTTATTGGTATGCGTGGAAATTCTGCCCGTAAGCTGCATCAGAATTTGCCTCCTGAGTATGTTTGTCTTAGTTATTGTGGCGGAAGTTGCTGTGACGCTGATCAACGATATCGGCTCACATTTCGACAATAATAAGAAATTTTAGAAGATTGAGAGAAAGGGAGATTTTGAAACAAAAAGGCGATGAAATTGGTGCTTTTTTTGAGAGCTACGAATCGAACAGAAAACAATGCAAGGAAAGGATGCGGACGATTCGGGTTTTAGGGGACCTGTGCGCACCCTTCACGCATATACGTGGGATGCCGAGGCGGCGCGTTGTACATTACAACGCGCCGCCTGCTTTTTTGAAGGAGCGATCGAAAAAGGTTGGGACTCTTTAATAAAATTGTTTCGATTTTATAATTTATTAAATTTTTTTTCATCTTCTATTGCAAACAAATGACATTGGTGATATAATTTAATTTGTAATATTATGTAATAAATTGTCAAAATTCACTCGAATGAAATGCAATAAATTTATAATTAAATACTGTAAATCAAAAATATAGTCTGCCGGTTAAAGAGGAAAAACGTTGCATGGTAATTAACCAATAAAATTTACCGTGTGATATATTAATATAAAGATGAAAGGAGAAAGTTGGAATGGCAAATCAGACAAAGTTCATAACGTCGCACAGAAGCCGCGTAAAAAGAGCAAATGAGGCACGGGCGCGGAGTCCTGAAAAAATCAGTATATTTGATCGGGAGGCCTATGTCGAATTTTATTTGCTGGAAGACATTGTCCGCCTTTACAAGTACCGCCTCGAAAGGGAACAGAAAAAGGTAGTGGAAACGCGGCCGGGACGTATCGCCAAGGAGCGCAACATCAGGAAGTTCATGGCAATCATAAATGTGTTTACGGCGGCGGCGGAAATCGCGTGGGGCGAGATTGATTCCGGAAACTATTCTTTGGTATGGAAGAGCATCCCGGAGAGCGCGCTCATGCTTGCGGCAAACAGCGTGAAACATTTGCCCAGATTGTGTTCTATCGGGACGGCTCTGTTGAAAGTGCTTTCGGACGAATCGTTGAGTGCAGAGCAAAGCGTTGTCGAGTTCGATGAGGCGATGGATAGGCTCGAAGATCACGAGGCCAATGTGCGCACGGTAAAAGGGTTGCCTTCGCCCGCCGAGGTGGAAGCGATCATTAGAGAGGCGAATTCGGTGATTGCCGAGGCAGAGGCCTTCGGTAAGTCAAAGACGCGGGTCGATCCGATTTCTAAAATCAGCGATAACGTTTAATCGTTCAAATATATTTGATAAGGAGAAAACAAAATGGCTAAAAAAAGCAATGACGAAAAAATTTTAAACGCACTTGACGCATTAGACGCTTCTATGCGGCAACTTCGCAAGTTCGGAGCCACATACGATACGCATATAGACAATGCGGCGTTGCGCGGCGACGATGCACGCGCCAGGAAGCTGATCAAACAAAAAATAGGCGTATATGCGCTTGCCGATCAGCTTTCTACACTTAAAAGCAACATTGAACTTGGCGCCTATACCGCAAAAGTCATGTCCGATCTCAGTACGCTCCCCGGTGCGATAACCGCATGCAAAGGGTTGCTTGCCGAATCGCCCAACTTTAAAAAACTCGGCGACAGTATCAAACGTATCTTTAAGGATATGCAGAAGCCTGAAGCGGAAATTTCCAGACTCAACGATATTCTTGACGATGTTCTTTCGCCCGGGCAGGAAAGTACGCTTACAAGCAGACTCGACGGCGCGGATGCGATCGAGGATTCGGATCAGTTTAAGGCGGAATATGCGTCTATGGTCGAAAGGCTCAAGGGAAAAGTCGCTTCGGAGCCCGTGACAAAGCCTGCATCCGATGCGGTCGATGCGACCGGCGACATCGATTACGGAACCTTAATCGAAGAGGAAAACAAGAAGAAGTAAAGGTTTATCATGGCAGAAGCAAGTATGATAGGGGTATTTAATGCCAAAGCAAGCGCATTTAACAAGGCATTAAGCGAAAACGATGCGGAATCGATAAGTGAGATCGGGGCAGAAATGCTTCGTATCGTACTTGATGAATGCGCTAAGCCCAATGTTACTACCTCGCTGAAAGAGATTTATCGCAAACAAGGCATGGCGGTTGTGGCGCACCTTGCCAGATTGGCAAAATGTGCTCCCGATCCCGTTCGTTCCGACGGTGAAACGGGGAACGGAAGCGGCGGAAACGATCCGTACTATGTAACGAAGCAATGGTTTTCCGATGAAGTGCCAAAGCTCGGTTTTTCCGACATCATCGGCGTGCAGGAAGTGAAGGACGCCTTCATGACCGACATCGTGGCGCCGTTGCGTCCGGAGTTCAGGGACATTTACAGGAAGTTCAGAGGCGATCAGATGGGCACGCAGATCCTTCTCTACGGGCCTCCCGGGACGGGGAAAACGCACATCGTCAAGTCTCTGGCGGGCGCTTTGGGCTGTAAAATAGCGGTCGTGCAGACCAGCGAAGTGCTGGCAAGCGTCGTCGGAGTTGCGGAGAAAAACATCAGAGATGTGTTCAAACAGGCGTCAGAACTGGATCGTTGCATTATCTTTCTCGATGAGATCGACAGCATTTGCAGCGATCGCAGTTCGGACGATTCGCGCAACACCAAGTCGATCTTGACCACCATGCTTACCTGCATGGACGGATTCATGAAAACAACGGAGGAAGGGCAGCTGAGGATCATCGTCGCCGCGACCAATCTTCCCTGGAAGCTCGACGCCGCGCTCAAAAGGGGCGGCAGGTTCGAAACGCAGATCTATGTGCCGCTTCCCGACGGGAACGCCAGACGGAAATTTCTCGAACTGTATTTTTCGAAGCTGCCGCATAGCGGCGACGTCACCGTCGATTGGCTCGCGGATAAGCTTTCCGGCTATTCCGGCGCCGATATTAAAGCCGTCGTCAAGCAGATCGCAAACTATCCGTTGCGCCGCGAGATACGCAATGTGTTGAACAAGTCCGTCGGAAAACCCCTCGGCGAAGTCATCACCAAGGCGGATTGCGAGAAGGTGTTAAACGATTATATCAATCCCGTTACATCCGAAATGCTTTTGCGTTTTGAGGCGTATGATCGCGGGATTTCTTACGAGGAACTTGTCAGACTGATAAGGGACAGAGATGACAAATAAAGAGCAAATAATTTCTTACTATGTCAATGCGCGCGAGCAGGTTAAACTGAAAAATCCCCGGCTTGCGCGCAAATACGTTCTCATGATTCTCAACAGCGCCGTCAAAACGTATTATTCCGATACAATAAGCATACTTGCGAAGGCGAAACTTGCGGCGTTTCTTGACAAATGGTTGGCCGTTTCGCGCGATCTGTATGATGTCGGCGTAACGGAATACGTCAAAGAATGTTTTGGCTTGGAAACCCCAAAAAGGAATGTGCGTCCTGCGGGAAAGGTTGCGGCGGGAGAAACAGGCGAGTCAAAGCCCGATCAATCGTCGGGTGCAAAGGGGCGCAAAAAATCCGCTTCGCAAGTTTCGCCTGTCGGCAAGGGAAGTTCTTCCGTGGGCGGCGGCGATATAGATATATCAGGTCTTATTGATGAAACGGAATCGCAACAGGGGTGGGGAGCCGAAATATTCGATGCAAATATTACCGCAGTAGTCCAAATTTCTGCTACCGGGGCGGACAGCGTTTCAAGCGGGACCGGCTTTATTATATCAGATAAGGGATATATCCTTACGAACGATCATGTGGTGTTCGATGAGCGCAACGGAGTATATAACGCCAAGCTGAAGATGTCGCTTGCGGGTGAAAAAACGGCACATAAAATAGACGTAATAATATCGGATAAAAGTGTCGATGTAGCGCTGTGCAGATTTGATCCTTCCGATGTGCAGGGATTTACCGTGGTAAAGCTTGTCGCTGACTATTCCAAAATAAAACAGGGAGCGGATTGTCTTGTAATCGGAAATGCTTTCGGCATGGGGCTGGCGCCTTGTATGGGCAATATCAGGTTTACCAAAAACGATAACGGCAATCTTGTTTACACCATACCGTCAAATCCGGGGGATTCCGGCGGTCCGGTATTCAATAGAGCGGGTGAATGTATCGGCATAAACAAGTCTAAAACGGTTGCGGTGAACGGAACAGTCGCAGAAGGATACGCGAACGCTACGCCGATGGATACCGTACGGAAACTATTGCAGAAATGGTGCGAGGCGAACCATATCATTTTATAACAGGAGCAAAGCATGGAATTCAAAGACAGATTTGTTGAAAAGTATCGGATCGCTCTTCACGCAGCGCGCGACGGGGACACGGAAGGCGTTATAAACGGATTGTATGGATTATATTCCCTGTTTGAGGAGCAATACAAAAAGAATAACGGCGACAGTATCGTGGTAAAAGTCAAACTCAGTTACTGGCAGGACGTATTCGGAAAATACATCGCCATTGCCCGCAAGTACGGGTTGAGCGACCGCAGGTTGCAAAAGCTTTTCGGGTTGGTGACCGACGACGACATCCCTTCGTTTTCGGACATCATGCGCGGGAAGGCGGCGGACGACGGCGCTCGCGGCGAAAAAGCCCCCGTCGGGGGCGCTACCGAAAGGGGCGTTCCCGCGTTTGACGGGCTGATGCCTCCTTCGGAAGCGCAGAGCCCTGACGCGGGGGAAGAAAAGGGTCCGCCCGATACGGAAAAAGGCGATCCTTCCCTTCCGAGCCCGATCATTCCTTCCGAGGACGGCGTTCCGGACGCGCCTGCGGGCGGCGTTGCCGAGGCGGGGAAGGAGGGCGGCGGGCGGGATGTCCCTGCGTTTACGCCGCAGTCGCTCGGAGATTTCATCGGTCAGCAACATATCGTCAGCGTGATCATGAAGGAGATCGCCATAGCAAAAAACGAAGGGCGCAAGCATCTCGATAACATTTTGCTTTTCGGTGCGCCCGGACTGGGCAAAACGACGTTGATGGAACTGATCGCAAAGGAACTCGGCGTGAAGTTCGAATTGCTGGACTGTTCTCAGTTCAGGAACAGTCAGCAATCGCTCAAAGCGCTTCAGAATTTCTTCATGCGCGTTGCCCGCGACAATGAACCGGTCGTCATCGCGCTCGACGAAGTCCACATGCTCAACAACGAACTGCAATCCAGTCTTTTGACGCTTCTCAACAGCAGGGTATATGTGTCGCCCCTCGACGTGAACGGTCAATGCAAGCGCATCCCCATCGAGGAATTCACGTTTATCGCGGCGACGACGGACGACGATAAAGTGCTCGACACGATCAAAAACCGTTGCCTGCGGCTCAAATTCCAGATGGTCGACTATACCGCGGAGGAGTTGAAACGCATTTACAGGAACAAGGTGGCGGCAAAGGGGCTCACGATAAGCGAGGAAGCGATCGACGCCTGCGTCCCCAGGAGCAGAGGCGCGATCCGCTATGTCAACTCGATCGTCGAAGGTCTGAATACCGCTCTGTACAATAACGACGGCGTGAGGATGTCGACTCACATCGATTTGCAGACCGCTCTCGGGTATTTTGAAGCGAAAGGGATCGATCCCATCGGGTTGGAAGCCAAGGATCTTGAAATATTAAGGACAATTCAGGAAGATACGAGCGGAGCGATCAGTGCGGACGTGCTTTCCGCGAGAGTGGGGTTGGATACGCGCAAGTATTTGTCGGAATACGAACGGTATCTCATCAAGATCGGCTTTATTTCTGTAAGCGGCAGAGGCAGAAGCCTTACGGAAAAAGCGATAAAATATCTTAACGGAAGCGGTGAGAAGAAAGTGAAATGACAAAGAAAGATTTATTGAAGATGATCGACAAAAGCACGCTCAAAGTCGACAGCGAAAAGGCGTCGGTTTACGAGCGCTATTATCCTCAGATCAAAGCGATCTTATCTTCGGTGGAGGATAACGTCGCGATCAACGATCTGAGCAGCCTGGACGAGTTTGTCGACGCGGATGATTTTGAAAATTACATCAAAGAACATGACGTCGCCGAGTTGGAAATGCGCTTTGCTCAGATGTGTGCACAGCTCGAAGTCTGGATCAAATATTGCGGCGTCGGCAGACGGATCGCCGATAAATATGAAACCGTCGGAAAGAAGATCGTCGATACCTATAAGGCCGTCAGCGATAAAAAACATAAGCGCTATCTCGTATTGGGGATCATTACCGTTCTCTTCGCGGCCGCCGCGGCGACGTTCGCCATCCTCGAGATCTTCGAGGTGGTCGATTTCGGCGGAGAGATCGCAAGCGTCTGCGGCGTGATCGATTTCTTCAACGGTCTGGTGTTCTTCGTTTATGAGCGGAATGAAGACCTGCGCTCGGAGTTGCTCAGCAAGGAAGCGGGTTCTTCTATCAGTGAAGGCAGAGTTACGGAAGAGTTTGAGCGGTATTCACAGAAAAATATATTGATCGGTGTTGTGAACAAATATTACGATTACAAACGGATGCGATTATGATAACAGACGGATGATTGCATAACTTCCGCGCAGAATGACGCCGTTGGCATGATTTTCGAGGGGGACAGATCGGAATGAAAGAAAAAATCAAAGAAAAAGCGGCAACGCCCGCAGAGGACGCCGAAAAAGACAAATCTCTTGCTCGGGAAAAGAGGAAGCCGCATACTGCGGACGAGGTATACGGTAAAACATCCAATTGGCTGATAGGATTGTTAAATTTCTTTATCAGAAAGACCTATATGATCGATCATGCCAGCTTCATAAAGGAGGCGGTCGATCTCGGCGTCGGAGATGCTTTTGAGAAGTATTATAACGGAATCGATGAGGGAGAAGAAGAGAACAGACAGTCCGTCATACTTCAAAAGTTACAAGAAATCGACGTGCCCGATCAAGGCGAGCGGAAGGAAGAAGTCAAAGAGCCCGATCGAGGCAATCCGAAAGAAGAAGCCCGGCAGAAGAAAAAGCTGGCTAGTATGAAGTATGTGTTGGTAAAATTGTGGGAAGCTACCGAAACGGCGAGAGAAGTCGCCGAAGAGGCGAGGGCAAACGCCGAACAGGACAGGTCGGATGTCGAAGCGGAGCCTCGGAGAGAGAAGAAATCGCTTTTCGGACGGTGGGAGGAGAAATTGATCGCTCGCGCCTATTTCAGGAAAGGCGTGGAGGTCCTGATCTCCCGCGTTCTGACCGAATGCGCGATCCCCTATTCTTCCAACCCCTATACAAAGTGCATCGACGAGCTTTATTGGTTGGCCGAGAAGCTGAAGACAGACAGCACGGGAGAGCCGAAACGCGTATTGAATACTCCGAAAGCGGACAAGACCTTTCAGTCATTGATCGAGATCTTGTTCCCCAAACCCGGTGCGACGCTGAGAGCGAAAAGTCTTATGGCAAGCTGCGGAAGCTTCAAGGAAGAAAAAAAGCGGCTCATCGAGTTCAGCAAACGGGCAAAAAGAGAATTCGTTTTTTTCATATCGGCCATATCGAGAAAAGGCGACAAGGAATACAGCACCGAATACCATGTCGCGAAAAAGCTGACCGAAGCTTTCAGAGCGCGCGGGATAAAATATTTTTGGTGGGAAGACGCCGCCGAGACAAAATTGTCGAAAAAGGGAAAAACGATCGGGGAGAAATTGCGACCGTCCACCAAAATAGCGGCGGGGTTGGCGTTTTCGTCGGCGTTTATCGGTCTGGCGTTCGACGGCGCAGAGGAAGTGCGCGAGGAGGCAGGGAAATATGAATTTCCCTGCTTCGACAATGAAAATTTCAAATACGAAGCGGATGTGTTTTTGTCTCTGATGGGAGGCGGGCTGGACGGGAACGAGATCGAAAAGACGAAACCGGCGAGGGAGTTTACGAGGGAAATAGTCAGCGAGCAGAATTTTAAAAAATATGTGCCGCAGACCAGATGGTTCACGTTTTTTACCTACGGAGCCCCGCTCCATTATGAAAAATATGCCTGCTTCGACAACCAGAACGAGAACAGACTGAATCAGGTCGCTTTGAAGGAAGGAGAGGACGACGTCATCGTCTTGGCTCAGCAGGTATACGACAAGATCGTTGACCTCATCGCAAATAACGAAAAGCTGAGAAAATTATGCGGGATAAAAATGCAGGTTCCCGCAAAAATAAGGGGATCTCTCCGATACGTTTTCAGCGAGCAGAGGGAAAGCGAAAAGGAAGACGCGGCCGTAAGGGAGTTGTATCTTCCCTATAAGCCCTGCAAGAGAGACGACAAAACGACTTTAGCGACGAGGAAAATAGACGTCCCCGAAGATATTGACTCGATCCCGTCCGATTACTTTTTTGAGTATGCCGTTACGGACGAATACGGCAATTCTGCCAAAGAGCATTTCACCTTTTTCCCCGAAAGCTATTACGATAAGAACGGCGAATTGAAATGGCGCGTAAAAGCGGTCATCAAAGACTGGAACTATGCTTTTGTTGAGTTATACAAATCGACAGAAGCCGTTGCTTCGGCAGCTCCTGTCGCTTTGGATGAGCAGAAACGGGCGGAACTTGAGAAGAAGTATCCCCTTATCGCGTTCAGAAGCGCTTTCTCTTATCTTCTGAACAGGGACGAAGCGGTCGACAGAGTCGATTACGAGGAATATACGTCAAAGTCCAACAACAATCACTGCGCAATATGTATCGGGAGCGAGTCGCTCTTCGGGAGTGCATGGAACGGGATCGTCGGCAGAATAGAGATGTCGACCGCCCCTTTGAATGACGGAGCCGATCCGCCCAAAGGAGACAAGATCTACTATTTTAATGTAGTTTTTGCGCCCAAGAAAATAGTACATTATAGTATCGAAAAAAGCAGGGACGGCGCTCATTCCGTATTCAGGATAAACAGCGACATAAGCAACATAAAAAACATCAGAGTCAGAGTAACTTCGCACGGCAAGCGCCTGGCGAGATTTTCCTCCGATTCCGGCGTATTCGTCGGTTCGGTGGGGCAGCTCATGGCAAAACAAAGAGAGGGACAATTTTCTTCCGGTCAGAATTACAGCTTGCGCCCCTGCGACGGTTTCGAAAAGTACTATATTTTTCTTGATGACACGATATATGCGGAGAGAACGGGGGCGGGCAGGCGTGACAGAGCGGAGAAGGCGGTGCCGGAACGGCTTAAGCGATGCCCCTTCTGCGGCAGATATTTGACGAGCGACAAAAAGCTTTCCGAACATGCCGACTACTGTTATCCGATCGTGGCCAAAAAGATCGGGGGACGTTATTATTGTCAGCATAATTTCGTGCACCAATACTGGAATGCGTCCGAAAGCGAAGCAAGCAAACTCATCGGCGAGATCGAAGACCTTTCATCCGTTCAGCTCAAGGACGAGAACAGGTTATTGTTGCCGAGCGCGATCAAGAAAAATAAGGTCGTGATCGTTTCCGTCGTGGGCGTTACCCAGTCCGGCAAATCCACGTTTCTTTCCAGTTTGTTCCGAACGGGCGCGGAAATACCCGATCTTCAGCAAATCGGGAACAAGCTGTATCCTTATGTCGGAAACGCGACCTTCTTCGGATTAAAATCGAAGGTCGTGACCAGCAACTCGACGAATGAGGTGAACGGCGGTCTCAGCAAGAAAATGCTCGCTTCCTATTATAACGTGAGGCCGTATCGCGGATTCGTCTCCAAAACGTCGAACGATCCGAAGAAAAACCCCATCATAGCGCAGATCCCGTATGTGGTGCAGCTCGATCGCATACAGGGAACGTCGAGCGGAGCGTACCTCTCCTTTTTCGACGCGCCGGGCGGCGTTTTCCTTGCCGGAGATGGAAGTCAAGTCATGCAAGGAAACAGCGATCCGACCATGATACTCCGCTCCGATTGCATCATACTGCTGATCAACGCGACTCCTCAAAACGGGGAAGACGGCGGGATCGGGCTCGGAGACGCCCAAAGCATTCTCAACGCGATCATCAAGAGGCGGGAAGACGCGGGAAATGCGAGGCGGAAAGACGCGGAAAATGCGTCGTCAGACATTCCTTTGGCGATCGTGCTTTGCAAATTCGACGAATTTGCGAGCAAATTCGACAGCAACAGTTATGTGCGCATGCAATCGCCGATCGCAACGGGAAACAAGTACGGCGGTTCCCGCATGCAGACGTATATAGACAGATGTTCGGACGAAGTGGAGGCGTTTATCTGCACCGCGAAGGACAGCGGAGCTTTTATGGAGTGCTTGGAAGGGTTCCCTAACCGCAAATTCTTCGCCGTGTCGTCCATCGGAAGGAACGATTCCATCGTCTGCGATGATAACGGTCCGGAATACAGAACCGTTTATTACAGCGAGCCGAAACATGTGGAACACGTATTGCTTTGGCTCATGTATAAAACGGGGGCAATAGTATAACGACGCATCTCTTCAGGGGGTAATATGAAAACTGCGATACGCATTGCATTGTCGGATCCCGAATACGCCGGAGATCAAAAATCGTGCGAATATGACTCGGTCACGGGCGAACTTACCGTAAACAACAACATAGAGGCTGCTTATCCGTACAGATCGGGCGTGAACGGGTACGGTCTGATCTACGATGCGTCTAAAACGGAAGGCGGGATTTTCGTCTATCGTTCGGACGAAAAGATCAACGGATATTCCGGATTCGACATCAGAACGGGCGCAAAAGAGTTGCTCGGCAATTCACCCGACGCTCCCTTATATGCGGTACAATATATGGAAAGCAAGCCGGATTGGATCTCGGACGGCATATCCATGGCGAAGATCAAAGAAGGGCTTCGAGGAACCTGCGCGTGGCTCAAAGTCAGTTCTGCCATGCCGCCGCGCCTTAAAAATCGCGGGGTGATCGCCATTATCGTGGATAAGCTGTTGCAGGCGACAGAAGAGGAGACGGCCGCCGCGATCGGACTTGTCGATACGGAAAAAAACGACCTTCAGGAGATCCGGAAGACGCTGTACCGCGTTCTGAAATTATGCTTGCCTGCGGCGATCGCCAACAAAATATCCTTCAATACCAATGCCAACGAAAATGTTGCGGGAATGGATATATTTTGCACGACCGTCGACGCGGAAAGATACGAGTCGCAAGGCTGTACCGTCATCGATGTGAACAAAGGGCTGCGGCGGGGAAAGGAATTTGTCAAAGAGTACGAATTCCGAAACCCCTATGCGGAGTATGTGGCAAAGACGACCGAAAATCCGTTGAGCCGCGAGTTGGCGGGGATAAGCGACGTCGGGGAACTCAATCGCGCGGGGGCCTTAAAACTGCTTGCCGTCGAGTGCGGAGCGATAAAAGACTGTGCCGACAACAGGGCCTTGGGGAGACTTGCAGAAAGGCTGAAAGCCTGTCAGGATTCGATGAAAGACGAAAAAATACGGACAGCGCTTTCCAAGATCGCCTACAAGATCTTTTTCTCCGAGTGCTATCTCTCCGTGAGCAAGGAAAACAAAGAATTTTTCCGTCCCTTCCTGGCGTTTTTAAAAACGGACGAGGGATTCGCATCAAAGATCAATCGCGTTAAGATCACGGAAAAGTTCAAGCTCATCGCCGGAAGCGTATCGGGACGGGAATATATCGATTTTCTTACCGAGAGCAAGGAGGAATTGCCCGACGAACTTCAGGCCGCGATCCGGGCATTCCTGGATTCGGATCCCAGGTACAGGTGGGGTCGCGGCGAGGCCAATGAATTTTTGCAAAAGATCGATCGTCATCACGATCTGTACTATGAGCAAATGCCCTGCAAAAAGCCCAAAGAGTGGATCAGGACCTGCCAGAAAGACAGAACGAAGCGCTCCGACAGCGAGCCGACCGACGCATACAGCCCTAAGGCAAACGTTGCCGTCGGCGAAGCGCTTATGACGGCGGCCGCGCTCATCGTCGCGTTCTGTTTTATCCATTTTATCGTTTATCCCGTGTATATCGGGGAATGGCTTCCGTATCATCCTCTCAATCAGAACCGATTTATGATCGAGGGGATCTTAGCGGCGGTGCTGTTGGCCGTCGGCATCGGTAAAATCATCTATGATACGGTCAATTATCGCGAGAAAACGCCGTCTCTGTTCGTCGCGTGCGTCCGCTCTCTGCTCGAGGGGCTCGCGCTGAGTCTGGCGGTGATCGCTTTGGCGTCTGTGGTATGCTGCATATTGTTTTTTACACTTTAATCTGAGGAATGGGATACGGTGAAAAATATCTTCAACAAAAAAAGCAGCGGAGGGCGGTTTTATATCTGCCTTGCCGTCATATCCATGGCGATCGCGGTCATAAGCTGTTCGGTCGGCTGGTCGTTCGGCTACAAGACGGATTATGTGAACGAGGTCCGCATCACGGATGAGTCGGAGTTTATCGCCGCGCTGGAAAACAGTTCCGAGATCAAGAAACGGCGCGTATATTATCTCACCGAGAATATTACGCTGACGGTCTCTTCGCTGAAAAATAAGAAGTTCAGCTTTTACGGAAAATTGGACGGCGGGAAGGAAGGGCATTCCGTCACGATCGCGGCGGACGAGAGCGGGACGGAAGACCGCCTGACCGCGCCCATTTTCGAGACCGTGATGGCAGGCGCCGAGATCTGCGGGGTGCGCTTTATCGTTCCCGACGGGACGGTCGTCGGCGGCGCGGACGGCAAAGACGGAACGGCGCTGATCGCAAAGACCAACAGCGGATACATCCACGATTGTTCGGTGGAAATATCGTGCGTCGAGATCGGCAAAGACGAAACGAAAGCCGCAGGGATGGTTGTGGAAAATTACGGAAAGATCGACGCCGTGGAGCTGTATATCGGAAAGGTGACCGAGGCGGAAGACTTTTCCGACGACACCGAAGAGTCTTCCCGCAGGGCGGAGAAGACCTGGAAATGTTATTTCGGCGGAGTCGCGACGATCAATTGCGGGACGATAAGCAATGTGCGGGCAACGGTGGATTTCAGCGGATTGCAGATCTTGCACACGCAGATGGACGACGCAACGGTCGTAGACGCGTGGTTTGAAAACCGTTGGATCGGATTTATCTGCGGCATAAGCTCCGAGGCGGGATCGGCGGACGAGGCAGGCATATCGGAGATCGAACTGATAGCGGCGGAAGGCTATTGGGACATTGCCGCCGATCACGATTGCTATTCGCCCGTATTGACGGATTGAAACGGTCTGTCCGTCGGATCCCGTTGAGAAAAGACGTCTTATTTTACGGCGAAGATAATTAGGTCAGGTACGCAAGATGAGTAAAAGCAAAAGAACAAATATCGGTTCCCAATGGTGCTTTTTTATATTCGTGTTAGTCGCAATCTCATGTGCGACTGTTTTTGGTATCATCCGTTTGTTCCGGTTGCAGGATCATCTCACAAGCGTCCCCTCGATCGAGCTTACGTCCACGGATTATCAGATCCGTGAGGGCGACGAGGGCGAGATCTTTGCGACCTTGCTTTATTCCGACGGGCATACGGAGGAAGGGCGCTTCGAATTTGAAATTTTAGGCGAGAAGGAAGGCGCCGTGTCCATCGCCGACGGCGGGCAGGAGAGCGGCAGTTCGCACATCCGTTTTACGGCGGCCCCGCTCGCGGAAACTTCGGCCGACGGATGCGACGTAAGCATACGGGTGAGTTGCATAAGCGTTCCCGAAGTACAGCCCGCGGTGATCAATATTCAGGTCATACCGAGAGAATCCGCATTCATCGATTTTGAATATTACAGATACAATGCGGAGACGGGCGACGTCGAGCGATGCGTCGCCGAAGACGTCGCGATCCGAAACGGACAGCAACTGCAGAGCGCGATCGACTTCGACGCGGATGAAATGGGCCCGTATCGTTTTTCGGGGTGGTATGTGGCGGACGGCGCCGACGGCGTGACGGATATAAAATTCGACCTCGACGCGGTTTATTACAGCGAAAACTGGGCAGAAAAGCTGACGCTTCGGGCAAGGTATGAGGCGGACGTCGTATTCGATTACGATAAACTCACCCCGGATGAGGTCAAGCGCGAAAGGGAGACCGTCCGATTGGCGTACGGTGACGACATCGGGGATTTTGTCCCCGCTCCGGAAGGAGCGGCGGGATGGGATTTCGCAGGCTGGGTAAATCCCGAAGGGGTTGCGATCGATTTCGGGAACGATCTGTTTGAGGAGGGCTATGCGGACGCCGAAGAAGCGGTCGTATATTCCTCGTGGAGCACCCGAGTCAGCATCGATACCGTACTCGACGCGGAAGAACGGATAGAAGTCAGATACGGCTATCCCATAGGATATTCGCACGATTATTCCGACGGCGCACGGTTCGAAGGGCTGTGGTATTCGGAAGAAGACGGTTCCGAAAAACAGGTCATCGCTTCGGACGCGATCTATACGTTCGGCGCAAACATGTCTTTTACTGCGGAATTCAGCTATCCCGTAAGGCTCTATGATTGGGCGGCGGAAAGCGAGGTGGAAACCGATCTGCGCATCGTTTACGGAGAAAGCCTGTCGTATTCGGGAAGAAATCTGCCTTTGTTGCAAGAACAAAACGGTTGGACGTTTGTCGGCTGGAATACGGCGGCGGACGGCGGCGGAACAGAATTCGATGAATATACTTCATATACCGAGACGAAGGCGCTTGCGCTGTATTCGGTCAGGAAGGGAGAGCTGGATTTATACCAAGAATTGGACGGAAACGGAAACGCGAGCGCGTCGTCGCAGAAACTCGGCGTCGTTTACGGTTCCGCGCTGAATTTGCCGCGGGATCTCACGGCAGGAAGCTGGACGTTTTTCGGTTGGTTCACCGAAGAGGGCGGTCAGGGCGAGCGGGCGTCTGACGAGCAGAGCTATAAAGGGGAGGGAAGCGGCTCCCTGTATGCGGCGTGGCAGACGGAACTTGCGTTCGATTATATCTTCCCCGTCGCGTCCGAAACGGACGACACGCTCACCGTGTTTTATAAAGGACAAGTAGAGTATCCTCAACCGATATTTGTCAACGGAGCCCGTTTTGCAGGGTGGTATTATCTCGATAACGGCGAGCAAATCTATATCGACACGCACGCGGCATATACTTTGCAAGCGGACTTAGCGCTTACGGCAGAAATAGAATTTACCATTGATCTGTACGATATGAGCGAGTCGACAGGCAGTTCCGATGAGATAGAAGACCTGTATGATTTTTATGGCACGACGAACGTTTTGTATAACAAGACGCTCAGCGCATCGGGAAATACGCTCGACGTGCTTCCCGATAAGGCGGGCTGGGAGTTTGCGGGTTGGTATACTCGCACTTCGTCCGACGAAATAGAATTGTTCGACGAGCAGACGGTATTCTCGGACAAATATGTCGCCATGACGGAAAACGGCACGTTAAGTCTGTATTCGGGCAGGACGACGTCGATGACGCTGTTCCGCGAACTCGACGAGTCGGGCAATTCGGACGCAGGGAATACGGATACGCTGAGCGTTGTCTATGGGTTTGAATTGGAATTGCCGGACGGGATCTCGGCAGGAGAATGGACGTTCGGCGGGTGGTATACTCAGGCGGGCGGCGCAGGCGAGAAGATGGAGAACACGTCCTGCTATGTCGGCGCGGCCGATGTCGTTTTGTATGCGAAATGGAGTGCGGACGCGCGGATCTGTCTTACGTTCGCGGACCGAACGACGGGCGCGTTCGACGGGCAAAAGATCGCCGTCACCTACAACGCTCCGATCTACGGTTTGCCCGCGGAGCTGGTATATACGGCGAACGGCGGGAAATTCTTCGGCTGGTATACGGAGAAAAGCGCGTACGGATCGGAACTCGTCAACGGGCAGACGGTCTATAACGTGTCGTCTCTCAGCATTTACGATGCGGTGCGGTTTACTCTTACCTTCGTCTACACCGACGGCGCGCAGGGAAACAATCCCAACGCGATGGATTTTGTCTACGGCCGCGTGATCGGCGAGGACGGCGGTTTGCCCGTGCCTCAGATGGACGGATGGAATTTCGAGGGTTGGTATACTCAGTCCGGCGTGAGTTTCGGCGACGGAGATATTTATGCGCTCAGCGGAAATTACACCGTCTATGACCGTTGGAACAAGAAGGTCTCTTACGTCGATATTACCGGCGCGATGACCGATGAAATGTCGGAACAGACGATATATTACGGCAACGAAACGGAGCCTTTGCTCGGATTGAGTTACGGGTCGTGGACGTTCGGCGGCTGGTATACCGAAGAATACGGGAACGGCGAACGGTTGACCGATACTTCGCAACTGACGGAGGCGGATACCGCTCTGTATGCGTACTGGTATATCGAAAGCGTGCCGCTCATATTCCACAACGACGACGTCAGCGATACCGAGATCGGACCGATCGTTTTCGGGAAGACGATCGAAGAGTCTACGGAGAAATCTTTGCCCGATCTGGATACGGGCGTCGGGAAAGCGCCCCCCGGCTTCATCGATGCCGTGGGCTGGTTCGTCAACGGCACTTTCGAAATGGATTGGCGGATAACCGATCTCGATCGGATATACCCCGCAGAGATGACCAGCATCGAACTCAAGTGGAATCCCAATACCTTTAACGTCACATTTGATTTCGGATTCGGCAGCGAGACGTATCAGATCGCGTTCGACTCAAAAGTGATAACCGATGCGAACACGGGGGGCAGCATCGTATCTGTTCCCGTGCCCGAAAAGGAGGGGCACTTCCTCTACGGATATTATTGCGAAAGCGAAGGCGGAAAAGTGTTTTACTTTTTGCGCGGCGACGACGGCAAAATCGAGTGCGTCAAGGGATGGGACATGGACCATGACGCAACGCTTACGGCAGAGTGGCGGAAGGAGAGCTACCGCGTAACGTTCGACAGCAACGGCGGATCGGCGGCAGATAGCCTGGAAGTGGAATTCGGACAAGAATGCCCCACGCTTCCCGTTCCCCAAAGAACGGGGTATGTCTTCGGCGGTTGGTATATGTCCGAAGCAAACGATAACGGGACGGGCACGAAGGTAAGCGTCGGCGATATGATAGGCGATTGGAGCGATATTTCGCATACCGATGAGAACGGCGATGTCATTGTGACGCTCTATGCCAAGTGGGAAATCATCGCCATCAGCGAAGTCGTCGCGTCTCCCGGGAGCCTCAATGGTCTGGGTGGAACGCAGAATGTTACGATCAGCGTAACGAGTTCCGTTTCCGGCTATGTCGGGAACTATGAATATCGGAATACCGGCAGTTCGACGCCCGGCGTAAGCGTCGGAGGGGGCGGGAACTCAAACGTTTTCAGCGTTCGGAAAACGGAGAACAGCAAAAACGGTACCATTTATATCACCGTTACGGACAGAAATAATGGGGCGCAGAAGGTCGTGGGAATACCATATTCGACCACAGGCAGCCATTGTTTCGTGAAAGGCAGTTTGATTACCCTTGCAGACGGAAGTTCGGAAAAAGTGGAAAATTTGCATTGCGGCGATGAGATCATGGTATTCAACCATTATACCGGCGAACTGGACAGCGCTCCCGTATCTTATATCTTCTATGGCGGATACGCTCATTGGGAAATCCTTAACCTGAATTTCTCCGACGGAACGGTTTTGCAGGTGATCGAGGGGCATGGCTTATTCGATAAACAGCTTAACGAATATGTAGTCATTACAAAGGAGAATGTAGAAAACCATATAGGGCATCTGTTCAGCAAAATAGATACCGGCGGCGACGCGTCGGCCGTGGAATGGGTGGAATTGGTTTCCTATTCGCTGACGGAAGAATATACCGAAAGCTATAGCATTCTTTCCGCCGTACATATCAACCACATCGTAAACGGATTGCTCGCCGTGACCGATGATATTGAAGGACTGTACAACATTTTCGAATTGGACGACGACATGACGTATGACAAGGAGAAAATGCAGGCGGATATTGAAAAATACGGCACGTTCACGTACGAGGAGTGGTCGGATAAGGTCACATACGAGCAGTTCGTTGCGTTTGGCGGCGAGTATCTGAAAGTGTCCGTCGGAAAAGGTCTGACGACCATGGAAAGACTCATGGAGCTCATCGACGTATTCCTGTCGTGAGGATGAGCCCGAAAGGGCGGGACGTCTTATCCGTCGTCGTACGGATAAGACGTCCCGCTCGGGATCGGGGCGAATGGAGCGCGGAAAGACAGCTGTTCGGATCGCCCGAAAGAGGATCGGTTATGAAAGAAATTTTACTTACGAACAGACATTCTGTCCCGCAGGACGCTTGTGCGCTTGACAGAGCGGCTTGCGGTATCATCGCATGGTTGGACGGCGAGCACGGAGAAGAAGCGGTCCTGCGCCGCGCGATCGGCGCGGCGCTCGGCAGGTGTGCGGAAGCGGGAAAGAACATCGCATTCGACGTGCGGGAATTCGGGGAATTGGGGTATAATTTCTCTTATCTTGAAAGCGTATTGACGGATGTCGCCTGTGAGGAAGGAAGGACAAGCGCAGATATGATTCATCGCGCGGTGTTTTACAACGTCATGGTAGATATGGACAAAGCTGAAGCTTTCGAAATGAAGGTTTCTCGTCCATACAAAGAAGAAGCCAATCTTTCTTTTATTGCAAGGGGAGATATGCTTTCCGCTAAACTCAAATCTTACCTTTCGGCGCATGAGCCCATACCGTTCGGAACCTATTTGATGTCGCTTTCCGAGAAAAAGGGCATACAAACCCGCAGTCAAATTTGTATGGTTTCAGGAATTTCAAGATATACTATGTCCAAGGTGGTAAACGGGATTTCAAGGCCTTCAAAAGATTCCCTTGCCGCGCTTGCCATAGGGTTGAAACTTACTTTACAAGAGGCGGAAGAGCTGTGCAATCAAGTTGGATACCATCTTGGCGATATGGATTTGGTCGACAGGGCGGTCCGATTCTTTATCGGTGAAAAAATTTATGATATTGATATGGTAAATTACTGTTTATATAGTCTTGGGATTGAACCGCTTGGAGAAAAGCCTCGAGATATTGCAATTGATCGATATGTCGATATTGAATAAATCAAGAATATAATTTTAAGGTTGCTTTGCAGCGTTAACTGTAAAGCAACCTTTTTTTTTTCGTTTGCTATATAATCGTTTTAGTGAGAAAGAGAGATAAATTGCGTTAAAGCCAATGGATTATATTCGGACGGAAGGGCTACGGAAATTATGCTGATTATTACTGATCGTTCATCAACAGAACGCGAACAGATGGCGATAGCGCCTTTGACTTCACAGATGCGTCGACGCGTACGTCGGGTTTTAAGGGCGATTGATCAGAGTGATATTGCCGATGGAGAACGATCGTTTTGCGCGATCGAAAGAAATGCGGAACTGTCTTATTCCGTATAGCCAACGATTGTGGCAGATCTGTTTTCAATCGGAGTTTGATATACTGAAAACAAGACAAGAATTAAAACACATATGGAGTTTAATATGAACGGAAAAGAAAAAAGCAACATAAGAGACATTTTGTTTGATAAAAACAACACATCAGAAATTGTTCTGGTAAATGAAAACGGACAGGAACTTGTCTTCAGACAAGTATATGCGGCTAAGGTCGAAGGCAGAATGTATTGCATTTTGGCTCCTTTCAGAGATAATACTTCACAAGGAGAACGAGTTTCGTTTCTTTTTGAGGTTTCGGAGGAAGGGACATTGTCCGTTGTTAAAGATCATGCTTTTTCAAAGTACTTATTTTCGGAATATTACAAATCATTAAAAACGAAGGAGGAATAAGATGGAGACGATACAATTTTCCAAGACCGCAATGCTTTATAAAAATGCCCTTGCCGGTGAGCAGCCCGAATTTACCGATGCAAAACTGAATGACGATATAGAGATGCTGTCCAGATTGGACAAGTGTTTTGCAGAAGTCGAGGGGCAAGGGTATGCCTGTCATGCGGTCAAAGAACAGCTTTTTGGAATGTTGCACAGAACGAACAAAAGCGGTCCGGCGGCCATCTTCTTTTTTGCAGGACCTCCCGCATCAGGAAAAACATTTCTCGCCCAAAAAATCGGCGAGGCGCTCGGGATGCCGTTTGAACGATTCGATATGTCCGGATATTCCGATAAGGAAGCGCCGATCAGCCTATTCGGGCTGAACAGAAGCTATAAATCTGCCGCTCCAGGCAGGTTTACCACTTATATTAAAGAACATCCGGTTTCGATCATTTTGTTTGATGGCATAGAAAAAGCGCATGTAACCGTCAGGAATAATATGTTGCAGATGCTTGATAAAGGCGCGGTTCGCGACTTGTTTTATGAGCGCGATTTTTCCGTGCGGGACTGTATTCTTATCTTCACCTCGAATGTCGGTACGGACGCTTATGATACCGGTGATCCATATAATCTTTCCGCCGTGCCTATGATGACAGTCGTAAGCGCATTGGAAAATGAAAAAGATCCTTCTACCAATGAGTGTTATTTTTCGCGTGAGATGGTGTCGCGGTTCGCTTCCGGCAGGATAATAGTATTTAACAGGCTTCGGCCCGAGATTCTGCATCGCATAGCCGTCAAGCATATCGCCGAACATCGGGAGTATTATCACCGTGAGTACAATATAGATTGGACAATGGATAATAATGCCTTGGCGGAGCTTATTCTGTTTTCCCAGGGGGGAAACGCCGATATAAGATCGGTCATTCGCGCGGTGAAAGACTTCTTTACAGGTAATTTTGAGAGAGCGGTCGAACTGGTAAGCGGTAAGCGATGTGGAGGACGGATCTGCCGCGTATGCTGCAATATCGATATGTCAGATATATCTAAGGAAGCGGAGAAAGTTATGTTGGACGCCGAGCCGTTGCGCATCCTTGTTTTCGGTGCCGACGAATATGGTTTTCTGCAAGGCGCGCAGTCGGGTGTGGAAGCGATCGCCTCCTCTGTGACGGCTCTCAGCGAAATAAACGCTTTAGCTCCGCAAGCTGCTGTTTTGGGCATAACCGATAAGAACGAACTTGCGGTAAAAAAAATATTCGACGATCTCGTTGCCGTCGGAGTGCCCGTTTATGTTTGCGCCAAGGATAAAAACATCTCTCTGCGCTATTACGAAGAAAACGGCGCGGTAAGCTGTTGTTTGTTTGTAACGGAAACGGCGCGAGAAGCTTGGAAAGAAAGCATTTTGCGCGGTATTCGATTGAACAAAGCGGCAAAAAAGCTGTTTCGTGCAAACAAGGTGGTTTCTTTTTCAACGTCTTATCAATATTCTCCGCGCGATTGTAGGGTGGATCTTACATTGTCGAGGTTTATTACACAAATAGCGTACGAATGCGGCGAAAGCGTCATTTTTACCGGTAAGGCGGCAATCCCGGATGTGGGTTTTGATGACATAATAGGCGCGGAAGAGGCAAAACGCGAGTTGGAACCTATTATGCGGCAACTGAAAGATTATGAAGTTTATAAGAAAAAGGGCATTCGCATCCCGCGCGGAATCATATTAGACGGCCCTCCGGGGAGCGGAAAGACCATGCTTGCCAAGGCGGTGGCCAATGCGGCTGGTTTACCGTTTATCTCCATGAACGCTACGGAATTTCTTTCCAAGTGGGTAGGGGAAGGCGAACGAAACATACGCAAAATTTTTGCAACTGCACGCAGATATGCGCCGTCGGTCATCTTTATCGATGAAATAGATTGTATAGCAAAAGATCGTTTGGGAAATGCGGCATGGAGATCGCATACCGAAGGGCTTACCAACATATTCCTCTCGGAATTGGACGGATTCGATTCCGCAAATGCCGCGCCCGTATTCATGATCGCGGCGACGAACTTTGATACACACGGTCAGGATTCCAAACTGGACAAAGCATTTCTTCGGCGGTTTGATAAAAAAGTGCATATAAATTTACCTAAAGCCGCTGAACGCGAGCAATTTATCCTGCGCGAACTCGCTCGGTATGATTTCAGCGAGGTCAGCAAGAATACCGTCCAAAGCATTGCTGAGCGCTCGGTGGGATGGTCGCTGTCCGATCTCAATTTGGTCATTCAGAATGCCGTAAGACACAGTGAAACGAACGGACAATTCCTGCTTACCGATAAAATTTTCGAAGAAGCGTTCGGAGGGTTCAACGACGGCGAAAGAAAGCCGTGGGACAGTCAGATGAAGCAAAAGACGGCATATCATGAAGCGGGGCATGCCGTGAGCGCAGCGCTCATGGGGTTAAAGCTTGCCTATGTAACGATAGTTTCCCGTAGCGGCTATGGCGGATATATACAGTATTCCGATGAAAACAAATTTGATTTCTCGCGCAAGGAATGTCTTGACAGGATATGCACCGATATGGCGGGACGGGCGGCAGAAGTGTGTTTTTATGGCGACGACGGGATCACTACAGGTGCGTCTGAAGATATTCGTTCTGCGACGGAGAGCGCTATGCGCATGGTCGGTGTATACGGAATGGAGGAGGATATGCTTTGTTGCTTGGGAAAAGAAAAGATTGCGGAAAACGGTGAAGTTTTAAAGCGAGTGCAGAATCTTCTCGCAGAGCAGTATAAACGAGCGGTTGAGCTCATTTGTGACAACAGGCGTAAAGTCGAGGCTGTAGCGAAGGCGCTTGTCGAACGCGAAAGCCTTACCGAAAAAGAAATATTACATATCATTTGCTGACGATAGAGAGATTGGTTATGAATAATGCAATTATAAGAGTATTATTGGAAAAACTTAATATGGGCATCACCCGATTTGAATTTCCCTCACAGAATGATACCGACGAAGATCCTGATTTCGAGGAATTGGTTGAAGTCAAAGAGCTTGTTTCAAAGGGATTTATTCGAGAGGAAGAGGAAAAGAAATATCGAATCACCGCTGACATCCGCACCTTGCGCAAATATGCTCTTGAGAAAGACAGGGGCGATATGGCGGGCGATGCCGGAATACCGTCATGTGAGCCGGACGAGCGCGAGATCGCGCAATCCGCTTGGCGGCTGAAAAACATGATCGGGCAGACGGACGCGCCGCAAAACGCCGCCGACGAAAGCGGAGCTTCTGAGGACGAAAGCGAAGGGGAAAAAGAGCGGTTCCGCAGGGAATATCTTGAGGCGCGGCGGCGGAAACTTATTGAACTTATTACAAGGGACAATGGCGACGAGGAAAGAGAAGATCGTGACGATTCGAAAGATTTTGATTACGAGATAGAAGAGCCCTCGGAAGAAGAAAATCCGACGGAACGCAACCTGCATGACCGTTTGGTCAATATACTGTCGGATACGGGCGAGGCGGCGGGATATGTCGCTAAGGCGCTTCAATTATGCGTCAACGAGGGCTTTGTTTCGATTCGGCTGTTGTGCAGGGATCTTCAGATCAGCGAAAACAGGGCTTCCGCAATTTGCCGATGGCTGTATTTATCTGATTTTACCGAGCGAGATGAAAGCGATGCCGAAAAATATCGCCTTGCGTTCTCTGAGAAATTTTTCAGGTCTTGCGATGAAGAGGCGAAAGCGCGCAGGGATGAGGTATCACGTCTTGCGTCGGATCTCGGGGAAGCGGGCGGCGAGGAAGAGTCCGTTGAAGGGAAAATGCTTTTTTCCGAAAAAAGCGTGTGCCGTTATAAATTTTTAAAATCGGTAAGGGAAAGACTCCTCGGTCTCATCGGCGACGATAAGACCATAACAAGAACAAAGGCAATCACCAAGGCGGAAGGATGTTTATATGCCGTTCGCGAATTGTCAAACGATACGACTCGGAAAGTTTACGAAGAGGTTCTCTATGAGCTTGAAAATATGAGCGACTATATTTTCAATCGCCTTAAAAATCAGCTTAAAGCTTGACAAAAACAACAAAGAAATATATCATTATACGGAGAGGGAAACGAGAGGAAAAGATAGTTGATGATCGGATGACAGAAGAATCGGAAATGAGCTATGAACTGTGGGCAGTTTTGAGGGCGATCGAAGAGGAATACAGTGACTGTAAAATATCCGATGACGATAAAGAGGCAATCGCGGTCAAACTCTATAATCATATTTTCGTAAACGACGGCGACATTAACGACATATTATGGGCCGTTTACGCTTTTGAAAAGAGGATGCGGACAAAAGGCATCACGATTGAAGTCGGCAGACAATGTTCCGTATACAGTTCTCTTATAAATTTTCTTGAAATCAACGAAAAGAACGCGCAGCGCATGTTTACAAGCTTTATGGGCTATCACGATGTACAGGCATTCAACTATTTGATGAATGAGTATAGGGAGTATCTTTCCGCAGAACAGATAGAAGATATTTTGGAAGTGGCAAAAGAAGCGTTTGTAGAGGATGTTTGTGAAAGTTATATCTGATCATTGAAATAACGGACGAAGGCGAGCGATATGTTGAGATTGTAACGTCTCGTTTCGGTATGAATAAGGAACGGGATTTTGGGCGGATTTGAGCGATCGCTTTGCTCGGATCCGCCTCGTTTTATCGATCCGTGGTTTCGCGATGCAAAGATTTGAGTGAGAGAGTAAAAAGTTCGCGCAGAAGATCCGCGTCGGTGCGTTTGTTTTCATATTTGATCGAATGGACGAAAAATTTTGTTTTTTTGTCGCGATCGTAAACACGGGTGGACATTTTGCAAAAGACATGGTATAATCGGTTGCGAAGGCGGCGAATTGCGAACGCGCAGGGCAAAAGGAGAAGATATGTTTCCCGAAGTCAGATTTTTACAACTCGATCTGTATGCATGGCTATCCGTCGTCGGGATCGTGGCGGCGCTCGTCGTTTTCCGCATATATTCGGATAAAAAGCAGATCTCTGCCAAATTGCAGAATATCTGTCTTGCCCTGATCCTCGTTTCCGTTGCGGTCGGATATGGGTTCGCCGTGTTGTTCCAGGCGGTCTATGATTTTACCAAGAGCGGAGAATTCGTCATAAACACGCAGACGGGCATGACGTTTTACGGCGGCTTGATCGGCGGAGGGGCGGTTTTTCTGGCGCTGTATTTCACCGTTGCCAAAAAAATGTGCGGGGAAGAGGTCTTTCGCCGTTTCAACGAAATTTCGGGGGTGGCGGCGTGCGCGATCTCGCTCGGGCACTCCATCGGCAGGATCGGGTGCCTGATGGCGGGGTGCTGTTACGGCAGGGAGACCGATTCCTGGATCGGGATATATTTACCCTCCGTGGGAGCGAAAGTCATTCCTACGCAACTGATCGAAAGCATCTTTTTGTTTCTCCTTTTTCTCGCGCTTTCCGCATTGCTCTTCCGCACCCGCGTCAACGGCTGCGCGGTCTATTTGACCGCTTACGGCGCGTTCCGCTTCGCGATCGAATTTTTCCGCGCGGACGACCGAGGGGAATCCGTCATCCCTTGGCTGAGCCCTTCTCAGGTCTGGTCTGTGTTGCTGTTTTTCGGGGGGCTTGCGATCCTGGCGGCGATGTGGGTATCGCGCAGGCGCCGCAAGACCGAAGGGGAATCGCTTGACGAACAATAAAAATGCAGAGAACGGCGTACCGAAGGGATGCCGCGTAAAAAGCCTCGCAATGCGAGGCTTTTTCCTTTTTCTCGGGCGGTTACGGATATACGTTCCGCATTTGGAAATAATGCTCAAAAGTGTTTATATATGTTTGTTTATGGCGACGCGAAAGATTATTTTTCAATATTACGAACAAATATAGACAAAAATCTGTCATTATGATATAATTTGAGAGCAAAGGGGAGATTTTTGCCGTTTCGGAAAGCGCTTCAGGGCATTGCCGTACGGTGCAATCTTCAGGTCTCGGGCGGATCGGGCGCGGCGGAAAAGCGCGCGTGCCGACGGAAAAAAATCACACGAAGGAGATTTCAGCATGAAACATCTGGCGAAAACACTCAGTCTGATCCTGGCGGGCGTGATGTGCGTGAGTCTGTGCGCGTGCAATATCGCGACGGGCGACAAGGATCCCGATAAGGACGTCAATGAGGTGGAAAAGGGCGATTATACGCAATATACCAAACTCGTGATCGACGGCGGCGGACAAAACGCGGCGTATAACACGACTTCGTCGCTCATCTATGACAAATACACCAATCCGTATCCTTATAATACGCTCGAAGCGCTCGTCGAAGAGTGGAACAAGGAGAACGCGGAAAAATACGGATATTACTTTACGGTGGCGACTTCTTCGATCAACAACGACCGCGAGACGATGGTCCCCATGCTCAACAACGGGACGGCGCCCGAGATCATCTATTATCTGCAGACGACCATTGCCGAAGATCAGAACAAGGGCTGGTTCTACGATCTCAAAGAGGTCATGGAGACGCCGAATAAATACAGCAAAGAAGGGGAAGACGGGAGCGTGCGTTGGCGCGATATTTATCCCGACGACCTGTATCAGTCCTTCTTCTCTCCCAACGGACAGATCTTTGCCGTGACGATGGAGCAAAATCCTATCGGGATCCTGTACAACAAGACGCTGTTCGAGGCGGCGGGCATAACGGAAGAACCCGAAACGTATAAGGAGTTCATGGAAGCGCAGGACGCGATCTATGCGTATGCGCAGGGCGTCGGCCGCGCCGATCCTTCGGACGACTCTACCTATATCTGCCCGTTCAACTCTATCTATCCTTGGTATGATTCCTATCTCGAAACGTCGCTGATGGGCGACATCATAGAATATCTGGACGTCATCGAAGTGGACGGATACGTCAATGCGGAAGAATATGTGCGCGCGTTCATGACCAAGGACGAGAACGGAAACCGCCTTTACAGTCCCGACGACGACAGGATGGTGGAACTGTATCGGCTCATCAAACAGATGTGCAAATACTATCCGACCAATTACGAGAGCTACTACTGCACGCAGCAGTTTACGGTGGGGAACCTTGCCATGCTCGAAGTGACGGGCGGCGACATCCGCGAGATCATCGATACGGTCGACGGCGCATTCGAGGTGGGCGTGTTTGCATATCCCGTGCTCGAAACGCAGCCTGCGGTTGAAGAGCCGAATCCCTATTATACGACTTACAATACGTCCGAGAGTTTCGTGCAGCGCGGCCTGAGCGGTTATTCCACGGGCTGGGCGATCACCAATTCTGCGATGAACAAGGATGAGGCGAGCGGGAACGACAACTGCGTGAACGCCTGCATCGATATGTTGATGTATCTGAGCTGCTTTGAAAACAACGACAGGATGGTGAACGATCTCGGATTTGCCATTCCTCTTTCGGGGAATACGACTTACGAGTATTTCAAACCCCTGGCGGAGATATTCAAGGAGGACAGAGAGAACGAGAAGGCGCTTGCATGGTCGGCAGCGACCGCGGGCAACGCGATGAACAAAGATTATTACGACGCGGTCTATCTTTTCCGAAAGACGGCGCTCACGCTCGATCAGTCCCAGATCAAGAGCGGGCTGTCGACGCTGGTGAGTTCGTTCAGTTCTTCCGCGAATATCTTATATCAGCAAAATCTCTGGGATAAAGATTCCTGGCCCGCATACGGGACATCCAATCGGGATTGAGCGTGCATACAGACGAAGGAGCGATCATGCAGAAAGAAGCGAATGAAAAAAAGAATTGGAAAAAGATCTTGCTTTCCAAAGAAAACGTCGGGCTGATCTGGATCTTACCCGCCCTCGCTTTGCTCTGCGTTTTCTGTCTCTACCCGGTCATCAGTGCGTTTTATCATTCTTTTACCGATTGGGACGGGGGAATGCATGCGGATATAGTCTGGTTTGCCAACTATGCCGAGATCTTTCAGGACCGTCTGTTCTGGATCTCTCTTCTGAACGTTGTCATTCTGACCGTCGTGGGGATGATCATCGGTAACGCGGCGTCCATTTTCCTCGCGGAGCTCATGTATAACCTGCGGTCCAAGCTGTCGGGAGTATACCGCTTCCTGTTTGTCCTGCCCGCCATGGTGCCCAGCATCGTCGTTTTGCTCCTGTGGCAGAAGCTCATTTTGTCCGGTTCTTCGACGGGCGTGATGAATACCATCCTCCGATGGTTCGGGCTTCCTTCTTCCGAGTGGTTTGCAAGCAAGAATACGTTCGTCGTGTTTTTGTCTATCTTCCTCTACGGGTTTCCGTGGATGGGGGGTACGTCTTTCCTCATCTATCTCGCGGGGCTCAACGGAATCGATCCTTCCATCATCGAGGCGACCAAGCTGGACGGGCTCGGGACCTTCAAGAGGGTGTTCCTGATCGACCTTCCCATGATCACGGGGCAATTGAAATATTTCCTCGTCATGGGATTTATCGGCGGCTTGCAGAATTATACCATGCAATACACCATCACCTCGGGCGGACCCGGCGAAGTGATCGGCAGTATGCAATCGGGGACCATGGTACCCGGGTACTATATCTATTTGCTCATCAGCGGCGCTTCGCGGGAAGACGCATACGGCTATGCCTGTGCGATGGGGATGGTCATGTTCCTCATTATCCTGGCGATCACCGTCATCAATAACAAGCTCGTCAAATCGCAGAATGAGGTTGACTGAGCGGACAGGGAAACGGAGAGGCTTATGGCGACACAGAAGAGAAAACGTACTATCGATCTGAAACAGTTCGCGGTACACGTCGTTATCGTCGTGTTGCTTCTGCTTGTGCTGTTTCCCTTTTATATTCTCATCATCAACAGTTTCAAACTGCCCAAGGACATCCTCATCAACCCGTTTTCCATTCCCGGGACGGCGGAAGTGCCCATGGTATTGGGCGCATACGGAACGGCATGGGGATATATTCGCAACTATCTCTGGAACAGCGTTGTCGTGGCGTTTTTGGAGATCGTGGGCGTGCTGTTTATCGCCAGCATCGCCGCTTACGGGTTTGCGAGGTTCCGTTTTGTCGGAAAAAACTTCCTCTTCACCGTGTTTCTTTCCTTTATGATGATCCCGGGCATTCTGACGCTTGCGCCGCAATATGCGCTCGTTTACAGTACGCTTCATTTGGGACAGACGTACATGGGCGTGGTACTTCCCGCAGTAGCGGGCGGATTGCCCGTCGGAATCTTCCTTATTCGCACCTTTTTTGCGGGGGTCCCCGACAGCATTTTCGAGGCGGCGGAACTGGACGGAGCGAGTCATTTCCGTCGGTATCTCATGATGGCAGTCCCGCTCAGTCTTCCCATTCTGTTCACGATCGGGCTTTCCACGCTCCTCGGAGCCTGGAACGACATCATTTGGGCTCGGCTCATCCTGTACGGAAAGGAAAATCTTTATACCATCAGCGTTGGCGTGTTCGTCGTTTTCAATTCGGACGCGAACAAGTCTATCACCGATACGGTCATCTATGCGGGGTACTGTATCGCGAGCCTGCCCCTCGTCGTGGCGTTCTGTCTCACTTCGAAACAGTTCATCAAAGGCCTTACGACGGGCGCGATCAAGATGTAAAGGAGGTATCATGAAGAGAGCCGCACTTATTCTGAGCGCATTGTTTCTTCTTGTCGGATTGAGCGGTTGCGGACCGGATCCCGACACGGACGATCCGGATACGCCGAACACCGATCCGACGGAACCCGTGCGCACGCAACTTTTGTTCGACGAAAAGCTCGCGCAGGGCATCGCCGTTTCCGGGCTGGAATCCCAACAGGTCGCGTACACCTGGTGGAAATACGGCGACGCGGACGCTGGGAGCGAGCCGTTCTGGTCGCTGGGGCAGTATTGCAATCTCTCTAACACGCGGGAAAATTACGATTCGTCCGTCAACGATCTCTCTTTGGGGACGATCTTCGACGATCCGAAAGGGATCGAAGGTCAGGAAGGTTCCTACTATACTTTGACCAACCGTTCGGGAAGCAAGACGATCAAGGTCGATCCCGAAGCGGGAGCGGTCACGCTGAATGTGGATACGACGAAAGAATATGTCGATCAGGAGACGGGCGAGATCGTTCCGAGAAAAGACGGAGAGGATTGGGTGCACATGATCCTCGAACAGAGCCCCGGCACGGTATATCTCGATCAGGTGGAATCCTTCGTGATGAGTCTGGATTTCACGCTCGATCAGTGCGAGGTGGCGGACGATTCCATCGGCGCGGCACAGTTTCAGTGGATCTTCGGCGTGCACGATAAGACCAGTCCCATCGGGGATTATTTCTGGTTCAACGTGACGTTGTTCGACGACCGTTACGAGATTTTTCCGGGTACGCAGATGTACGACGGGGGCAAGGCGGACGCCACGGGCAAGTTTATCTATGCGCCGACGGGCGAAGAGTTGTTCGGCGAAAGCGGCGGGAAGGTGGAGGTCGGAGTCACCTATCATGTGGAGCTCGATCTTAAAAAATACATGAAAGAAGCATTTGACATCGCGCAGTCCATGGGCGCCATGGAACAATCGTCGTGGGAGGATCTTTCGGTGAGCGGGTTCAATCTCGGCTGGGAAGTCTCCAACGTTTGCGCGGTGGGTGTGACGATAGAAAACCTTTCCCTCGTCACGGAAACGATTGCTTCGTGACGGAGAAAAACATGAAGACATCGGCAAAATGGAAAAAAATCGTCTGCGTGGCGCTGGGACTGTGTATTGCGGGGCTTTGCGCGGCCTGCGGACAGGGAGAAACAGATATGGACAAGGACGAACAGGACAAGACGGAACAGGAAACGGCGACGTGGGATACACAGACGGAAGGCACGGTGATCACGCGCCCGCAGATCGCGGACGCGTCCGTGAAAGAGCTGTTAGGAGATCTGAATTTTTCGCAGGGCTTCAAAGTGACGCTCTTCCATTCCAATTCTTCCAACGGGCAGATCGCGGGCACGCTCGATCACGGCGGCGACGCGGCGAGCGGCGATCCGGTCTGGACGCTCGCGCAATGGGGATGTACGCATAACATGGCGGAAGCGACGTTCACCAGGGACGGCAGCGTTCTTACGTATGAGGACGGTGGCAAAAAACTGTCTTTCGACGTCACCGAGACGGGGAGCGTCACGCTCGGGATCAAGGGCAGTACGGAATATACCCTCGACGAGGACGGAAACATCCGCGAGCGTACGGACGCGACGGAAAACTGGCCGCACATCCTCATCGAGCAGAGCATCGGGCATGACATCTCCGCGGAAGCGGAACATCTGTACATGGAAGTGGAATATCGGGTTACGGCGTGCGAGAGCCTTGTCGACCGCGAGATCTATCCCGAAGATCCCGAACTCAACGCGGCGCAGTTCCAGTGGTTCATCACGCTGACGGATACCGACGAATCGAGCGAAAGCTTCGGGCAGTCGATGTGGTTCGGGTTTTCCATGTTCGATACGCGCGCCCTCGGCGGCACGCCTTCGGGGCTGGCGTCTTACGACGGCGGAAAAGAGGATTCCACGGGGTTGTTCATCTATATGCCTTCGCTCACGCAGGTTGCTGCCAATGCGGAAGTGACGGACAGCGAAGTGACCGTCCCGACCGCGGTCATCGGCGAGAACAGAAAGGTGAAAATAGACATCCTGCCGTGGCTGAGCCAGGCATTGAAGACGGCAAGACAATACGGTGCGCTGACAGGTGCGAGCGTAGAACATCTCCGCATCGGTTCGACCAACATCGGATGGGAGCTTCCCGGAAATTACGACGCGGAAGTCGTCATCTCCTATCTGAACATTTACGAAGTATTTTAATTCCGCGGCGGGCAGTCTGCGAAGAAGGGGGCAGATTGCGGAATGCGGAAGAAAAATAAAAACACAACAGGAGGAAAATTATGAAAAAGACCAGAAGGGTTACGGCAACGGCGCTGAGCGCCGCAATGGCGCTTTCGTTCAGCGCCGCAGGCATAGCGCTGGTTGCGAACGGATCGCCTGTGTTTACCGCCGCCGCGGAAGGAGAAACCGCGACAACGGTATTTACGGACAAGGAGTGGGAAGTTTACAGCGGCTCGTTCAGTTCGATCGAATTTGATTCGGAAACGGGGCTCACCACGCAGAACGCGACGCCTTCCTACGGCGTGCGTGCGACCACGGTCGACAAAGTCAAGCTCGACGGGCTCAAACTTACCATGATCAGCAACGATTTCGACAACAAGGGAAGCCTGACGTTCGGATTTACGCTTGCGAAAGACAAGGGCGATTACGCCGTAGGATCCACTTCGACGGGCGCGCCCGCTTACGATACCTATGTCGGTACGTTCCGTCATAACAACGACGATCCGAACAGCACGCAGATGCGTTACAGCAGCAGCAACAGTCATAACCATGTCTTGCAGTACCAGATCGGCTGCACCACGCCCGAGGCGGCTTTGACGAATACCACGACTTCCACGTTCTATTCCTCGTATGTCTTCGACGACACCACGAGCGAGCGTACCGAAGAGGAAACGGGGAAATATTACCTACATCAGTCCATCGGCGTTACGTTGGAGTTCTCCTATGTCGCCGATCCCGGTTGTTGGCAAGTGATCGTTTCGATCGCGGCAGGCGAAAAGCACTCTCAGCAGACCGATCCCCAGACGATCTATTTCAACAGCCAGTATGCGGACAGCGTGCTCGACGAGAACGGGGAATGCTATCTTTCCAGCGTTCTGATGAGCGGGTGCAATTCGCTCAGCTTCTACATCGAGGACGACGCGAAGCGCGAAGCGCGCACGGCTGCCGAAAGCGCGCTCGATGCGTATGAAGCGGCGGTCCGCGCCGTCGTCGACGCAGAGACATATGCGGCGTCGGCAGAGGCGCGCGCGCAGGCTGTGGCGGCGGTCGAAGCGGCGGTCGGCAACGATCAGACGCTCTATTCTCTTCGCCTTGCGGAGATCGACGCGCTCTATACCGAAGACGCGACCATTCAGGCAAACGTAAAGGCGGCGTTGCAGGAATCTTATACTCCCGCACAGACCGCAGTCGAAACGCTTGCAACGGAAGCGAACATCAGCGCGGACGCCATCAATGCGGCGCATGAAGCGCTCCGCTCGGCAAATGCGGCTTACAGCGATATGGAGAATATGCTCACGGACGAAAACAAGACTTATTTTACGGGACTTTCCGATGAGTATGAATATGCCATCACGCTGGCAGAGACAAAACTTTGGGTTATCACCTACGAAAAAGCGGCGGCGGATCTGGAAACGTCCGAAACGGTCACCGAAGATCTTGTCAGCATCAAGCAGTTCCGCGCGGAATTCGCAGGCAGCGCGCACGAATACAACATCGAAAACGTGCTGACGGAAGAGGACGCGGCGGCGCTCAACGCACGCATCGAAGCAACGGACGCGGCGGTCGCGGCGATCGAGGAAGCAAATTCGGGCGAGGTCAAGGACAGCTATCTCACCGCTTTGGAAAATGCGTTGAATGAGGACATGACCATCAAGTTCAACATCGACGACGCGAAGGCGGCGTATGCGGACCTGATCGCAAAAGTCACCATCACGGAAGAAGACGGCGAGCTTTATACCCGCCTGAACAACGCCTATGCGGCGTTGAAAGCGGCTTGCGAGGATTACGAACAGGCAGAGATCGACGCAGTCGCGGCGCTTCTCGAACAGCGTTACGAAAATTACAGCGCATTCAAGGACGTTCGCACCAGATATAAGGCGATCGACCTTTCTTACCTGATGGAGGAGAACGCAGATCTCGAAGCGGCTTATGAAGCCCTCACTCAAACGATCACGGCGAACGCGTTCTATTACGTTACCGCTACCGATATTGCGGAAGTCACGCAGAACACGTCGGGACTGTACTTCGAGCAGACGCCGGTCTTCCCTTCAAGGCTCAATTACAATCAGATGCTCGACCTGACCAAAGGGAGTAAGGTCGTCATCGAACTCACCGAAGCGGCGTTCTATAACGACGGCTCGCACGCGAACAACCTTTGTTTCAACTTCCTGCTCGCGCCCGATTCTTATAAGAGCATCGACGACGGTATCTCCATCGTGATCTGGCTGTATCCGACGGAAAGCAACGTGCAGATCTTCAACAACAACGATACGCCGCTCGCTTCCGCATCCATCTCCACGCCGATCGACGGCGCGACGATCACCATTGAGATCAAGTACGGCTCTTACTATGATTTCATTCAGGATACGACGTACGACGCTTATCAGATCAAAGTCAACGAGGCGTCCTTTGTTCTTACCGAAGCACAGCTTACGCAGTACGGTTATACGGTCGGTACGGAAGTTTACTTCTCGATGGGCTCCTTTGCCGATATGACGGAAAATCCCAACTGCATGACTCTCGTCAGCGTGAACGACATTGCGCTGGGTTATACGGCACCCGAAGATCCTGAAGATCCTGAAGATCCTGAAGATCCCGAAGATCCCGAAGATCCTGAAGATCCCGAAGATCCCGAAGATCCTGAAGATCCCGAAGATCCAGAAGATCCCGAAGATCCGGAAGATCCCGATAAGACGGGCAGCGGTTGTGCGGGTTGCGGTACCATCGGCTTCGGCGGAGGCTGGGGAGGCGGCATCGCGCTCGGCATCATCGCGGGAGCGGCAGTGCTCGTTGTGGCGCTCAGAAAAAAGAATGCGACCAAATGATCGTCGCTGAGAAATGGTAGTATAAACATCGGGGGCGGCTTATCATAAGTTCTCCCCCGAATGTTTTTTCGGACCAAACGGAGGAAGACAAATGAAAAAATTTTTGGCAATCCTGCTTTCCGCGGCAATGATGCTGTGTTTTGCGGCTTGCGGCGACGGAGGCAAAGACACGGAAAATCCCGACGAAACGCCCGAGGAACCGCCCGTGGAGCAGACAGAGGAGGGGACGGTGGAGGACCTTGTAAAAAACTTCTGGAAAACGGATACCATGTACGACGAAACGGTATTGTTTATCGCCGAAACGGACGAGCAGGGCAACGTGATCGCCGCGCCTCGCGCGAAATTGCTTTTCGACGCCGAAGAGATCGTCTCTGTTAAGCAATATTTTCACGAAAACAACGGCGGAAAGATCGTGACATTCGAAGAGGGGACCGACTTTGTCTATGAGGACGGGTATCTCGTCGCGGTAGGGACGATCACCGACAACATCATCACTGAAAAGAAGGAATTTTCGGGCGCGGTGCCCTATGTGACGGACAAAGCGCTCACGGGCGAGGCGGCGTTCCCGGGGCTTGCGCCGAGTACGAGCATTCCGTCCAAAGAGGAGGGATTGTATCTTCCGTTTACCGAAGGGTATCAGATCGTACAGATGCAGCTTAGCGTGACTTATACGCACCAAACGGAGGATGGCGTTTCCCTTTCTTATTTCGGCGACGGGGCGCTTTCGGGCACGCTCGCCAAGTTGCAGGCAAAGGAAAAGGTCGAACTTTTCGTCTATGGCGATTCTATTTCCACGGGCGCCAATTCGTCGGGATATTTGAACATCGAGCCGTATCTCGATACCTGGCCCGAACTCGTGGCGAACAATCTTGCCCGTTATTTCGGTACGGAAGTCGAGCTGACGAACCGTGCGGTCGGCGGCTGGACGAGCGCGAACGGAGTGAGCGGCGGCAGCGGATATGTGGACGGCAATCTCATCCGTCAGGAAGGGCTGAGCGCCTTGCTTGCGACCGATCTGGAAGGGTATGTTCCCGATCTCGTCTTTATCGGGTTCGGCATGAACGACGCGTCGATGGGAACGCCCGACATTTCCTCCTATTGCAACAACATGATCTCCATGATCGATACGCTTCGTTCCGTCAACCCCGATTGCGAGATCGTCCTTATCGGGACCATGCTCGCCAATCCCATGGCGCGCGATCAGTCAAAAAATCAGGCCGAATACACGCAATATCTTTCTCGGGTGGCGGAACGCTATGAAGGAGTCTGCGTCGTCGACGTCGGCGCGATCCACCAAAGCATTCTCGACGCGGGGAAGTGTTATACGGAGATTTCCAGCAACAATGTAAATCATCCCAATGATTTTATGGCGCGCGTCTATGCCATTGCTCTGCTTTCGGCTTTGATCGAGGCGGGAAACGCAGAATAAAAGCTGAAACGGTTTGCTCGGCTGTTTTTTGCGGCGGCATGCGGAGGACTCGGTCATCGGGGCGGCTCCGATCGTCGCACTCGTGCGAAAAAGACGCGCTTCCCGTGGAACCGAATGAAGGAGTCTTTATGAAAAAGAAACTATTATGCCTGTTGCTTTCGGGCGTGTTATGCCTGTCCTGCGCGGGGTGTGCGTTTACGCCTCCGTCCTCGGGGGAAACGGACGATCCTTTGGAAAACGAAACGCCTTCGGGCGAGGATCCCGAGGGAGGAAAGCCTTCGGACGACGAAGAAACGCAGGATCCGTCCGATCCTTCGGGCGATGAGCCCGGAGAAGAAACGCCTTCGGGCGGAGATGAGGGAACGGAAATGGAAAAGAACAAAACGATCGAAGCCTTTTTGGCTGACGGATATTCGGCGCTGTTCGCGGATTCTTATCTGACGAACGGAATCTCCCTGACGGACGCAACGGGGAACCGTAACGGCTCGCTCACGTTCACGCAATCGTTGGGAGAGCCCTCGTGGACGTTCGCGCAGTGGTATACCAAATACGACATATCCGATTATTACTCCCGAAGCTATACCAAGGGCGGCGCAGCGTTCCGCTATACGTCCAAGGGCGAGACGATCGACGGGGTATTCGTCCCCGCGAAGGTTTTGTCCGTGGACAGTACGACCGCGGAGATCTACATGGAGCTCAATGCCGAGGTGGAATACGACGCGCCCCGCAAGGAAGGAGAGGGTTGGCCTCACACATTGCTTTCGCAGGATTTTTCCGATCGGCTCGTGCACGTGTCCGAGTTGGACGAGCTGGTGATGAGCATGGATTATACCGTCACCAAGTTCGAAGACAAGATGGGCGACGAAGCCGATCCGAATATGCATTGCGCGCAGTTCGTGTGGTATATCACCCTGCAAAACCGCACCAAAGGCAGCGCGGGATACGGGCAGTATATCTGGTTCGGACTTAACCTGTGGGATAACCGCAATGCGGGAAAGGCGAGCGCCGAATATGCGGCGCAGGACCTCGGCAAAGAGGACGCGACGTTGGCGTTCATCTATCAGCCGTCGAGCGAAAAATTCACCCGATCGGGGTTGATCCCGCAAGTCGGAGAAGAGGAGAGCATCCGCTTCGACATCATGGAAACGGCGAAATATGCCTTTGCGCTCGCCAAGGATCGCGGGTATCTCACCGATACGCTTTGGGAGGATATTTACATCGGAAGCATGAATTTCGGCTTTGAAGTTACGGGTACTTACAATGCCGCCGTACAGATCGATACGGTCGGCGTATATTACAAATGATTTTTTTCAAGAAAGGCGGGAACGACTATGAAAAAGAACAAAATATTAACTTACTTATTGAGCGGGGTGTTTGCCATGGGTCTTATTTGCGGCGGCGCTGCCTTTGCGGCGCCTCGGACCTCCGCGCGGGCGGAGGAAGCGTTTGACGAAAACGACATTGTCTTGACTTTTACCAATATGTCGGATACGCACATCGGATTCGGAAGTTCCGACGCGATGTTGCGCAACGCGCTGACCGTGGCGAAATCTTTTGCGCCCGACGGGATCGACGCGCTTCTTTTCTGCGGCGATCAGACGCAGGACGGAAAGGAAGAGCAGGCAAAGCTGTTCGTATCTATCCTGGAAGAACAGTTCGACCTGACCGAGACGGCGGCGATCATCACGCACGGGAATCACGATACCTACTGGACCGGGTGCATGACGACGGCGCAATTTGCCGAGGCATACGGAGAGACGGTCTATACGTTCGACGCGGACGATACCGATTATACGACGGGAAACCGCCATGTCGAAGTCAACGGCTACCATTTCCTTTCGGTACAGATCATGAGCTATACGGGACAGAATTTCACCAATCCCGTTTCTGCCGCGACGGAGTCGTGGCTCAAGGGGATGCTGGATAAGCTCACGCAGGAAAATCCGAACCAATATGTCTTCGTTTCCTGCCATTGCCCAGCGCCCGATACCGTTTACGGCAGTATGTCCGATCAGGACTCCGGACCGTGGGGGGCTTCCAAAGAGCTGAACGCCATTTTGAAAGATTATCCTCAGGTCGTCCTCTTTTCGGGACATACCCATTACGCGATCAATGACGAGCGCACGATCAACCAGTCGACTTACACGCAGGTTCAGTCGGGGAGCGTTTCCGATCTGGACGTGGAGAAGGGGTATCTGGAATCGGGCAACGTTCCGCTTTCGGGCGGCATCGCCAACCGCCGCGCGCAGTCGCAGGGCGAACTCGTCGAAGTGGACGGAGCAGGGCGTATCCGCATTACGAGGATCGATTTCGCGCGTGCGAAACAGATCAAGGATTATTGGTATCTCGACGCCTGCTCGGCAGACGGTTCGCATCTCGGCCGCTATACGACGGAGACGCGGGTCGCCGCGAATACCGCGCCCGCCTTTGCGGAAGACGCTGAGGCGGAAGTGATCGAGCTCTCCCAATCTTCCGTCAAGATCACCTATCCTGTCGCGCAGGACGACGACATGGTCTATTCGTATACCGTCGCGATATTGGACGCGAACGGCTCGGAACTGACTTCGGTGAAGACGCTTTCGCCGTGGTATCTCTATCCCGACCTGTCCGATCTTCCGCGTACGCGTACGCTGGAACTGGATTTTCCCATTGCCTATCCTTACACCGTGAAGATCACGGCATACGACAGTTTCGGCGGCGAAAGCGCTCCGCTGACGGTGACGGTAGAGGACAGGACGGAAGAGGAAAAGGCGGCGGCGGAAGCGCTGGACGAGCGGATCAGGGCGCTGTCGGCGGCGTCGCTTACGGAAGAGGACGGCGAGGAGATCGCGTCCATCCGCGCCGCGGTCAACGCGTTGTCTTACAAAGGGAAAGGATTCCTGACGGAATACGACGCGTTCACCGTGATCGAGGCGACCTATTACAATCAGTTCCGTCTGACGGCGGACGCGGCGTCTTACGCGCCGAGCGCGGAGGATACTTACAGCATCGCGGCGACGTCCTCCAAGGGGTGGACGGAGGAAAGCGACTATACGGGCGTTTCCTTCCACTGGGATTCCACCACGAAGAACAACTCGCTCGGGTTTACTCAAGCGTATTCTTTGGACGGACTGCATATCAGTTTCGCCAATCTCAACATCACTTCCGACAATCGCGTTCTCGCGCTGATCATATCCAATGAGATGAAGGATAAATGGCTGTCGGGAGAAACTCTGCTCATCTACATCGACTTCTCTTCGGGCGAGATCTACGTCAACGACGGCGTATATGTCGGCAAGAGCGGCGCGCTCGTATATTCCGATCTCGGCGCTACGCCGTTCGATCTTTGCTTTACGCTCGGGGAAGACGGCGGCATGACCATGACGGTCCATACCGTTTTCGGAGAAGAGACGTTTGCCGTTGCGGCGGATCAGTTGAGCGGGATCCCGCATCTGACCGATCTTACGCAGTGCTATGTCTCGTTTACGCCTTGGGAGAGCCGTACGACGGCATCCTTCGATGTCGTCGCCATCCATGACGGGACGGACGAATGTCTGGAATATGTCTCGGAAGATCCCGAGGATCCCGAAGATCCCGAAGATCCCGAAGAACCCGAAGATCCCGAAGATCCTGACGATCCCAAAGAGACGGGCAGCGGCTGTGCGGGATGCGGCACCGTCGGCTTCGGCGGCGGCTGGGGCGGCGGTATGGCATTGGCGATCGTAGCGGCGACCGCGGCGGCGATCTGTCTGCTTCGCGGCAAGCGCAGAGAAGAATAACACGAGGGGCGGCGCGTTTCCGCGCCGCCCGATAAAAGAGGACGCTATGTACGGATTGAATCAAAAGGGAATTCCCTGCGAGCAGGGATACGAAATATCCGACGAGCCGATCCTGGCGACGTTGTTTACGACGGGGAACGGCTATATGGGCGTGCGCGGGAGCTTCGAGGAATATGCCTCACAGCGGGTGCAGGGCGCATTCGTGCGCGGATATATCGACGAGATCGTCGAGGTCTGCGAGCCGTTTGCGGACAACGAATACATGAAAAAATACTACCTCGACGAAGAGGGGCTCAAACGCTTCGAGAGGCAGGAAAGCTGCGTGAATATGCCTGATTTCCTGATGGTGCGCGTGACGATCGGGCAAAAGACCTTTTTCCCGTGGGAAGGGAAGGTGGAAAAGTGGGAGCGCCGTCTCGATCCGCGCACGGCGGAACTCGTCCGCAAGGTCGTCTGGAACGACGGTGAGGGCAACCGCACGCAATTGGTGTTCCGCCGTTTCGCTTCGTTTGCCGATCAGAACGTCTACTGTCAGCAGGTGAGGGTGCGGCCGCTCAACCATCGTCTGCCCGTGCGCATCGTATCCGGAGCGGATACCGCCGTAAAGACGGGCGGGCAGTTCATCACAAAAACGGAGCTTGCCGAGGAAACGGACGGAGATGTCTTTCTTTCCTTCCGTGCAGTCAACAAATTTCGTTTCGGTGCGGCGTACTGCATCCGCAATCGCTTCCCGAACGGCTCCGCGGAGGAGACGTACCGCGAAAACGGTCGCATCGGCGCGAGTGTTTTGTGCGATGAAAGCGACGAATATGTATTGGACAAGATCGTATTCGTCGGTACGGAACGGGATACGGAAGAGCCCGTCGCCGATTGGGTAAAAGCGCGCGGCGCGGCTTTGGAGTGCGGATACGAGGCGCAATTTGCGGCACATCTCGGCGTTTACCGCCGCTACTTTGCGCCTATGGACGTCCGCATCGAAGGCGATCGCGAAGCGGACGGCTGGCTTCGGTTTGCCAGCTATCACACGGCGATTTCCGCGCCCATGCACGACAGCGTGCACGGCATTTCCGCCAAGGGACTCACGGGAGAGCGCTACAATCAGTTCGTCTGGTGGGATGCCGAGATCCATCAGCTTCCGTTCTTTATCCATACCGCGCCGCAAACGGCAAAGCAGCAGCTCCTTTATCGCTATCGTTGCCTGCCTCAGGCAAAGGAAAACGCCCGCAAAGAGGGATACGACGGCGCAAAGTTCGCCTTTTGTTCTTCGGTGACGGGCGAGGAGCGGGTATGGGGGTATGTGCGTCATCCCTTTATGCAGGTGCATATCAATTCAGACATTCCGTACGGGATCTTTCATTACTATCTGTGCACGGGAGACGAAGCGTTCATGCGGGAATACGGCATGGAGATCGTGCACGAATGCGTAAAATATTGGCTGAGCCGCGTGACGGAGCGCAACGGAAGATATGAGATCCTGCGCGTGACGGGAACGGACGAACATCATCCCTATGTGGACAACGACGCTTATACCAACTATTGCGTCGCATATGTTCTGCGTCGCTTCCTGGCGCTTTGCGCTCCGCTCGGTCATGCTTTGTCCGAGGAGGAACGCCGCCGCATTGCCGATGTCGCAGAACGGCTGTATCTGCCCCGCGAAGAAAACGGCATGATCCCTCAGTTCGACGGATACTTTTCTCTTTCGCGCGGGCTGGAAGAGGCGGGAAAGGGGACGCTCAAACAGTTTCAGATGAAAAAAAGCGGGCTCTATCACAAGAGCCAGATCATCAAACAGCCTGACGTGACGTTGTTGTACACCTTCGTCAACGTCGGAGCGGATCGTTCGCATTATGCCGCGAACTGGGATTATTACGAAAAAATGTGCGAGACGAGTTCTTCGCTCACCTTCCCGGTACACGCGGTCGCGAGCGCGCAAAACGGCAGGATGCTCTCGTTTTACGATTATTTCATGGACGCGCTGACCATCGACGCGCGCGATCTTCACGGCGTTGCGTGGCAGGGCGTGCACAGCGGATGTCTGGCGGGCGGGTATCTTTCCGTTCTTTACGGGCTTTTCGGCTATGAAGCGGAAGAAAACGGAATCGTGCTGACGCCCAGTCCCATTCCGTTTTTCGAAAAGGTCACGGCGCACGTCGTCTATCGCGGCAGTACCGTGCGCCTGCAACTGGAAGGGGAAAAACTCAGCCTGTCGTTGGAAAGCGGCTCCCCCGTGCAGGCGCGTGTCGTCGCCCGCGGCGGAGAACGCGCGGTCAGACTGTCCCGAGGCAAGAGCGTATGCGTGGAGGATCTGAGATGATCAAGGGCGTGATATTCGATTTGGACGGCGTGCTGTGTTCGACGGACGAGTATCACTATCTCGCGTGGAAATCGCTCGCGGATGAGCTGGACATCCCTTTCGACCGCGAGGCGAATAACCGCCTTCGCGGCGTTTCGCGCGAAAAAAGCCTCGAGATCATCCTGGAACGCAGTACAAAGACATACGGCGAAAAAGAAAAAAAGGAGTTTGCCGACCGCAAAAACAGGCGGTATCGGGAACTCCTGGAAGGATTGACTCCGCGCGACGTGGCGGAGGGCGTTTTAGGCGTGTTGTTTTGCCTGAAAAAGGCGGGGATCCGTCTTGCCGTCGGTTCGTCGAGCAAAAACACGCCGCTCATCCTCGAGCGGCTGGATCTTGCGCAGCATTTCGACGCCGTTGCCGACGGGAATGACATCACGCATTCCAAGCCCGATCCCGAAGTGTTCCTCAAAGCCGCGGAACGGCTGGAACTTCGTCCTTCGGAATGCCTCGTCGTGGAGGATGCGGAAAGCGGCGCAGCCGCAGGAAAAGCGGGCGGGTTCCGTACCGCCACGGTGGGCGAGGCGGCGAGACTCGGGCTGGGCGATTTCCCTTTGCGTCGCCTGAGCGATCTCGTTTCGATCGTCTGATCAGTCGGCGAAGACGGGCAATCCCTCCAAAGTGGCGCGTTCGCTTTCGGTGAGCGTGTCAAAGACGATCTGATCGAATTGCGACAGCGCCTGAAAGGCGTAAGTTTCGCTCCTCGGAAACTTCGTATGATCGGCGATGAGGATGCGCCGGGTCGAGCGATCGAAAGCGGTGCGTTTGACGTCGCGTTGGTCGATCGAGGTTTCGTAGGCGAACTGCGTGTCCAGAGCGGCGCAGGAAGCGAGCATGAGGTCGAAACGGAACTCGGAGAGCAGGGCGTTCGTCCAGCTCCCCGTGATGGACGCGCCCGTGCGCATGATCACTCCGCCGGGGATCAGCAGGTTGATTCCCTTGATCTTGGAGAGCTGCTGAGCGGTCTGCAGGTTATTCGTCATTACCGTTTTGTCCGTGAGGTTCATTCTTTGGGCGAGCGCCAGGACGGTGGAAGAACTGTCCAAAAACACGCTTTTGAAGTCGGTGGGAATGTATTTGAGCGCGTTGGTGGCGGCGATCTCTTTTTCCTTTGCATTTTTGGTCATTCGCACGAAAATGGAGATCTCGTCGGCGGGTTCCAACAGGATGGCGCCGCCGTGACTGCGCTTCAAAAGTCCGAGGTTCTGCATCTCGGTCAGATCGCGGCGTATGGTCGCGTCACTGACATAGAGGGCGGCGGCAAGCTCTTTGACCGTCGCGGATACGCTGTTTTTCAGATAAGACAAAATCTTGTCCTGACGTGCGCTGTCCAACATAATATTTGCTCACTTTTGTTTATTTCTGATTATATTATAATAGAAAAAAGATTGATTGTCAACGTTATAAAATGATATAGACAAAGAATTTTTTTAGTGGTATAATATTTGCGAGGAAAACGAAGAACGTCTTTTTCGGCGGCAGAGGTCTGCCGCGCCCGAAAAGCGCAACACCCCGAGGCTTTTCGGACGTCGTCAACGGCGGGAATCGTTTTCCGCTTTCTCCCCCCTAGCAAATGGCCGCCCGGTTAGCGGATCGAGCGGCTGTTTGCCCGATTTTTCAAAGGGGGAAGCGGCACGGCGGGAATGTCGCCGCAGGAACATAGCGAGAGAAACCGTCGGCGTGTAAAGGAGAACGCACTGACAGGGAGAAAAAGATATGTTATATCAAGAAACGAAAAAATACGATGAAATAAGCCGCAAAGCATTTCGTTCCGGACCGGAGATCGTCGGAAAAAGCGGCATCGAAACGGCGCCTTTTTTGGCGGAATTTGTGCGCATGACTTCCAATATGTATCGGCTTGGCTGGGATGAGCGTAACGGCGGAAATCTTTCCTATCTTCTGGAGGAAGCGGAGGTAAGGGATTATCCGGAACTTTCGCATCCGAAACGCCGCATTTCGCTGGGCTTCTGCGTACCCGAACTCAAGGGAAGGATGCTTTTGGTCACGGGCACGCAAAAGTATTTCAAAAACATGGAGCGCGATCCCGAAACGAATACGGGGATCATCCGCATTTGCGAAAACGGAGAAGAGGCGGATGTGCTCTGGGGATTTCGCGACGGCGGCAGACCGACGAGCGAATTGCCTTCGCATCTCATGAGCCATGTCGCGCGTCTTTCGGTCAACCCCGCCAACAAAGTGGTCCTGCATTCGCATCCGACCAATTTGCTCGCGATGAATTACGTTCATCCTCTGGACGAAAATCAATTGACGCACACGTTGTGGCAGATGTGTACGGAATGTATCGTCGTATTTCCTGAGGGGATCGGCGTTCTGCCGTGGATGCTCTGCGGCACGTCGGAGATCGGACGGGCGACCGCGGAAAAAATGAAGGAATTCCGCGTCGTTGTTTGGGGGATGCACGGCGTATACGGCGCCGGCAATACCTTCGACGAGGCGTTCGGTTTGGTGGAGACCATCGAAAAGGCGGCGCAGATCTATATGCTCACGGCGCACCTGAAACAGATCAACACCATCCGCGACGATCAGATGCGCGAACTTGCCGAGTTTTTCGGCGTAACGTATCGAAAGGGTATCCTCAAAGAATAAAGAATAGGGAATACAGACTGTCGCGGCGGTCAAGGGCGCCGCGACGGGAATTCACTCCTCCATAATATTGATTCGGCAGAACGCCGCGGAGACGATCCGCGGCGTTCTGCTTTGGAGCGGGGGGGGCTTCGCGTCGGGGGCTTGAATCGCGCGAGAAAGTGTGCTATAATGGCGTTACGAGGCGGACGGGAGGTCCGTAAACGTCGGAGAAGGAGAAACGGCATGACGGTATGCGAACTTTGCGATCGGCTTGCGGTCGCGGAAGAAGTCAAAGAAAAAGTGGCGGCGATCGATCGGACGTATCGGCACGAGGCGCTGTCGGCGCAATGGGAGAAGCTCTATTTCCCCGAGACATGGGACGAGGGCGTGAAAGAGCTGCAGGCGGCGTTCGGGGAGGATCCCGACGGCATGAAGATCCTCACCTGCATGCTGCATTGCTGTCTGAAAACGCGTGAAATGTACGCAGAAAAGGGGATTTCGGAAGAGGTCTTCTATGCGACCATGCGGTTTATTCCCCGTTTTCTCGAATGGCAGAAGAAATATTACGGGGAATACGCCTTTTCCTGGGCGTGGTGGTTTCCCCGTCAACTCGCCATGCGCGAATTTCGCATCGGAGAGCTGGAATTTGAAATGACGCAGGAGAACGGGGCGCCCGTCGTATCCCTGCACATCCCCGCAGGGGTGTCTCTGCGAAGGGAAAACCTGCGCGCGACGTATGCGGCGTGGAAGGCGTTTGCTGCCGAGTTTTATCCCGACTATGCGGACGTGCCCGCGGTGTGCGATTCGTGGCTGCTTTCGCCCGCGCTCAAAGAGCTTCTGCCGCCCGACTCGCCTATCCTCTATTTTCAGAGCTGTTTCGAGATCCTTCATTCCGATCGGAACGACGCGGTCGTCGATTGGGTTTTCCCCGGCAAGCGCGTGCCGTATGCGGAGCTGGCGGAAGGCACATCGTTGCAACGCGCGATGAAGCGGTATCTTCTCGCAGGCGGGACGATCGGCTGGACGACGGGACGGCTGAGATCGTTTGACTGATTGCCCGGGCGGCGAAGCGCGTTTGCGCGCACAGAGAAAAAAGCATGAAGGGGAAAAGGCGCGGAGGCGCTTTTTTCTTTGCATTTTACGGGATTGTGTGATATAATGTCTGCCGTATGCGCGGGGGAGCCCGCGCCCGTTCCGCCGATCGGGCGGGAAGGATGTCAGGATGCTGGAACAACAGATCATTTATGCGCTCATCGGCACGGGCGCGACCTGCCTTGCGACCGTTCTCGGCGCGGCTATGGTTTTTGTCTTCAAAAAGGATATGGGCGAGAAGATGCAGAAGATGTTCCTCGGCTTTGCGGCGGGGATCATGATCGCGGCGTCCGTATGGTCTCTGCTTATCCCCGCCATGGATATGGCGACGGAACAGGGACAGATTCCCGCGTTGCCCGTCGGGATCGGGTTTGTCGCGGGCGGCGCGTTTCTGTGGGCGCTCGACCGCCTGCTTCCGCACATGCACATCGGGAGCGGAGAGCAGGAGGGTTTGCCCTGTCATTGGCGGCGTTCGACGATGGTCGTGTTCGCGGTGACGCTGCACAATATCCCCGAAGGGATGGCGGTCGGCTTGGCGCTTGCGGCGGCGGCGATGGGGGAGACGGCTTCCCTTTCGGCGGCGATCGGGCTTGCGGTCGGCATGGCGTTGCAGAATTATCCCGAAGGCGCTTCCGTCTCCCTGCCTCTGCGTTCGTGCGGCGTGGGGAAGTGGAAGGCGTTCCTGTACGGTTCGCTGTCGGGCGTGGTAGAGCCGATCTTCGGTCTGCTCGCCGTGCTCGTTTCCTCGGCAGTGGTGGGCATCATGCCCTGGGTGCTGTCCTTTGCGGCGGGCGCGATGATCTACGTCGTCGTCGAAGAACTCATCCCCGAAGCGCATCTCGGAGAGCATTCCCATGCGGGAACGATCAGCGTGATGGTGGGATTTCTCGTGATGATGCTCCTCGACGTCATGTTCGCGTAACGCGGGCATGGTGGTGCGATTCTGTGTAAAGGGACGGGCATGACCGTTCCTTTTTTGTTCAAAAAAATGCGATTGTCATATAAAATTGTTATATTTTATATCTTGTAGTTTTCACAGAGGCATGGTATAATGATAACGAATAAACAATAAGACATGGTATAGGGGGAAGTCCCCGATGCCGAAGGAGGTCCGTCATGAGCGGAATTCGCATCAGCAATCTGAGGAAAAGTTACGGAAGCGGAAGAAATCGCGTCGTCGCGCTTGCGGACGTGAATTTTGAGATCGCGGAAGGGGAATTTACCGTGATCCTCGGGCCGAGCGGCTCGGGCAAGAGCACGCTTTTGAACGTCCTGGGCGGCATGGACCGCGCCGATTCAGGGAAAGCGGTGATCTTCGGTTCGGACATCACCAAATTCAGTTCCCGTCAGCTCGTGCAGTACCGCAGGAAGTCTATCGGCTTTGTCTTTCAGTTTTACAATCTCATGCCAAATCTCACCGCGCTGGAAAACGTGGCGATCGCGCGCTGCAAAGGCAGCATGGACGAACGCGTCGCGCTCAAAAGTGTGGGCTTGAGCAAGCGTCGCAGCAATTTCCCCTCGCAGCTTTCGGGCGGCGAGCAGCAGCGCGTGGCGATCGCGCGTGCGATCGTGAAAAAGCCGCACCTGCTCTTGTGCGACGAGCCGACGGGCGCGCTCGATTCCAAGACGGGACAGCGCGTCCTCGTTCTGTTGCAACAACTGAAAAAACGGTACGGGACGACGGTCGTCGTCGTGACGCACAACGCGAAGCTCGCGCTCGTCGCGGATCGCGTCGTCACCCTGTCGGACGGACGGGTGACGGAAAACCGCGTCAACGAAAATCCTCTTTGGGCGGGTGATATAGAGTGGTAAACGCATTGATGTTAAAACTCATGCTCCGTGAGCTGAGGAAGAACTGGAAGCAGTATCTCTCCATGTTCGTCATCACCTTGCTCGCGGTGACGCTGTTTCTCGGGTTCATTTCCAATACGCTCACTCTCCGCGCCCGTTCGGAGGAGTATCTGAAAGAATCCAACCTGGCGAGCCTCGTTTTGCAGACGAGCGGCATGGACGATTCCGACCGCGAATATCTGGAAGAACTCGATCTGAATTCGGACGTGGAGTACCGCATCTATTCGGACGGCAGCTTCGCGCTGGAAAAGGACGGCGAAGGGGCGGAGCCGTTTGCGGCGAAGATCTACATCGGCAACAACAACATCAATAAGCCCTATCTCGTCGAAGGGGAGAAGGGCTTCCTCGTCGACAAGACGATCGCGGACATGAACGGGATCAAAGTGGGAGACAAGGTCTCGGTGGAGATCACATCGTACGGGCTGTCGCTCGATTTCGAGATCACCGGCCTCATGTATTCGGTGGAGGGCGTCAACATTTATTCCAATTCGCCCGTGGCGATCTCCGAGGACGCATTCCTCGACGCGCTCGCGGTGAGCATGAACCTTCCCGATTCGATGCGCGATTTCGTTTCCTCTTACATGAAGATGATGCGCAATCAGGCGCTCCTTCTCTGCGACGACGCGGCGGCGATGAAGGAAGCGATCCAGGCGCGGTTCAACGAAAAGGAGACAAACAACCTCATCTTCGTGTTTGACCGCGCGAGCATGGAATCGGTGGTCATCCTCGACAACGAAGTGGAGCAGTCCAAGACCATGCTCTACATCTTCCCCGTCATCTTCTTCCTCGTGTCCATCCTCGTCATCATGACGTCGATCAGCCGCCTCATCCTGCGGGAGCGCATCAACATCGGCACGTTCAAGGCGCTCGGGATGTCGGACGGGAAAATCACTTTCCACTATGCCTTCATGAGCGCGGTCATCACCTTTTTCGGGTGCGTGGTCGGCGCGATCATCGGGCCACCCATCGTGAGCTCGGTCATGACGGTCAAATACGGACTCACGTTCTCCATGCCTACGCTTACGGGGCTCGTATATAGCTGGCCCTGGATGTGCGGCACGACGGCGGTCGTATGTTTCATCGCGTTGCTCATCGGCGTGTGGGCGTCCCGTTCGGTCATGAAGGAAAATCCCGCCGAATGCATGCGCCCCAAGCAGATCACCTATCATCCGCGCGCGGGAGAGACCAACCGCGGCGGCGGAAATCAGGCATTGCTTTCTTTCCGCATGGCGTTCCGCAACATCCGCATCAATCGCGGGCGCTCGGTCATGACGGTCGTCGGCATTCTCGGCTGCACCGCGCTGCTCGTCACCAGTTTCGGCATCGGCGATACCATGAACAGTTCGGTGGCGAACGACTACGGGTATCTGCTCACTTACGACGTGACGAGCACTTACACCGCCGAAGCGGCGACCATGGAGAAGCTGGAAGAACTGAAAGAGGACGGGGAGATCGAGTTTTACGAAAAGATGCGCAGTTATGCGGTGACGGCTTCGGGAACGACGAATAAGGATATTTCCGTCTACATCATCCCCGAAAATTCCGTGATGTGCAAAGCCGCCGACGGCGGGAATACCATTTCCGAGATCACGGCGTCCGTGGTCGGCGTCGGCGTCGGCGATACGATCACGTTCACGCTCGGCTCGTGCAAGGTGGAATACGAGATCGAGGCGATCATCCCGACGGCGACGTGGAACGGGTTCTTCACCACGGAGGATAAGTTTACCGATTGCTATTCGACCGAATCCGTCTGGGTAAAGACGGATTCGCCCCAAGAGGTGCGCGACGCGCTCAACGAGGTCAACGGTACGGCTGCGGCGCAGACGATGGAGGACAGGATCGCCGAGGTGAACAACCTCATCTCCACCTCCGATTCCATGAAATACACGCTGATGGTATTTGCCATCCTGCTCTCGGTGGTCGTACTGTACAATCTCTCGTTGCTCAACGTCAAGGAGCGCACGCGAGACATGGCGACGCTCAAAGTGCTCGGGTTCGACAATTTCCGCATCGCGCTGGCGCTCATCGTGGAGATCCTGACGCTGACGCTCATCGGCACGGCGATCGGATGTCTGTTCGGGTATCCGCTCATGTATCTCGTCATGAAGCTCAACGAAGTCGCGGCGATGGCGTTCATCTATTCGATCACGGCGGCTTCCTATTTCAAGGCGATCGCGGTGTCGCTCGGCACGAGCGCGTTCATCAACATCCTGTTCGGATTCCTCATTTCCAAGATCAGTATGACGGAATCGCTCAAGAGCGTGGAATAAAATTTGGGTTTTGCCCGAACGCCCCGTCCGCACGGACGGGGCGTTCAGCAAAAGCAGAGAGAATTTATGAAGGAAATATTCGAAGATCTGACGAAAAAGCGGGATACGCTCGTCAAAGCGACCTTCTCTTCCCCCCGAGAAGGGGCGGAGTTTTCGCGCACGGTGCTTCGTCCCGTACAATTGAAAAGCGGCGCTCGCTGGCAGGCGGAACGCTTTGCGGGGACGAAGGTGTTTCATCTCAATCTGACGGATGAAGCGCTCGGCGGCTGGCTGGACGGCGAGGGGAGCGCATACCGACAGATCGCGCTTTTTTCGGCGGGGAAGACGGTCACCTATCTTCGCCGCGGGGCGGGATGGAAGAGAAGCGAGGCGGGGAACGCTCTTTCCGCGCCCGCAGTACGCGGGAACAACCGCGAGAAGGAGTACCTGCTCAAGGAGGGGGAGGCGATCCCCGCGTTCGTCGATCTGGGCGTGTTTACCGCCGATTATAGGATCAAGGCGGACAAATACGACAAGTATAAACAGATCAATCGCTTTTTGGAGATCGTGGACGACGCGCTCAGGGGGGTGAACAAAAAATCGTTCACCCTGCTCGATTTCGGGTGCGGAAAATCCTACCTCACCTTTTTCCTCTATCACTACCTCGTGAAGATGCGCGGAATGAACGCGAAGATCGTAGGGTACGATCTGAAAGCGGACGTCGTCGCGCAGTGCAACGAGATCGCGGAAAAATACGGCTATGACGGACTGCGCTTTTACGTCAACGACGTGACCAAGGGCGGGCTGTACGAAGGGGAGATCGACGCAGTCGTCACCTTGCACGCCTGCGACGTCGCGACCGATTACGCGCTCGCGTTCGCCGTGGAGCGCGGCGCGGAGTATATCTTCTCCGTTCCCTGCTGTCAGCACGAGGTGAACGGGAGCATCCGTGCGGGCGGGGATTTCGATCTGCTCCTTCGGCACGGACTGTTCAAGGAGCGCTTTTCTGCGCTCCTCACCGACGCCGTGCGAGCCGAACTCCTGCGCGCGACGGGATATTCCGTGGACGTGCTCGAATTCGTCGATTTTTCGCATTCGCCCAAGAACGTCATGCTCCGCGCCCGCAGGACTCGTTCCGTGCCGCTAGCTTCCCGCGATTTTTCCCGCGTGGAAGGGATCATGGAGAAATACGGATTCCGACAGTCGCTGTATCGGCTGCTGTCGGGAAGGGAGGGCGTATGAACAGATTGCGTCGTTTTTCGGCGTTTGCTTTTTCGGTTGTCGTTCTATTCGGCTTTCTCGTCGCGGCGGCGTCTTGCGCGAAGTCCGATTATTCGGGCGTCTATTGTCTCACGCGCCTGCAATACGTCGAGGACGGCGAACTCGTCACCGTCAATACGGGCGATCTGCTGGACGGGAAAGTGCTCGAAGAGGATTTCGTCGTTCTGGAACTCAGACAGGACGGGACCGCCGTTCTCACCGTGACCGATCTCGTCGAGGATGTCTCCGCCGGGACATGGAAGGCGCTTTCGGGCAACAGTGCGCTGATCTCGGTCGGGACCATGGAACAGACGGTGGAAATGAAGTGGGACGGATTCGTCTTTCAGATGGGCGAATGGACGGTCACCTTCACCTTGCGCGGAAGCTATAACGGCGTGTATAAACTCGTCCGCCTGCAATATGCGTTCGGCGGGGCGGTGATCACCGTCAACGCGGGCGAGAGTTTTCAAGGCAGGACGCTCGAAGAGGATTTCATGGTCGTCGAACTCTTCGAGGACGGAACGCTGAAACTCACCATTACCGATCTCGTTACCGACACGACGTACGGAACCTGGCGCGCGGACGGGGAGTCGGACGATCTCGTGCGGCTGTATTTTGCGGGCTCGGAGCAGATCGTGAAGATGGAGCGCGACGCCTTCGTGCTGAGCGTGGACGAGTGGACGATCACCTTCCATAAGCAATGATCTCTGCGGGCGGGGAAACCCGATTGCGGAACAAAGCGGCGCCGCCGACGTGAAAACGTCGGCGGCGCCGCTTTCCGATGTTTGCGGACGCTTGTCTTTTTCTTGCCTATCTTCCGCATAGGGCATGTCCGAAGAACATACCGTTTACCCGCCACGTGTCTGCGGGAAAGGGCAAACGCGTAGGCATGTCCGAAGCGTGCACCGTTTTTCCGTACCGTGTCTGCGGCTTTGCCGCGGGATTCCTTTGCTGCGGCAGGGACGGCGTCAGCCGTCTGTCTTGGTGAGGTAGGCGAGGATCCTGCCGAGCGCCTCCTTTCCTTCGGACAGCCAATATTGGCATTCGGGGAAGGAATGCCACAGCTCGGGATAAACGGCGAGCGTCGCCTTCACGCCCGCCTTTTTCATGCGCTTGAAGAGAATGACGCTGTCTTCGAGCAGGCATTCTTCGCTCCCGCAGACGATATAAGAGGGAGGGAATCCTCTGAAATCCCCGTCCGCGGCGGCGATGTATTTGTCGTCCGCCGTGCCGCTGCGGATGCTCTCGTAGCAGAAAGTATCGTCGAACAGGTGCAGGATGATGTCGTAATCGTGCAGGCAGTCATAGCAGTCTTTGCCGCCCGGCGCGAGGTAGGTGACGGGGGAAAAGAGTCCGAGCCCTTTGGGCATGGGCAGGCCTTCGTCCTTCGCTTTGAGCAGGGTGGCGAGCGCGAGATGCCCGCCCGCGGAACTGCCGAACACGAGCAGGTTGCCTTCCGTTTCTTCCATGGCGGCGCGGTATGCCGCGAGGCAGTCGGCGAGCTGTGCGTCGAACTTATGCTCGGGCGCGAGTCGGTATTCGGGCAGATACGCCTTCATGCCGTGCTCTTCGGAGAAGAACGCGCCCACTTCCCGTGCGCGGAGTGCGCTCCCTGTCGTCCAGCCGCCGCCGTGGATATAAAAGGCGGAAAGGGGAGAGGAGGGAGCCGCGGGGTACATCACGTCCATATTCGCCTTTTCCGAACGCCGCTCTTCTACGCGGGAGGTCGGGTAGACGAACGCGCGGGCGCGGAATTCCGCTTCTTCGGCGGCGCGGATGTCGCCGAGGGAGGGGAAAGGCGAGGCTTCCTCCTGTGCGCGGCGATAATTTTCTTTCATGTCGCGGATAAACTGTCTTGCCTGTTCGCTGAGCATCTGATTTCTCCTTTTCGAAAAATCCCCCTTCCCGTGAGGAAAGGGGGAAGGCGTTTACTGTTGCGCCTTGATGGATTGCAGGACGGAGTCGGGCGCCTGTTCGTACTGCGCGAACGTCTCCGAGAACTTTCCGCGGCCCTGCGTCATGGAGCGGAGCGCCGTCGCATAGGTCAGCAGTTCCGCATGGGGCGCTTCCGCGGTGACGACCTGCAGATCGTCCTGCGTGTCCATGCCGATGATCCTGCCGCGCCGCTTGTTGAGATCGCCCAGAACGTCGCCGAGGTACTGATCGGGAACGGCGATCTTGAGCTTGGAATAGGGTTCGAGCAGGACGGGGTTGGCGTTCTTCATGCCCTCGCGGAAGGCGAGCTCCGCCGCCGCCTTGAACGCCGCTTCCGAAGAGTCGACGTCGTGATAGCTTCCGTCGTAGAGAACCGCTTTCATGCGGATGACGGGGTATCCCGCCAGCACCCCGTGCGGCAGGCATTCGATGATGCCCTTTTCGACCGCGGGGATATACTGCTTGGGAACGGCGCCGCCGACCACTTCTTCCGCGAACTCGAAGTCCGCTTCGCACGGCTCGAAGCGCATCTTGCAGTGACCGTACTGCCCGTGTCCGCCCGTCTGTTTCTTGTATTTTCCTTCCGCCGTGGAAGTGCCGAGGATGGTCTCCTTATAGGCGACGGCGGGGGTACGCAGGTCGGCTTCCGCGCCGAACTTGGATTTGAGCTTTTTGCAGATGACGTCGAGATGGATCTCGCCCTGTCCGCCGATGAGCATTTCTCCCGTTTCCGCGTTCTTGACGACGGTGAAGCTCTTGTCCTCTTCCGCGAGACGGGAAAGCCCCGAGAAGATCTTGTCTTCCGTGCCGCGCGTGCGGGCATAGACTGCCATAAAGAGCACGGGCTTGGGGAAGAGGATGGGATCGAATTTAACGGGCGCGGACTCATCGCAAAGGGTGTCGCCCGTATTGGTGTCCGTAAGTTTGGAGACGGCGCCGATGTCGCCCGCGTTGAGTTCGGTCACGGCTTCCTGCTTTTTCCCGCGCACGAGATAGATCGCGTTGATGCGCTCCTGCACGCCCGTGTTGGGGTTGAGTACGGTCATGCCCGCTTTCAGGGTGCCGCGGCAGACGCGGAGATAGTTCATCTTTCCGACGAACGGATCGACCGCCGTCTTGAAGACCTGCGCCGCAAACGGCTTGTCCTCTTCGCACGCGATGCCGATGACTTCGTCTTTGGCGAGATCGGTCGCGAGGATCTCCTTGCGTTCCGCCGCCTGGGGCATGTATTTGACGATCTCGTTCATGAGATTGATGACGCCGCGGTTCTGCAACGCGCTGCCCGCCATGACGGGGATGGTGTTCATGGAGGAGATTCCCTTGCGGATGCCGTGGATCGCCTCTTCGCGGGTAAGGTATCCCGTTTCGAAGTATTTTTCGAGAAGCACGTCGTCGTTTTCCGCCGCCGTCTCCATGAGGGAGAACTGCATCGCTTCCAGCTCTTCCTTGCGGTCTTCGGGGATGGGGATCTCCTGAGGGCCCTGATTGGTGAAATGATACGCCTTGTCGGTCAGGGCGTTGATCATGCCCGTCATCTTGTTCCCTTCCATGATGGGGAGCTGGATGGGCGCGATCTTGCCGTGATATTTTTCCTGCAACGCCGTCACGGTGCCGTGATAATCGGCGTTTTCCTTATCCATGCCGTTGATGAAGATGACGAGCGGCTTTTTCGCCCTGAGGCATTGCGCGATCGCCTTTTCCGCACCGACCGTCACCGTTCCGTTCGCTCCCATGACGACGAGCGCCGCGCCGCACGCGCGCATCGCTTCGTTGAATTCGCCCTCGAAATCGTAAAACCCGGGAACGTCCAGAAGGTTGAGTTTGGTCTCCTTCCAGATCGTGTAGGAAACGGAGAGGGAGACGGACATCTTTCTCGCGATCTCCTGTTCGTCGAAGTCGCTGACGGTCGTGCCCGCGTCCACCTTTCCCATGCGCTCGACGGAGCCGCCGTTGAAGAGGATGGCTTCGCAAAGCGTGGTCTTTCCTTCGCCGCTGTGTCCGACGATGGCAATGTTGCGGATGTCTTCTGCAGATATACTCATATCGTAATTCCCCTTATCGTGATATGTTCCATTATACCGCATTCAGGGAAAAAATCAAGAGCAATCGGAAAAATACTTTCTTATTTTGTTTGTTTTTTTCCGAAAAAGTCACAAAAAAGTTTTGTTTGCAACAAATTTTGCTTTTATGCGCGGGGAAAAGAGAGAGAAAAGTGCGCAAAAAAACTCCCGCCGTTGCGGCGGGAGACGGGAAAATTCACTTTTTGTTCAGAAACGGTATTCCATGACAAAATCGTCCATGTAAAAGCCGCCGCCGATGTCCGTCTTTTCTTCGCGGACGGTCGAAAAGCCGAAGCGCTTATAAGCGAGGACGGCGCGGTCGTTGCCCTTGTTGACGGTAAGCGTCACGCGGTCGCAGCCCGCTTCTTTTGCGAGCGCGGCGACGGCGGCGAGTCCCGCCTGTCCGTATCCTTTGCCCTGCGCCGAAGGGTCGAGATACAGTTTGGAGAGGAAAAATTCCCCGCCTTCGCGCGGGCAGACGCCCGTATAGCCGAGGATCTCCCCGCCGTCCGTGACGTAATAGTAGCGGTATCCGCCCGCGATCTGTTCGCGGAACGCTTTTTCGTTCTGAAATCTGTCCAGCATATAGGCGATCTGCTCCTCGCCGAGCAGTTGCCCGTAAGCGGTGCGCCAGAGCCTTGCCGACAAAACGGCAAGCTCCCCGAGTTCGTTTTCCTGTACCTGCCGTAAAGTGAGAGACATATCCTTATCCTCCTGCGGCGGAAATGCGTTCGTGCATTCCGCATATCCTTTATTATAATCGATTTCGGCGCGATTGTCAATCGCGTGTTCCGCGCCGTCGGAAACAGGCGCTCTTTTTTTGCGGAAAAGCGGTTTGTCGTCTGCGCACAGCCACGCGCCGACCGCCATCAGCGCGAACGCCGCGAAGTAGGTATAGGGCGGCATTTCGCGGAAGACGGCGAGGGAGAGCAGGGTGCCGAGAAAGGGCGCGACGGCGTAGTAGGCGCTCGTGCGCGCCGCGCCCAGCAGGCGTTGAGCATAGACGTAAAAGAAGATGCTCAGCCCGTAAGCGACCAGCCCGACGGCGAGCACGGCGAGCACGCTCCACCACACTTCCGCGCGCTCCCCCGCGCACAGCCCGATGACGACGGAGCCGCTTCCCGAAAAAATGCCTTTCAGCAGGACGATCTCCATCGGATCTTTGGAAGAGATCTTGCGCGTGCAGTTGTTTTCCAGCCCCCAGCATACGCAGGCGAGCAGGATGAGCAGGGAACCGTAGGAAAATTGCAGGGACGAGAGGTCCTCAAAGGAGAGGAGCAGGCAGGCGAGCGTGACGAAGGCGATACCCGTCCAGAGCCGCGGACTGATCGCTTCGCGGAACGCCGCAAAGGCGATCACCGCCGTCGCGACGATCTCGAAATTGTTGAGGAGGGACGCGTTCGCCGCCGTGGTGGAGCGCAGTCCGAATAAGAGGCAGACGGGCGCGGCGATGTCGAGCACGATCATGGCGATGGTGTAAGGCAGTTCCGCTTTCGTCAGCCGCGCTTCTGTGCGCGGCTTGCCGTTGAGTTTGCGAATGAGCGCGATAAACGCCATGCCGAGCCCCGCGCCGAGGTATAAAAAGCCCGCCGTGAGCGTAGGGGGCAGATAATCGAGCAGGAGCTTGGAGCAGGGCGCGTTGATCGCATACAGCGCCGCGGCGAGCACGGCGAGAAAGATCCCTGTGCGGACGGGATTTTTCATAACAGCCGATCGACGGCGGACAGCAGCCGCTCCACCGCGCCGTCGTCGCCCTCCCGCACCGCGTCCGCGACGCAGTGCGACAGATGATCTTTCAGGATCACTTTGCTCACGCCCGCGAGCTCCCCGCGTACCGCGGAAAGCTGAACGAGAACTTCGCTGCAATCTCTGCCGTCCTGTATCATGCCTTTGACGGCGTTCAGATGCCCGATCGCGCGGGAGAGCCGATCGATCGCGGCTTTGGTATGTTCATGACGTTGCATTGTGTCTTTCTCCGTATCCCCCCTGGGGGGATATTTCCATTGTAGGACGTCGGGGCGGAAAAGTCAAGCGGAAAACGGCGGGCGGAAGGGAAAGTTCCGCCGTTTTCGGGGACGGGCGAGGAATGCGGAAAAAAGTTTTTTCGGAAATGTTTTGCAAACGGTTGAATTGAGTTGCCGCAGATGCTATAATGATATCGGTGAGACGAACTGAAAGGCCGTCGGAGCGATACGGCGCGGGAGACAGGGTGCCGGGGAAGGAAGCTCCGAGGTTTTTTCATAACTGCGTGAGGAAATGCAACGATGAAAAAAGAGAAAAAAAAGCTGTATCACATTGTCTGCGGGATATTGATGCTCGTCTATGGCGCTTTGTTGTTTTTCGCGCCGTTATTCTTCTTTGACGTCAAGGTCGGCGCAAAGGATTTCGACTATATGGTGAGCTATATACAGGCCATTTTCACGCCCGTAAAAACGATCGTATCTTATCGCTTTATCGTGGATCTGTCGCTATGGTCCATATTGGGCGTGGCGCTGACGGTGCTCTCTCTTTGGCTGATCGCCTATCGTCGGGAAGGCGGAAGGCTATTTCTCATCATAGGGTGCATCATCTTTTTTGTCACGGTATTTATGGCGAGAGGCTCCGTCAAGGCGGCAGGATGGAGTCGGCTCGAGGCGGATGCGTTTTACAGCTTCGGCATCTGGCTGTTTGCCGCATTCTATGTTCTGGTATTCGTATATACGTTTGTCATTGCCGCCGTTGAGAAAAAGATTGCCGCCCGCCGTTGGTATCTGGAACACATCGATCAGATGTATCAGACCGACAGCGCCGCAACTTCGCCCACAGAGGAGAAAGGGCAGTAAAATTCGCCCTGCGCCTCGGGGAAGCCGCTCAGGCGCGGGATGACAAAACGAAGGCGTTTTTGCGGAAAGATCAGAAAAAGCAGCAACGGAAAGGGGATTTCATGAAAACTCAAAGAAAGCATAAAATCATTGCGCTGGTCGTGTCTCTGATTCTGGTTGCCGTTCTCGTGTTGCTGTTCTTTTTGGATACATCGTCGGCATGGGATGCTTATAAAATTTTTTCCTGCGTCGTATGCAGTATCTGGACTGTCTTTCTGCCGCCCGCCGTTTTATATTTCGCTTATAAAATGAAAAATTCCGCTCCGGAATACAGCGTAAGGCTGGGGGTCTGTATCGGTGCAGGCTGTTTTATCGGGCTCCTGATCGCGCCCTATTACGGCGTGAAATCGTATTTGTCAGACCTGAACGCAGTGCGGTATCAGGGCGAAATCATCTGGTAGAAAGATCTGTAAACCGCAGATCGGGCGATAAAAAGAGCGAAGACGTTAAAATCTTCGCTCTTTTTGTTTTTTCTTTGGTGCACCCGGCGGAAATCGCCCCCGTGGCGGTGCGCTCCGGCGAACAGTCCGCAGGACTGTTCGGACTTCGGAAAACACAAACGCGAAAACAAACTTTTACGTCCTTCGTCCGTTTGCTCCCGCAAACGCCTCCGCGTCGCGGCAGGGCAAAAAAGGCGGGCGTGCGGAGAACGCGCCCGCCGCGCCGCCTGTGCCCGCCGCTCCTTTTCCCGAAAAAATCCGTGTCGGCTTTTTTCGGGAGAGAGATGAATGTCTTAAAAAACTTCCCTCCGACGTTCGGGAAATCGACCAAAGAAAAAAAGGCAGCCGTAAAACTGCCTTTTTTCTTTGGTGCACCCGGCGGGAATCGAACCCACAACCTTCGCCGTCGGAGGGCGACACTCTATCCAATTGCGCTACGGATGCGTCCGTTACAACGCTTATTATACCACAACCCGCGCAAAAATGCTTTATATTTTTATGCGAATATGGTATAATTTTAGAAAATTTTTCAAAAGGAATGCGTTATGCCGCAAAAAACCGTCGTCGTGGGCATGAGCGGGGGAGTGGACAGCTCCGTCGCCGCCCTTCTATTGAAACAACAGGGATACCGCGTCGTCGGGCTGTTCATGGTCAACTGGGAGGAATCGGACGAGAACGGCTGCTGTACCGCCGAAGAGGATTTCGAGGACGTCCGCCGCGTATGCGGACTTCTGGACATTCCTTATTTTACCGTCAATTTCGCCAAAGAATATATGGACCGCGTCTTTTCCTATTTTCTCTCCGAATACCGCGCGGGCAGAACGCCCAATCCCGATGTTTTATGCAACCGCGAGATCAAGTTCGGCCCCTTCAAGCAGTATGCGAAGGAGCTGGGCGCGGATTATATCGCGACGGGGCATTATTGCGGCATTTCTCACGAAAACGGCGTTCATCGCCTCCTCAAAGCGCGCGATCGGGGAAAAGATCAGACGTATTTTCTCAATCAACTCTCACAAGAACAGCTTTCCGACGTGCTCTTTCCGCTCGCCGACCTTGAAAAGCCGCAGGTGCGGGCAATCGCGGACGAATACTCGCTCGCGACGGCGCGGAAAAAGGATTCGACGGGCATCTGCTTCATCGGCGAGCGCAATTTCCGCAAATTTTTGCAGACCTATCTCCCCGCGCGGCCGGGGAAGATCCTCACTCTGGACGGGGAAGAGGTGGGGGAACATCTCGGGCTCATGTATTATACGCTCGGTCAGCGCCGCGGGCTTGATCTCGGCGGGAAAAAGGGCGAGGACGGCAGGTGGTTTGTCGTGAAAAAGGACTTGTCCTCGAACACGCTCTTTGTCTCGCACGGGGACGAATCGCCCCTCTATTCGGACGGCTGTGACGTGGAAGGCATGAATTTCATTCCCTTCCCGCCCGAAGAAAAGGAGTTTTCCTGCAAGGCGAAATTCCGCTACCGTCAGGGCGAACAGGGCGTAACGGTGATAAGGACGGGGAAGGATACCCTGCGCATCTTTTTCGACGAACCGCAGCGCGCCGTGACGGAAGGGCAGTACGCCGTATTGTACGACGAGCGGCAGTGCCTGGGCGGCGGCGTGATCGTCTCTTCCTTCCGCAAGGGCGAGTTGCTCTGATCGTTTCGCGCCGCGACGGCGCGGGATAAGTATAAATATTTTATAATGCGTCAATAACCCTTCGCGAAGAAAAGCGGAGGGTTAATTTTATGAAAAAAATAGCGGTATGCGCCCTGCTAGCAGTCGCATTGATCGCGGCGGTGTTTGCATTCGGGACGGCGGAAACAGGCGCGGTCGGGCAGGGGGAGTATCTGCGTATCCACATCCGCGCCAATTCCAACGGCAAAGAGGATCAGGCGGTCAAATATCTCGTGCGGGACGCGGTGGTGGAATATCTCACGCCCGTCGTCGCGGAATGCGGGACGAAGGAAGCGGCGATGGCGGCGCTGAACGGCGCGCTGGACGGCGCGGCGCTCGCGGCGGAGCGGGTGCTGGAAGCGAACGGATTTTCGTACGGCGCGCGGGCGAGCGTGCGGCGGGAGGAATTCCCGACGCGCGTCTACGACGGCGTGACCTTGTCGGCGGGCGTCTACGACGCGCTCATCGTGGAACTGGGTACGGGCGAGGGGGATAACTGGTGGTGCGTGGTGTATCCGCCCCTGTGCTTTACGAGCGGCGGCGGGAACGTCGTCTATCGCTCCAAGATCGCCGAGATCATAAGAAACTTTTTCGCATAGTCCGCAAAAAACTGCAAACAATACGGACAGGAGGAAAAGTATGAGAAAAATCATGGCAATCGGCGTGCTTTCGCTCGTCCTCGCGGCGTCCGCCGCGGCGGCAACGGTCGGCATCGCGCATTCCGCACCCGTCGCGGAGACGGCGCAGACGGCGATCGTCGAGGCGGCCGTGCTCCGTCAGGGAAGTACGGGCGGAGAAGTGAAAGAGGTACAGCGCAGGCTGAAACAGTGGGGATATTATTCGGGAGCGGTCGACGGCATTTTCGGCTCGGGAACGCGTGCGGCGGTCGTATCCTTTCAGAAGAAAAACGGACTGACCGCGGACGGAGTCGTCGGGAAGGCGACTTACGCCGCGCTCGGCATGAACGATTCGTATAACGCGCTCAATCAGGGCGGCTCTTCGGGGACGGCGGGGTATTCCTCGTCCGATCTTTACCTCATGGCAAAGGCGATCTATGCCGAAGGCAGGGGGGAGAGTTATACAGGGCAGGTCGCCATCGGCGCGGTCATCATGAACCGCGTCAAAAGTCCTTCCTTTCCCAATACCATCGCGGGCGTCATCTATCAGAAGGGCGCGTTCACCGCGGTGGACGACGGGCAGATCAATCTCGAACCCAACGAGACGGCGTACAGCGCGGCGCGCGACGCCATGAACGGATGGGATCCGACGTACGGATGCCTATATTACTACAATCCCGCCGTGGCGACGAGTTCGTGGATCTTCACGCGGGAAACGGTGACGGTGATCGGCAAGCACGTCTTTGCCATTTAAGGAGGGGATATGGAAGAGAAAAACATCGGCAAGAACACATCGAGCGGCGCGGAAAAGGTGGAAGCGATCGCCCGCGGAGCGAATGAAGCGGAGAAGAAGATCGCGCGGACGGAAAAACAGGCCGTTCGCGCTTCGAAGAAGGCGGAAAAGAAAGCCGCGGAAGCGAAAAAGCGCGCGGAAAAAGCGGCAAAAAAGGCGGAAAAACAGGCGGAGAAGATCGTCCGCAGCGAGATGACCGCCGCGGACGCTGCAGGAGAAGAGCGCCGCATCGCGGAGCGCGAGAAGCGGGAAAAACTCGCCCTCAAAGCACAGCGCCGCGAAGCGGAGGAAAAGGCACGGGAAGAAAAGATGAAACAGCGCGAGGAAGACCGCAAACAGCGGGAAAAGGAACGCGAAAAAAAGCAGCGGGAAAAGCGGCGCGAACACGCGCCCGGGTTCGGCGGCTGGCTGGCGGCGACGATCGCGCTCGGAACGGCGTGTCTCGCCCTGACCACGGTCGTGACGGTCGGCTCCATGCGCATGAACGATATGCTGGCGGGAGAGACGGACGATTACCGTTCCGCACTCTATGAAATGGCGTCCGTTTCCGAACAGATGGAGGACAATCTGGAAAAACTGAGCGTATCCGACGGCGCGGACGAACAGCGCCGTCTGCTGACCGAGGTATTGGTGGACAGTGCGCTCATGGAGGGCATCCTCGAGCGCTTCCCCGTCGATCAGGCGACGGCGACGGACATCTCCGCCTTTCTGAACAGGACGAACTCTTACGCCCGCACCCTGCTCAACCGCCTTGCGGGCGGCGGGGCGCTCGCGTCGTCCGAACGCGCGGCGCTCCAATACCTGCATACCGTCAACAGCGGGCTTTACCGCGAGCTTTCTCAGCTCTCGTCGCAGATGACGGATGCCGAGCTCCGCGCTTTCCTCGACGGCGAAGAGGGGACGGTGAGCGACTCTTTCGGCAAGATGGGCAAGGGGACGCAGGTCAAGCCCGCCGACGGCTCGGACGCGCCCTTCGCGCAGGAGGGTAACGTGGGCAAAAACCGCCTCACCGACCTGGAAGAGATCTCCTCTTCCCGCGCGGAGGAATTGCTCGGAGAGTACTTCTCTTCTTCCCGCGTGCGCGACGTGAAATACACGGGCGACGCGGTGAACGGGGAAGCGGCGTGCTACAATTTCACCTTCGTGCAACAGGACGGCGCGGAGGCGTTCGCGCAGATCACGAAAAGGGGCGGAAAACTCGTCTTCTTCCGCTCGTATGCGCCTTGTGCCGATAAGAATTTCGACCTTGCCGCCTGCGACGCGCTGGCGCGGGAATTCCTCGGCAAGCTGGGCATGGACGGCATGGAAGCGGTCTGGACGAGCGAAGCGGGAAACGCCGCGGAGATCGCCTACGTCTGCCTGCACGACGGCGCGCGCGTATATTCGGACATGGTACGCGTCTCCGTCTGCGAGGGCAAGGGCTGCGTCACGGGCATGGACGCCTCGTCCTATCTGATGAATCACACCGCGGCGCGCATATTTGAGGCGGGTATGTCCGAGGCGGCGGCACGGGAGAAACTTTCTTCCGAACTGGAAGTCATCTCCTGTCACCGCGCGATCGTGCCCCTGAACGGGGCGGAAGTGTCCGCGTACGAATTTGAATGCAGGAGCGGAGAGGGGAAATATATCGTCTATCTCGACGCCCTCACGGGCGCGGAAGTACAGGTCTACTGCGTGCGCGAAGGGGAGCAGGGGCGCTTCCTTCGCTGAGACGCCCGGACGCCGAACGGCGCGGGAGACCTTGCGCGCGGACAGCTAAAAAGCCGAACGTCGTCTGACGTTCGGCTTTTTAAAATGAGAAAAAATATGGGTAGTGTAAACGTGTTCGGGCAGACGGCGCGCACGCCGTCGATGCTGTCTTATTATATCCGTTTTCCCTTCCGATGTCAAGCGTTTGCAAGAGGGGCGGAGGGCGAAGGTGAAATTTTTGCGGCGCGGAGAATTTCCTTGCCAAATGTCGGAATTTGTAATAAAATGGAGAAAACGGAAAAGACGGAGAAGGAAAGATGTTTCACGTGGTACTTGTTGAGCCGGAGATCCCGCAGAACGCGGGCAACATCGCCCGCACCTGCGCGGCGACGGGGTGCGTTCTGCATCTCGTGCGCCCGCTCGGGTTCGAGGTGACGGACAAATATCTCAAACGCGCGGGTCTGGATTACTGGCATCTCGTGGACGTGCGTTATCACGACAGTTTCGCGGAACTGGAAAGAGAGAATCCTGCGGCGGATTTCTATTTCTTTACCACCAAGGCGCATAAGGTCTATTCGGAAGCGCGCTTCAATGAAGGGGATTTTCTCGTGTTCGGGAAGGAGACGCGCGGGCTGGACGAAGATCTGCTCGTCGCGCACGCGGAGAACTGTCTGCGCATCCCGATGATCGAAGAGAGCCGCTCGCTCAATCTGAGCAATTCTGTTGCGATTGCGGTGTATGAGGGGCTGAGACAGAACGGCTTCGGTGCGCTCGTCACCAAAGGCGAACTGCACCGCCTCAAATGGTAAAAAGGAGGCGCGGTCGGCGCGCCGCCGCGGTCCTTCTGGCGGCAGTCACGGCCGCCGTCCTCGTCCTGTGTTCGATGTTTCCGCTGTTGCGTGCCGCTCCCGACGTGCTTGCGGGTACGGCGAGCGATCTGATCGTCTGTGCGTGGTCGGACGGCACGCGCACCCGCGAGACATATTCCGAGGCATACGCTGCCCTGACGGGGATCTCCTCCGACGGGACGTCGCTTGAATTTTCCCGCGGCGCTCTGCGCGGAAAAGCGGCGACGGGGGACGCGTTCCGCGAAGCCTATCGCGTGCTGACGCAGGGCACGCTCGCAGAATTGCTCGCGTTGCGTATTTCGGGCGAAAGCCGCCTCGAACTTGCCGCTCTTTTCCGCGAGTATTCCGAGACGGTATGGTATTCGGGCGAATATTTCCGCTGGCAAGGGTGGAGCGTGAGCGTTGCGAAAGATCGCAGCGCGCGAGAACTCGTGATGCTTTCGGGGGAGGTCGGTTCTGCGCTTAGGGAAACGGGCGCGTCCGTTCTCGTTCTTCGCGAGGGGAGCCGTGCGGATGCGGCGGCGTTTTGCCGAAGCCGCGTGACCGAGGTCGTTGCCGAAGGGGATTATCTGTTTGAGGATGGCGCATTATACGAGCATACCGCCGCGGGGCTTGCGCTGGTTGCGGCGCTTCCCGACGTCGTGAGTCTGACCGTGCGGGAGGACGCGATGTTTCTGCGGGAAGGGGCGCTTTCGCCCTGCCGCGCGTTGGAAGAACTGGTTTTGCCCTTTCTCGGTACGGCGCGGGTGCCGTACGAAGGGGACAGCGGCGATCTCGGCGCGTTGTTCGCGCGTACGGACGGAGGATACGACGTTCCCGCCTCGCTGGGAAGGGTAATGATCCTGAGCGGACAGATACGGGATTGTGCTTTCGCGGGATGTTCGTCTCTGATCTCGATTGACCTGTGCGGAATCCCTGCCGAAGCGGTCAACCGCCAGGCGTTTCCGGGGTGCGATTCGTTGTCTTTTCTGCACACGGAGCAAGCCGATCCCGATCTTCCCGAGGGATTTTCCCGACGGGAGGAAAAATGCGGGTGTTTCGTCTTTTTTCGCGCGGACGAGGTATGACGGTCGGGCGAGGCTGTTTGACAAACGGTCGCATTTGTGATAGCATATTGGCGTAAAATCATACGGGACGGACAGATCTGTGAAAAAATATCTCAAATTGCTGTTCAGTCGCCTGACGCTGGTCGGGCTGACGATCGTCATCCTATTCATTGTCGATTTCGCGGTCGCGTTCGGCGCGATCTATTTTCTCAATTTCATTTTATCTTATCTGTTTCCTTCGGCGGCGGAGTGGATCAATGCGAGCGTGATGGCGATCTCCTGGTTGATCGTCGTGGCGACCGTCCTGCACATCGTCAACCGCGACATGGTCCCCGAAGCGAAGATCCCGTGGCTGCTGTGCGTGATCGCCCTGCAGATGTTCGGCGTCGCCATTTATGCTGTGTTTTCTTATAACCGTCCTACCAAAAAACAGCGCAAGACCTTCCGTCGGCTGTACGAGCGTTCCCGCGAGGTGCAGGAACGCACGGTGAGCAGGGAGGAACTGGAAAGCGCGATGGGGCGTTGGGCAGGGCCGGGCGAAGCCCTTTGCCGTTGCAGTTCCGCCGCCGTCCCGCACGCGGGCACAAAGACGGATTATTTCCCGAACGGCGAAGCTTTCCTGGAGAGTCTGCTCGAAGATCTCGAACGCGCGGAAAAATATATCTTCATGGAGTATTTCATCATCGACCGCGGCAAGATGTGGTATTCCGTCCTCGACGTTCTGCGCCGCAAGGTGAAAGAAGGCGTGGAGGTCAGGGTGATGTACGACGACATCGGCAGCATGGGCAAGATCCGCACGGGATATGCCCGCCTTTTGCGCAAAGAGGGGATACAGTGCCGCAAGTTCAACGCGTTCGTACCCGTCATTTCCAACATCCACAACAATCGCGACCACCGTAAGATCACCGTGGTAGACGGCAGGATCGGCTATGTGGGCGGGATCAACCTCGCCGACGAATACATCAACGAAACGCATCCGTTCGGGCATTGGAAAGATACCGCCGTGCGCATGGAAGGGGCGGGCGTGCGCAACCTTGTCCTCATGTTTCTGCAATTGTATAATCTGCATTCGGACGACGCGGAGGACTTCGCGCCCTATATCCCCGAACGGTACGAGCCGTTTGCGGACGAGGGGTATGTGCAGGCGTTCGGCGACGGGCCGCGCCCGCTCTATTCCCGCTCGGTGGGGGAGGACGTCTATCTCAACATCATCAACGAGGCGAAGCGGTACGTCTGGATCACCACGCCCTATCTCATCATCGATTACCGCCTGCGGGAAGCGTTGCTCCGCGCGGCGGCGCGGGGGACGGACGTGCGCATCTTAACGCCGCATATCCCCGACAAAAAGGTCGTGTTCGCGCTCACGCGCTCCAATTACGCCGCGCTCATCAAGGGCGGGGTGAAGATCTATGAATATACGCCCGGATTCGTCCATGCGAAGAGTTTTCTCGCGGACGACGAAGTGGGGGTGGTCGGGACGATCAACCTCGACTACCGTTCCCTTCTGCACCATTTCGAATGCGCCGTGCTGATGTATCGCACGTCCGCGCTCGTTTCGCTCAAACGCGATCTGGAAGAGACGTTCGCCGTTTCCGCGTTGCAGACGGAAGCGGACGCGAAGAAGAACGTCGTCGCGCGCGGGCTGTGCGAGGTTGCAAAGGTGTTCGCCCCGCTGTTTTGAAGGACGAAGCATGTCGTTCCTCTCCGATGCGTGAGAGTCGGTTGATAAAAAGGGAGCGCCTTCAACGGGCGCCGGAATATTATGGTTTCGTTGCTGTTGGCAGTCATCTATCTCATCTTTATCAGTTTAGGGCTACCCGACTCCCTTTTGGGCGCGGGCTGGCCGACCATGGGGGCGCAACTGGACGTGCCCCTTTCCTATGCGGGCATCGTATCCATGATCATCGCGGGCGGGACCATCTGTTCCAGCCTGCTTTCCGAACGCCTCACGCGGAAGGTGGGCACGTTCGCGGTGACGGCGGTGAGCATCCTGCTCACGGCGGCGGCGCTGTTCGGGTTTTCCACCGCGACGCGCTTTTGGATGCTCTGTCTGTGGGCGGTGCCTTACGGATTGGGCGCGGGGGCGATCGATTCGGCGATCAATAATTACGTCGCCCTGCACTATTCCTCCCGTCACATGAGCTGGCTGCACTGCTTCTGGGGCGTGGGGACGATCATCAGTCCGTATATCATGAGCTATGCGCTCTCCGTCTCCTGTTGGAACGACGGGTATCGGTGGGTATCCTATCTGCAATTCGGCATCCTCGCGGCCGTGCTCTGCTCCCTTCCGCTGTGGAGAAAGATGGAGGCGAAAGATCCCGTCGCGGACAGCGCGCGCGTGCTCGGCATCCGCGGCGCGCTGAAGATCAGGGGCGCACCCTTTCTTCTCATCGGATTTTTCGCCTATTGCGCGGCGGAAGCGACCGCCATGTTATGGTCGAGCAGTTTCCTTGTGGGGACGCGCGGCATTTCGGAAGAACAGGCGGCGGCGTTCGCCTCGCTGTTCTTTATCGGCATCACCGCGGGGCGGTTCGTCTCGGGGTTCGTTTCGGAAAAACTCGGCGATCAGACGATGATCCGCATCGGCACGGGCGTCGCGCTGGCGGCGGTCGTGCTTATCAGCCTTCCCGTACAGACCGACGTCTGTGCGCTGGCGGGGCTTGTCGCGTTCGGCGCGGGCTGTGCGCCCGTCTATCCGAGCGTCATCCATTCCACGCCCAAAAATTTCGGAGCGGAAAACTCCCGCGCGCTCATCGGCATCCAGATGGCGAGCGCCTATGTCGGCTCTACCTTCATGCCGCCGCTGTTCGGGCTCATCGCCAATCACGTCAGCCTGCAAATCTTTCCGCTCTGGTTGCTCCTGTTCATGGCGCTCATGATCGCCATGCTGGAGATCACCCGCAAAAAGGTGAAGGGGAGAGAGGAGCCTGCCGCGCCGTCGGAGAAATAAACGAAATATATGCAGAAAGCGCGCCTGAAACGGGAAAGCGGAAAGTGGTTCGACAGAAAGAACAGACGGAAAGAGAAAACAGTTGCAATATGAGAAGCGCCCGCCGCCGAACATAGTGTTCGGCGGCGGGCGCGCTTTATCGATCATTGTGCCGATCCGACTGCGCTCGGCGGCGGATACGTCAGCCGATGGGGACGGTGGTTTCTTTTGGCGTCATTCGACGTGGAGCACGAAGAATTTGAGATATTGCGTTTCCTCTTCGCTCAAAAGAGCGGGGTGGTCGGGCGCCTGCGAGCGCAGTTCCGCCGTGCGCACTCTGCGCCCCGAATCGCGAGCCGCCTCTTTGAGCATCTTTTCGAAGAGAGGGAAGGTCATATAGTGCGAGCAGGAGCAGGTGACGAGAAAACTGCCTCGCTTCACGAGCTTCATGCCCAGCACGTTGAGGTCTTTATAGCCGCGGTATGCGTCGGGGACTTCGCTCGCGCTCTTGCAGAAGGCGGGCGGATCGAGGATGACGCAGTCGAACGCGCGCCCCGCCTTTTTATATTCGCGCAGTTTCTCGAACACGTCCCCGCATTCCGTCGTCACGTTGGAAAAGCCGTTGAGTTCCGCGTTTCTGCGCACGTTTCCGAGCGCGAATTCGGAGATGTCGAGCGCGGTCACTTTGTCGGCGACCGTCGCCGCGTTGAGGGAGAACCCGCCGCTGTTGCAGAAGCAGTCGAGCACTTCGCCGCGCGCATAGCGGCGCACCGCGAAGCGGTTTTCCTTCTGATCGAGGAAATATCCCGTCTTTTGCCCGCGGGGGATGCTGACGAGCATTTTAATGCCGTTTTCCGTGATCTCCGCCCATTCGGGAACTTCGCCGTAAATGACTCCCGTGGTTTCGGGCAGGCCCTCCTTTTTGCGGACGGCGACGTCCGAACGTTCGTAGATGCCCTTGGGGGCAAACTCCTTCACGAGCGCGTTCACGATCATGCCTTTGCGCTGATCCATGCCCAGCGAGAGGAACTGCACGGAGAGATAATCGCCGTATTTATCCACGATGAGCGCGGGCAGGTCGTCCGCTTCCGCAAAGACGGCGCGGTAGCAGTTGTCGTATCCGAGCGCGCGGCGGTATCCGTTCGCGCGGTGTATGCGTTCAAAGAAAAGCTCTTCGCCGTCCTCCTCGTTCCCGCGGAGGAAGATGCGCACCAGGATCTTGGAGGCATGGTTGATGTATCCCTTGCCGATGAACCGACCGTCAAAGGCGCGGACGGTCGCAAGGGCGCCGTTTTTGTCCTTGCCCTCGATGCGAGCGACTTCGTTGGCATACACCCAGCTATGCCCTGCGATCACACGCTTTTCTTCGCCTTTTTTCAGAAAAATTTCGTAAGCCATACATATATTATAATGGAAACCGTTGACAATGTAAAGCGGAAAATGATACAATGAATACCGTCATAGGGGAGTAGGCGGCTTTTTTCGGAAAGCGGTAAGATCCACAGATTGAGGGGATGCCCTCGGGTTTTACCTGAAACGGCGAGACTTATGTACGGTCTTTTTTCCGTACATAAGTCTTTTTTTATTTTCGCTTCGCGCCGCAAACGGGAGGGCTCCCTTCGGAGAATTGCTATGTCGGTATGGGAAATCGTTTTGCTCGGGATCGCGCTTTCGATGGACGCGGTCGCCGTGGGTATGACCAACGGAATGGTCGAGCCGCAGATGAGGGTGCGAAAGGCGCTCCTGGTCGCCCTGTTCTACGGATTTTTTCAGTTTCTGATGCCCGTTCTGGGGTATTACTGCGGCGCGGCGTTCGCCTCGGCGGTGGAGAAGATCGCGCCGTGGCTGTCGTTCGGATTGCTCGCCTTCATCGGCGGGAAGATGATCTTCGACTGTTTCAAAAAGGAAGAGACGTGCGCGGAGCCCGTCGGCGTAAAAAAACTGTTTGTGCAGGCGCTCGCGACGAGCATCGACGCGCTCGCGGTGGGGGTATCCCTCCTCGCGGCGTCCACGTCGGCGGGACTTCCCTTTTCGGTATGGCTGTGCGCGCTGACCATCGGGGCGATCACGTTTTCTCTTTCCGCGGGAGCGGTCTTCCTGGGCAAAAAGATCGGCAACCGGCTCGCGGATAAGGCGGAGCTTGTCGGGGGGCTTATCCTCATCGCGATCGGGCTGAAGATCCTGATCGAAAGCTTCCTCTGACCGTGCGGCGGACTGTTTTTTCAGGAAATTCCGCTTCGCTCTTGACATTGTTTCCGCCGTTTGCTATAATGTTAACGTCCGAAAACATGAAATCATTTAACAAAAGAGGGGATGGAGAGTATGAAGAGTGTGAAGAGGTACGATTTCTCGCGCAGGCCGCCTCGGGCAAGCAAATTCTGGATGTGGATCGCGCGTAATTTTGCGATCAAGCCTCGGCTCAAAGGAAGGAAACTGACCGTGCGTCGCCACAATATGGACGGGATCAAGCCGCCCTATCTGTTGCTTGCCACGCACGCGAGCATGATGGACTTTCCCGTCATGTACACGGCGGTGCATCCCTATAACGCGAACAACGTCGTCGCGATCGACGCGATCCGCGACGTGGGCGACTGGCTCATGCGCCGCCTCGGCTGCATCGCCAAGCGCAAATTCATCAAGGATTATTATCTCATCCGCAACATGAAGTATGCGGCGGACAATTACGGCGACATCGTCTGCGTCTATCCCGAAGCGCGTTATTCTCTGGACGGGTGCGAGTCCTTCCTGCCCGACTCTCTGGGCAAGATGTGCCGACTGATGAAGGTACCCGTGGTCGTGCTGAGGATGTACGGCAACTTCGTGATGTCCCCGCAGTGGAACAAGGACGAACAGTATCTGCCCCTCGAATGCGATCTCGAACTCATCGCGACGGCGGAAGAGGCGCAGACGCTCCCCGTCGAAGAACTGAACGCGCGTATCCGCAAGGCGTTCGAGCGCGACGATTATGCCTATCAGAAGGAGCGCGGGATCGTCAACGCCAATCCCAAGCGCGCGAACGGACTGCACAACATCCTCTATCAGTGCCCGCATTGCGGCAAGGAATTCAAGATGTATTCGGAAGGCACCCGTCTTTGGTGCGCCGCCTGCGGCAAGGGTTGGCAGATGACCGAGCTGGGCGAGCTGGAAGCGGAAACGGGCGAGACGGAATTTTCGCACATCCCCGACTGGTTCAAGTGGGAACGCGCCAACGTGCGCAAGGAAGTGCGCGAGGGGACGTATCGCTTCGAGGACGAAGTCACCGTACATACGCTGCCCAACGCCAAGCGGTTCTACGATCAGGGGAAGGGCAGGTTCGTGCAGACGTGCGAGGGGACGTATCTCGAATGCAACGCGTACGGCGAGCCCGTCACGCTCGAATGGGCGGGGACGGAGCTGGAGAGTATCCACGTCGAATACGATTACCCGTACCGCAAGGACAAATATAAGAAGAATATCTTCGGCGACTGCCTGGACATCTCCACGCATGACGACAGCTATTGGCTGCATCCCGTGACGAAGCGCGACCAGCTCACCAAGATCTCGTTCGCGACGGAGGAGATCTATGCGCTCGCGCAGGAGAAGGTAAAAGAGGAACGCGCGGCGAAAGCGGCAAAAAAGAAGGATTGAGCGCGCAAACGCGCTTGACATTTTCATGCGGAAATGGTACGCTTTTCCTTGTTGAAAGGGAGTAGTCCGTTTCTGCGTCGCGGCAACATACCCCGGGAGCATCCCGTGTTGCGACGGTTCGTTTCCGAACGACAAGACTTTCGGCAAAGCAATTTGTCCGCAAGTCTTTTTTTTGCGGAAGGAGCGGGTATGTTATATTTTCAGATCTTTTTGCTCGTTTTGGGGCTTGCTCTGCTCGTGAAGGGAGCGGATTGGCTGGTGGACGGGAGCGCGGGCGTCGCGCGCAAGTGCAAAGTCTCGCCGCTCGTCATCGGACTGACCATCGTCGCGTTCGGCACGAGCGCGCCCGAGCTTGCCGTTTCCGTCGCTTCGGCGATCGGCGGCTCGACGGACATCGCCATCGGCAACGTCGTGGGCAGCAACATCGCCAACATCCTGCTCATCCTGGGGCTTTCGGCGCTCTTCCACGATCTTCCCGTGCAAAAGAGCTCTTTAAGGCTCGACCTTCCCGTCCTGCTGATCGCGAGCGGACTGCTCGTGGGACTGGGGGCTTGGCAGAACTCCCTGCAATGGTGGGACGGGCTCATGCTTCTCGCCGTATTTTCGGCGTATATGGCGGTGCTTCTCACGCAGGCGCGGAAAGAACAAAAACTTCTGCCGCAATCCGGCGCGGAAGAGCCGCGCACGGAGGAAGCGGAACCGGCGCCCAAGGGAAAGGTCGGGCAGTGGCTTGCTCATATGAAGGAAAAGACGTGGTTTCTCGTCGCGCTCGTCGTCGTGGGACTTGCCATGGTGGTGGGCGGCGGCACGGTGCTCGTCGACGCCGCCAAATATATCGCTTCCTATTTCGGCGTGAGCGAACGCATCATCGGTCTGACCGTGGTCGCGATCGGCACGTCTCTGCCCGAACTCGTGACTTCCGTCGTCGCCGCCGTCAAGGGGGAAACGGACATCGCGGTGGGCAACGTCATCGGGAGCAATATCTTCAACATCTTCTTCGTGGCGGGCATTTCTTCTCTCTTCGCTCCGCTTGCGTTTTCCGCGTCGAATCTCGTCGATTCGCTCGTCGCGCTCGGCGCGGCGGCGCTGCTCTTCGCGCTGTCCCTGTTCCGCGGGCATCGCCTGGGCAAAGCCGCAGGGGCGGTCATGCTCGTTTGCTTCGTCGGATATTACGTCTATCTCTTCCTCGCATAGGGAAAGGAGGAAGAAAAAGGAGCCGAAATTGAAACATCTGTTTTCCTGTTTGAAGCCGTATCGGAAAGAGGCGATCCTCGCGCCGCTGTTCAAACTGCTGGAAGCGAGCCTCGAACTCATCGTCCCGCTGGTCGTCGCGGCGATCGTGGATGTGGGCATCGCGCAGGGAGACACGGGCTATATCGTGAAGATGGGGCTTCTTCTGGTGGCGTTCGGGATCGTGGGGTTGGCGTTTTCGCTGACCGCGCAGTTCTTCGCCGCCCGCGCCGCCGTCGGCGCGTCCGCCCGCCTGCGCGATCTCGTATTCGGAAAATTGCAGTCGCTCTCCTTCTCGCAGATCGACTCCCTCGGGACGTCTACGATGATCACGCGCATGACGAGCGACGTCAATCAGGTGCAGACGGGCGTCAACATGACGCTCCGTCTGTTTTTGCGCTCGCCGTTCATCGTGTTCGGCGCCATGGTCATGGCGTTCGTCGTCGATGTGCAGGCGGCGCTCGTCTTTCTCGCGGTCATCCCGCTGCTCGCGGTCGTCGTCTTTGCGGTGATGGCGGCGTGCATGCCCCTCTATCGGAAAGTGCAGGAGAGGTTGGATAAGGTCTATCTCTCCACCCGCGAAAATCTGGCGGGCGTGCGCGTCATCCGCGCATTCTGCAAGGAAGAGAGCGAAGGGAAGCAGTTCGAAGAGCGCAACGGCGATCTGTGCCGTTCGCAGAAGAAGGTGGGCAGGATCGCCGCGCTCACCAATCCGCTCACTTATGTGCTCATCAACGCGGCGGTCATCGTACTCGTCTACGTCGGGGCGCTCCGCGTGGACGGCGGCGCATTGCAACAGGGCGACGTCATCGCCCTCTACGGCTATCTCTCGCAGATCCTCATCGAGTTGATCAAACTCGCCAACCTCATCGTGACCATGACGAAGGCGGTGTCTTGCGAAAAGCGGTTGGAAAAGGTGCTGGAAATGGAAGGGGAACCCTCCGTCCTCCTCGAAGAAGAGGCGGCGCCCGAAGGCGCCGATCCCGAAGAGGAGATCCGCTTCGAACACGTCGGGCTCACCTATGAAGGCGCGGGCGCGCCCTCGCTCACGGACATCGATTTTACCGTCCGCAAAGGGGAAACGATCGGCGTCATCGGCGGCACAGGCTCGGGTAAGACCTCGCTCGTGCACCTCATCCCCCGCTTTTACGCGGCGACGGAGGGGAGCGTGCGCTTCCGCGGCAGGGACGTGCGCGGTATCCCCGCGGAAGAACTGCGAGAAAAGGTTGCCGTCGTCCTGCAAAAGGCGGTGCTGTTCAAAGGAAGCATCCGCTCCAATCTGCTCTGGGGCAATCCCGGGGCGACGGACGAGGAACTGCTCGCGGCGGCGGAAACGGCGCAGGCTTCGGACGTGCTCGCGGTCAAAGGCGGGCTGGACGGCGAAGTGGCGCAGGAGGGCAAGAATCTCTCGGGCGGACAGCGTCAGCGGCTGACCATCGCCCGCGCGCTCGTGCGGAAGCCGGAGATCCTCATCCTCGACGATTCCGCGTCCGCGCTCGATTACGCGACGGACGCGCGTCTGCGCAAGGCATTGAAACATACGGGGAGCACGGTGTTCATCGTGTCCCAGCGCACGGCGTCCATCCTGCACGCGGACAAGATCGTCGTGCTCGACGACGGGCGCGCCGTCGGGATCGGCACGCACGAAGAACTTTTAAAGTCCTGCGAGGTCTACCGCGAGATCTACCGTTCGCAGTTCAAAGAGGAGGATCGGGCATGAAAAAGACGCAAAAAGGCACGTTCCGCCGCATTCTTCGCTATCTGAAACCCTATTCGGGTTATCTCGTCCTGACCATATTCCTCGCGATCGTCACGGTCGCGCTCACCCTCGCCGTGCCCTATTTCGTGGGGCTTGCCATCGACTGTATCGTCGGGGCGGGCGAAGTGGATTACGCGCGGCTGGGCGATCTGTTCCTGCTCATCGGCGGGAGCGTGGCGGCGACCGCGCTCGCGCAGTGGCTGATGAGCCTTTGCAACAACAAGATCGCCTATCACGTCCTCGCGGACGTGCGGCGGGACGCCTTCCGCAAGATCCGCACCCTGCCCCTGCGCTATCTCGATTCCCGCGCCTACGGGGAGCTTGCGAGCGTGGTCATCACGGACGCGGAGCAGTTCTCGGACGGGCTCCTGCTCGGCTTCACGCAACTCTTTACGGGCGTCATGACCATCGTCGGCACGCTCGGGATCATGCTCGTCATGCGCTGGCAGATCGCGCTCGTGGTATTCTGCATCACGCCGCTCTCGCTGTTCGCGGCGAAGTTCATCGCCTCGCGCACCTATTCCATGTTCCGCAAACAGTCTCAGACGCGCGCCGAACAGACGGCGTTCATCGACGAGATGGTGGGGAACCTCAAAGTCGTCAAGGCGTATACGCACGAGGACGAGAACGAGGAGCAATTTTCCGAGATCAACGAGCGCCTGCGCAAGTGCTCGCTCCGAGCCATCTTCTTTTCGTCCACGACCAATCCCGTCACGCGGTTCGTCAACTCCGTCGTATACGCGGCGGTCGCGCTGGTCGGCGCGTTCACCGTCATCGCCACGGGCGGGGTGTTTTCGGTGGGAAATCTTACCACCTTCCTTTCTTACGCCAACCAATACACCAAGCCGTTCAACGAGATCACCGAAGTGATCACAGAATTCCAGAACGCGCTTGCCTGTGCGGCGCGCATCTTCGCTCTCATCGAAGAGGAAGATCAGGTCTCCGACGCGGGCAACGCCGAGCTGGGCAGGGCGGAAGGGAACGTTTCTCTCCGCAACGTGGCGTTTTCCTATTCGCCCGACCGTCCGCTCATCGAAAACCTCAACGCGGAAGCGTGCGCGGGCAAGAGGATCGCGATCGTCGGCCCCACGGGATGCGGCAAGACGACGGTCATCAATCTCCTGATGCGCTTTTACGACGTGGACGGGGGGAGCATCTGCGTGGACGGCAAGGACATCCGCACGCTCACCCGCCATTCTCTGCGCGAAAACTACGGCATGGTATTGCAGGAAACGTGGCTGAAAAAGGCGACCGTGCGCGAAAACCTGTGCATGGGCATGCCGGACGCGACGGAAGAGGAAATGATCGCCGCGGCGAAGGCGGCGCACGCGCATTCCTTCATCAAGCGTCTGCCGCAGGGATACGATACCGTCATCGGCGACGAGGGTTCTCTCTCGCAGGGACAGAAGCAGCTTTTGTGCATCGCGCGTATCATGCTCTGCCATCCGCCCATGCTGATATTGGACGAAGCGACCAGTTCCATAGACACCCGTACGGAAGTCAAGGTGCAGGACGCCTTTGCGAAGCTCATGCAGGGCAGGACGTGTTTCATCGTCGCGCACCGCCTGTCCACCATTCGCACCGCCGATCTCATCCTCGTCATGAATGCGGGAAAGATCGTGGAACAGGGCACGCATGAAGAACTGCTCGCCAAAGGCGGATTTTATGCGCAGCTCTACCATGCGCAATTCGAAGCGGTGTAATCGGGCGGCGAAGGGTTGCGGAGACAAGATATGAGAAACAAAATAGGTAAAATCAAAGACAAGGCGTATCATTACGGCGTACAGCTCGTCGCCGTGGGAGCGCTCACGGGGCTGTTTGCGGGGATCGCGGTCACGCTGTACAACGTGCTCGCTAACATCGGAGAGGGATTTTCGAGGGACATCTACGAGATCGTGCGTGAAACACCCGCCTTCATCCCGCTTCTTTTTCTCGCGCTGTTTTTAGGCGCGATCGTCATCGGCGGCGTGGTAAAATTCATTCCCATGATCCGCGGGAGCGGCATTCCGCAGACGGAGGGAGCGACGCGCGGTTTGCTGCATTTCCGCTGGTATCAGGTGCTGACGGGGATGTTCGCGGCGAGCCTTGCGACCATCTTTCTGGGGCTTTCCGCGGGCAGCGAAGGCCCGAGCATCCAGATCGGCGGCGCGTGCGGGTACGGGACCGCCGACCTTCTCAAACGCAAGGAGACGGTACGCCGCTATCAGATCACGGGCGGCGCCTGCACGGGACTTGCGGTCGCCTTCAACGCGCCCGTAACGGGCATGGCGTTCGCCTTCGAGGAAGCGCATAAGCGTTTCACGCCCGAAGTGTTCGTGTGTGCGTTCTCGTCTGTCATCGTCGGCGTGATCACGCGCAATCTCCTGCGCCCGCTCCTCGGCTTTCCCGTGGAATCCACCTTCACGACCTTTTCCTTCACGGCGCCCGACATGTTTTCTTATCTGTATATCCTGCTTGCCGCGCTCGTGTGCGCGTTTGCGGGCGTCGCGTTCTATTTCCTCGTCTTCCGCGCCAAAAAACTGTTCGCGAAGATCACCTTCTGGAAGGGGATGGGGAAAATGCTCATCCCGTTCATGCTCGCGGGGATCTTCGGTCTCATCACCGTCTATGCGATGGGCGGCGGACACGAACTCATCCAGGCGCTGGGCAGTAAGAGCGAAGGCATGGAACTCATCTTTTCTTCCCCGCTTTGGGCGACGCTGCTCATCGTGTTCGCGTTCAAGTTTATCGTTTCCGTCGTCAATATGGGCGCGGGCGTGCCCTGCGGCGTGTTCATCCCCATGCTCGCCGTAGGCGCCTGCCTGGGCGCGCTGTTGAGCCTTCTGTGCGTACAGATGGGCATGGATCCCGCTTATTCGGACGTGATGATCATGATCTGCATGGCGACATTCTTCACCACGATCGTCAAAGCGCCCGTGACGGGCATCGTCATGGTCGTGGAGCTGACCTGGTCGTTCACTTTTCTCCTGCCCGTGGTCATGGGCGTTGCGGTGGGGTATCTCGTCGGCGACGTCTTCCACACACAGCCCATCTACGATAAACTGCTCGAAGGGATCGTCGAAGAGCAGAAGGTGCGCGAAGGCGCGAAGAAAGAGACGGTACGTCTGCGCGTGGTAAAGGGCAGTACGGCGGATGGCCGCGCCGTCCGCGACATCCTCTGGCCGTCCGACGCGCTGGTCATCGCGCTCAGCCGCGGCGGTACAGCCATCGTCCCCGACGGCGAAACGGTGCTCGAGGCGGGCGACGAGATCACGATCGTCGGCGAGACGTCCGATTACAAGTCGTTCGCGGAAGACCTTGCGGTCACGGTGGGCGAGATCATCCCGCCCTCGGATGCAACGTCCGCCGAAGCTCTGTCCGCGGCGGAGGAGCAAGGGGAAGCCGAAAAAAATAATACGAAAGCGTAAGTTTTTTGACAATGGAAGATCTTTCCTCGCGCGGCGGAGTATATCCGCCGCGTTTTGCGTACAAAATGAATAGCGAAAGGGAGATGCGTTTCTTCCGTTGCGTTAGAGGCGAAACGCGCGGACGGGACGGCGGACGGAGCGGAAAGGCGCAATCGCGCACGGAGACGCTTTGTCCGTTGTCGTTATCGTCGCGCCGACCGCCTGCCGCGGCACGGAACGGGACAAGCAGAGCTTCCTTTCGGAAGGAGAAATCATGAAAAAGACGCAGAACAAGATGCAGAACAAGAGCGGCGAAGCGCAGAACAACCGCAACGGCGCGGAAAACTGCGGCAAGGCGAAGAAATCGAACGGAAACGTCGAGAACTGCCGCTGATGCAGAAGAAGAAAAGCCGCCTTGCAAAGGGCGCAAAGATGCGTTCGGAAGAGGACGCGCTCGGGAGTTATACGGGAGTCGTCTCGGACGATTGCCACGAGAAACCCGTTCAGGACGCGGACGATCTGTAACGCGAAAGAAAAAGCCGTCCGCTGCGGACGGATCACGCGAAAAGGGGGACGCGGCTTTGTGCCGCGTCCTTTCTTTGCACCCGCTCGTCCCCGTTGCCTTGCCGCATTTTGTGCCGCCCGCCGCCGCTTTTTCTTTGCTTTTCGGGCAAGAAAGAAGCGGTTTGATTTTTTCAAAAAATTCCTATCAAAATGATATGAAAAACAGTCGATGAAACGCGGCGGGTATGATATAATGGCGCCTCGGAAAAAGAAAAGGAGAATACTTCATTGAAACATAAGATTACAGCGTTATTGCTTGCCGCCGTACTCGCTTTCGTTGCGGCGGCGGGTTCATCCTGTTCGATCTTTCTCGGCGGGGAAGATCCCGACCAGGGTGTGACCGAGCCGGGCGGAGAGGACGGAACGGAAGAAGGGGGAGAAGCCCCCGCGTGGAAAAGCAGGCGTATCTCGACGAGCTCGGATATGATTACGCTTCCGTCGGATACGGTTCGCTTTCCGTCAATCGCGATGCGGACGGGGATCCCCTGTCGCTTTATGCGGACGGAGAGGAGAAGGAATACGAACACGGATTTTTTGCGCATGCCTATTCTGTTCTGGTGTTCGAGGGACTTCAGACGCGAGGATTCACGCGGTTCACGGCGACCGTCGGCATCCATAAGACGGCGCGTGTGAACAATACGCAGGCGAGCGTCGTGTTCAAAGTGCTCGTCGACAATCGGGAGGAATATGTTTCCGAACTGTTCGGCGCATATACCGAAGAGGACAGCGTGGAGGTGAACGTGGAGGGCGCGGATCGCATTGCCCTCATCGCCGACTCGGTCGGCGGGAACGGCAACGATCATGCCGTCTGGGCGGACTGCAAGCTCACCTATTATAATGCGATCAAACCTGATTTGCAGGCTTACGACGCAGAATTTCCTTCGCCCTATCAGGTGACGTCTGACAATATCCTTTCCCTCGCGCGGGCGACGGCGGCGGACGGGAGCGACCTGACCGACCGCATCAGCTATACCACCGATTATCGGGAGGGGCAGACGGGCGAGTTTTCTCTCACCTATCGCGTGAGCGACGGCGTCGCGACGGCGGAAAAAACGGTGAAGATGACCGTCCTTTCCCCGCAGCGCTTCGTGGTCGGCGCGTCGGAGGAATATCTCACCGCGCCGTTTGCCGATTTCGTCTATTACGGGCGCAGTCAGCTGAGCGCACAGTCGCGCCTTGCGTACGATCTGCTCATGGAAAAACTGCTCAAAGTAGACCTGTCCGATTCGACTGTCAGCTCGCTCACTGTCGATCTGCAGGCGGAGGGCATCTACGTTTTCCCGAGCGAAGCGGCGAAGATCAAGAGTTATCTGATCTACGACGAGGCGCGCCTTTATTTTCTCTATTACTGGCGGGCGGGGGAAGGCGCGGGCGTAACGTATACGACGGAGAACGGATTTATCCGCACGATTACCATGCCGCTCAATAACGGCGTGAACGGATATTATCGCGGTCAGGACAACATCGCCGCCTATCGCAAGGCGGAAGAGGAGGTCTCCGCGTGGTTCGAAGGGCTTTCCTTCGACATGACGGACGCGCAGCTTCTCTATCCCGTTCAGAACGCCTATCGCGTGAGCATCACTTACGACAACGTCTATGCCTTCCGCACCGTGTCACTGTACGCAGGCGGCGCGGAGCGGGAGTTTTCCGACGGGCTTTACACCAAGGCGAACGGCACGTTCTCGCTCGCGTTCGACATCTCGGGCATGGGTTACACGCATTTCTCCGCGAATGTGGGAGTGGATAAGGTCATCCGCGACAACGTGCCGTGGGGTTCTTATGCCAACGCGACGGCGCGCGTCTATGCGGACGGAGAACTGCTCTACGAGCAAAAAACATCGGCTGGAAGGCGGACTATTCCTCCTTTGCCGTACGGCTTCCCGACGGCGCGCGCACGCTTACGTTGGAGATCGCCGATACTTCGGGGCAGGGCGGCGTCGGCTGGGGCGACTGTCTGCTCTATCGCTGAGAGAGGGCGGGCGCGCTTTCCTGCGGGAAAGCGCGCCCGCTTCTTTTTTTCGGCGTTCGTGTTGTAAAACGCGCGCGGGTGTGGTATAATAGAGGGGAAAAATTATGGGCGGAATGAGCGCATAAATTTACCTATTTTTCACACAACAATGGAAAAATAAGCATACTCCGCTGATATAATTTGGAAAAATTTGCAAACATGAGGTCATATCGGTATGAAAAAGAGAAGGATCGCGGCGCTTTCCTGCGCGGCGCTCTCGGGCGCGGCGCTGTTCACGTTCAGCGCGTGTTTTGATTTCGGATCGACTTCGCTCGATTCAAAGTATCCCTATGAGATCGCTTCCGAACTCGGTTACGACGGCTCGGAAGCGAGTTGGCTGGCGTCTCTTTCGGGAAACGACGGCGGCGCCGAGATCCGCGCGATCTACGACGAAGCGGTCGCAGAGGGATTCGAGGGAAGTTTTCTCGAATTTCTGCAGGAATATCTCACCGTCTCCGCGGACGATTCCGCCGCGGTCAACCGCGCCCTGATGTCCACGGTCAGCGTGTGGTGTACCTTTTCCGAGCAGGTCGTCTCCGGCGGCATCTGGCGTCCGGGGGTAACCACTCAGCAGACGACCAGCGCGGGCTCGGGCGTCATCTATTCGCTGGACAAATCGGCGGGCGACGCATACGTCATCACCAATTATCACGTCGTATATAATAAGGACAGTGCGGGGACGGAAACGGTCTCGCACATCAGCGACGACATCACGCTTTACCTGTACGGCGGTGAGTTCGACGGCGGCGCCATCGAGGCGACGTACGTCGGTGGCGCGATGGATTACGACATCGCCGTTCTCCGCGTGGAGGACAGCGAGGTACTCAAAGCGAGTTCCGCGCGCGAGGCGGTCGCCGCCAATTCGGACGCGGTGACCGTGGGCGAGACGGTATATGCGGTCGGCAATCCCGAGGGGAGCGGCATTTCCGCTTCTTCGGGCATCGTCTCCGTCGATTCGGAGTATATCTCCATCGCTTCGTCCGACGAAACGACCACGCTCTCTTTGCGCGAGATCCGCACGGACGCGGCGGTCAATCACGGCAATTCTGGCGGCGGGCTGTACAACGCGGACGGAAAGCTCATCGGCATCGTCAACGCTAAGACGGAAGAAGACGGCGTGGAGGGGATGGGATATGCGATCCCCGCCAACCTCGCCCTTTCGGTGGCGCAGAACATCATCGACAACAGCGCATATCGCGGCGCGCTCCGCGCGACGCTTGGAATCACGTTGGAGGTGACGGACAGCAAAGCCGTTTATGACGATCTGACGGGGAAGGCGTACATCGAGGAGAGCGTGTCGGTCTCTGCCGTGACCTCGGCGCCCGCGAGCGGAGCGCTCAAAACGGGCGACGTCCTTTACAGCATTTCGCTCAACGGGCGGGAACAGGTCATCACGCGGATGTATATGGCGACCGATCTCATGTTCGGCGTGAGAAAAGGGGATACGGTGACGTTTAAGGTGTATCGCGACGGCCAGCTCGTTTCCGCGGACATCACCTTCGACCGCGATTCATATTTCACGCTTTACGATTAAGAAGAAAAGGAAAATAAAAGCGGCGGCGCGTTGCAAAACGCGCCGCCGCTTTTTGGCGTCAAACGTTTAATTGAGTTCGCTGTCCGCCAGGGCAAGCGCCGCGGCGATCACTTTGTCCATGTCGTAATAGCGGTAACTGCCCAGCCGCCCGCCGAAGATGACGCCTTTTTCGCGTTCGGCGAGGGCGCGGTAGCGCGCATACAGCGCGTCGTTCGTCTTGTCGTTGACGGGATAGTACGGTTCGAGCGAGGCGTTCCACTCTTCGGGATATTCGCGCGAGATGACCGTCTTTTCCTGCTTCCCGAACTCGAAGTGTTTGTGTTCGATGATCCGGGTATAGGGGACGGATCGTTCGGTGTAATTGACGACCGCGTTGCCCTGATAGTTGTCGGTGTCCAGGACTTCCGTCTCGAAACGCACCGTCCGGTATTGCAGGTGTCCGAGCGAGAAGCGGAAATATTCGTCGATCATGCCCGTGAACAGCGTCTTGTCCGCGACGTCGGGGTATTTTTCACGGAACGCGAAATAATCGGTATCGGTGAGCACGTCGCTGCCTTCGAGCAGTTTTTCCGTGAGGGGATTGTAGCCGCCGATCGGGATGCCCTGCCAGCGGTCGTTGAAATAATTGTTGTCGAACGTGAAGCGGAAGGGCAGACGGCGGATGATGAAAGCGGGCAGTTCGGTACAGGAACGTCCCCACTGCTTTTCGGTATATCCCTTGATCAGCTTTTCATAGACGTCCCGCCCCGCGAGGCTGAGGGCCTGCTCTTCGAGGTTTTTCGGCTCTCCGACGGCTTCCGCGGCGCGTTGACTTTCGATCTTTGCCTTCGCCTGAGCGGGGGTAAAAACGTCGTTCCAAAGCTCATGGAAGGTGTTCATGTTGAAGGGGAGATTGTACAGTTCGTCCTTGTAACGCGCGACGGGGCTGTTGACATAGTTGTTGAACTCGACAAAGCGGTTGACGTATTCCCACACCCTGCGGTCGCTCGTGTGGAAGATGTGCGCCCCGTATTTATGGACGTTGATCCCCGCGATCTGCTCACAGTAGATGTTCCCGCCCGTGTGCGGACGGCGATCGATGACGAGACAGCGTTTCCCGCGCGCCGTCGCTTCGTGCGCGAACACGCTGCCGAACAGTCCCGCGCCGACGATGAGATAATCGTAGTGTTTCATGCGTTCTCCTTATCAGATATTGTATTTTTTTGTCGCCGTGATCACGCCTTCGTCGTCGCCGCGGATGGGGAGGCGGCGCGCCGAAAGCGCGGCGCCCACCTGTACGGGAATCAGAAGCGGTTTGTCCGGCACCACGCTTTCTTTATGGCAGGATATCACGATCTTGATATCGGGGTTGTTTCCCATGGCTCTTCCTTAATTTTGCGCGGCATTTTTTCCGCGCTTCCCGCACATTATAGCACACTCTGCCCCGTTTGAAAAGTACTTGCGGGAAATTTCCCGTTGCGTTCCGTCCGCATAAGGGGGAGGAACGCAACGAAAGGGAAAAGCGCTCCGACGGAGCGGAGCACTTTTGGGATGTTTGAGTTACGCCTTGTTTGCGGAGCCGAGCACATCGATGATCTTGTGCTTGACCATTTCCTTCATGTTGACTCTCGCGTCGCCGAGGTACTGGCGAGGGTCGAAGTGGGAAGGATTTTCCGCAAGGTGCTTTCTGATCGCCGCGGTGAACGCGACGCGCAGGTCGGAGTCGATGTTGATCTTGCAGACGGCGAGCTTCGCCGCCTTTCTCAGTTCGGATTCGGGAATGCCGATCGCGTTGGGCATGGAGCCGCCGAACTGGTTGACGACCGCGACCTGCTCCTGGGGAACGGAGGAAGCGCCGTGCAGGACGATGGGGAAGCCGGGCAGTCTTCTGCCGATCTCTTCGAGGATGTCGATGCGCAGTTTGGGATCCTGACCGGGTTTGAATTTATACGCGCCGTGCGAGGTGCCGATCGCGATCGCGAGGGAATCGATGCCCGTGCGGGAAGTGAACTCTTCCACTTCGTCGGGAGAGGTGAACATCGCGTCGTGATCCGCGACGTGCACGTCGTCCTCGATGCCCGCGAGCTTACCCAGCTCCGCTTCGACGACCACGCCGTGGTCGTGCGCATATTCCACGACTTTCTTGGTGATCGCGATGTTTTCTTCCCAAGGCTTGGAGGAAGCGTCGATCATGACGGAGGTGAATCCGCCGTCGATGGAAGATTTGCAGATCTCGAAATCTGCGCCGTGGTCGAGGTGCATCGCGATGGGGATGTCCGTCGTCTCGACCGCCGCCTGCACGAGGTGACGCAGATACACGGGGTTCGCGTACTTTCTCGCGCCTGCGGATACCTGCAGGATGACGGGCGACTTGCATTCGTTCGCCGCCTCGACGATCGCCTGGATCATCTCCATATTGTTCACGTTGAACGCGCCGACCGCATAACCGCCGTCATACGCCTTTTTGAACATTTCCTTGGTTGTTACTAAGGGCATAATAATTCCTCCGAACGTTTTTTCTCATTATAAATCTTTTTTCCGAAAATTGCAAGGGATGGACGGGAAAAGGTGTAAAATTTTGCAAAAAAGACTTTTTCCGCAAAAAAACATTTTGACTTGCCGCCTGAAGGGGGATATAATAGGGGAGAAAAAACAGATCCCGCCGCGTGCGGGGAAGGAGAAACAAGATCATGAGAGATCCGAGAATCGATCGCCTTGCCGACGTGCTGGTCAATTATTCGGTCAAGTGCAAAAAGGGCGAAAAGATCTTCATCGACCTCTACGATACGGACGCAGAGATCGGCTGCGCGCTCGTGGAAAAGGCGGAGGCGGCGGGCGGGCTGCCTTACGTCAAGATCAATTCGACGAAGGTCCGCCGCGCCATGCTGATGGGGACGAACGAAGAACATCTGAACGCGCTCGCAAAATACGAGGCGTTCATCATGAACGATATGGACTGCTATATCGCCGTGCGCGGGGCGGAGAACTCCTTCGAATATTCGGACGTGCCCGAGGAGAACATGGCGGCGGAAGCACGGCTGTTTTCCTATCCCGTCCACCACGAGATCCGCGTCAAAAAGACCAGATGGGTGGTGCTCCGCTATCCGCTTCCTTCCATGGCGCAGGCGGCGGGGATGTCCACGGCGGCGTTCGAGAAATTCTTTTTCGATGTCTGCACGCTCGACTACGCGAAGATGGACCGCGCGATGGACGCGCTCAAAGCGCGCATGGAGCGCACGGACAAGGTGCGCCTCGTCGCAAAGGGGACCGATCTCACCTTCTCGATCAAGGGGATCCCCGCGATCAAATGCGCGGGCGAGCTGAACATCCCCGACGGGGAAGTGTACACCGCGCCCGTCCGCGAGAGCGTCAACGGCGTGATCACCTATAACGCGCCCTCCCTCAAAAACGGCATAAAGCACGAGAACATCCGTTTCGTATTCAAAGACGGCAAGATCGTCGAAGCGACCTCGTCGGATACCGCCGCTCTGAATGCGATCCTCGATACGGACGCGGGCGCGCGTTATGTGGGAGAATTTGCGATCGGCGTCAATCCCTTCATCAACGAGCCCATGCTGGATACGCTGTTCGACGAAAAGATCGCGGGGAGCATCCACTTTACCCCGGGGTGCTGTTACGACGACGCGTATAACGGCAATCAGTCGGGCGTGCATTGGGATCTCGTGCTCATCATGACGGAAAAGTACGGCGGCGGGGAGATCTATTTCGACGGCGAACTCATCCGCAAAGACGGGCGCTTCGTGACGGACGATCTGCTTTGTCTCAATCCCGAAGCACTCAAATGAGTAAAATTGCAAAAAAACGTTGACGAGCGGAAAAAATTGTGATAAAATAGGAATGCTGATAAAGCGTTACAAACGCAACAATAAAAACGGAGGATTTTTATCATGGCAAATGTAAGAGTAGCAATCAACGGATTCGGTCGTATCGGCCGTCTTGCGTTCAGACAGATGTTCGGCGCAGCAGGGTATGAGATCGTCGCGATCAACGATCTGACCAGCCCCAAGATGCTCGCTCATCTTCTCAAGTACGATTCCGCACAGGGAAGATACGAACACGCCGACACCGTGTCCGCGAACGACGAAGAGGGTACGATCACCGTCTGCGGCAAGACCATCAAGATCTATGCGGAAAAAGACGCTGCGAATCTCCCTTGGGGACAGATCGGCGTAGACGTCGTCCTTGAATGCACGGGCTTCTATACCTCCAAGGCGAAAGCTGCGGCGCACATCACGGCAGGCGCGAAGAAAGTCGTCATTTCCGCTCCCGCGGGCAACGACCTTCCCACCATCGTGTTCAGCGTCAACGAGAAGACGCTGAAGAAGGAAGACACCATCATTTCCGCGGCTTCCTGCACGACCAACTGCCTTGCTCCCATGGCGAACACGCTCAACAAGCTCGCGAAGATCAAGAAGGGCTACATGACCACGATCCACGCATATACGGGCGACCAGATGGTGCTCGACGGACCTCACCGCAAGGGCGACCTTCGCCGTGCGCGCGCGGCGGCGGTCAACGTCGTTCCCAACTCCACGGGTGCTGCGAAGGCGATCGGCCTCGTGATCCCCGAACTCAACGGCGTTCTCGACGGATGCGCTCAGCGCGTTCCCGTTCCCACCGGCTCCCTGACGCAGCTCGTCGCTGTCTGCGAAGGCGAAGTGGATAAGGACGCGGTCAACAAGGCGATGAAGGACGCGGCTTCCGCTTCCTTCGGATACACCGAAGAAGAGCTCGTCTCCTCCGACATCATCGGCATCACCTACGGCTCGCTGTTCGACGCAACGCAGACCAAGTGCATGCCCATGGGCGACGGCACGACGCTCGTCAAGGTCGTTTCCTGGTACGACAACGAAAACTCCTACACCAGCCAGATGGTAAGAACCATCAAATATTTCGCAGAACTTTGATCGGATCAGTTCGCGCCCCGCGGGGATCTCCCCGCGGGGCGTTTTTTTATGCGGCTTTTGCGGAGACCGAATGTGTTTTTCCCGCGCGGGGGCGATCGCGCGTCTTTTTCGGGCGCGCGGGGCTTCCTGCGCGTCGGCTTTTTCCCGCGGACATGAGAGGATTTGTTCGTACGGGGAGGGAGTTTTTCCGCGCCTTCGTTTGCGGCGGCGCAAAAAGGGGAAGCATCACGGCGAGGCGCCGCGCGAAAGGCGTGCCGAGCGTGCGCGCAAAGAGGCGCCCGGGTTGTAAAACGCGCGCGGGCTGCATACAATATAAGAGAATGAGACTGTTTGCGGAAATGCTGAAACAACTGGGCGCGGAAGAGGACGTGTGTACTTCCCGTGTGCAATATGCCGTCATCGACGGCAGGGGCGGATATTTTCAGAACGTGAAGGAGATCCGCGAGTTTTCCGATACCGCCGTCGTGTTCCGCGGCGGCAAAGGCGGCGTGCGCGTAGAGGGGGAACATCTCGCGCTGGGCAAATATTTCGGCGGCGACGCGACGGTCCTGGGGGATATTTCCCGCGTGGAGCGGTGCGAATGCTGAAAAGAACGCAGATCATTGTGGAAGGATTAAGCGCGTACCGCGCGGTGGATAAGCTCGCGAAGGCGGACGTCTGCATATTCGGCGCACACAAAACGCAAAAAAACGGCGTGATCGTCGAGGTTGGTTCCAAAGACGTGAAAAAAGTTTTTGCAATTTTGCGCGGTTCGTGTTATAATGTGAAAAAGGTGCGTTATCGCGGCGCCGCCCGCTGGGGGCGCGCCGCGGTGCGCCGCGCGGGACTGCTCGCGGGAGCCGCATTGTTTTTCGCCGCCGTCGCGGGCGCGCAGTCGCGCGTTCTTCGCATCGACGTGGTCGGCAGCGGCGCGTATTACCGCGACGAGGTCGTCGCCATCCTCTCCGAAAACGGGGTGGGGACGTTTACCCCGCCGCCCGACGGGGAGATCGTATGCGCACAGATCTTATCGCTCCCGCGCGTGAGTTTTTGCTCCTTCCGCCATTCGGGCGGGATCCTCACCGTAGAAGTGCAGGTGAGCGACGAAACGGCGCCGCTTTCGGGCGAGGCGCTTCTCGCGCCCGTGTCGGGCGTGCTGGAAGAGCTGGTCGTCGTGCGCGGCACCGCGCGGGCGGAGGAAGGCGCAGAGGTGGAAGAAGGTCAGGTCCTCGCCGACGGCGAAGCCGTGCGCGGGGAGGAGACGGTTACGGTGCTGGTCATCGCGTGCGCGCGCATTTCCCGCCCGTTTTCCGCTCAATATGCGGCGGAGAGCGAGGCGGCGGCGCTGGCGCAGGCGATGCTGGAAACGCAGGAACTGCGCGGGGTACATATCGAAAAGACGCAGGAAGGTTGGCGCGTCGAGGGGACGGAATACGTCACCGCTTCGGTCAACTTCGGATAGAGGAGGGGATTTTTACGGCAAGGACGACGGTCACGGTCGAAACGGGCGGGTTGGACAGGCTTCAGCGCGTGCTCGGCATTTTCGACGAAAATCTGGAAACCATCGCGCGGGAACTGGAGCTTTACACGCGCGTGGAAGATACGAGGATCCTGCTCGAAGGGGAGGATCCCAACGCGCTTATCGGCGCGGAAGTGGTCAAGAGCCTGCTTTCCATCATCGAGGCGGGGGAGAATATCGACAAGAGTACCCTTCTGTACTGCATCAACCTGGCGCGGGAAGGGCACGCTTCGGACATCGAAGGCGTGATGCGCGGCGTGGTCGCAGTGACGTCCCGCGGAAAGCCCGTCAAGTGCAAGACGGTGGGGCAGAAAAATTACGTCGACGCGGTCAAGAAAAACACGGTGACGTTCGGCGTGGGGCCCGCAGGAACGGGCAAGACCTATCTCGCGGTATGCCTGGCGGTCGCGGCGTATAAGGGCAAGCAGGTGGAGAAGATCATCCTCACCCGTCCCGCCGTGGAGGCGGGAGAAAAACTCGGGTTCCTGCCCGGGGATCTTCAGACCAAGGTGGATCCCTATCTGCGCCCGCTCTACGACGCCTTGCAGGAGCTTTTCGGGCTGGAAACGTACGGAAAACTCATGGAAAAGGGCGTGATCGAAGTCGCGCCGCTCGCGTATATGCGCGGCAGAACGCTGAGCAACGCGTTTGTCATCTTGGACGAGGCGCAGAACGCGACGAGAGAACAGATGAAGATGTTCCTCACCCGCCTGGGCGAGGGCAGCAAGATGGTGGTGACGGGCGACATGACGCAGACCGACCTGCCCGAAGGCAAGTCGAGCGGACTAAAACACGCCGTGACCATCTTAAAAAACGTCGAGGACGTCGCCGTCTGCATGCTGACGGACGCGGACGTCGTGCGCCATCCTCTGGTGACGCGCATCGTGCGCGCCTATGAACGGGAAGAGGCGCGGCGCAACAAAGGAGAAAGAAAATGACGGTGATTCCCAAAGTAAAACGGGTGCGGGGAACGCAGCTTCTGAAGAGCGTCTGCGTATTCACGCTGTTTTTCCTGTCCATGCTCCTCATCATCTTCGCGATGATCGTCATCAACGATCCGGACGGCTGGACGCAGTTCATGCACGACAATTCTTCGCGCATGATCTCTTTGCTCGTCTGCACCTTTCTGCTCTATTGCATCGTATATTTCTACTATTATTATGAGGACGCGCAGTTTCTGGCGCGCCCCGCCAACATCGCGCTCATTTTTCTCATTTTCGACGTGGCGGTCATCCTCTCGTTCGTATTCGGGAAGTACATCAGCATTTATGCGCGCCCGTCCGCGATGCTGGCGCTGCTGTGCCTGTTCCTGTTCAACCGCAGGCAGGCGATCATGTTCAACTTCGTCTATTCCCTGCTGATGTTCGTCATCGATACCTATACGAACAACTTCGTGGAGAGCGGGTGGCTGAACGCGATGTATTTCTCGCTCATGCTCAGCTTCGTGTGCGGCACGTTCTCGGTGTTCGTCGGCGGCGCGGTCAAAACGCGCGGCGGGCTTCTCCTCACGGGTACGTTCATCTCCATCCCCACGGTCGCGATCGTGCTCATGCTCGAACTGTCCGACCTCGCGCAACTCGGCTGGATCCAGGTAGTCGCTTCGGCGGGCTTCGGCATCCTCGGCTGTATGTGTTCGGCGATCCTCACGCTCGCGCTGTTGCCCGTATTCGAGGTCATGTTCAACCGTCTGACCGTCTTCCGTCTGCGCGAACTCACGCGCACGGACGCGAAGCTGCTGTTGCAGCTCAAGACGGAAGCGCCCGGCACCTTCAACCATTCGCTCATTGTGGCGCAGCTCGCGGAGGCGTGCGCGCTCGCGCTCGGGGAAAATTCCGAGCTTGCCCGTGCGGCGGCATATTACCACGACGTCGGAAAGCTCAAACAGCCCGACTGTTTCACGGAAAATCAGAGCGGTTACAACATCCATGACGAGCTCACCCCCGAGCTGTCCGCCGACATCATCCGTTCGCACACCAAAGACGGATATGATCTGCTCGTCGCCAATCATCTGCCCGAGCTGTTCGCGGATGTCGCGCGGGAACATCACGGCACGCTGCCCATCAAGTATTTCTACGCAAAGGCGCTGAAACTCACGGGCGGGGACGCGGACGTCAAAGATTATTCCTATCTCGGTCCCACGCCGAGGAGCAAGATCGCGGCGATCATCATGATCGCGGACGCGTCCGAAGCGGCGGTGCGTTCCTCTCCCGACCGCTCGGCGGAGAACGTGGAAAAGATCGTGCGCGGCATCATCGAGGAGAGGATGGATCTCGATCAGTTCGAGAATTGCGACATCACCATGCGCGAGCTGACGATCATCAAACAAGTCATCGTCGCCGCGCTTTCGGGCGTTCATCATCACAGGGTGGAATATCCCGCGATCCGTTTCCACCGCGGAGGTTCGGTCGATGAAGAGTGAATTTTACATCGATTCGGAGGATCTTTCCGAAGAGGAGCGGCAGAAACTTTCCGATGCGCTCCGCGGGAGCGCGGAAGGGGACGTGCCGCTCGCGCTGGAAGTGCTCATCGCGGACGAAGAGGAGATCCGCCGCCTCAACCGCGAACAGCGGGGCATCGACAAGGTGACGGACGTGCTGAGTTTTCCCTCCATGGAGGACATCCGCGGCGAAGAACTTCTGTGCGAAGAGCACGGGGACGAGCTGGACGAAGAGGGCAGGCTGTTTGTGGGCAGCGTGGTCATCTGCGAAAAGCGGGCGCGGGAGCAGGCGGAAGAATACGGGCATCCGTATGAACGGGAGCTCTACTATCTCGCCGTACACGGGGCGATGCACTGCCTCGGATACGATCACATGACGGACGGCGACAAGGCGCAGATGCGGAAAAAGGAAGAAGCCGCGCTGCGGAACATCAATCTGGAGAGAAAGTGACATGAGAAGCGGATATGTGGCGGTCATCGGAAAGGCGAACGCGGGGAAGAGCACCCTCATCAACGTGCTGGTGGGCGAAAAGGTCGCCATCGTTTCCCCCAAACCGCAGACGACGCGCGACCGCATCCTCGGCGTGCTCACGCGCGAGGACAGGCAGATCGTGTTCGTGGATACGCCCGGCATCTACCGCGCCCGCAACGCGCTCACCGACCTGATGATGCGCACGACGGAAAATTCCGCCAAGGACGTGGACGTCATTTTGTATGTCCACGACGGGCACAACGGCATCGCGCCCGACGACGCGGAACTCATGAAAAAATACCGCGCGCTCGGGCTGCCCATGCTCGTGGCGTATACGAAGATCGACATCATGCCCGCGGAGAAGATCCCCGACGACATGAAGATCCTCTATGAAGCGGGCGTGGACGCGGACGTGTACCCCGTGTCTGCGCGCAAGGGTAAGAACCTGCGCCGCCTTGAAGACGCGCTCTGCGCACTCCTTCCCGAGGGAGAGAAGGTATTCGAACAGGAGATCGTCTCCGACCGCAGCGAGAAGTTCATGATCGCGGAGATCATGCGCGAGAAGATCCTGCTCAAATACGACAAGGAGATTCCGCACGGGGTGGCGATCGTCGTCAATACCTTCCGCCGCCGCGACGACGGCGTATACGAGGTCAATCTCGACATCGTATGCGAGAAGAAGAACCATAAGGCGATCCTCATCGGCAAGCAGGGGCAGGCGCTCAAAGAGACGGCGTCCTTCGCCCGTCAGGATATGGAAAAATTCCTCGGGGCGAAAGTGTTCCTGACGACTTACGTCAAAGTACGCGAGGATTGGCGCGATCGGGAAGGGCTGATGCGCGAGTTCGGCTACCGCGACGAGGAATAAGCCGCGCGCTTCCGCACATACTGCCTGCGGAGGGGGTATGGAGAAAGGAGCGAAGGAACTTGCCTGGGAAATGTTCGAAAAGACGGGCAAGTTCAGCTATTATATGTTATACAAACAGTTAAAGGACTGAGAAATGGAGATCAAGACGGACGCGCTCCTGTTGCGGGCGGTAAATTACGGAGAAAACGACAAGATGGTCACCCTGTTTACCGCCGACCGCGGCAAGATCGGTGCCGCCGTGAAGGGCGTGAGAAAGGCGACCGCGAAACTGCGCTTCGCCGCTCAGCCCTTTTGTTTTGCGGAGTATGTCCTCGCGGAGCGGAGCGGGCGCTATACGGTCACGTCTGCGGCCCTCTACGACGGGTTCTATCCCCTGCGCGAGGACATCGGCGCATATTACGCGGCGACCGCCGTGTGCGAGGCGTGCGACGCGCTCATGTACGAGGGCATGGTCAACGGGGGACTGTTCGTTTCCGCCGTCACCGCGCTCAAAGAAATGTGCGGAGGGGAGACGTCCGCCGCGCTCATCCGCTTCCTCGTGCGCGCCCTGTCGCTCGCGGGTTATCCCGTCAGCGCGGAAGAGACGTGTCCCGCCTGCGGGGCGCCGCTCGGCGGAAGGATGCGCTTCGATTTTTCCAGCGGTTCCTTTTTCTGCGACGGATGCGGCGTGGGCGAGCCCGCGAGCGAGAGTACCTATCAGACCGTCCGTTTCGCGCTCGGCGCGGAATGCAAGGGGAGTTTTCTGGGCGCGGACGGCGAGAAACGCGCCCTGCGCCTTTTGGGTGCCTACTATTCGGTCAAGACGGAAAACTCCCTGCCCGCCCTCGGCGAATATATCCGCATGATTTGACGGCGCAAGGAAATGATACAAATTATCAACAATTTTTCTTACCGCTCAGGCGGTAATTTTTTTTGTGTTTCTTTACAAATGTCTTGACAGATGTAAAGTATTTCTGTATACTTTTTTCACAAAAGAAAAGAAGGGATACGGAATGCAATCCATTCAGGCGGAAAAACTCAAAAAAGAGGCGGACGCGCTGATCTTGGCGCATTATTATGTGCCGGGCGAAGTGCAGGACATGGCGGATTACGTCGGCGACAGTTACGCGCTCGCCGTGAAAGCGGCGCACAGCGACAAGAAGGTCATCGTGTTCTGCGGCGTGTCCTTTATGGGGGAGAGCGCGAAGATCCTCAGCCCCGACAAGACGGTCTATCTCCCCGAGCGGAACGCGCATTGCGCGATGGCGGAGATGGCGGACGTGCGCGAAGCGGAGCGCATGAAGCGGGAGATCCCCGACCTCGCCGTGGTGACGTACATCAATTCGGGCGCGGCGCTCAAAGCGGTCTCGGACGTCATCGTCACCAGTTCCAACGCGTTGAAGATCGTGTCCGCTCTGCCGCAGAAGAACGTCTATTTCATTCCCGACCGCAACCTCGGCAGATACGTCGCCGAGCACGATGCGTCGGGCAAGAAGTTTTATTTCTGCGAAGGGCATTGTCCCATCCACGCCCGCACGACGAAGGAGGACGTGCTCGCGGCGAAGGAGACGCATCCCGAAGCGCTCTTTCTGGTGCATCCCGAGTGCCCCGCGGAAGTGTGCGCGCTTGCCGACTGCGTCGGCTCGACGGCGGAGATCATCGCCTTTGCGCGGAGATCGCAGAAAAAGCAGTTTATTATCGGCACGGAAGAGGGGGTGCTGCACGCCCTGAAAAAGAGCTGTCCCGATAAACAATTTTATCCCCTGCGCGAGGGCATGATCTGCGAGGATATGAAGAAGATCACGCCCGAAAAGGTGCTGGCGGCGTTGCGCGGCGAGGTCGCGCCCGTGGAAGTGGACGAGCGGACGCGCGAAGGCGCGGAACGGGCGTTGAAAAAAATGCTGGAGCTTGCGAAATGATGAATACGGAACGATACGATGTCCTCGTGATCGGCGCGGGGGTGGCGGGACTTAACTGCGCGCTCAACCTGCCGCGCGGCAAGCGCGTGCTCGTCGTGTGCAAGGGGGGGATCCGCGAGAGCGATTCCTTCCTCGCGCAGGGCGGGATCTGCGTGTTGCGCGACGAGAACGATTTTGACGGATATTTCGAAGATACCATGCGCGCTGGGCATTACGAGAACAACCCCGACACGGTGCGCTGCATGATCGAAAATTCGCGCGACACCATCTCCGATCTCGTGGGCATGGGCGTGCGGTTCGCGCGGGAGAACGGCGAGTTCGTCTACACGCGCGAAGGGGCGCATTCCCGCCCGCGCATCCTCTTCCACGAGGACTGCACGGGGCGCGAGATCACCTCTCACGTTCTCAAAGAGGCGAGAACGCGCGAGAATATCGAGATCAGGACGCATACGTCGATGATCGATCTCATCTGCGACGAGGGGAATACCCGCTGTTTCGGTGCGGTCATGCGCGAGGGCGGCACGGGCAGGGTCTATGCGGTCACGGCGGACGCGACCGTGCTCGCCACGGGCGGCGTGGGCGGACTGTTCCGCCACAGCACCAACTTCCCGCTCCTCACGGGCGACGGGCTGGCGGTGTGCCTGAAACACGGCGTCGCGCTCGAACATCCCGACTATGTGCAGATCCATCCCACCACGCTGTATACGGGCAAACCGGGACGCAAATTCCTCATTTCCGAATCGGTGCGCGGCGAGGGGGCGAAACTGCTCAACGCGAAGGGCGAGCGGTTCGTGGATGAATTGCAGCCGCGCGACGTGGTCGCGCAGGCGATCTTTGCCGAGATGAAGAAAGAGGGAAGCAAGTGCGTGCGTCTGGATATGCGCACGGTGGACGGCGGCGCGGATACGCTGCGCCGTCACTTCCCCGGGATCGTGAAAAAGTGCGCGGAAGAGGGATTCGACGTGTTCTCGCGTCCCATCCCCGTCGTGCCCGCGCAACATTATTTTATGGGCGGGATCAAGAGCGATCTTTTGGGCAGGACGACGATGAAAGATCTTTACGCGGTGGGCGAAACGTGCTGCAACGGCGTGCATGGGAAGAACCGCCTCGCGTCTAATTCCCTGCTCGAAGCGCTCATCTTCGCCAAGCGCGCCGCGGGCGACATCGCGGAACACGCGGAACGCGCGGACGAAGCGCAGACGCGCGCCGCGCTGAACGCGCTGAACGAAAACGATTACCGCAAACCCCGCGCGCTCGCGCGCAAATATAAAAAGGCGGTCAGAAGGGAGGTCAGACATGAATAATCCGATCACGCAGAAACTTCACTGGGACGAGGCGATCTTATCCGCTCTGCGGGAAGACATCAGCTGGGAGGACGTCTCCACCAACGCGGTGATGCCCGTCGCGAAGCGCGGCAGGGCAGAACTTCTGTGCAAACAGGACGGCGTGATCGCGGGACTTCCCGTCTTTGCGCGCGTCTTTGAACTGCTCGACGAAAGCGCGGAGATCGTCTTTCATACCGAGGAAGGCGCGGAGGTGAAGAACGGACAGCTCCTCGCGGAGGTGTACGGGGACATCCGCGCGCTCCTCTCGGGTGAGCGCACCGCCCTCAACTACTTGCAGCGGATGAGCGGCATCGCGACGTATACCCGCGCGACGGCGAAACTTCTGGAAGGAAGCCGGACGAAACTGCTCGACACGCGCAAGACGACGCCCAATATGCGCATTTTCGAAAAATATGCGGTGAAAGTGGGCGGCGGAAACAACCACAGGTACAATCTCTCGGACGGAGTGCTGCTCAAAGACAACCACATCGGCGCGGCGGGCGGCGTGCGGCAGGCGATCGAGGCGGCGCGGGCGTATGCGCCCTTCGTGCGCAAGATCGAAGTGGAAGTGGAGACGCTCGATCAGCTCCGCGAGGCTCTGGACGCGGGCGCGGACATCGTCATGCTGGACAACATGAAGGGAGAAACGCTGGCGCAGGCGGTCGCCATGGCGAAAGGGCGCGCGGAGACGGAAGTCTCGGGCAACGTGACCAAAGAGAACATCGCGCGGCTCGTGTCGCTCGGCGTGGACTATATCTCTTCGGGGGCGCTCACGCACAGCGCGCCCATCCTGGACGTATCCTTGAAAAATCTTCGGCCTTTGGAGTGAGACATGAACGGGAAGCAGAGAAGAGAAGCGCTTTCGGAGCAGATCAGGACGGCGCGGGCGGCGGTCACGGCGGCGGAACTTGCGGAAAAGTTCGGCGTATCCCGTCAGGTGATCGTGCAGGACATCGCGCTCCTGCGCGCGGCGGGCTGTCCCCTCGTTTCCACCAACCGCGGCTATCTGTGGGCGGTGGAGCGGCGCACGGAGCGGGTGTTCAAGGTCCTGCATACGGACGAGGAGACGGAGGACGAACTCAATCTCATCGTAGACGCGGGCGGGCGCGTGGAAGACGTGTTCGTCAATCATCGGATCTACGGCACGCTGTCCGCTCCGCTCGGGATCGAGAACAGGGTGCAGGTGAAGGAATATATGCGTTCCATCACGGGCGGCAAGAGCAAGCCGCTCAAGAGCGTAACGGAAGGGTATCACTATCACACGGTGAGCGCACCGAGCGAGGCGGTTCTCGACGAGATCGGCGAAGGGTTGCGTGCGCGGGGATACCTCATCGAAAAATAAGCGGAAAGGCATGGCGGCGGAAGATCGCCGAAAAAAGGGCGTATTTTGCCGAAACAGTGCAAAAAAGCGCCTTTTTTTCGCAACCGAAGGCGCATAAAATACTTCGCGCCGCGCAAAATAATCATAGAAAAACGGCAATGTTTTATTGACGAAAGCGTGAAAAGGTTGATTTTTTTCTTCAAAAGCCCTTGACACTTTCGTCATTTTGTTGTAAGATTAAAATAGCCATAAAAAGTGGTAGATATTATCATCATAGGGGGATCAAAAGACATGAAGAAGCTTAGAATAGCTTTAACTGTGCTGTTCGCGCTTTGCTGCTCCTTGTTTTTGTTCGCCTGCGGAGGAGGCAATACGAGCGGTGTCCGCCGCGTCGGCGTAAGCGGCGCGCAGACGTCGTTCAAGGAAGGGGAAGATTTCTCCTCCGAAGGCCTCGTCGTAGAAGTGACGTACAAAGACGGAGAAGTCAAAGAGCTTACGGCGGAAGAGTATGAGGTCGACAGTTCCGCTTACAAAAAAGACGTTGCGGGAACTTATACGATCATCGTCACTCCCAACGGGCAGACGGATGTCGCGACGCCTGTTACGGGAACGTACGAAGTCACGGTCGACCACGCGTTCGCAAATCAGGACGGCAAGGAAATCTGCTCGGTCTGCGGCGCAGAGCGCGAGGTCTATACGTTTAACGATACGATCGTCACCACGGCATGGGACGAATTGGCTGCGCTCACGAAGGGCGAGAACAGCGAGTCTCCTGCGACGGTCGCGGCGGGCGAAGACTATGTCAGCTATGGTCAGCTCTCTATCGGTCAGTCGGCGACGCTCGTCGGCGAGATCACGGCTGTGGATACCGCGGCATCGTGGAACACGCCTTTGATCGGTATCAGATCGGGCAGCCAGGGTTATATCACCCGTGAAGACAACTGGATCATCGGCACCTCTCCCAACGGTACGTTCAAGTGGGATTTCGCGGACGGAGCCGCGAAGAGCGGCGCTCGTCCCGCGGATTCGGCAGACTGGGATGTTTACAACGTCAGCAGCCTGACCTGGACCGCTTCTCAGATCGCTCCTGCGGCAGGTTCCACGACGGCGTTCACCGTTGTGTTCAACTACCGCGAAGACGGCGTCATGGAAATCCGCCATATCACGCCCGTCGGTTCCATCATCTATGAAACGAAGGTGCCCGCTTCCACCTATGATCTCGTCGTGTACGGCGAAAAGGTGACGATGCACTTCACCGAGCTCACCATCATCAGAAATCTGGTCATGGAGAAGTTCGAAATCACGAGTCAGCCGGACAAGGTCGCTTATGCAGAACATAATATGTTCGACCTTACGGGGCTTGAGACCAAGGCTACCTATAACAGAAACGTCACGACGCCCATCACGACCTACTCCATCCTTGCGGACATCACCACCAAGGACAAGGAAGGCAAGGACGTCACGACGAGCTACGATCTTCGCAAGACGCCTCTGTCCGCGGAGATGAAGAACTTCCGCGTCGAATTCGGCGGAGTCAGCATTGTCCTCAACGGCATCACCGTCACCGAATCGCTGTTCGATAAGGCTAACGGGGATTACGACTTCACGTTCGGCGGCGCAACGTTCTTCGGCGACGACGCCGTTTACTCCTACGACGTCAATGCGGACAAGGAGATCACGATCTCCGTTACGGGCAAGGCAAACGCTCTGACCGCAGAACAGAAGACGGCGCTTGGTACGACCAAGGCTTACTACATCGCATTCAAACTTGAAAATGCGAAGGATACGGCGATCGCGACGGCGGTTAGCAGCCTTGCTGACGCGAAAGTTACGGTCGACGGAAAAGACGTCAACGTCATCGTTCCCGTCGACGACAAGACCGCAGACTTCACGGTCACGGCAAAGGACGCGGCGGATAAAGCTCTTGCGGAAGTCAACATCGACGTTTCGGGGCTTGCAATTCCCGAAGTGGCGTCCGTCCAGAGCGGCGAAGCATTCGTCGACGAGGGTGGCACGTTCACCATTACCTTCACGGGCGCGATCCCTGCGAAGGACGTCGCGAGAATCCGTGTCGGTACGATGGGCTACAAGATCAGTGACATCGAAGAAGGAATTACGGACGGAAAATACAAGGGGACCGGTCTTGTCGAGATCACCGGACTTACCTATGGCGAAGACGAAGTCGTCGTTACGCTCACGATGTCCGCGCCCGACCTTACCAAGACGAGCAACAACTATATCGGCGAATACAACATCCAGCTTGACAACGACGGAACGATCGTCGCGGAAGAGACGGTCAGAATGACCTTCGAGATGGCGGATGCGGCGGCGAACGGCTACATCGCAGTTCCCGGCACGAACGCTTATATCAAGGTCAACGGAACGCAGTTCATCGTTGTATCCCTTGCGAAGACGAGCGATCTGCAGACGAGCAACATCGTTACCGATCTGTTCGTTAACTTCCAGAACGACACCGCGGCGACGACGGAAGTCGGTTTCGGCGCAGTGCTCAGCGGCACGCAGTATGTCGCAGGCAAGACTGCGTTCAATGCGCTCATGAACTCCAACACCACGAGATACACGATCGTCACGATCGGCACGTTTAACGACGCGACCGACCGCGACCATGGCGTTCTCACGGCAGTCAAGGCAGACCTCACGGCGCTCGGACTCAGAGCGACCGAAGCGACCGAAACGCAGGCGTTCGGGTTCGAAGTTGTTTCGGGTAAAGTCAACGGAACGGCAGTCGCGGCTCAGGACGAAGGCAAGAGCTTGTTCTTCGTCGTCGGCGCGGACGACGCGATCGAGATGAAGCAGGTCAATAATTCCGATTATACGCAGACCACGCTTCAGCCTCTCAGCTGCGTCACGGACGAAGTCAAGGCGTATAAGTACACCATCGCACAGGGCAACGACTTCTACTTCGGTCGTACTATCAAGGAAGCGACCGGTTCGCATACTTGGGTTGCTGGCGAAAAGGGCGATACCTGTTCCGAATGCGGCTCCTTCAAGTCCACCGGAAAGGCAAACAACACGCAGGTTGCGGCGATCGAAGGCGTTGCAGATACCGGTCTTACGGTGTTCTTCAATGTCAGCGGTGCGACGGGCGACTGGGCTTCCCCTGTCATCAATAACAGCGGACTCCTGATCACGCTTCCCAACCTCGATCCTTACAACAATACGACCAACGGGCTCTTCCCGACGGGCGGCAACAAGTTCCCCGCAGCGGAGAACCTGTTCAACGGCGGTACATGGGATTCGTTCCTCAACAGAGATTGCGCGGTGGCTATCGTAATTTCGCCTAGCGCAGGCATTACCTATTACAGAGACGGTATCAAAGTGGTCGGGTATGCGGCGGGCGATGCGGTCGGCGACAGAACGGTTGCGGATTTCGCGAATGCGCTTCTCGGTTTGATCGAAGAGAGCGGCTTCATGTTCGGCGACGGTTCCGGCGTAGGTACGGTAAGCGAACTCGCTTATATCACGACGGCGCTCAACGAAGAGCAGGTTGCGGTCAATGCATTCAACCTCGGCTATACCTCTTCGGTCCGCCTGGGTGAAGCGGATAACTCCACCGCTTATACGGGCACCGCTCCTCTTTGGACGGGCAGCATCGAAAAGGGACAGAAAGTGACGATCACCGGTACGGCAACTTCTAACGGTTCCGGCGTTTGGAATTCGCCTCTCGCTTATCTGTGGACCGGCGATACGGCTTCCCTGAATTTCCGCGCGGATAACTGGATCAACCCTCCCGACGGCGGCGATCAGGACAAGGCTCCCGTGTTCGATTTCGTGTTCACGAAGGTCTGGAAAGGTTTTGATCCCGAAAGCGCTAACGGCGACGATTGGGTCGCAGCGTTGGTAAATCAGTATAAAGCAGGCGAATTTGCTACCACGATCACCTGGGATTGGACGGATGCGAGCAAGATTGCCGTAAGCTATGCGTTCACTTGGGGCGCAGGCGAAGAGGCTGTTACCTTCAACCAGACTTACGAAGTGAAGGCGGCGGAAAGCAAGACTCTGCTCGATACCTATTCGATCGGCGTAGGCGTTGACGGCGCAAGCATTGTCATGAATCAGATCACGGTTACGACGGCTCCCGCTACTCCTGCGGAATAAGGGCAACAATTTCCAGCATCATTTCACGGTAACGTGAACGGAACAAAGTTCCCCGAAGAGTTTTCTTCGGGGAACTTTTTTATGCCATAAAAAATGAAGGTTCACGAAAAACGCCGCCGTTCACGGGCCGCACGCAAATGATTGTGACGGTCGGGCGCACAGCGGAGAATGGCAGTCTTCGAAGGAGAGATCGGCATAGTGCTTAAGAACGAGAGATCGGCATAGTGCGTAAAGTGAAGAGGGAGCGGAAGCACGGCGGAACGTGCGGCAAGAGGCGGCAAAGAAAGACGGGTGCGATCAATCACGCCGTGAGACGGGGCGAGCGAAAGAGGAACGGCAAGAGGGCGGAAACGGGAAAGAGATGCGCGGGAAGGGGCGCGACGAGGGAATGCGGCAGGGAAGAGAACGGCGGACCGCGCACAGGACAAAAAACGGCGGGACGGGGCGCGGCAAACGGGAGCAAACAAAAGTACGCAGAGAAAGGAACAGGCGGCGCGGGCAAATCGATAACGGAAAGGGGGCGAAAAAAACGTCGGAGACGGTGCGGAACGGTTGACGGGGAGGGCAAAAAACGCAAAAATATTCGGAAAAAATCATAAGAAAACGCAAAATCGATTGACAAGCCCTTGAAAGTGTGGTAAACTTCATTTACGCACCTGGAAGAGGGGTGTAATTTTTTTGTATGGAGTTTTCGACAAATGGCAACGAAATCGACGAGAATGAAAATTACATTCGAGTGCACGGAATGCAAAAACAGAAATTACGACAGCTTCAAGAACAAGAGGAACGATCCCGATCGTCTTGAAATGAAGAAGTATTGCCCCGTTTGCAAAAAGCACACCGTTCACAGGGAATCCAAGTAATTTTCCGCGCGGTGCGCGCCGCGCGATCTGATGAGAGGTAAATCATGGCACAGTCCAACGAGAAACAACCCGTGGAGAAGAAAACAAAGAAGACGGATAAGGACGCAAAGCCGAATATCTTCGTTCGTTTCGGCAGAGGCGTAAAGGGCGTCTTTTCCGAGCTGAAGAGGATCACGTGGCCGACGTTCGGAAAGACGGTCAAGGCGACGGGCGTCGTTTTGGTGATCGTTCTCATCCTTACCATCGTCACGACGGGCGTTAACCAGGGATTCGGGAAACTTCTGGAACTGATCACGACGTGGGGGGCGTAAACGATGGCTACGACGGACAGCGAACCCAAGTGGTATATCCTTCACACCTATTCCGGCTATGAGGCCATGGTAAAGGACAGCCTTGAGAGGTTGATTGAAAACAACAATCTGAGCGACAGCATCGTAGACGTCAAAATACCCACCGAGCAGACGATCGAAGAAAAGGCGAACGGCAAGAAAAAGGTCGTGGAGCGCAAACTTCTTCCCTGCTATGTCTTTATCAAAATGGTCTATTCCAACCAGCTTTGGTATCTCGTGACCAATACGAGGGGCGTGACGGGTTTTGTCGGCCCTCAGGGCAGGCCCATTCCCATGAAAGAGGAAGAGATCCGCAAAATGCGGCTGGAAGACTATGTCGCGGACGCGGATTTCCGCGTGGGGGATCGCGTTTCCATCGACAACGGCCCTCTCGAAGGATTTATCGGGACGATCAAAGAGGTCAACGAGCAGACGCAGCGCGCGAAGGTCAACATCACCATGTTCGGCAGAAGCCAGGACGTCGAAGTGGAATACGTGCAGATGCAGAAGATTTCCGAGGACGCGGTAGAGATACCCGCCGAGGAAGAGTAATTGCCGAAACAGCAGGTTTGCTTTTTCGATAGAAGTGGGAGAGGCGTCAAATTTATAGCGGGACGCCTTGCTAACACCACAAAAATGGAGGATTATTATGGCAAAGAAAATTACCGCGGTAGTCAAATTGCAGTTGCCCGCAGGTAAAGCCACCCCGGGCCCTCCCGTCGGTTCTACCTTGGGCCCTCACGGAATCAACATTCCCGGCTTTACGAAAGAATTTAACGCGAAGACGGCTCACGAAGCGGGACTCATCATTCCCGTCGTGATCACCATTTATCAGGACCGTTCCTTTACGTTCGTCCTGAAAACGCCTCCCGCACCCGTCCTCATCAAAAAGGCGTGCGGTATCGAAACGGCGAGCGCGGCGCCCAACAAGAACAAGGTCGCAAAGCTCACCAAGGCGCAGGTGGAAGAGATCGCGAAGACGAAGATGCCCGATCTGAACTGCACGTCGCTCGAGAGCGCGATGAGCATGATCGCGGGTACGGCGCGCAGTATGGGAATTACTGTCGAGGACTAATTTATATAAGGAATGTGGGAGAGAGGGAACCCCTCTCGCGAAGACCACAAGGAGGTTAAATCATGAAATACGGTAAGAAATATGCCGATAGCGTCAAGGCTTACGACCGCACCAAGCAGTACGAGCTCGGCGAGGCGGTAGGGCTTGTCATCGAACACGCAAAGGCAAAATTCGACGAGACGATCGAACTTCACGTCCGTCTCGGCATCGATCCCCGTCAGGCAGACCAGCAGGTCCGCGGCGTGCTCGTCCTTCCTCACGGAACGGGTAAAAACAAGAAGGTCCTCGTCATCGCGAAGGGCGCGAGAGCGGACGCGGCGAAGGAAGCAGGCGCGGATTACGTCGGCGCGGAAGAGATGATCCAGAAGATCCAGACGGAGAACTGGTTCGATTTCGACGTCATGATCACGACTCCCGACATGATGGGCGTCGTCGGACGGATCGGTCGTATCCTCGGCCCCAAAGGACTCATGCCCAACCCCAAGTCGGGTACGGTCACGATGGACGTTGCGAAAGCGGTCGCCGAAGTCAAGGCAGGTAAGGTCGAATATCGTCTGGACAAGACGGCGATCATCCATTGCCCGATCGGCAAGAAGAGCTTCGGCGCAGAGAAGATCACGGAGAACTTTACGGCGCTGATGGACGCGATCGTCAAGGCAAAACCCGCGGCGGCGAAGGGACAGTACATCAAGAGCGTGGCGATCACGAGCACGATGGGTCCCGGCGTAAAAGTAAACTATAACAGAGGCTGAGCCTCAAAAACGCTTGACAACCGTTGAGCGGTCTGTTATAATCAACAGGTAAAATTTCATTACCGCAGAAGGCAGGCGCCGCAAGGCTTAATCATCGCCCGCTCAGGTAAGAGGAAGTTTTCGTTCGTCAACGAGACCATAGCTCTGTACCCGTCTGCGGTATGGAGCTTTTTTATTCGGGTGCGGAAGCGCCCAGAGGAGGTTATGAATGTCGGCTAATCTGGAAGCAAAAAAGGCGATTGTGGAAGAGATCAAGGCGAAGATCTCTGCGAGCAAATCCGTCGTTTTGGCAAACTACAACAAGCTGACCGTGAGTGAAGTGACCGAGCTTCGCAACCGTTTCAAGGCGGCTTCGAGCGAGTACAAGGTGTACAAAAACACCCTCGTGAGAAAGGCGTTCGACGAACTGGGCGTGAAGGATTTCGACGCAGACCTCAACGGGACGACGGCGATCGTGTTCTGCCCTGACGAAACGACCGCTTGCTCGATTTTTGCAAAAGCCGTTAAGGAGAACCCCGCGCTGGAGGAGAAGATCGTTCCCAAGAGCGCATACGTCAGCGGCGCTTATGTCGACGCGGCGGGGATCAAGAAGCTCGCGGCAATTCCTTCGAGAGAGGTATTGATCGCAAAAATGTTGGGTTGCCTGCAGGCTCCCATCGCAAATCTCGCGTATGTATTGAACAGCATCGCGCAGAGCAAGTAATCATTTCAAATTTTTTCGGAGGAATAAAAAAATGGATGTTCAGAAGTTGATTGAAGAAGTAAAAGCAATGACCGTCGTCGAACTGAACGACCTCGTCAAGGCTCTCGAAGCAGAATTCGGCGTAAGCGCGGCGGCTCCCGTCGCAGCGGCAGGTGCGGTTGCAGGCGCAGAAGCGGCTCCCGCAGAAGAGGAAAAGACGGAATTCAACATCGTTCTCAAGGAGATCGGTGCGAACAAGATCGCCGTCATCAAGGCAGTCCGCGAGTTCACGGGTCTCGGCCTTGCAGAGGCGAAGAAAGCCGTCGAGACGATGGGCGTCCTCAAAGAAGCTGTTCCCAAGGCAGACGCGGAAGCGGCTCTTGCAAAGCTCAAGGATGCAGGCGCAACGGCTGTTCTCGAGTAATCGGAATAACAATAAAAGCTCCGCCCGAACGCGGAGCTTTTTTCATGTGCCGAAATCGTCGGGCGCAAGGTCGCGCAATTGCCGCGGAGAATGCCGCGAATGGCGCAGAAGCGCCCGCCGAAGGGAAGGCGCGGATCGGTCGGAGACCGCGTACGGAGGCGCACGCATGGCGCTGAGGGGCAGAAGAACGCCCGCCTAAGGGACATCGTTAAGAGGTCGGTGAGACGGGCGCAGGAGCAGGCGCAAGGGGGGGGGAAGGGTGAAAATCGCGTGAGAAATCAACAATTTTCTCGCGATCGCGCAAAAGCACTTGACTCAATCAGAAAATACGGGTAAAATAAGGTGTAACATAACGGAGGTTATCAAGTGAACTCGAAAAAACTCATTCGCCGCGCGGTTTGTCTTGCGTCGGCGGCGGTGCTTTCCGTCAGCGCGATCGCAATGTTTGCCGGCTGCACGACCGATCGTCCCGAAATCACCATCACTTATACGTTCAACGGGAAAGATTACGCGGTGGATTATACGCTTTCGCGCAAATCCGCGCCGCAGACTGTCCAGCATTTCATCGAACTTGCGGACGCCGGATATTATAACGGGCTGTGCATCCACAATTATTCGTCCGCATATCTCTATTCGGGCGGATATACCTATGAGAACGGCGAACTCGTCGAAAAACAATATTTCTCCTCCGTGGCGGATCTCGATCTTACGCAATCGGTCTTCAACGTGAGCGATGAAGACAATCCCGTTCCGCTGAACACCGTTTACGGCGAGTTCAAGGCGAACGGCGTCACCGTGTCGGGAAGCCGTTATACGCATACCGCGGGCGCGCTCGTCATGTATTATGCGGATAAGGGCAACGACGGAACGCGCGTCGCGACCATCCGCAGCAGCGACGGCGAAATGCAGTACAACTGCGAATATAAGTATAACAGCGCGACGTCTCTGTTCTATACCTTCACGGGCACGCAGAACACCGACCGCGATGCCACCTATTGCGTCTTCGGCATGGCTTCCGATTACGAGAATCAGATGACGGGCGACGACGGGCTTCTGACCGCGATCGAGGATTATACCTCGGGGCTGGGCGAAGATCAGTCGTTCACCGAAGAAGTGACCATGCGCATCAATACGGACGATCCCTTCGATTCCGTCCGCAACGCGAAGCTCAGCGAGACGTTCGAAGTCCCCGTGGAGCCGATCGTCATCAAATCGGTGGTCGTAAACAAATATTAAAAAATACGGGTACCCGAAGGGTATCCGTTTTTTATCGGATGCGCCTGTGCGTTCGCCGTTTTGGCAACGCGGGCGCGTTTTTTGCGGGAGAAACGCCGCGGGCGGCGCCTCTTCCGCTATGCGGGCAGGATATTGCTGACGAGACCTTCTTCCGTTTCCACGCGGAAGCGGCGCACGGAAAACACGCGTTCGCGCACGGGAAAGACGAGCCCGACCTCGTCCGTCTTGTCGGTGAGGACGACGGAGAGGAAGTTCCCCAAAAAGCCGCGCAGATCGCCCTCCTTTTCCTTCAGAGAGGGGTGCAGGAAGGGGGTACAGTCCGCGCCGATGAGCGCGCTTTCGAAGAGGGCGAGCGCCATCGTCGCCGCCGTCGGCTGTCGCGCCGAACGCACGGAGCAGGCGGCAAGACGGAAGGGAAGCTCCCATTCGCAGACGGCGGTATGCCCCATGCAATCGTGAAAGGGGATCTCCGCTTTGAGCGTCTCTTCCGCCTCAAGCACGCGCCCTTCCGAGGAAAGGAGCAGCGTGCCGTCGCGGTCGACGAGCGCGAACGCGCAATCCGATTGCAGGAGCAGGCACCCGTGAAAGCCCTTTACCGAGCTTTGTTCCAACGCGTCGGGAAGGTCGGTAATGTGGTATCCCCGTTCGTTTTCCGTATTCAGCTGCAATTTTCCTTGCAGACAGAGGGTGTAGAGCGTATCCTCCTGCCGTCCCTGCGAGAGGACGCGGAGCGAGCAGTCGCTTCGGCAGAACCCGCCGACGCGCACCACGAGCTTGTCGCGGTCAAAGTAAAGGCGCACCTGTTCGGGCGGACGGAGCAGGAAATCTTCGTCGAAGCAGAAGCGGACGGGCAGAAAACCGCCCGCGGGACAGACTTCCGCCCAAATGCGGTCGGCGGGTTCCATCTCCGTCGCCCGCTCGAAGAGGTCGATCATGCCCAGATATATGCCGTTGAGAAAGAGCGCGGAGGTCTTTTCCGCCAAAAAATATACCCGCATAGTATTATTGGATGAATAAAGGGACAAAATTATGTCAACAATCTGTGCGAGGTGATAGAATGAATAAGATCAACGGCTATACGGAAGAAGAGGCAACGGGGCTCATCGAGTATATCTACACGGGCAAAAACGCGGGGAAGACGCTTTCCTATCTCTTTGAAACGTACGGCCGCGAACACGGCAGGGCAAAGGGAAGCGTGCGCAATTATTATTACACGCTTTTGAAGAGCACGGATGACGAGCGCGTCAGCCGTCTGCTCGACGGCAAAAACCTGAGCGCGGGATGCATCCGTCCGTTCACCGAAGAGGAGACGGACGAGGCGTTGCGCGCCATTCTCGCGGAAAAGAGCAAGGGGATGTCTGTGCGCAAGGCGATCATGAAAGTCGCCGCGGGCGACGAAAAGCTCATGCTCAGATTGCAGAACAAGTATCGCAATCTTTTGAAAAAGCAACCCGAACGGGTAGCGAAGGCGGCACGGGAAGCGGGGATCCCCGAAGAGAAGACCTTCTTGCAGCGCAAGCTGGAGCGGGAGATCGACGCGCTCTATTCCCGACTCGCGGCGGACCTGCGCAAGGAAAACGCGCGCCTGCGGGCAGAATTGGAAAAATTGCGCAACGGAAACGGGGAATAACGCGCAGCGGTTTTCTCATACTGTCATAGGACGGTTCTCCGTCCGGAGGATACTATGGAAAAGATTTTTTGTCTCGGACTCATGTTCGGTGCCATCGGCGGCGCACTGCTCGTGGCGAACAGCTACAAGGCGCGTTCCCTGGTCAAAAAGAGCCAGGAAGAAGTCATGAAGAAGATGGACGACATGATGGACGAACGCCTCAAGGCGATGGGGCAGAAACAGAAGGACTGAAGAGGACGCGGCTGCGCGAGCGGCCGCGTTCTTTTCCGCTCGCGGTGCGCACTTCAATCGGTAGACAACGCCGCAAAACTGTGGTACAATAGGCGCATGGAAAAACGAATTGCCGCTTTCGACATCGGGGACAAACGCATCGGAGTCGCGTTCAGCGATCCTTTCAACGAGTACGCCATGCCCGGCGATACCTATTGGCGCACGGGGAAATTTACGGAGGACGTGAAGGCGATCGCGCGCATCGCGGAAGAGCGGGGCGCGGGAACGATCGTCTGCGGACTTCCCGTCAATTTCGACGGCTCGGAAAGCGTTCAGACGGAGAAAACGCGCCGCTTCATCGAGGCGCTCCGCGCGGAAACGCGCATTCCGGTCGTCACGGAAGACGAGCGTTTTACCACCATGCAGGCGACGCAGACGCTCATCGAGGGCGGCGTCAGAAGGAAAAAGAGAAAAAACAGCGTGGATTCCATCGCGGCGGCTTGCATCCTCGACGGATACCTCGCAAAAAGAAAGAAGGAGAAAGAAAAAATGAGCCTGAAAGAAGAATCTTACGATTACGACGACGAGAACAATTTCGTCGAACTGGTGGACGAGAACGGTGAAAGCCACCGCTACGAGCACGTCGGGACGATCGAGTACCGCGGCGAATGGTATTGCTTCTTTACCAACCCGGAAGAGGCGGAAGAAGCGTATGAGGACGAAGAGGATGCGGGCGAGGAGATCGTCGTGTTCCGCCTCGTCGGAGACGAAGACGACGAGAGCCTGGAAATGGTGACGGACGATAAATTGCTCGACGAGGTTTTTGCCGAATTTTGCAATCAGTACGGGGACAGCGAGGACGCCGACGAGGCCGCCGCGCTCGAACCGGACGAAGAATAATCGCGCCCGCAGGAATTTTTTGCCGAAAAACCGTTGACAGCGCGCCGAAATTATGCTATTATCTTATTAAGAATAAATCTCAATAAAGAGCAAATGATGGCAGAAACAAGCGCAAGGAACACAAAACAGAAACAGGCGATTTACGAAGCGCTGTGCGCGCTCGACCATCCGTCTGCGTCGGAGGTCTACGATCGGGTACATACGGAGCATCCCACCATCAGCCGAGGGACGGTCTTCCGCGTTTTGGGCGGCTTTGCGGAGAGCGGAAGGGTGCGCAAATTGCAACTTTCCGACAGCGACGATCGCTACGATCCCACGCTTGCGCCCCACTATCACGCGCGTTGCGCTCTTTGCGGGCGGGTGGAGGACGTATTCCTTCCCGAAGCGGACGGAGTACTCGGCGGCGTGCGGACGGCGGGGAGCATCGACATCAACGGTTATGACGTCGAATTCTTCGGCGTATGTAAAGATTGCAGAAAAAAAGGAGAGCAAACATGAAAGAACTCAAAGGATCCAAGACGGAACAAAATCTCATCGCGGCATATTCGGGCGAGAGCCGCGCGACCAACAAATACGCTTACTATGCGTCCCGTGCGAGAAAGGACGGGTATCAGCAGATCGCGGACATCTTCGAGGAGACTTCCCGCAACGAGCGCGAGCACGCGAAGATGTGGTTCAAGCTGTTCGCGGGTATTCATTCCACGGAAGAGAATCTGCGCGATGCGGCGGCAGGCGAGAACGACGAATGGACGGATATGTATCCCGAATTTGCCCGCGTAGCGCGCGAAGAGGGCTTCGAAGAGATCGCAAAGATGTTCGAAGCCGTCGCGGGTGTAGAAAAAGAACATGAAGATCGCTATCGCAAGCTCATCGCCAACATGGAAGAGGGCAGAGTGTTTGTGCGCGACGGCGAAGTGTACTGGCAGTGTCTCAACTGCGGCGCGATCGTCAAGGCGAGCGAAGCTCCCGAGATCTGCCCTGTGTGCTCGCATCCGAGAGCGTATTTCCAGCTCAAAGCGGAAAATTATTGATCCCGTGCGTCGAAGCGGATTTTGCCCGCCGCAGCGGTTATGACAATCGATATGACAAGTGCCTCCCGCACGCATGACGTGCGGGTGGCACTTTCTTTTTTGTTTCCATATCTTGTGGTTTTGCCGTTTTTCAAACACAATTCTCTGAAAAATTTCGGACTTTTCTCGGAAAAAATGTCATAATAAAGCATTACACATTTGACTTTCCGTCATAGATATACTATACTATTCCATGACAAAATAAAATAATGTCATGTTTCCGGTGAAAGAAGATCATGAGAAAAAGATATAAAATCGCAATCCTGGCACTGACAGCCGCCGTCGCAACGACGTCGGTGGTTTCTGTTGTCTCCTGCGGCAAAAAATCCAATCCGCTCGATACCGATTGGGCGGGAAAGACGGTTTGCTACGAACTTCCGACGGACGGAAGCACGCCCGATCAGCACACGGGGATCGAGAACATCGGCTACATGGTCTACCGCCTGCAAAACCAGCCGAGTTACTATTCGGAAATGCACGGATCCGTCAGCACGATGATCGAGCAGACGGTGGAGACGTATAAGCAGTATAACGACGGGGTGATGATCGCGTCGGATATTTCCATCAGCTCCATGGTCAAGACGGCGCAGCAGACCTGCTTTGTCGGCGACTATGTGCTTTGGCGCGGCGCGGCGACGGGCGCGGCGGATTGGGACGGCCTGAACACGAAGTGGGAAACGAACGATCCGACCAAGATCACCGTCGAGGACTATAAGGCGAATTACGGGCTTCCCGGCACCGATTTTTCCGTTTACATCCTCAACGAAGATACCGTCCTTTCCGCTTCCGATGTCACGGTGAATGCGGACGGGACGTATACGCAGACGTTCGAGCTCAACCCCGAGACGGACGCGGCGCCTTACTATTACCGCCAGAAGATGCTCACGACGGGGGGACTGGACGAGTGGCCTGTCTTTTCGTCCATCCGCGTGACCTATACGTTCGATTCCACCTGGCAGATCCTCTCCTCCGTCATCGACGAGAGTTACAGCGCGAAGATGATCGTCTCCGTCGGCTGTACGGCGCATTACGTCACGACGTACGAATACGAGACGCCCAAGGCGGAGAGCTCGGACTACGAGGACTATTACAGCAACTATGCGGATAAACCCGTGAGCGAACTTCCTTCGGGCGGCGAGATCACCGCCGCGGGATGCCTGACGCAGGCATTCGGCGAAGTACTCACCGGTCCTGCCGTTTTCAACGTCTCTCTCACCCTGAACGGCACGCCTGTCGACGGCGTCGTCTATGTGGACATCAACAACATGGACATCCGCGCCGCGTTCGGCAATCTCCGCGTCTGGTATGCGGGCGAAGAAGTCTATCTTGCGCTCGGCGACCTTAAAGCCAAGGTCTCCGTGGAGGAATTTGCCTCTCTTCTCGGCGAGATGATGCCCGAAGGGAGCTCGGATTTTTCCGAGGCGATCGACGTCAACGCGCTGCTCGAACAGTTGGGCGGCGGCGAGTTCGTCGTCGGGGAAACGCAGGCGACGCTCGATACCACGCTCAGTCTGTTCGGCATGGATCTTCCCGTCTGCTTCACCTTCAACCTCGGCGAAAGCATCACGCTCGGATCGGTCAAGACCGCGCTTTCGTTCGGCGATTTCGATCTTTCCGTCAGTCTCACCGGCGGGACGGACGCTCCCGCGGCGCTCCCCGAAGCGGAAAAAGGCTCCTTCATTGAGCTGATGCCCTATGTGAACACGCTGGTCGATCTGTTCACGGGCGACGCGATCCGCGCCGATCTTTCCTATGCCTCCGGCGATCTCTCCGTTTCGGGACAGATCTCGGTCGGTTTGAAGGATCTCACGGCGGCAGGCGCCGTCTCCGTCGTCTACGGAACGGTTTCCAAGCAGATCGCTTTCTCTTTTGACGGGGAAACGGTCTACCTCAATCTCGACGGCATCAAACTTCGCGCGAACGCAGAAGAGGCGATCGCGCTGATCGGAAAATATATCGACCTGCCCGACGTGCAGGGTGCGGCGGATCTTGACGCCGTCATCGCCGCCGTTCTTTCTCTCGATACGGATTCCCTCGTGCAGATGAGCGAAACGGGTAACACGTTGCAGATCGCGATCAAGGGCACGGAACTTTTGAAAGCGTTCGGCGTGGAGTTCGAATTGGGCGACGTCATGCTGAACGTGACGGAGAGCGGACTCACCGCTTCCGCTTACGGTGCTACCATTGCGGTCACGGCGGGCGAAGCGTTCACCGCGGACACGGAAGGGTATACGGACATCGTCAGATATGCGGGATACCTCATCGATCTGTTCTCCAACGAGAACCTCAAAGCAGATCTTTCGTTTGCAAGCGGCGACCTTGCGCTCGATGGCACGGTGGCGCTCAACCTCAAAGACCTGCTTGTGAAAGGCGAATTCGTCGTCTCGTATAAAGGCATCGAGAAGGACGTCAAGATCGTCTACGGCGAGAACGTCCTGTATCTCGAACTGGAAGGGCTGAAAGTCAAGGCGAACATAGAAGAAGCGCTCGGGCTGGTGAAGGAGTTCGTCGCGATCCCCGAGACGGACGGCAACGCGGAGGAGCTCATCCTCAAAGTGTTGTCCCTTAACTTCGGCGAAGTGATCTCTGTTTCCGAAGACGGCACCGCTCTTTCGGTGGTGCTGAAAGGCACGGAACTTTTGAAGGCGCTCGGTGTGGATTTCGCGCTCGGCGACGTCGTGCTCAATGTGACGGAAAGCGGGCTCACCGCTTCCGCTCTGGGTGCGGAGATCTCCGTCACGGCAGGCGAGGCGTTTGCCGCGGATACGGAAGGGTACACGGACATCGTCAAATACGCGGGTTATCTCATCGACCTGTTCTCCAACGAGAACCTCAAAGCAGATCTTTCGTTTGCGAGCGGCGACCTCGCGTTGAGCGGCAATATCGATCTCAATCTCAAAGATCTGTTCGTCAAAGGCGAGTTCGTCGTCTCGTACAAAGGCATTGAAAAGGACGTCAAAATTATCTACGGCGAGAACGTCCTGTATCTGGAGCTGGAAGGGCTTAAGATCAAGGCGAGCGTGGAAGAGGCGCTCGGACTGGTGAAGGAGTTCGTCGCGATCCCCGAGACGGACGGCAACGCGGAGGAGCTCATCCTCAAAGTGCTGTCCCTGAACTTCGGCGAAGTCATTGACATTTCCGAGGACGGCACGTCGCTGTCGGTGGTGCTGAAAGGCACGGAACTCCTGAAAGCGTTCGGCGTGGAGTTCGAGCTGGGCGACGTCACGCTGAACGTAACGGAGAGCGGACTCACCGCTTCCGCTTACGGTGCTACCGTTGCGGTCACGGCGGGCGAAGCGTTCGCCGCGGATACGGAAGGGTACACGGACATCGTCAAATACGCGGGTTATCTCATCGACCTGTTCTCCAACGAGAACCTCAAAGC
>CALVLH010000005.1 GCA_944336975.1 uncultured Clostridia bacterium
GGTGACGGGACTTGAACCCACGACCTCTTGGTCCCTAACCAAGCGCGCTACCAAACTGCGCTACACCTCAATGTCTCAAAAAGAGCATATCTTATTATATCGATTATTCGGCAAGTGTCAAGTATTTTTTCTATCCATTTGCGCAAAATTTTTCGGAATTCTCTTTTTCCCCTCTTCGCATTGACAAAAACGCAACGGAATGTTATCCTTAAATAGTATGGAACGATCGCTCAACATCGGCATATTTGCCCATATCGACGCGGGAAAGACCACCCTGACCGAACGCCTTCTCTGCCTGAGCGGCGCACGCCGCGCGGCAGGGAGCGTGGACGGCGGAACCGCCGCGACCGATTTCCTCGCCGTGGAACGCAGGCGGGGGATCTCCGTCCGCGCCGCTTCCGTCCTCTTTTCCCGGAAAGACTGCCGCTTCTCCCTCATCGACACCCCCGGGCATGCCGATTTTGCGGAAGAAGCAGAGCTTGCCCTTTCCGCCGTCGACGTCGCTGTCCTGGTGATCTCCGCCGCGGAAGGCATCCAATCGCAGACGGAGATCCTGCTCGACGCGTTGCGCAGGCGACATCTTCCCGCCGTCCTCTTCCTCAATCAATGCGATCGCGCGGGCGCGCGACCTTTGCAGGTCTGCGCCGAACTGAAAAAGGCGATCGCGACCGAAATTCTTCCCCTCAATCGCCCCGAAGGAGAAGGCAAATATTTCCGCGCGCTTCCCGATCCCGATTTCACGGAAAACGCCGTCGCCCTGCTTGCGGACGAAGCGCTTCTTGACGCGTATCTCGCGGGAACGGCGGAGGAAGGGCGCGTGGAGGAACAACTCCGCGCCGCTTGTTCGGAAGGAAAAATCTATCCCCTCCTGTACGGCTGTGCGGTGACGGGCGAAGGGTGCGAACGCCTCCTCGACGCGCTCGCCGCATATTATTCCTTCCCCCGCGACGACGCCTCTCCCTTTTCCGCCTTCGTCTATCAGGTGGAGCACCGCCCGCCTTTGGGAAAACTGGCGCATATCCGCGTATTCGGCGGAAGCGTGCGCGTGCGCGACGAAGTCGTGAATGCCCGCACGCAAAGCAGAAGCAAAGCGGCGCAGATCAAGCGCATCCGCGGCGACAAATACGCCGACGAGACCATACTTCGCGACGGGGAGATCGGCGCGCTGACGGGACTCGAAGACGTACGTGCGGGCGATTGGCTGGGCGAACGCCCCGCGGCAGATCCGCCCCGCTTTTGCGAACCCTTCCTGCGCGTGAAAGTATCGCCGAAAGAGCCCGCTCAGCTTACCGCCCTTCGCGCCGCGCTCGGAGAACTCGCCGACGAATCCCCCTCCCTCAACGTGGAATGGATCGCGGAAAAGCGCGAGATCACCGTGAGCGTGACGGGCAAGATCCGCGCGGAGATCCTCGCCGAAACGCTCGTCGAGCGATACGGCATTGCCGCGGACATGGGTACCCCTTCCGTCATTTACCGCGAGACGCCCGTCCGTGAAGCCTACGGTTACGAGCACTATACCATGCCCAAACCTTGTTGGGCGGTCGTGCGATTTCTCATTCAGCCGCTCCCGCAGGGCAGCGGACTCGTATACGAGAGCACCGTGTCCGAGAAGAAGATCGCCTACCGATACCAGGAACACGTCAGAACGAGCGTGCCGCGCGCGCTGGAACAGGGGTTATACGGCTGGCAGGTGACCGATCTCAAAGTCACGCTCACCGACGGCGAAGATCACCCGCAGCACACCCATCCGCTCGACTTTTTCGTCGCCACGCCCATGGGCATCATGGACGGACTCAAAAACGCGGGAACGCGCCTGCTCGAACCCGTGCTGGCATTGCGCATCCGCGCACCCGAACAGTTTTACGGCAAAGTGACGGGGGAATTGCGCGCGCGCCGCGCGCAGGCGCAGACGCCCGAATATGCGGACGGGTTTTTCTCGCTGGACGCGGACGCCCCCGCGGCGGAATGCGCCGATCTCACGGAAACGCTCGCCTCGCTCACGGGCGGACGGGCGGTCTGTTCGGCGCGGCTGAAAGGATATTTCCCCTGTCCCGAGGGCACCGTCGCCGTACGCGAACGGACGGGCGTGGATCCGCTCGACCGTTCCAAATGGATCCTGCACGCCCGCGGCGCGCTGTGATGCGATACAAAACATGATTTCCTTCTGTGACAGACGGCGGGCGCACGGCATTTTGCCGTGCGCCCGCCGTTTCTCGTGCTCCGCCATGCCGAAATTCATTCCTCCCGCACGATCGGTTCGTCCTCTATGACGACGCAGTTCACCCGCTTGCTGTACGACGTGCAGGCGTCGAGCGCGAGGATCCCTTCCTCCGCAAAGGGTGAAAAATCCGCGCCCTCGCCGAATTCGGAGCCGCGCCCCTGCAAGACGGCGTGCCCGTACGAGGCGTGCCAATGTCCGCAGACGACCGTCTTGCCCGCTTCGCGCGCCCCGTGTTTCCATGCGTTCATGCCGTTATACCAACGCGCGAACGTCCACTCCTGTTTTTCCGCCCTTCTCCAATCGGGAAGGTAACGATATGCCGCGGGCGCGGTGAGCGAGCCCTCCGTCCGACACGGGATCCAGCCGTGCACGAAGATATGCCGCTCCGTCTCGAAATAATCGCACATGGCGGGGATGAGACGGGAAAAGAAGGGCGTTTCCGTCGCCGCGAAATAAAACGAGCGGGCGTCCGAGACCGCCTCCGAGAGGGTGCGGTCGGTGAGCGCGAGCAGGGTGTCTACCGTCCCGTTCAAATAATGATGCGACTGTATCGCAGACGATTCGCTTGCGAAATATTTCCATGCATTATGTAACAGCTCAGTCGCCAGATCTTCGTGATTACCCCGAATGAGGACAACCTCGTCCCGCTCGAGAAGGCGCACGAGAAATTCCTGCAACTCCTTCGCCTGTCTGCCGCGGTCGAACAGATCGCCGCAGACGATGAGTTTTTTGGGGCCTTTTTCCTCAAAAAAACCGCTTTCCGCCAAGCTGTTTTTCAGTTCGTCATAAAAGCCGTGCGGATCGGCGGTGACATAATATTTCATGCGATCCCCCCCTGTCAAATTCTCCTCGGAAAGGTCGTCGGCGCGACCGAGCCGCTGCCCGTTTTCCCGTTTTGAACCGTCGGACGGCGCGCCGATGGAAAGCGCCGCATTTATGATAGCAGATTCTCTTCCGAAACGCAACAAAATGAATAACCGTCCCGCCGCACGCGTTCAACGGATGACGAGCAGTTTTTTCTTGGCGCGGGTGATCGCGGTGTACAGCCATTCCTTTCCGTCCTCGAACGCGCGGGATTCGTCCACCACGACGACGAAATCGTATTCCGAGCCCTGCGCCTTGTGGCAGGTGACCGCATAGGCAAACTCGAAGCGGCAGACGGTATCCTCCCGCCGTACGCGCAATTTTCTCAAAAGCGCCGCACTCCCTTCATGGACGAGCGTGCCGTTCTGCAACAGGCACGCCTTGTCGCCGTATCCGTGCGTGTATTTCCCGTGCAGAAAGATCCCCGCGTCGAAGGGCAGATCTTCCACCGTATCGGGAAGGAAATCCGCCTGAAAATCGAGAAGCCCCAGCTCGTCTTCCCCCTCCCTTACGCGGTGACATTTCCCGATGATCCCGTTGACGAGGTGGAAATCCCCCCTCTCGTCCAGCGCCTTACTCCAATCGTTGAGGGTACAGATGAGTTTTTCTCCGTCCACGGGCAGAAGCGCCGTCGCGGGAATGCCGAGATAGCCGCGCATCTCGCGGTTGATCGCCGCGCGCGTGCGGTTGGTGCCGACGATGATCTGATCGGCTTTGAGAAAGATCCTTCGCCGCTCGTCGGCGGTGAGATCGGAGCGGGAGATGACCGCCGCCGCGCTCCCGTAATTCCCGTAATCGATAAATTCTCCCGCGCGAGCCATGCCCGCCAGCCGCACGATGGGATTGTTCTCCTCCTGCCGCACGATCGTGCGCAGGGTGACGCAGGGGAAGGACAAAAGCGAATTGCTCCCGCCGACGGGCGGAAGCTGTGCGGGATCGCCGCAGAACAGGCACTTCACGCCGAAGGAGAGCAGATCGCGCAATACCTCGTCGGAGACCATGGACGTTTCGTCCACGATGATGAGGCGGATGCGCTCATCGATCGTCTCTTTCTTGACAAAGCGCAAAAAGCGCTCGGAGATGACTTCGCCGTTCTCGTCCACCTCGATGTCCTCTTCCCGCGTGTAGATGAGGCTGTGGATGGTCCCCGCGGGCGTGCCGCCGCGGATGAGAACGGAAGCCGCCTTCCCCGTGGGCGTGACGAATACCGCGCTCTCGCCCGGGACAAGCCCCAATTTCTTCACGACGTGGTCGATGAGGAAGGTCTTCCCCGTCCCCGCATAGCCGCACAGCACGAAAATGCGGTTCCCCAGATTGAGGAACCACTCTTCGATCAGTTCTTCGGCTTCCTGTTGATCGGGGGTGAGAATCGCGTCCATGCTTATATTATATCACACGCCCGCGCAGAACGCAAACATTTGTTTCATCTTTCTTTACGGAAAAGAAAATTCCGCGTGAAGCAGTTTTCCGCGCAGACGGATATCCATAAAGATGCTGCCGTTCTCAACGGGGAACGTGCGATGAACGGGAATAAATCCTACGCGCACGGTAAAGGTGATATTTTCCCCCGACGCATCCATCTCGTAAGTACCTTTATACGCGCCCTCTTTGCCCTTTTTCTCGCGATAGGCGATCTCGAACGTATCGTCGCGCGACAGGGTAAGACGCACGTAGTCGTAATCGTCCAGGCGATCCTCGCCGCCTACGGTGAGCGATCTGCATTCGTATTCTCCCGTATACGGGCGGGAGATCTCGGCGAGGGCGGTCATGGCGGAAACGTCACACCCGCCGAGCGGAAAGAGTGCAAAAAGGCATATCGCCGCGCAGAACAATGCTTTTCTCATGGAAAAAGTATTTGCAATTTTTTTTATCTCATGTTAAGATAGAAGAAAGGAAAAAAAGTTATGACATTCGACACGGAACTGGTTGGAAAAATCGGCTCGATGGCGCTCATCGACAAAAAGGACAACGTCATCGACTATACGCGGGTGGCGCGGCTTTCGCGCGAACTGCGCCCCGGCTTCATCTGGATCTCCAGCGGCGCGACGGAGATCGGGCGGCTGGATTTCATCGCGCGCAACGGATATGAACTCAACGGGGACACCGCAAAGACGGATTACAGCGCGCAGGGTCAGGCGATCCTCATGCAGACGTACCGTCAGTTCGTCGATCCGCGCTATTCTCTCCGTCAGGTGCTCGTCGAACATCAGCATTTCAACGACGAGGTGAAGAGCGAACACCTGAAGGCGCTCCTGTTGCGCTGCAAACAGCAGAACGCCATCCCCATCGTCAACTACAACGACGCCGTTTCCAACGAGGAAAACCGCCGCATGGAGATCATGGCGCTCGCCCGCAACCATAAGCGCATTTACGAATGCGTGGACAACGACGAGACCGCTTCGCGCATCGCCTGCCTGCTCAAAGCGCGGTATCTGCTCATCTTCACGAGCGTGGACGGCATCTATGCCGATCCCGAAAATCCCGAAACGCGCATCCCCGTCATCACGGGAAAAGACGCCTATGAACTGCTGGAAAACATCGAACAGGACAAACAGTACTGCCACGGCGCCTCCCGCGCAGGCGCAAACGGCGCGAAGGCAAAACTCGAATTCGTGAAAGACGCCGCCGCGCAGGGTACGACCGTATTCATCGCCAACGCGAAGTATTCCATCGCGGACGTGATCTCGGGACTCGCCCCTTCCACCAAGATCGGAATAGACATTGCCTGACCTGCGTTCTTTCCTCAAAAAAATGCGGCAACCCCGCCCGAACGGAAGGTTCCCGCAACGGCAAAACCGCCCGCCCTTTCACTTTGAAAGGGCGGGCGGCCGCTTTTATTTTCTATGAAATTCCCGCTTGCGTGCGCTCATTCGGACGGCAAAAGCCTGCCGCGTTCCGCGCAGATCTGTTCGAGGATCTCCGCCGCGTCGTACACGAGCTCGGCACAGGGGCGTTTTTTATAATATTCCGCCGTACGCGCTTCCGCCTGCGGAGAAGTTTCCGCCTTCACCCCTACGCCCGTGAGCAGTTCCCCGCAGTTGATGCTCCCGTTCCGCGCGGTAAAACGGCGCGCGATCTCCTGCACGAGCGCATACGCCTCCGATTTGCTCAATTCGGGAAAGAGCAAACCCGAAGCAAGCGCCGCGCCCGACACCGCGCCGCACGTCTGCCGAAGCCTGCCCATGCCGCCTCCCAAAGGACGGCTGATCGCCTTTGCCGTATCCTCCGCAAGCCCCGTATCTTCCGAAAACGCCAATAATACCGACTGCGAACAGTTGAGTCCGCTTTTGAAATTTTCTCTTGCGCGTTCCGCTCTCGTCATAAAATTTACAAACTCCTTTTTTTATGTTATAATCTGATCATGAAGCTCGATCTATTTTACACCGTCTCCCAAGTAAAGAGCAGTGACTTTGTTACGGAAATCCTGCGCAAGTACTTCGGCATCGAAGAGCCCGTCTATCGTCGGAACGAGCACGGGAAGCCGTACCTCGCAGACAACCGCGTATATTTCAATCTATCGCACAGCGGCGGGATCACCGCCGTGGCGATCTGCGAAGAGGAAGTGGGGCTCGACATCCAATCGGAACAGAAACGGGAATGCCCTTCTCTCCTCAACCGCCTGACCGATGCCGAACGCAAGGAGGATTTTTACTCTCTGTGGACGGCAAAGGAAGCGTACGTCAAACTGCGCGGCAGCTCGCTCGCCGCAGATCTCCCTTCGCTCGAATACAAGGACGGCACCCTGTATCACGACAAAAAGAAGGTCCCCTGTCGGATTTTGCGTCATCGCGTCGGAGACGTTCTGTTCTGCGTCTGTGTCAGCCATGCGGAAACGATGACCATAAGAGAATTATAGCGTTCAGACCTCATACCACTCGTTTTCGACGGGGATGAACGCCTGCATCTCGGGGAAATTCGCCTGCACGGAGGGCAAAAATTTTTTTGTGCTCACCGCATGAGAAATGGGCGGGAATGCGTCGTCGAAGTGATCGATCATCACCCTTTTTGGCGCCAGCGTGCGCAGGATGGGCTGAATATAGCGGTTCATGCCCGCCCTGCCCTGATAGGGCAGCACCAGCAGATCGGCGCCCTGCGGGTATTCGGTATTTTCGTCCAGCGCAGCGGAACCGAGCACGAACACTCGCTTGCCGCCGTGCGAAAATTCCAGCGCAAGCGTATCGTCGTCGAGCGGAAATTTCCGCGCGTCGCGCAAAACGCGAACGCCCTTCCCGAATTGCAGCCAGGTGCGCGGGCTGAACAGCACGGAAAGCACCGTCGCGGCGTCGAACGAGCAATGTTTGGTATAGTAGGTTCGCACGCAAATCTCCCCAACGCGAAAACTCGCGTTGCGTTCGAGCGCGTTCATCGCGTCCGTGGGAATCCCGCTCTCCTTCGCGTGCTGGATGCCGTTTTCGGAGACATAAACGCACCGCAGTCCCGCCTGCAAAAACGTGCCGATGTCGGCAAAATGGTCGACGTGCGGATGCGTGATGACCGCCGCGTCCGCACTCCCCGCCTCTTCCAGCGGCACGCGCGGCAGAGACGGATTGTATTTTTTCAGATAGGGATCGACGAGGATACGCGTCCCGCCCCCTTCGAGCAGGAGCGACGCCGTCCCGTACCATTTGATCTTCATTCGTTTCTCCCCTTGTTCGGGATCTCACCGTCTATTATAGCGTATCCCGCCCCGTTTTTCAAGCGCGGAAAGCATTTTTCCTGTAAAAAAGAGGCGCCCCGCAGACAAAATGTCTGCGGGGCGCGGCGTTCGTTGCGAATGGTCGCGCGTTCCTGCGTCCCCCTGCGCGCTCCTTGTCATGCGCGGGCGCGCAGGTGCGCAAGTGCGCAGTTCCGCTCATTTTCCCTTGACTCTGCCCGTCTCGGTGTTGTCCTCTTTCCGTCCGTCCAGCGCGGCGATCGGATGCGGCGCGTCAGTCAGTCTCCAGTCCTCTCCCATCGCCGCGATCGTCTTTGCAATGACTTCGTGAGAAGGGGCGCGGTTCGGATTTCCGACCGCCTTTTTATTATAGGAGAAAAAGCGGAAACCGTCGGGCAGGCGATCTACTTCCTCGAATCCCTCTTCCACTCCCGTCAGACGTACGGATTTGAGCACTTCGCGCACATAATCCTTCTGCGAAGTGAAGCGGAGCAGTTCGGGGAACTCTCCGCCCGAAGGGAAGATCTGTTGCCATGTCTTGCCCTCGTACGTCTGCATGAGCCGCACCGCCTCGTGCAGGTGCGCGACTTCCTCTTCGAAGTGCATTTCCCATACCTTTTTGATGTCGCTGTCCGTCTCGTCTTCATAACAAGAATAATAGAGATAGCATTCGGTGTACTCGTTCATGACGAGGTTTTCCCACAGGGAAGCGCAGGGATCTTTCAGACAGCCGTATCCCGTGACGTGCTGTTCCTCGATGAGGGAGATCTCGCGGAACAGCCGCCTGCCGAGCGGCGTGGGATGCGTGTTGGCGACGTTCATGTAGAAGTTCATCGTCTGCTGTTCCGCCGCCGTGATGATGTTGACGGCGAGCTTCGTGTTGAGATCGTTGAGCGCACCGTTGAAATAAAAGCGCACATCGTCAAAGGGATGACGGAATTCGGCGACGGTCGGGCGCCCCGGCATGATCTCCGTATAATCGCCCACCAGCCGCGCGGGATCGCCCCGCTTTTCCAGCTCCATGAGATCGGCGTAGCGGTACAGGTGATCGAAATCCTCCAACAGCGCGAAATCGAGCTGTTTTTTGACATAGGAATTGAGCTCTTTCTGCGCGAGGATCGCCGTGAGATCGACGGCGAGCTGTTCATATCCGATGGTGTGTTCGAGCACGCTTTCGTTCCCCGGTTTAAGGTCGGCGATCCGCTTCTGTTGCAACTGTTCCCCGCGGCGAAGGAGCGCGAGCGCACGGCGCACCTCGTTATTGGGACAGCATCTGGAAAAAGCGTGCGAAAAACGCACCGATTCAAACTCCGCGCCGTTGGTGAGGATGACGCGCAGGCGCGTGTAGGGATCGACTTCGTTCTTGTCGTACGCTCTCGCGCTCATCTCGCGCGGCGCAAGAAACTGTTCGATTTTTTTTGGTTTACATTCAAAAGGGTTCATAACATTCCTCCGAAAGAATCATCGACATTTTCGCAAAGCATTATTCCAACCGTTGCGTTTTTGCAAAAAAATTGTTATAATATGAAAAAATCCGCGCGGGAACGCCCGCGCAAAAAAGGAAAGGCATCACTATGATCGGCGTCGTCATTGCAATGGACATCGAGGCGGACGTCCTCCTCGACAATATGGAGATCGAAAACATCGCGACCGTGCACGGGAAACCGCTCTATACGGGCAGCGCGTTCGGAAAACAACTCATGTTATGCGTTTGCGGCGTAGGCAAAGTCAACGCCGCGGCGGGCACCTGCGCGGTGCTGGAAAAGGGCGCGGACGTCGTGCTCAATTTCGGCGTGGCGGGCGGACTGCATTCGCGCACCGAACTGACCGAAGTCTACCGCATCGACAGAGCGGTGCAATACGATTTCGACCTCGTACAGCTCAACGGCGGAAAGGTGGGCACCTTGGACGGCGAGGAGGACAATATGCTCCCTCTTCACGCGCTGAAGATCGACTGTCCCGCGCGCACGCTTGCGAGCGGAGACCGCTTCAACGACTCCGCCGCCGATCACGATCTGCTCCTCTCCCTCGGCGCGGACATCCGCGACATGGAGGGCGCGGCGATCGCGCAGGTGTGCAAGTATGCAGGCGTTCCCTGCTGTTCGGTCAAGGCGATCTCCGACGTGTACGGCGCGGGGAGCACGACCGATCAGTATCTCGCCAACCGCGCCAAGGCGCTCCTCAACCTCAAAGCGAGCCTGAAAGAGATCATGGAGGCGATCGGCTAATGGAACGCATCCCCTCCTTTTCCAAAAATCACGACGAACTGAAACAGGGGCTGTATATCTCCATGCAGATGCACGGCGTGACCACCTTCGATCTGCGCTTCAAAAAACCTAACGCGGGCGATTATATCTCGCCCAAAGCGCTGCACACGATCGAGCACCTGCTCGCGACCGTGCTCCGCAACAGCGAAAAAAAGGACGACATCATCTATTTCGGTCCCATGGGCTGCCGCACGGGATTTTACCTTCTGACCGTGAATATGGACGAAGAGGAAGTCCGCGCCCTGCTCGTCGAAAGCCTGAAAACCGCGCTTACTTTCACCGAAGTGCCGGGGAACAGGCGCGAAGAGTGCGGAAATTACCTCGAACACGATCTGGAAGACGCCAAGCGCGAATGCGCGGCGTATCTCGGCATTCTGGAGGCGCTCCATGGTTGACCTCGGAGATTGGAATCAGCCGCTCGCGCCCCTGTTTTCGAACGAGCGCTATCAGAAGATCCGCCGTTTCCTCATTCAGGAATACAGCACGCATACCGTCTATCCCGATATGTACGACCTGTATAACTGTTTCCGCTTCACGCCCTTCCGCGACGTGAAGGTCGTGCTGTTGGGACAGGATCCCTACCACAACGAGGGGCAGGCGCACGGACTCTGTTTTTCCGTGCGCGAAGGCGTGCCCAAACCGCCGTCGCTGGAAAACATCTTCAAGGAGCTGGAAAGCGACCTCGGATACAAACCGCCGCGGACGGGCGACCTCACCAAATGGGCGAAGGAGGGCGTTCTGCTGATGAACACCGCGCTCACCGTGCGCGCACACGAGGCAAACTCGCACGCCAACTGCGGCTGGAGCTGGTTCACCGATTCTGTCATCTCCCTTCTGAGCGAACAGAAAGAACATCTCGTATTCCTGCTCTGGGGCGGAAACGCGCGGAGAAAGGTCTCCCTCATCGACCAGAGCAAACACCTCATCCTGCAATGCGCGCACCCTTCTCCCTTATCCGCCTACAACGGATTTTTCGGGTGCAGACACTTTTCCAAGACGAACGAATATCTCCGCTCGCACGGCATCGCGCCCGTCGACTGGAATCTGAACGAATAAGGAGCAAGAAATGAAATACGTTGTCATCCTCGGCGACGGCATGGCGGGATACCCCATGCCCGAATACGGAGGCAAGACCTGCCTGCAACTCGCAGATACCCCCTTTTTTGACTTGATCGCAGACAAAAGCGAGATCGGCACCCTGCGCACCGTCCCCGACGGGTTTGCGCCCGGAAGCGACGTCGCCAATCTCTCGGTAATGGGATACGATCCCGCCCGTTTCTATACGGGGCGTTCCCCGCTCGAAGCGGCGTCCATCGGCATTCCCCTCAAAGATACCGACGTCACCCTGCGCTGCAATCTCGTCACCCTCTCCGACGAAGAAGATTACGCCGACAAGACCATGCTCGACTATTCCGCGGGCGAGATCTCCACGGAAGAGGCGCGGCAACTCATCGGGGCGCTCAAAGCGGAATTTGACCGTCCGCCCTTTACCCTGTACGCGGGCATTTCCTATCGGCACTGTCTCGTCGTCGATCACGGGAATACGGGACATCTCCTCACGCCCCCGCACGACATTTCCGATAAAAAGATCGGGCAGTACCTGCCCAAGGGCGAAGGCGCGGAAGCGTTCCTCGACATGATGAAGCGCTCGCAGGCGATCCTTACGGATCACCCCGTCAACCGCGCCAGAAAAGCGGCGGGCAAGAATCCCGCAAATTCCGTGTGGTTCTGGGGAGAAGGCACCAAACCCCGCCTGCGCCCCTTTGCGGAACTGTACGGAAAAAAGGGCGGCGTCATCTCCGCCGTCGATCTCGTGAAAGGGCTGGGCATCCTCGCGGATATGCGCGTGATCGACGTCCCTGACATCACGGGAAACTGGGATACGAACTTCCGGGGCAAGGCAAACGCCGCGGCGGATGCGCTCCTTTCGGGGCTGGATTTCGTGTATGTGCACATGGAAGCGCCCGACGAATGCGGACACCACGGCGACGTGGAAAAGAAGGTCTATTCCATTTCGCAGGTGGACGGCGTGGCAAAGACGGTCGCCGACCGCCTGTGCGCGGCGGGCGAGGAGTTTTCCATGCTCGTTTTGCCCGATCACCCCACCCCCATCGCCAGAAAGACGCATACGAGCGATCCCGTGCCCTTCCTGCTCTACCGCAGCGCAAAGTCCGAAGGCAACGGCGCGGCAGTCTACGACGAGGAGAGCGCAAAGAAGACGGGGCTTTCGTTCGCCCACGGCTATGAGCTGATGTCGCGGTTTTTGCAGGAAGATTGACCCCGCCCCTTCTCCGATCGCCCTGAAAGGAGCACGATCCCGCCCCTCCAGAGAAATCGGCTGTTTATGACAAACCCGCCGCCGCGCGAATTGCGCGGCGGCTTTTTCGTTATCCCGCATGACAAAAACGCCCGTTCCCGTTTGGCTCCCGCATGACGAAAGCGCCCCGCGCTTTGCCTTTGCAAAGCGCGGGGCGCATTTATTTTTTGTATTCGATCATTCCTCGCGTCACTCCTCGCTGAATACGAGTTCGTTGTCGCGTTCGTCGACGATGACGGTCTGTCCCGCGCGAACGTGACCGAGCAGGATCTCTTCGGAGAGCCGATCTTCGACCAGTTTGCGGATGACTCTTTTGAGCGGTCTCGCGCCGTATTGTTCGCTGTACCCTTCGTCCACCAGCTTGTTTTTCGCCCGCTCGCTGACCTTGATGAGCAATCCGCGCTCCTGAAGGCGTTTTTTCAGCCCTTCGAGCATCTTGCCGCAGATGCGAGAAGCGTCCTCTCGGGTGAGCTTATGGAAGATGATGACGTCGTCGAGGCGATTGAGAAATTCGGGACGGAACTGCGAACGGAGCGCGGAGTTGATGTCCTCCTTCATCTCGTCGTAATCGTTTCCCGAATCGGCGCCGAAACCGAGCGCCGCCGTCTCGCGCACCTGATGCGCGCCCACGTTGGAGGTCAGAATGATCACCGTATTCTTGAAGGATACCACCCTGCCGCGGCTGTCGGTGAGTCTGCCGTCGTCGAGGATCTGCAAGAGGATGTTGAACACGTCGGGATGCGCCTTTTCGATCTCGTCGAAGAGCACCACCGAATAGGGTTTGCGGCGGATGCGCTCGGTGAGCTGTCCGCCCTGATTGTCGTCGTACCCGACATATCCCGGGGGCGCGCCGATGAGGCGGGAGACCGAGTATTTTTCCATATATTCGGACATGTCCAGGCGCACCATCAGTCGCTCGTCGCCGAACAGCGCTTCCGCGAGCGCCTTGCAAAGGTCGGTCTTGCCCACGCCCGTGGGACCGACGAAGATGAAGGAGCCGATGGGCTTGTTCGGCTCTTTGAGCCCCGCGCGGGCGCGGCGGATGGCTTTGGCGACTGCGCTGACCGCCTCTTCCTGCCCCACGATACGCGCGTGAAGCTCCTCTTCGAGGTGCATGAGCCGCTCGCTCTCCGCTTCCGTCAACCGCGCGACGGGCACGCCCGTGCGGTCGCTGACGATCTCGGCGATGTCCTCTTTCCCGATGGAAAGATGCGTCGACGTGCGGCGGTTATACCACTCCCGTTTGAGTTTGAGGGCGCGGTCCTGCAACGCGGAAATCTGCGCGGAGAGTTCCTGTACGCGGGTATCGTTTTTCCACCTCGCTTCCTTGCCCCGCTCTGCGTTGAGTCTCGCGATCTTATCCTCCAGCTCGCGCAGTTCACTCGGCCCGTTATAGGAATTGAGCCGCGCGCGGGACGCTGCCTCGTCGATGAGATCGATCGCCTTATCGGGCAGAAAGCGGTCGGTGATGTATCGGTCAGACAGGCTTGCCGCCGCCTCGATCGCCTCTTCGGTGATGATGACGTTATGGTGCGCCTCATATTTGTCTTTGAGCCCGCGCAGGATGACGATCGCGTCCTCCACGCTCGGCTGTTCGACGATGACGGGCGTAAATCTGCGCTCCAACGCGGGATCCTTTTCGATGTATTTGCGGTATTCGTCCAGCGTGGTCGCGCCGATCGTCTGCATTTCGCCGCGGGCGAGCATTGGTTTCAAGATGTTCGCCGCGTCCATATTGTTCTCGGAAGAACTGCCCGCGCCGACGATCATGTGGATCTCGTCGATGAACAGGATGACGTGTTTGTTGCGGAGCAACGCGTCCATGACGTTTTTCAGCCGTTCCTCGAAGTCGCCGCGATAGCGCGCGCCCGCGACGAGATTGGGAAGGTTGAGGGAAAACACGATCTTGCCGCGCAAAAGCTCGGGGACTTCGCCCGAAACGATCGCCTGCGCCAGCCCTTCGACGACCGCGCTCTTTCCCACGCCCGGCTCGCCGATGAGCACGGGATTGTTTTTGGTGCGGCGGGAAAGGATCTGCACGACCTTTTCGATCTCCTTCCGCCTGCCGATGACGGGATCCAGCTTGCCCTCGCGTGCGCGGCGGGTAAGATCCGTCCCGAATTCGAGCAGTTCCTCCCCGATCTGCGGAGGCTCGGAGGATGATGCGGCGCCGCCCGCCGAAAGATAAGAGAACGGCTGAGCGGGACGATAGTCCTCTTCCTGCGCGTGCGCCGTCAGTTCGCACGCCTTCTGATAGAGCGCTTTCACGTCGATGCCCAGGCCGTACAGCAGTTCGACTGCCAGACACTCGTTCATCTCCAGGATGGCGAGCAGCATGTGCTCCGTCCCCGTGAGCGGCTTATATTCGGCGTGCTCCATGGAAAACTCCACGGCAAGTTCGAACAGGCTCTTGGTGCGGGGCGTGAACAGTCCCGCGATTTTGGCGTTGTGGTTGAGAGAACGCTTGAACGCCTGCTTGTATGCGGAGAGCTTGACGCCCGCCGCGACGAGCGCTTTGCCCCCCGCGCTTTCGGGCACGCATAAAATGCCGTACAGGATATGCTCGCTGCCGACATAAGCCGTGCCGTACAGCTTTGCCGTTTCTTTGGCGATCTCGACCGCGCGGTGAAGATGGTCGGAGAAATTCGACGTAATATCCAAAACTGTTACCTCCCGTTGAGAAGCTCCATTCTGCTGAGCGCCTTGCCCGCATATTCCGCGCGGTAGACCGCCTGTTCTTCCGCGGACAGCGGCCCGCCGTTGAGGCGGTTGATGTTGGCGGGACGCATCGCGACGATGAGCTGATCCAGATCTTCCATGTTCCCGCTGAAAATGCCCGTGACCACGCCCAGTTTGACTTCGGTCATGAGCGAGACAAATTCCTGCGCGTCCATCTTCTTGCAGTTGGTCAGGATGCCGTACGCGCGGAACACCCTGTCCTTGACTCCGATCTCGTCCGCACAGAGCATCTTTTCCCGCTCGCGCAGCTCAAACTCGGTGATCGTGCGCACGGCGTCTTCCACTTCGGAGAGGATCTCCTCTTCCGAACGCCCGAGCGTCACCTCGTTGCTGATCTGATACATTTCCCCTTCCGCGCCGCTCCCCTCGCCGTACTGTCCGCGTACGGTCAGCCCGAGGCGGGTAAGGGTGGGAAGCGTCTTGCGGATAAGATCGCACCGCGTGAGCGCGGGCAGGAACATCATGACGGAAGCGCGCAATCCCGTGCCGAGATTGGTCGGGCAGGCGGTCAGATACCCGAATTCGGGATCGAACGCAAAGGGAATGGATTCGGAGATGATGTCGTCGATCCCCGAGATGCGCTCGTAGACCTTGCGCAATTCGAAACCCTTCAGGAAGTACTGCTCGCGGACATGGTCCTCCTCGTTGATCATGATCGAAATACTCTCGTCGCGCGAGACGAACGCCGCGGAAATGGGACGGTTGGCGATGAGGTCGCGGCTGATGAGATACCGCTCTTTGAGAAACGCCGCCCTCTCGTCCGAAATGGCGTTCATGTAATAGAGATCGAAAGTATCCGTGTGATTGAGCTCGGAAGCGATGAGCTGTACGATCTCCCGCGCCTTTTTCACGTCTTTCAGGCGATTGGGGAAGGGATAATCGGCAAAATTCCGCGCCAGGCGGATGCGGGTGGATACGACCACCGTGTCGTAAGAGAGTTTCATGCGCCGCTCCCCCGATATAATTTATGATTGATCTCGCGCAACCGTTCTTTGAGCTTTTCCGCGGCGGAGAAATCCCGCTCGCGCATGGCGCGTTCCAACTCCCCTTTCAGACGATCCTGCTCGCGCACGAGTTCGCGCACAAGTTCATATTTCTCGCCCGCCGCCGTTTCGGGAACTTTGCCCTCGTGCCGCGTTTTGCCCTGGATCCTGCGGACGGTCGGCGTGATCTCCTCGCGAAACGCCGTATAACAGTGCGCGCACCCCAGAAGCCCCGTCGCGCGGAAATCTTCGAGCGTCGTGCCGCATACGGGACAGGCGGCCTCCGCCGCCTCCCCCATGCCGCCCATCAGCGACGTGAAGAAATCCGCTTCGTCCGCTTCCCCGTACAGCTTTTCATAACAGGCGCGGCACAAAAATACCTGCCGCTCCCTGCCGTCCGATTTGATGACGTATTTTTGCGCGGGATTTTTCCCGCAGTTCTTGCAAAGCATGGCTCCGTCCTCGCTCTTTCCGCCCCGTCGCCGTCAACCGAGCGGCTCGAAGCGATATTCCTGGTTCGCGTCGGGATATTTCTCCCTGTCCACGGGGGATAAAAACATGGAGAGCGGCCGCGCATACAGTTTGCGCTCCCCGTATAAGGCGCGGTACACGACGAGCGATTCCCCCGTCTCCGTGTGTTCCGCGACATCCTCCACATAATAGAGATTTCCCTTGAAATGGCGGTACACGCCGTGGATAACGATCTCCCTTGCGCTCATTTTTTCTCCTCGCACTTGTCGGGGAACATCCCGCACAACCGCTCATACAGCCCGCCGACGTCGGGGAAATAATAGCTCGCGTAAAGGCAGTCGAACTCGACGAACGTGCGACCTTCGCGTTCCGCCGTGCGGATCTTTCCGACCTCGTCGGCATAGAGGAACATCCTGTCGTAACGGTTGACGTCTTTCCAATAAAAGCCAGTTTCCGAGACGGCAAAGACGTTTTTTGCCGTCGCTGCGGCGTAGGCGGAATGCACCGCAAACATGACTCCAAGACAGGCGATGGCGATCCCCGCCGAACTGTTGACCAAAAATGCGAGTACCACGCCCGCCACGATGGCGAATACGCCGCCAGCCACGCCCATGACGGCGCGGTCGCGCTTTTGTTTTTCGGGTACGGATACGCAAAACGCCGCCTTGAACGGGCACGTCGGCTCCTCCCCGTGTCTGAGCCCGAAACGCTCCACGCCGAACCGATCTAGCGTCGCCATCAGCCGCTCCTTTCCGTCCAGACGGATGAGCGCGGGCTGCGATTCGTTCTGTTTTTCCTTCTTTGCGGCGAAAAAACGGGACGGGATCTCGAGCAGGACGATCGCTTCCCCCTTCGCCTTGGGGGAACGGCGGGTGACGACGGAATACACCTTCATCTCCGCATAAGGAACGCGGATGTCCGTTTTCGCGTAACGTTCGTTCCCCTCTTCCGCATGAAAGCGCACGCCTTGTTCGTCGAAGGTGGCGAGCAGTTTATCTCCCGCAAAGAAACTGCGTTCGGAAACGGCGAGTTCCCTTAAATCGCTCTCCTGCGCTTCGTATTTTTCCGACAGGCGATACAATCCCACGCTCGCGAGCGCGGCAAGCAAAAGCCCGGCGAGGCATCCCCCGCACAGGATGAGAAACAGGCTGTCTCGCCATGCGCTGTCGCCGCCCGTTCCCATCATCACCAGCCCGATCAGCAACCCCGCCATGCAGGCGAGGATGACGGCGGCGCTGACCCACGTCAGCACGCGTGCCGCCTTTTTCTTGCGGCGTACTTTTTTGATTTCCATGAACGACCTCCGCGTACGGTTGCCCGTACTCAAAAACTGCGCCCGTCGCGGGCGCGGTCCTCTTGGGAGCACAGCGCTCCCGCCCGCTTCAATCCCTGAAATGCGCCTTTTTCCGCCAGACGAAAAAGAAAAGCGCGAGGATCTGCAACGGGATGCCGATCAGAAAGATCAGCCAGACATTGTATTGAAGACAACTCAAATAGATGCAGGCGAGAACGCTCCATACGAGCACGGAAACGGACACGATGCGCACCCACTTATAATGCCAGACGCAACTGAACACGAGCACCACGATCGCGGTCGCGGGGACGGCGTAAACGAACGCCAGCCACGCATATTCGAACGCGGGCGCAAAAATGCCGATCCCGACGAACACGACCACGGCGACCAGCCAGCACAAGCCCGACGACAGCAGAATGGTAAGCAGCCTTTGGCGCGCTTTCGTGCTCTTGGGCATGACCTTCTCCCCCGTGTGTTCGCACACGAGGTCGTCCAGCGTGACGCCGTACAGTTCGGCGATCTGCACGAGGATGCGAACGTCGGGGATGCCGTTGCCCTGTTCCCACTTGGAAACGGATTTGTCCGAATAATTGAGTTTTTCGGCGAGTTCGAGTTGCGTCATGTTCGCCATCTTTCTCAGGCGCGTCAGATTTTTCCCGATGGTCGCCGCCAATTTATCCTGTTCTTCCATACTTCTATTATAGCGTTATTTCGGGAAATGTCAACGCTCTACTGTGAGTAGAGCGGCCGTTTTTTACTCTACTGCGTAAAAAATCACACGTAGAGGCAAATTTTCCAACAGTAGGTTGTAATTTCCGACAAACATGGCTACAATAAAGGCGTAGCGGCAAACAAGACCGCCGCGCCGCCGCGGAACGGCAGACAGGCAACGCCCCGCTCACAAATCGGCAACGCCTGCCGCGAGCCAATGCAAGACGACGAGCCGCCCGCAATGATTTCGGGAATGCCCGAGCGCTTCAAGAAAGGCGACAGGCAACGCCCTGTCAGCAATGCGGCAATGCCTGCCGCGAGTCGACGCGAAGAGCGGCATAAATACAAAAAAGGAGGGAACACGATATGGCAAAAAACCTTAAAATCACGGTTTTCGGGGATTCCATCGCCAAAGGGATCGTCTTTCGCGATAACCGCTATCAGGTCGCGCAGGACAACGTGATCGCCCTTCTCGAACGTCACTATAACGTGAGCATCGAAAACATGGCGCAGTTCGGACAGACGCTCCGCCGCATCAACGACCGTCAGCTCGTACAGCGGTATCTTCGCAGGATCGACGAAGCGGAAAACAACCTCGCGGTATTCTGCATCGGCGGAAACGATTGCAGCTTCGACTGGAACAGCGTTCAGCACACTCCTTCCGAAGCGCACACCTCCGCAACGACGCCCGCCGAATTTTTCGAACTGCTCAAAGAGAACGTCTCGCTGTTGCAAAGCCGCGGCGTCCATGTGATGATCCTCAACCTTCCCCCGCTCGATTCGGAGGAATATTTTCGCAAATATATCGCGGAAAAATACGATCCTGAGCGCGTGATGTCCTTTTTGAAAGAAGACATCGCGAACATCTACCGGCATCAGGAATTTTTCTCCCTCATGCTGACTAAATTCGCGCTGACGAACGGCTGTTCCCTTGCGGACATCCGCTCCCGGTTCCTCTGGAAGAACGATATGCGCGAGCTTCTGTGCGAAGACGGCATCCACCTCAACGAACGCGGACAGCGCGTCATGGCGGAGGCGATCGTGGACGAAGTTTCCCGCGATCCTTATTTCGCCGCGTTTGAGCTGAAAGCCGCGTCTTCCTGATCTTTGCCCGAAAGCGGACGGTCCCAGCCGTTTGCTTTTACTCTCCAATACGTAAAACCCCCGCCGCATTCGCGGCGGGGGTTTTATTTGCTTCACATTCTCCCGTGCGATTATTTGACGGGGATACGGATGACGGTCACGCTGTAACACATGGACAGGTATCCGAACGTGCCGCCGACTTTGAGTTCGCTCGTCTTGGGCGAAATCACGATGTCTCCGAGCTGATTGACCGCTTCGGAATCGTCGCTTTGAAGTTCGGTGACGACGGCGTTCCCTGCGACGGAGACGTCGGAAAGCTCGATGTTGATGCGGATATCTTCGGGGCTGGCGTTGACGATCTTGATGATGAGATCGCCTGTCTCGCCGTCCGTGCTCGCGACCGTGTAAAGCTTATCGACGATCGCGTTGGACGCGCCGACGATCTTGAACGTGCTTTCCATGCCGTCCGCATACGCGAGCTCGCTCTCCATCAGATATTTGCCCTGATTGAGCATGAAGATCTGTTGAACGTAATAGTTCGCGGAGCGCACGAGTTCGGTGTTGGTGAAGTACATCATATCCACCGCCCACTGATTGAGCGAGGAATCCACGCACCCGTACATGGGCGCGTAAGCCGCCAGTTTGACGACGTCGCCGTTCCGCTCCAATCCCGTCATGTACGCCGCCTCGGACAACGCGGTCATCCAGCTGTTGTTCTTGGTGCTGAACGCTCCCGACGTCTGATTCGCGGAGTATTCGCCCACGAACACGTCGTAACGCGTGTTCTCTTCGCGGCTGTACGAATCATAATGGTCGGTATTTTTGAGGAAATCGGTGTAATTCATGTAGTAGTGGTGGTCATGCACGCCATACTCGGACACCTTCTCGATCTTCCCCGCCGCCTGATATGCGAGCGCTTCCAAACGGGCAAGACCGCCCGATCCGTTGGTCTCTGTATCGGTAAACACCGCGCCGTTCCCGACAATGAGCTCGACTTTTCCGTAAAGAGGGTTGCTTTCCGCAGCTTCCTTGAACGCCTCGATGAACATCTCATAGCGATCGAAGTATCTGCCCCACTGCTCGTTGCCGATGCCGACATAGTGCATATCGAACGGCTCTTCATGCCCCATCGCCGCGCGCACGGACGCCCAATATGCCTCGTTCTCGTCCGTGGAATCGGGATCGCCGATCGCAAACGCCACGAGGTCGAGCGCGTCCTGAATGTAGTCCTCCGCCCCGTTTCCGTTTCTGCCGGGCAGATCTGCGCCGTTGCTCTGGATCATGCACGCGATGCCGCAGTTGAGAATGGGGATCGCGCTCGCGCCGAGCGATTCGCACAACAGGAAATATTCATAGAACCCGATGCCGTATTCCATCTGATAGTAATTGCTTCCCACCTGCCAGATGTCGGTATTCGGGGTGCGCGTGACAGGCTCGCCCGTCGTCGTCACCGTTTGGCTCGTCCCGTCCGCGGCGACCGACGTATACGTCAGTTCCGTCGCCTTTCCGTCCTCGCCGACTCCGATGGAATTTTTCCAATCGTAGGTGCTGTCCATATTCTTGCCCTCGATGACGCATCCGCCGGGGAAGCGCACGAATTTGGGGGAAAGCTCTTTGACGGGCTCATACATATAGTTTTTGATGCCGACCGTGCTGTCCGTCGTTTCCAGCGCCACGCCGTCCAGATCGAGACTGCCCGACTCCGCAAACGTGAGATACAGGGAAAGTCCCTCGTCGGCAGTCTCCGTCGCTTTGAGAACCGCGGAATATTTTACCCATTCTTCGCTTTGCGAGACGGTGATCTCCGCCTGCGCCAACGCTTTCTGCTGATTGCGGACGCTGATCGTCACCTTTCCGTCGTAATCGGTCGCTTTGATGAACGCCGAGAAGTTATATTCCACGCCTTTTTCCACCGCCATGGGCGCGGGCGCAAAGCCCGTGTTGATGACGGAGCCGTCGTGCTGTCCGATGCTCACCGTCGCGCAACCGCCGCTCACGCCGCCCGTTTCGTTGCGGGAAATGGAGGCGCCGTTCGCGATCTGCCAATGGCTCATCGTCGTCGCTTCGAACAGACCGTTCGCGACGAGATTGTCGTCCATGGCGTAAGATGCATAGTTGATGTCTTCCAGGAACACGCCGAAAAGCGTATCCGAAATGATGTTGCGCGCGTCGGTCGTATCCGTTTCTCCGTTCACGGACAGCGTCGCGTCGGGCGAATCAAACGCCTTTGCCGTAGGCGCACAACCCGCCGCCGCCAACATAACGCCCGAAACGAGCACCGCTGCCAACGCGCTGAAAAAGTTCTTCTTCATTTTCCCCCTCCTTAGAGTTCTTATCCTTATTTTATCATGTTTTCTTTTCGTTTGCAATAAGTTTTTTATTTTTTGATAAAGTAAATTTTTACGGCAAGCCGTGCGACACGCGGGCGTCCTGCGGGAAAAGATCGGAAAAAGGCTCTCGCCGTGGCGGCAGTCAGAACAAAAAATCGCCGAACAAATAAAAAACGCATCCCGTTTTTGGGATGCGTTTTTTCCTATTGCTACGATCGGCGCCGTCGGCGAAGCATTCCCGCCCCGCCGGGCATACGCCCGATCCTCAGAACAATCTCTTGAGAAGTCCCGCGAAGCCTGCGCCGTGGCGCGCTTCGTCTTTCGCCATTTCGTGAACGGTGTCGTGGATCGCGTCGAAACCCAGTTCCTTCGCGCGCTTTGCAAGAGCCAGCTTGCCCGCGCAAGCGCCCGTTTCCGCCGCGACTCTCATCTCGAGGTTCTTCTTGGTGGACGTGGTCACGACTTCGCCGAGCAACTCCGCGAACTTCGCCGCGTGCTCCGCTTCCTGCCATGCGTATTCTCTGTAAGCCTGCGCGACTTCGGGATACCCCTCTCTGTCCGCGACTCTCGCCATCGCGAGATACATCCCCACTTCGGTGCATTCGCCCTCGAAGTTGGCTTTAAGACCGTCCATGATCTCCTTGTCGTCCACTTTGCCGTCGCCCACGTGATGTTCGCAGGCAAATCCGCCTTCCTCGATGGGAACAAACTTCTTCGCCTTGCAAACGGGGCATACTTCTACATCGTCCGCGACGATTTCGCCGCATACAGCACATCTTTTCATGATAGTAATCTCCTTGATCGATTTTCTGCATTATAGCATAATTAAGACTGAATATCAATAGGTATTCACTATATTGATTAAAGTTTTCCCAAAAGATTTTTCAGCTCGGCAAAGGAATGCACGAAGCGCGTCGCCCCGGCGGCGCGGAGCTGTTCTTCCGTGCGGTACCCCCACAGGCAGGAGACACCGTACATCCCCGCGCGGATGGCGGTCTGCGCGTCCGTTTCGCCGTCCCCGACGAAAGCGCAGTCGGCGGGAGCGACCTGCATCCTGAGCGCCGCATAGAGCGCGAGCGTGGGATCGGGCTTGCAAGGGAAGTCCCCCGAATCGCCCGCGATAAACGAGAACGGGATCTCGGAGAAAAACTGCTTGCAGACGGCGACGGTGGCACCCTGCGGCTTGTTGGTGACCACGCCCAGCTTCACGCCCGCCGCGGCGAGCTCCGCGAGCGTCTGCATTTCCCCTTCGAAGAGGAGCGTTTCCGAGTTGTCGCTCTTCGCGTACGTCTCCTTGAAATATTCGAAACACTCTTCCTTATTCGGCGCATCCGCGGGCATCGCGCGCTCTACGAGCTGATATGCCCCGTCGCCCACATAGCGCTTGGTCTGTTCCAGCGTGATCTCGGGATAGGAGAACTTGCGGAGCGTTTCGTTGATCGTCTTTTTGATGTCGGGCAGCGTATCCAACAGCGTGCCGTCCAGATCGAATAAAACCGCTTTTACCATATATACCTCACATCTTTTCGGGTACGCCGATGCCGAGCAGCGAAAGCGCGTTTCTCAGAACTTGCAGCGTCGCCGCGGTGAGCGCGAGACGGAATCCGCGCACGCCCTCTTCCGCCTGTAAGATCTTGCAGTCGAAGTAGAATTTGTTGAACTTCTGCGCGACGTCCACGCAGTAGCGCGCGATATAGCTCGGCTCGTATTTTTCTGCCGCCGATCTCACCGTATCGGGGAATTCGGCGAGCGCTTTCAGGAGTTCCGCCTCCTCGTCGCACGGCTGCGGCACCTCATAGGAAGCGGGCACTTCCGCGCGGGAAAGCACGGAAGCGGCGCGGGCGCAAGTATACTGCACGTACACGCTCGTTTCCCCTTCGAAATTGAGTACCTTATCGTAAGAGAAGGTGATGTCCTTGATCTTGTTGTTATACAGTGCGCCGAAGATGACCGCGCCCACGCCCACCTGTTCGGCGACTTTTTCCTTGTTTTCGAGGGAAGGATTTTTCTCGTCGATGATGCGGTACGCCTTTTCGATGCACTTGTTGATGACGTCTTCGAGGAAGACGACGTTGCCCTTTCTCGTGGACATGGCGCCCTCTTCCAGCGAAACCATGCCGTAAGCGACGTGGACGAGGTCTTTCGCCCACTCTTTGCCCATGAGTTCGAGCACCTTGAAGAACTGGCGGAAATGAAGGTTCTGCTGATAAGCGACGACATACAGGCATTTGTCGAAATCGTACGTCTTCTTGCGGTAGATCGCCGCCGCCATGTCGCGCGTCGCGTAGAGCGAGGAGCCGTCCGATTTCAAGATGATGCAGGGCGGCATCCCGTAGGCTTCCAGATCGACGATCTGCGCGCCGCGGCTCTCCACGAGCAGTCCCTTCTCGCGCAACTCGTCGATGACGGACTGCATCTTGTCCGAATAAAAGCTCTCGCCCGCATACGAATCGAAATGAATGTCGAGCAGGTCGTAGATCTTCTGCACGTCTTTCAAGGTGAGCCTTTTGAACCACTCGAACAGCTCGTTGCACTCCGCGTCTCCTTCCTCGATGCGCTTGAAATAGGCGCGCGCCTCGTCGTCGAGCGCGGGATCCTCTTCCGCCTCGCGATGGAAACGGACGTAAAGTTCGTTGAGCGCGCGGATGCCGCCCTGCTCCACAAGCTCGCGGTTGCCCCAGCGGCGGTATGCGGAGATGAGCTTTCCGAACTGCGTGCCGTAATCGCCGAGGTGGTTGATCCCGACGGCGTTGTAACCCAGATACTTGAAGATACGGTAGAGCGCGCCGCCCAACACGGTCGTCGAGAGGTGCCCGATGTGGAAGGGCTTGGCGATGTTGACGGAAGAGTAGTCGAGACAGATCGTCTTTCCCGCGCCGAGATCGGAAGAACCGTAGTTCGCGCCCTCTTTGAGGATGCGGGAGAGCGTTCCTTCCGCAAGCCCGACCTTGCTGACCTTGAAATTGAGATAGCCGTTGACCGCGCTCACCTCGCTGATCACCTCGTCCGCGGGGATCTTCGCTTTGAGTTCCTCCGCGATCGCGACAGGGCTCTTGCGCAGGATCTTCGCGAAGCGGAAGCAGGGAAACGCATAGTCCCCCATCGACGGATCGGGCGGAACGGCGAGCAGATCGCAGATCTCGTTCGCGGAAACGCCTTCGACGGGAATGCGTTCGGCAATGTAACGTTTGTAATCCATGAGTATTCGTCCTTATTTTCCTGAATTCACACAGCAATTCTAACACATTTTTTGCATTTTGGCAAATTATTAGTTTGCCAATTTCCAAAGAATATTATATAATAGAGCGGAAAACGATCACGGAGACAAACGATATGAAATTAGGCGTCGTAGGACTTCCCAACGTGGGGAAATCCACCCTTTTCAATGCGATCACGCACGCGGGCGCGGAAGCCGCGAATTATCCCTTCTGCACCATCGAACCCAACGTGGGCGTCGTCGCCGTTCCCGACGAACGGCTGCAAAAACTCGCCGCCCTCTACGACAGCAAGAAAGTCACCCCCGCCGTCATCGAATTTGTGGACATCGCGGGGCTCGTCAAGGGCGCGAGCCGCGGCGAAGGGCTCGGGAACAAGTTCCTCTCGCACATCCGCGAGGTAGACGCGATCGTGCACGTCGTGCGCTGTTTCGAGGACGAAAACATCACGCACGTCGAGAACACCATCGACCCCGTCCGCGACATCGAGACCATCAACCTGGAACTCATCCTCGCCGACATCGAAGCGGTGCAGAAGAGAATGGACCGCGTGAAAAATGCGGCGCGCGGCGGCTCGGACAAGACGGCGGCGGCGGAATTTGCCTTCCTCGGGAAACTGCTCGCCCACCTCGAAGCGGAACATCCCGCCAACAGCCTTTCCGTCACCGACGAAGAACAGCTCTTTCTCGACAATCTTTTCCTGCTCTCCTCCAAACCCGTCATTTATTGCTGCAATATCTCGGAAATGGAGATGGGACCGGGCGAAGAGGAACTTCCCAACGTGCTCAAAGTCAAGGAATATGCGAAACAGCACGGCGCGGAAACGCTCGTCATCTGCGCAAAGACGGAAGAAGAGCTCTCGCAGATGAGCGAGGAGGACCGCGCGATGTTCCTCGAAGAATTCGGGCTGACCGAGAGCGGGCTGGACAAGCTCATCAAAAAATCCTATTCCCTGCTCGGGCTGATCTCCTACCTCACTGCGGGCGAAAAGGAAACGCGCGCATGGACGATCACGCGCGGCACCAAGGCGCCTCAGGCGGCGGGAAAGATCCATACCGACTTTGAAAAGGGATTCATCCGCGCCGAAGTCGTGGAATGGCAGACGCTTCTCGAATGCGGCGGGCTCGCAGGCGCGCGCGAAAAGGGAAAGGTGCGCTCCGAGGGCAAAGATTATGTGATGAAGGACGGCGACGTCGTCCTCTTCCGCTTCAATGTATGACCGCGTATGACCGCGGCGGCGACGGACTTTTCGATCGTGCCAACGCATGGCGCGGCGGACTTTTTGATCGCTTGCAATAAAAGCCCCCGCCCGAACATCGGTTCGGGCGGGGGCTTTTTCGTCTATGTCTGAAAAACATCTCCCGCGCGGAGAGGCTCATTGCCCCTCCTCGTCCTTCTTCCGCGCGGCAACGCGGGAAGCCGCGGCGTTCGCGGCGGACGAGCCGTTCCGCTGGATAGACCACGACTGCCACCACACCATGAAATTGAGGAGCTGATTTTCCGAAGAAAGATCGCCCCCTTCGCGTGCGACGAGCGCGAGATCTTCATCGCCGCGCGTCCTGAGCGACGCCGACACGGCGTCGAGAACGCGCCTCTGCATCCAGCCGAGTTTGCTCCTGTCCACGCCACCCTGCACGGAAAAGAGCGCGCCGTCATAGCCGTTCGCCTTTTTCAGCCGCTCGCAGAGCCCGTCCGAATAGGGACTGATCCCCACGGCAACGACCGCTTGCAAGCGGAATCTGTGCCGGGCTTTTCTGAGTCCTCCGATCTTATCCGCGCGGACGCTCCCGAACAGGACCGCCTCTTCGCCCCTTCTCCAACCCGCGTCGGCCAGAGAGAGACAATCGGCGTTCATCCGCGCCGCCGCCCAGCGGGCATACCGCTCGGCAAAACCCGTTTCCGATTGATAGATCACCAGCATTTGTATCCTCTCGCGGGCGCGCCTCGCCCGCCTTCTCCTGCATATCGACCTTTCGGTTCCACATCATTATATCCCTATCGCTCGCCGCTGTCAAACAAAAATCCCCGCCGTACGCGGGGATTTGTTTACGATTGACTGCCCGTTACGATGTCGTCGTCGGGATCGTCCGCGTCGGGGCGGATCATGCAATAATGCGGATTATGCGCATAACGATAGTCCTGTTCGCGTTCCGACATAGTTCACCTCCGCAAACAAGTATGCGCGTTTCCCCGACCTTTATTCCTCTTTCTGCGCCGCTTCGTCGTGTTCCGAAGGGCTGCCGGACATCTCCATGATTGCTTCCCGCTGTTCGGCGAGGCGCTTCTCTTCGCGCGTCTGCGCGTCTTTTTCCACGCGGTCGATGTGCATCTCTTCCTGCGTGACTTCTTCTTGCGTAACTTCTTCCTTCATCTTCTCATCCCCTTTTCTTTCAGTATACCACGCCGAAAAGCCCTTGTCAAGACCGCTTTTTGCGCGGCGCCACTTTTTCGAACACGAACATCCGCGTATAGAGCGGGTTGGAAAAACGGTGTACGTCCGTCTCGGCGAACAGATCCTGCAACGGGAAACTGCCGCGGAGCAACAGCGCTCCCGAAGCGCGGCAGACGGAAACGAGCGTTCCGTCCGCTTTGCGATACCTGACGTGATAGAGCGCGCCCTCTTCCAGCCCCGCGAAACGGACGCGGAGATTGAATTCGCTCGTGCGCTTTTCGGGAACGGCGATCACGGCGACCGCCTTGCTCCCGTCGCGCGCGACGGTGATGAATCCCGACCATTCGCCGCCGACCGCGTCGCCCAGGCGATGATACATGCCGAACTGCAACACGCCGCGGTATTTTTTGTAAAAGGCGATCTGAGAACGCACTTCTTCGAGTTCCTCGTCGCTCAGCTTGGTAAAATCGCTTTCATAGCCGAGCAGTCCCCCGCAGGCGACGTGGAAGCGCGTCTGCAACGAATTGGAATTCCCCGTCTGCTCGTTGGGAGAAGCGGAGACGTGCGCGCCCATCGTGCTTTGCGGATAGGCGTACGCCGTGCCCGATTGGATGATGGTCCTCTCGCGGGCGTCGGTATTGTCGCTCGTCCAGACCTGCGGCATATAGCACAGCATCCCGAGATCGAACCTGCCGCCGCCCGAAGCGCACGATTCGAAGAGCACGTTGGGGAAACGCTCGACGAGGCGGGCGATCACCGAATAAAGCCCCAATATATAGCGATGAAAATATTCCCCGCCCCTGACGTTGCGGTCAAAGCAGTCGGTCATGAAGCGGTTATAGTCCCACTTGACGTACGCCGCCTTGCATTGCGCGATCACGCGGGAAACGGCTCGGTACACATAGCCCTGCACCTGCGGATCGGCGAGATCGAGCATGAGCTGATTGCGCTGACGGTGCGGATCGCGCCGCGCGATCTTCATCGCGTATTCGGGGTGCTTGCGGTAGAGTTCGCTGTCCTCGGAGATCATCTCGGGCTCCACCCAGATGCCGAATTTGAGTCCCATGGCGCGTATCTCATCGGCAAGCGATTCGATGCCGCCCGTCTTTTCCTCGTAATCCGTCCAGTCGCCCAGAGAGCAGGTATCGCTGTCGCGCTTCCCGAACCAGCCGTCGTCGAGCACGAACAGCTCCGCACCCGCCTCCGCCGCCTTGCGGGCGATCGCGAGGATCTTTTCGCGCGTGAAGGAAAAATATGTCCCCTCCCAGTTGTTGACGAGCACGGGGCGCTCGCGATCCTTCCATTTGCCGCGGATGATGTGGCGGGAGACGAATTCGTGCATCCGCAAAGAGACTTCTCCGGCCGTCTTACCGTATACCATGACCGCTTCGGGCGCGAAAAAGGTCTCGCCGGGAGCGAGTTCCCACGAGAACTGGCAGGGATTGATGCCCGTCGCGACGCGGGTACGGCGACTCGCGTCCGATTCGGCAAATTCGCGGTGATTGCCCGAATAGACGAGATTTACGCCGTAGACGTCCCCTTCCCTTCCCAGCAACACGAAGGGGTTGCGGAACGCGGACGAAGAGCCGATATAAGACGCCGTCTCGCATTTCCCGCATTCGAGCGGGCGCGTGTGCCTGCGCCGTTCGCTTCCCCACGCGCCGTCGAAGGTGGTGAACGAATAATCGTTGCCCCACACTTCCAGATGAAGTGACGCGAGAGAAAGGATCTCGACGGGCTTTTTGCCGCCGTTGGTGAGCGAAGCGATGACGGTGATCGCGTCGCTGTCCGTAAACGCGGTATAGTACAGGCAGAGTTTCAGGCGGGACGGTTCGTCCAGAAATTCCAGTTTCAGGCACTTCGCCTCGCCGTAAGCGAGCGGAAGCCCCTCCGCCGCGGGGCGCGCCGCGGCGCGCGCACGGACAAAACGAAAATCGGTCGCAAACGATCCGTCCGCAAAGCGCACGGAAACGGTCGGCTCGCGGTGATCTCCCCTGCCCGCCTGCGTGAACAGCGAAAGCGGATGATCCGCCCCCTGCCAATATGTTTCGGGCGAGAGCCACTCCGCGCCCGTAAAATCGGGGACGCGTTCGCCGTAATAGAGGTATTCGGCGCGCTCGTCCCCCTTGATCAGCATAGATGTGTGTTTCGTTTCCAGAAGAAAATAATTTCCCTTGATTTTCAGCATAAAAACCTCCGATACAAGGGAAATTATATCACATCGCCGCAGTTTTGTATAGTATCTTTGTAAAAATTGCGGCAAAAACGGGTAATTTTTTCTATTTGGAAGATATTTGCCGCAGAACTTTCCCGAAACTCTCCTTTTTTTCCGCGATCGCCTTTTCCTCCGCAGGCTGTGTGCGGTAATAACCGCGCGCGAGCATTTGTTCGAATATGCGGAACTGATCTTCCGCGCAGGCGGTATAAAGCCCCGTGATCTCCTTGCGGAACGCCTTCGCGCTCCCTTCCGTCAGGGCGATCGCATAGAGCGACATGAGCTGTTTTTCCGCGTCGAGCATATCCTGCAACGCGTCCTTTTCGCAGAGCGTGACGTCCTGTCTCGATTGTTTCATGCTTTTCCTCCTTCCAACATGGCGTAAAGCGCCGCAAAGCGCTCCTCGTGCGCCGCCGCGACGCGTTCCATTTCCTCCGCGAGCGCGACGTCCGTCAGCGTATGCGAATAGATGCGCGCCTTTTTGCACGCCATCTCTTCGCCCGTAAGGACGTGCGACAGCACGTCCAGATCCTTTGAAGTCATTTTTGACATAAAAAACCTCCTCGCGTCTTGTATGGACGGAGAAGGCGCATTTTATTCGTTTTTTTGTCCGCCTGTGACAACATTCGCTCGCGCGGAGTAGTATTCGCACCCCTCTCTGAGCGTACAGGCGGCACATTCGGGATTGCGCGCATGGCACACCCTGCGCCCGTGAAAGATGAGCCAGTGATGCGCCTTCGACCAGTCGCTCTGAGGAATGGTTTCCCGAAGCTGATCTTCCGTGTGCGCGGGCGTATCCGCGTGCGCCAGCCCCAATCGGTTGCTCACGCGGAACACGTGCGTATCCACCGCGATCGCGTCTCCCCCGAAGGCGACCGAATAGACGACGTTCGCCGTCTTCTGTCCCACGCCCGCGAGCGAGCGCAGTTCTTTGATCGAAGACGGCACTTCCCCGCCGAATTTTTCGACGATGTCGCGGGAAGCCGAGAGAATGTGCTTCGCCTTGGAACGATACAACCCGCAGGAGAAGATATACCCTTCCAGTTCCTCCTGGGAAAGGCCGAGCATCCGTTCGGGCGTATTGTGAGCGGCGAAGAGCTTTTCGGTGACGAGATTGACTCTCTCGTCCGTACACTGCGCGGAGAGGATGACCGCGACGAGCAGTTCGTACGCGGTGGAGTAGTGGAGCGCGGGGCGCGCGTCGGGATACAGGCGGGCGAGTTCCGCCAGGACTTTGGTGCGATCTTCCATGCGGATATTATACCGCAGCCGAGAAAATTTTGCAAGCGTTCAGCAAAAGACGTACCGTTCTCCCACCCGCTTCATGAACCCAGCGAACGAGGAATACGCCCTGCGGCGGAAGATCGCCTGCGCTCGCGCGAAATCGCGGTCGGCGAACTTCGCGCTCACCCCGCAACCCACGCCCGCCTCTTTGGGCGTATTGACCGCGGCCGCCGCGATGCCCGCCGCGCGAAGCGCGGAGAGATAGTCGAGCGTCTGTGCGCGCGAACGGAATACTGCCAACATTGTCATGATTGCTTCCCTGCCTTCGTATAATAAGATGATTTTTTTCGGGAGGCCGCGATTGATCTATCTGGATAACGCCGCCACGGGCGGCTTCAAGCCCGCAAGCGTACAAAATGCCGTTCTCGCTTCCATGAAAGCGTGCGCTAACCCGGGAAGGAGCGGACATAAACTCTCGCTCGCCTGCGCCGAGCGCATCCTCGCGTGCAGGAACCTCCTTTCCGATCTGTTCGGCGGATACGGTTACGAACGGGTGATCTTCACCAAAAACTGCACGGAAGCGCTCAACATCGCCCTGCTCGGAACGCTGAACGAGGGAGACCATGTAATCACGACCTGCCTCGAACACAATTCCGTCCTGCGCCCGCTGTTCGCGCTGCAAAAGGCGGGCAGGATCTCCCTTTCCGTCGCGCCTCTGCGGGACGGAAAACTCCGCGCGGAGGACATCGTATCCCTCGCGCGAAGCAATACCGCGCTCGCGGTCGTGACGACCGCATCCAACGTGACGGGAGAATGCCCCGATCTCAAACGCATCCGCGCGCTCCTGCCCGAACGCGTCCGCCTCGTCGCGGACGGCGCACAGGGTGGCGGGCATCTTGCCCTTTCCCTGCGCGATATGGGGCTCGACGCGCTCGCCCTCGCGGGACATAAGGGACTACACGCGATCCAGGGCGCGGGTGCGCTCCTCCTTTCCGAACGGTTTTCGCCCCGTCCCGTCCTGTACGGCGGCACGGGAAGCGAGAGCTTCAACCCCGATATGCCCGAGTTTTATCCCGACCGCCTGGAAAGCGGCACCCTCTCCTATCCCGCGATCGTCTCCCTTTTCGAAGGCGCACTGTTTGCCCGCACGCACCGCGAACGGGGCGCGGAAACGCTTCGTTCGCTTACTTCTCTGCTTCGGAAAGCGCTTGACGGCCTCCCGAATTATCGGGCGTATTTTTCGCCGAACGACTGCGGGATCGCCGCGTTCGCACATAAATGTATCCCCTCCGAAGAGCTCGCGGGCATTCTCTCCGAGCGTTTCGGCATCGCCGTACGCGGCGGATTGCATTGCGCGCCCCTCGTCCACCGTGCGCTCGGCACCTTCCCCGACGGTCTGGTACGCGCTTCCTTTTCCTCCTTTCAGAGCAAGAAGGAAGTCGACGCGCTCGTCTCCGCGCTCGCCCGCATCGGCTGAGCGGCGACGATCACATCTTTTTCAGTTCTTCCACCACTTTACGCAGTTTTTTGCGTTTCGCCCCGTCCAGCATGGGCGAAAATTGCGCGTAAAAGGCGTCGATCTGCTCATTCGTGAGCGTTCCGTTGCGTTTCCCTTCCAACGCGCGGGCGTAAATGGCGCGCATGAGATCCCCCTCTCCCTTTCCGCGGAAGGAAGCGACGAGATCTTCCGCCTCCCGCGACCAGTCGGGCGGCACGGAACCGGAGTAACTTCTAAAATCTTTCATAGTCACCTCTCTTGTGCATTGTATGACGGGAAACAGATTTTTGCGCACCGCATACCATGCAGTATGGAAATTTTATTGCTCGCGCTCCTACTGACGATGTCGGGAAGCGATCCCGAACACTGGAAGCGTTCGCTCGCCTCCGCGCTGAATTTTTACAGGGAAAACAGAGAACTGCTCGCCATGCTCGCTCACACGGCTTCCGCGGGCGGCCGCCCCGCGTCCGCCGCTCCGACGGCGGAAACGCAGGAAAAAAGGCAGTCTCCCGCACAGGAGACTGCCGAACAGCCGATCGCTTCGATTTTAGAAGAATTTTTGAAAAATCACCCCATCTGACGGACGACTTCGTCGAGAAGATCGTCGCCGTATTGCAGGAAGGGCGCCCGAACGGCATGGGCGCCGTCTTTTGGCGTGACGCCGACGCCGTGGATACAGGTGTCGCTCACCGGCCAATGCACCGTCGCGACCGTGAGTTTCATCACCGCGCCGTTCAGGGACGGAAAGGAGGTCTGCATGATCCCCTTTCCGTATGTCCGCGCCGTTCCCGTCTCCGGATCGAGGCGCAGATAGATGTCGTCGTATCCGATCGTCCCGTAATCGACCATCGCGCCGATCAGGCATTCGGACGCGGACGCGGTGTTTTCGTCCGCCAGCACGACGATGCGCGAGTTGTTTTCAAAATAGTCGGAAAAATCGTTGCCCGTGCAACGCTGGCGCACCACGGAGCCGTTCGCGTATTTTGCCGTGACCGCGACGGGGTTTGCCTCTTTCGCGTCCTTGCACAGATGAGACGCGATCTCGGCGAGGATGTTCATGTATCCGCCGCCGTTGCAACGGAGATCGAGGATGAGATCGGTCTTGCCGTTCTCCTTCATCAGGTCAAGACACTGCTCGAATTCCTCCGCCGCGTTGCCCAGGAAATAGTCGATGCGGATATACGCCGTATCGTCGTCCAGCCCGGAAACGGGGCGACGCGTTTCTTCGAGTTGCAGCTTATCCTCTCCGCGGAAGGAATACGACGTCACGTTATCGCGATACATACAATATGCCGCGAGATAATTCCTTTTTTGCAAAATGCGCGCCTGCGCGTCCGCGCCGTCGGGCGTCGTCGCGCAGTAGAGCACGAAATCGCCCTCCTGTTCGCCGATAAAGGCAAACAGTTCGTCCGCCGTGCCCGTCTGCTTTCCGCCGCCGACCTGCCCGTACCCGACGATATACATCCCGCGTTCGATCCCCGCGATGTTCGCAGGCGAATTCTCCACGACGAGGAATACCCTTATCCCGTCTTCCTCTTCGACCAGCGAGATGCCGATGCCTACGTTCTCGCCCGCCGCCTCGCGCAGGACCTCTTCATACTCCTCTTTCGAATAAAAACAGGAATACTGATCGATCTGGCTTTCCAGCGCGTCCATGATGTCGCTGTACAGTTTTTCTTCGTCGATCGCCTGATAATACTGCTTTTTCGTCGTCTCCGTCGCCCAGATAAAGTCGCGAAGGCGCGGATCGAGCGAGAAATAATATCCGAACCACCCGCTCAAAAATCCGACCGCGGCGATGAGCAGCGCGAGAAATATCGCGCAGACGGCGGTCGTCCGCTTCTGCCCGCGCTCCTTCGTCTCTGCGGAGACTTCCTTCTTCCCGCCCTTTGCGGGAAATTCGGGCTGCGCAAAATAAACAGGTCCCGCGGGCATTTGCGGCGCGGAAACGGGCGGCGCGTCGAAAAATTCGTCCTTTTCTCCCCCGCTCCTGACGGCGCTCTCTTCGGGCGCCTGCTCCGCTTTGCTTTCCGCGGCGTCCCCTTCGGACGCCGGCTCCGCCGTATTTTCCGCGACGGCCTCTTCGGGCGTCTGTTCGTCTTTCTTCGGATCCATCTTCTCCTCCCGTCAGTTTTTCTGCATCAATTTATATAAGATCGTGATGACGCGGAACGATACCGCGTCCGAAAACTTCCTGATATTCAGTCCCGTGACGCGCTCGATCTTGTCGAGACGGTACATAAGCGTGTTGCGGTGCATGAACAGATTGCGCGACGTTTCCGACACGTTCAGACTGCTTTGCAAAAACTCTTCCGCCGTGTTCACCATCTCTTCGTCGTCGAAGATCTCGCTCGCGTCGCCGATCTGAAGCTGCTCCAGATACTCTTTCAGGCGCGATTCGGGCACATCTTCAAGCATTTTGACGAGCAGATATTCTTTGTACGAATGGACCTCCCCCTTCGCGTGAAAGACCGCGCTCATCCGCACCGCGGTCACCGCCTGATGGTAAGACGAAGCGATGTCCGCAAAGGAAGAGACCTCGGCTCCCACTCCCATGCTCGCCTTGACGCCCACCTCCTCATACAGCGACTGATAGAGGAACTGCGCGAAATCGTACGGCGTTTGCCCTTCGTCCGAAAATCGCACCACGGCGCATACGTTATCGTCCATTTGCAGGACCATGTCCGAAGTGTCGGCAATACAGCGCTCGATATGCGCCACCGCTTCGGCGGTGTGTTTCTCCGTTTCCACGCAGACCGCGAAACACGCTCCTTCGGGAAGATTATATTTACTCATAAAGCGGTAGACATACCAGCCGTTCCCCTCGCCGAGCAAGATCGTCTTGAGATATTCCTCTTTATCGGGCAAAAACTGCCGCGCGTCGGCGTTTTCCAGCAGATAGGCGACGAGCAAGGCGGTGCGGCGGGCGTTTTCGTCCTCGCCGTCCAGCCAGCATTCGTGTTCTTCGCCGCGATAGAGGAAGGAAACGCGCGTTTCCGAGCTCCCGCGGGGCGACAGGCGCAGTTCCGTGCCCGTTTTTTCGCGGATGTCCGAAAATATTTTTTTCAGATCGGCAACGATTTCGTTCATAGATCCCCCTTGCGGGCGGCCGTTCGCATAAAAAAGACCGCCGTTGCATACGCTTTACAACGATTATACCATGCCCGTTTGCAATTGACAAGGCTTTTTGAAAAAAACGCCCCGTTTTATTATGTTCCGAAGATAAAATTTTTTTCGTTTTTCCGCCTGTTTTTGTGCGGAAGAGGCATACTACCCCCGAACATGGTTCCTTCGTTCTCAAAAATCTCGGCATTATTTTTAGATACAGATATTGACATACCCCCCTTTTGATGATATAATTACCTTGATACCGATGCATTTTACCTTTCGATCTTTCTGATCCGCATCTTACAGGAGGATATTATGAGCAGAAAACTCGACTTGACGGATGACGATTTATATGAGGAATTCGGCGACGAAGAATTGACGGAAGAACGCGGTCCGAGTTCGGTCGCATTCCGCATTCTTGCCGTCTTTTTCTTTCTGATCGCCGTTGCCGGGCTGTTTATCGGCATGATCCCCGCGCTCGATTCGAGCATTGCCACGGGCGAAGGCGTTTGGTCTGGCTCCATGCTCGCGACGGTCATCGAAGCGTTCAAAAAACTCTTCAAAATGGACTATATTGTTCCCGATTACGGCCTTGACAATGCGGTCTCCATAGCTATTCCCTATCAGTTCGGAGTCCAGCGCATCGCCAAATACCTGCCCTGCGTCGTTCTCGGCGGGATCGGGATCTCCCTGATCGCGGCGATCGTCGCGCTTGCCTCCGGAAAAGCCGCAAAGGTCTCCGCCTATATCGGCGGTATCGCCGTCTTCATTACTTACGGATTTGCCTTCGCTTATCTGTTCGCGGCGAGAACGTATCTGCTGAGCGCGACCGCGCTCCTCGACGCCGTTGACATCCCTCTCGGCATCATCGTCGCCGTGACCTTCCTCGTCTTGCTGATCGCGTCCATCGGGCTGAGAAAAGGCTACGGGCTGGCAAACGGCATCGTCGTTGCGCTCGCCATGGCGGGCATCGTCGCGTTTGTCTATCCCGACGTGGTCACGCTTGAAAGACTGCGCTCCGTCTTTTCCTCGATCAAAGACGCGCCTATCGCGGACGTGATCATCCTCTTCGGGATGTCCGCGATCCTCGTATTCAACCTCATCGTCAGTACGTTCCGCTTTGCGGCGAAACGCGGCTATCCGTTCGACGCGGTGCGCCATTTCGCGATGTTCGGTTTTGCCGTCGCTACCGCGTGCCTGTTTGTGTTCGCCGACGGCTTCGCTTCTCCCGATTGGGAAGCGCTCGCTTCTCTTCCCATGATCCTTCTGCTTGCGTCCTCTCTCGCGGCGTTCCTCGTTTCTCTTCTGTGCGCGATCGCAGTTGCCGTTCGGAAATCCAGAGCCGAAGAGGATGCGGACGACGAAGAGGAAGAGGATGACGAAGACCTCGGGCTTAGCGATCTTCCTGTCGAACCCGCCGCTGCGGAAAGCACCGCGATCACCGTTCCCGCACCCGCGCCTTTGACGGCGGCGGCGCCCGAGGAACCCCCGATGAGCGAATTCGAACGCCGTATGTCGGAGATCGCGCAGGGCACCTCTGCCGAACAGCCCGCGACGGACGGCTCCGTCGTTTACAGCGGTCATTATACCTACGACGCATTCATGGGCTCGCTGACGGGCGAAGAAAAGACGGAATTCGGCAATCTGTTCATTTCCAGAAAATACGGGATGCAGAATTATCTGCCCGTATATGTCGTGGGCGGAAACAACGACGAGTTCTTCTCCAAAGTATTTATCTATCTCGGAAAATACCGTAGTCACATCTCTGCGAGCCTTCTGGATAAGATGTACCGCTTCGTCAACAACGACCTGTAATCCGAAACGTCAACCATAAACAGCCGCGCCCCGAAAGCGAATTGCTTTCGGGGCGCGTTCTTTATTATCGCGGGACTTCGCGGGACCGCCTTTACGGGCGCAGCCCCTGCCCGATGCGTTCTTCCTGCCTTTGCGGCTTCTTCTCCCGCCGCTTTGGCGGTTCCGTCTTTGCGCGCGGTTGGGCCCGCTCAAAGAGAGCTCGCTTCCCCTGAGGTCGGGTTGGAGACGAAAAAACGCGGCGCTTTCCGCGCCGCGTACGTTTTTTATTTACGGATACGGATGACGACGCGGATCCCCTCCCGTTCGTCGTAATCACGGCTCTCGCAGAAAGAATCGACGAGATAAAGCCCGCGCCCCGTCTCCGCGTCCACTTCCGAACATTCGCACCGTTCGGGCGGGCGATAAGCGACGGCGCCCTGCACGTTGAGGCGTATGACGTCCTCTTCCAGCGAAGCGCGGAAAAACGCGCGCCCGCCGCCGTGTCGGAGCGCATTGCTGACGAGCTCGCACGCGACGAGCTTGCTCTCGAAGACCGACTCCTCCGGCACCTCTTCGCGCAAGAAATCGACGCACATTTCATGCAGCGCCGCTGCCAGCGCGTTGTAATCGTCAATTTCAAAATACATCTCAGTCCGCCATGCTCTTTTTGAGTTCCTCTTTAAGTTTTGCGAGGATCTTGCGTTCCATGCGGGAAACGAACATCTGAGAGACATTCAGTTTTTTTGCCGTTTCCGTCTGCGAAAGTTCTTCCTCGAAGCGATAACGCACGATCTTCCGCTCCGTCTCGTCGAGCGAGCGAAGCGCCGAGCGCACGGTATCGTTTATTTCCAACGCTTCGAAATAGTCGTCCGATGCGGGCAGGACGTCGTAGAAGCTCATCCCCTCATCGTCGTCCGACTCCACGGGGCGATCCAGAGAGACCACCCCTCCCGCTTCCATGGCGCGGACGATCTCTTCTTCGGATACGCCCAGCCGTTCGGAAAGCTGTTTCGCCGTCGGCTTTTTCCCCGTCTCGGAGAGGATCTCGTCCGCCGCCTTTTTCACGCTCACGCGCAATTCGGCGACGCGGCGGGGAAGGTGGATGAGGCGGGAACGGTCGCGGAAATAGTTCTTGATCTCGCCCGTGATCGTAGGCGTGATGAAGGTGGAAAACTGCAATCCCTTGCGCTCGTCAAAGCGATCCACCCCTTTGATGAGCGCCAAAGAGGCGACCTGATACAGGTCGTCGTAATCCACGCCGCGCCCGACGAATTTTTTCGCGAGCACCGCGGCGATATAGAGATATTTTTCCACGATACGGTTACGGATCGACACGTCGCCCGTTTCGCGATATTGTCGGAACAATCCGTTGATCTCTTCTTCCATTTCAGCTACCGAAGGCAAATCCGATCGCGGAAACGCAGTCGCCCTGCCGTTCCAGCGCGAGGTCCTTTACGAGCGCGCCCAAAAGCGCGTAAGAGATGTCATCCTCTTCGGAGGGGACCCCCGCCTCCTTTTCAAAACCGTGCACGCGCACGCGAAGACCTCCCTCCGAGATAAAGGAGAGCTCTGCGGCGCGATAGCCGTTGCGTTTGAGGATAAGCAGGCTCTCCGTCACGCAGACCTTGCAGTCCTCGCTTGCGTCCAAATCGAGCCCAGCCAGCGAGCATACGCCGCCCGTCGCAAGGCGCACCGTCGTTAAAAATTCGCTCCTCAGCGGGAAAGTAAGCGTCATCTGCTCTTTCATCATGCGATCTCCATCACGGAATCCAGCGCGCAGATGACGAACAGTTTTTTCAGGCGCGGCTGCAAACGGACGAGTTTCAGGCGGAAGCCGTCCGTTCTGACGTGTTTCAGGATCTTGACGAACGTGCCGAGCGTCGTGGAGTCGATGAATTGCAACTCCGCACAATCGAACGTCACGTCCTTGGGCGCAACGCGATAACGGCTCATCACTTCTTCGTAAAATTCGTCCGCATTGCCCGAATCGATCTCCCCGCTGAGTCTGATGAGAAGTTCGGGTTCGCTTTGTACCAGCATTACTTCCTGCATAAATTCCTCCGTTTTTCCTTCCGGATGCGAAAATTACTCCGTTCTTTATTATTGTAACACATTTTTATGCCCGTTCAAACACTTTTTCCGTAAATAATGCGCATATTTTCGCGCAGACAGGCATAAAATCGGTATAAATTTCCATTCGGTTGACAAGGCGGGCATTTTTATGATAAAATATATGTTACCGGAGGTAACAATGCGTAAAACATCAAGAGAATATCCCTATGAAAAAGAGATCGCCGCGCTCGCGAAACTGACCGATTCGGAAGTGATCCGCCCCGAACTGTATCCCCAGAACAACGTCATGCGCGGACTGCGCGACGCGGACGGGAAGGGCGTGCTGTGCGGACTGACCGAAGTCTCTGAGGTCAACGCCTTCCGCAACGAGAACGGAACGCTCGTTCCCATGGAGGGCGAGCTGTATTATCGCGGCGTCAACGTAAAAGAGCTCGTCGCGGGCTGCGTGAAGGACAAGCGCTTCGGCTTCGAAGAATGCACTTATCTTCTGCTCTTCGGAAAACTGCCGACCGCACGCGAATTGGAAGACTTCCGCGCCATGCTCGCCGATCTTCGCCGCCTGCCGCGCAACTTCGTGCGCGACGTGGTGATGAAATCCCCTTCGCACGACATCATGAATATGCTCGCGCGTTGCGTGCTCAATCTCTATTCCTACGACAAAAACCCCGACGACATCACGGTGGAGAACGTCCTGCGACAATCGCTCAACCTCATCGCGCAGTTCCCCCTGCTCGCCGTTTACAGTTACCGCGCACATCGCTACGCCTCTTCGCCCACCTCGTCGCTCATCATCCACAAGCCCGTCGCGGAGCTCTCCACGGCGGAGAACCTCCTGCATATGCTGCGGAAGGACAACGATTTTACCGACCTGGAAGCGAAAGTGCTCGACACCTGCCTCATCCTCCACGCGGAGCACGGCGGAGGCAACAACTCCACTTTCACGAACCACGTCGTCACCTCTTCGGGGACGGACACCTATTCGGCGGTCGCCTCCTCGCTCGTCTCCCTCAAAGGTCCCAAACACGGCGGCGCAAACATCAAAGTCGTGCAGATGTTCGAAAACATCCGTCAAAACGTAAAAAAACCGACGGACGCGAAACTGCGCGATTATCTCTCCAAGATCCTGAACAAACAGGCGTTCGACCAAAGCGGGCTCATCTACGGCATGGGACACGCCGTGTATTCTCTCTCCGATCCGAGAGCCGAGGTGCTCAAACTCTATGCGGGCAAGCTCGCCGCAGAACAGCATAAGGAAGAAGAACTCGAGTTTTACAACAGCGTGGCGCGCATCGCGACCGAGCTCATCTCCGAACAGAAGAATACCGTCAAAGCGGTCAGCCCCAACGTGGACTTCTATTCCGGCTTCGTCTACAATATGCTCGCCCTGCCCAAGGCGCTTTTCACGCCCATGTTCGCCGTTGCGCGCATCTCGGGCTGGTCGGCGCACCGCATCGAGGAACTGCTGAACGGGAACAAGATCATCCGTCCCGCATACAAATGCGTGTTGCCGCACAGCGATTATGTCCCCCTCTGCGAAAGAAAGTAAAAAATAAGTGAAATGCCCGCCCCGCACGATCGTGCGGGGCGGGCGTTTTTCAGAACGCATCCTTTTCGAGCAATCCGAAATCGCGGATGATCGCGCTCAGCCCGCCGGGACAGCGCTCGGGCAGATAGCGGAGCGCCGCCGCTGGCGCCGCCCCCTCTTCGCCGCCGAACGCCCGATATACGCGGACAAACCGCCTGCGCAGGGCGACGATGGAGTGCATCTCGGACGCCAGCGCCCCGCGCGTACGTTCGAGCGTGACCGCGCGGCAGGCATATTCCTCCCTCGTCGGCACATGCGGCGGCAAAGCGCCTTCCCCGCATTCCCGCATGCGGGTGAAATAATCGGGAACGACGTAGCGGCGCGGTTTTCCCGCGCGGAAAAACGCCGTATAAAGCGCGGAGAGCGACCAGAACGCCCGCCAGGGCGCGTCCGATTCTCCGGAACGCTCCATCGACGCCGCCAGCGAGAACCCCTCTCCCTGCGGAGCGCCCTCCCGCCGCGCCAACGCGAGCTTCGCGCAGACGCGCACGAGCTGTTCCGCGGACAGCGTCTCCGCGCCCGAAACATAGGCGCAAAGCCGATACGCCTCGTCCGACGCAGGCGTGCGGTCGCTCTTGTCGCCGTTGAGTTTCCGCTTCGCTCCGTCTTCGAACAACGCCAGGCGCATGAGCAGGGTTTCCGCATAGGAAGGCGCGAGCGAACGGGACATCAGCGCGAGATCGGCGAACAGCTTGCCGTTGCCCAGCGGATAGACGCATCGTCTTTCACCGAGCGGGACTTCCCCGCGCGGCTCCCATGCGCCGTCGAGGGAAGCCGAAGAGGGAAACAGATAGCAGGGCAACCCGCTCACCTCGGAAAAATAACGCGCACAGCGCATGATTTCCGCGCCGCCCGCCGCGACCATGCAAACGGCGCCGTCCGGCATGGCGAAAAGCGGGAGGGCGTCCGCCGCGTCCTGTACGACGGCGGCGGCGCGCGGCGAACGAACCGCATCGCCCAGACGTCCGAACGACGCCCCGTCCGTATAAAAGATCACCTTTCCGAAGGGAAAATCGCGCAACGCCTGCTTTGCGCCCTCCGACAGCGGGCAAAAAAACGGCTCGCCCGTCATTCCGCCTTCTCCGTCCCCTTCGGACGGTTTTTTCTTTCGTACGGAATATTCGGCAAGCCGCATATCTCCATCTCCTGTTATGAGAGTATTTTTTTCAGTTTTTCGATGAGAACGTCGTCCTGCTCGGGCGTTCCCACCGTGATGCGGCAGAAATCGCGCAGGAAATCTTTCTCCCAATGGCGCACGAGCACGCCTTCTTCTTTCAGACGGGCGTAGATCTCGCCGCCGCCGCGTTCGGGGTGCGAGGCGAAAAGGAAATTCGCCTTGCTCTCGGGAACGGTGAAGCCGAGCGCGAGCAGTTCGCCGCGCAGGCGCTCACGTTCTTCTTCGACGAGGGCGACCGCGCGTTCGTGATATTCCGCGTCCCCTATCGCCGCCGCACAGACCGCCTGACAGAGCGCGTCCACGGGATAGGAATTGAAGCAGTCCTTCATGCGGAACAGCCCCGCGATGAGATCGCGATCGCCGATCGCATACCCGCAACGCATTCCCGCGAGCGAATAGCTCTTGGAAAAGGTCTTGACGACGAGCAGGTTGGGATATTTTTTCACGAGCGGCACGCAGGACTGTCCGAAAAAGTCCATATACGCCTCGTCCATGACGACGATCTTATCGGGGACGGACGCGACGAACGCCTCAGTCTCCCGCAAGGGGATCCCTACGCCCGTCGGCGCGTTGGGATTGGCGATGAAATATCCCCGACACTTCGCCGAGCGCATCGCGGAAAGGTCGAGATAAAACCGGTCTCTCAGCGGTACCGTCGCGAACGGGATTCCGAAAAAGCGCGCAAAGACCTCGTAAAAAGAATAGGTGACGTCGGCAAAACACGCGCCGTCTCCGTCCCCGTCAAAAAAGGCGGGAAAGCAGAGCGCGAGCACTTCGTCCGAGCCGTTGCCGCAAAAGACGTTTTCCGCCGCCACCCCTTCGGCATGCGCGATCGCTTCGCGCAGGCCGTCCGCGTTCGGCGCGGGATACAACCGCAGACGCGACGCGTCGAATTCCCGCAAAACGCGCTCCGCGGCAGGCGAAGGCGGATACGGGTTCTCGTTGGTGTTCAGCTTGACGTAACGCTTGTCGTTAAGTTGTTCGCCCGCCGTGTACGGGGAGATGCCCCGCGCGAGCCTGCTTAAAAAGTCCATAGCGATATTGTACTTCGTTTTACAAATTTTGTCAACCGATCGCGACCGTCACCGCGGTTACCGCATATCCGACCGCCACGCCGATCACATACAGCGCCGCGACGAACATCAGATTTCGTTTCCACTGCTTCACGTCCTTCAACAGGACCAGCAACCCCAGCCCCGCGTTGGCGCACAGCCCCGCAAGACAGCTCCCGAAGGAAAGTCCGCCCAACAGATACGCCTGCGTTAACACGACGCTGGACGCGCAGTTGGGGATGAGCCCGATGAACGCCGCCACAAGCGGCTGAATCCACAGCCCCGCCTGCAAAAAGGCGACGACATTCTCTTCGCCCACCGCAAAGAACAAAAAGCCGAACGCGAGGTTGACGAACAGGATGAACGCCGCCACTTTGAGCGAATGCAGGAGCGGATCGACCAGATAGACGCGCCATTTCCCCTTTCCGTCGTGTTCGCGGCCGCAGGAAGTGCAGTCGAAGTGCTCGTGCTCCTCCACCGCTTCCGTGGGACGGCGCACGATGAGATCGGCAAGATAGCCCATCCCCACGCCCACGACGAATTTGACGGCGATCATGGGCATGATGGCGATCGCTCCCTCGCCCGAAGAAAGCAGGATGACGAACGCCTCGTCGCTCGTCGCGAGAAACACCGCCAGAAGAGTGCCGACGGTGATGTGCCTGTGCTCATAGAGCTTTGCCGCCATTACCGAAAAGCCGCATTGGGGGATGATGCCCGTCGCGCCGCCCACGAGCGGCCCGAGTTTGCCGCCCAGCCCCCCGTGCGGGCGGGAAAGGTCGGTCTTATGCTCGACGAGCTCGATGACGATATAGGCGATGAGCAAAAACGGAAAGAGTTTCGCCGTATCGATCAGCGCGTCGAGGATCACGTCCCAACCTTCCCACATACTTTTGTCTCCTTTTGAGCGGAAAATTCCGATTACGATTATCAATCATATCCGTTTTCCCGCCGTTTGTCAACGGTTTAAAGGTAAATTGTCAAACTAAGTACAACACTTAACAGTATAATTCACCTTGAAAAGAAAAAGCGCTTATTTTTTCAATAAGCGCTTTTGTATTCTCGCAAAACAGACGTTCCGCAACAAAAAAGTTACTTGTCCTTTTTCGCTTCGTCTGCGGACGCTTCGTCTTTCGTCTCGAGCGCCGCCTTTCTCTTCGCCATCTTCGCCATCTTCGCGTCTTTCTTCATCTGTTGCTTCATTTCCTTCGTGACGATTCTCGCCGCGTCGATCTGAGCCTGCATTTCCTGAGGTGTGGGAGGAACGAACGCCGCGCCTTCCGCGTTCTCGGGAATGACGTCATAGTGCTCGTCTCTTTCCAGCATCGTCGCCTCGGTGTAACCGTCGAACAGGTGGATGTGGTGCGCGTCGAATGCGAGCTCGACAACCTCGCCGAGGTTGACGACCGCACGCGAAGAGATCTTCGCGATCATCTGCGCCGCGTTGTCAACGACCGACTTGCTGCCTGCTTCATAGTCAAGGTCGCAATAGATCTGCGTTTCCGCACCGAGTTTTTCGATGACGTCGATCTTCGCCTTGACGATCGTATCGGGAGAGCTGGAAACGAACAGCTCGTCCTCGTGAATATCTTCGGGACGGACGCCGAGCGTGACCGTCTTGCCGGTGTTCACATAGTCGCTGAGGTTCTTGATCTTCGCAACCATCGACTTGGGCAGAAGGATCCTGTTCCCGCCGATGAAGTGCACATAGACCTTTCCCTTCTCCTCAACGAGCGTGGAGTTCTTGAAGAAGTTCATCTGAGGCGTTCCAATGAAGCCTGCGACGAACAGGTTGATGGGATAATCGTAGAGGTTCTGAGGGGTATCGACCTGCTGCATGAAACCGTCTTTCATGACGACGATACGCGTACCCATCGTCATAGCCTCGATCTGGTCGTGCGTGACGTAGATGAACGTGGTCGCAAGACGAGCGTGCAACTTGGAGATCTCCGTTCTCATCTGTGCGCGGAGCTTCGCGTCGAGGTTGGACAGAGGCTCGTCGAGCAGGAATACTTTGGGCTCGCGGACGATCGTTCTGCCGAGCGCGACACGCTGACGCTGACCGCCGGAAAGAGCCTTGGGTTTACGGGACAGGTAATCGGTAATGCCGAGGATCTCAGCCGCAGCTTTCACCTTCTCGTCGATGACTTCCTTCGGAACTTTTCTCAGTTTGAGACCGAATGCCATGTTGTCGTAGACGGACATGTGAGGATACAGCGCGTAGTTCTGGAAGACCATCGCGATATCTCTGTCCTTGGGAACGACGTCGTTGACGAGCTTGCCGTCGATATACAGTTCGCCCGAAGAGATCTCTTCGAGACCTGCGATCATACGCAACGTGGTGGACTTACCGCAACCGGAAGGTCCGACGAAGACGACGAACTCCTTATCCCTGATGTCGAGGCAGAAATTGAAGACCGCCTGGACGCCGGAGGGATATACCTTGTTGATGCCTTTTAACAAAAGACCGGACATTACTTTTCCTCCCTTATGAAATGCTTTATATTTATGTTACTATTTTACACGATTTCCGCCAAAAATGCAATAGGCAATTATCACAAAGTTGCAAAGTCATATTGTATATTTTGCCCAAACGAAAAGGGCGCTCTGCGGCGCCCTTCTTTCCGAACCTCGGCGCGCCCCTTTGCGCGTGCGCTCAGCGCCTGACCGCGCCCTTGAACTGCGTCGCCGCGCCCCCGCGCCCGTTCGCCGCTTCCAGCGCGCGAAGAAAGTGCTCCTTCGGCCATTCGCGCCAGTTTTCCCCGTCCATCTGCGCGAGGATCTCGCCGAAAAAGGCGTCGCCCGCGCCCGTCGTATCCACGGGGGAAAGCGGACGCGCGGGGACAAAACCCTCCGCGCCGCCGCAACGGAACAGACTGCCCTTTGCGCCCAGCGTGACGAACAACGCGCCCTGCCGCCTGCCCAGGCGCGCGATCCCCTCTTCCGCGTCGGAAGCGCCCGTATAGAAGCGCACCTCGTCTTCCGAGAGCTTCAAAATATCCGCGTTCTTCACGAAATAGCGGTACGCTGCGCGCGCCGCTTCCGCCGAGGGAAAGAGGTCTTCGCGCAGGTTCATGTCGAAGGAGACGCACTTCCCCTCGCAGTGCGCCCGCCGCAAAAGCGCGCGGGCAAACGTTCTGCCGCACGGCTCGCTCAACATAAGAGAACCGATGTGCACGAGATCGGCGTCTTCCCAGGCTCCGGCGAGCTCTTCCTGCGAAAGGCGGTAATCCGCCGTATCGTGACGGAAAAAGGAGAAATTGCGCTCGCCGCCGCGCAGGGTGACGAACGCGAGCGTGGTATTCCGCACCCCGTCGCGCAGGATGCGGCATTCGTCGAGAGAGAATTTCGCGCACTCTTCCGCGAGAAAATCGCCCACGACGTCGCTGCCCGCCTTGCCGACGAAGCGCACTTCCGCCCCCGCCTGCTTCGCGTTGACGGCGACGTTGAAAGGCGCGCCGCCGCAATACATACGGATGCTCCCGTCCTCTTCGCCGATCAGATCGGCGAGGATCTCGCCGACGCATAAGATCATTTGTCTTTTTCCTCCCTGATGTTTTCGTATTCGACGGTCATAAAGATGTTCTGCGCATAATTGCCGAATTTTTTGCCGAACAGGTTGATCCCGCCGACGTTCTTCGCCGTAGGTTTGACGCCGATGCGGAAGATCACGCAGTTCCTGTGTTCGATGTCCAGCGCTTTAAGACCGATGTTGCTGACGAACACGTCGTCGAGAAAGCTCCCCGAGCGGGTGACCGTCAGCTTTTTGAGCGTGCCGTACTGCGTGGAATTGATGGGCCACCACTGCGGCGAATACGCCCCCCGCACGCCCCCGAAATCGCCCGGGCTCGTCCACTCGCAGATCTCGTTCCCGTTGAGCCAGAACGTGATGTCGGAGGGAAATTCGTTGCGGAAACCGGGCGCTTCCGAACAGCATTCCAAAGAGATCTGCAGATTGCGGATGGAAGTATATTCGAAATCGAGCGGGAAGCGGTATTCGAGATAGCCCGAGGTGAACCAGATGAGCTGTGCGCGGAAGCGATCGGGACTGTAAAAGGCACGGATGTCGTCGTCCTTGCCGATGAAGTTATACTCGTCCACCAGTCCGCAGGTGGGCGAGATGTTGAAATCGAAATAGCCGCCGATGGGCATATCCACCGTATAACGGCGGTAAATATTGGTCTCTACGGGCTTTGCGAACTCGATGGAGACGCGCTCGTAGCGGATGGAACACAGTTTCAGCGAACCGTGCTTGCCCGCCTGAAAGGACGTTCGGATGAGCCCCGCCTCTTCGAGCATCTTCACGTTGGCGGACGCCGTGGACATGGGGATGTTCAGACGGAACGCCAGCTCCTTCACGCTCATGGAGTTTCCCGACAGTTCGCGCATCATGCAAAGCCGCAGGGGCGACGCCAGCGCGTTCGCCAATGCGGAGAGACTTTCGCTTTCTTCATAACCGATGGTGCGATATTTTTCCATACTTGCCTTATCCCGAAACGGTGTTTTTGGTCACATCCAGCCGCACGCTCCCCTCGCTCGAAAACGCAATCCCGTCCGCGCCTTCCGGCGGATAAACGAGCGAAGTCATGACGAGTTCCCCTTCACCGAAGAAGATCTCTATGCTGCTCTTGTCGAGGAAGATCTCCATCTCCAACACTCCGTTTTCGGGGGTATACCGCGCGGTGCGGCGTTTCCCTTCCGACGCTTCGCGCGCATCGCCCGCGATGGGATAGCCGCTCTCGGAACGGTCGAACGTGACCGTTCCCGCTTGCGCGTCATAGGTGAGCGTCGTTTCATGCGTATCGTCTTTGAACAGCGATACGGCGAACGAACGACAATCGGAGACGTCCGCCGTCACTTTCAGCCGCAGGATCTTCCCGCTCACGCCTTCGTACGACGCCGTCCCTTCGAGCGTGTCGGATACACGCACCTCGTCGGTATAATATGCGGCAATACCCTCGACGGGCGTCTGAAGCAGTTTCCCGTCCTTTACGCGCAGTCTGCGCGGCAGGACGAACGAGCCCGCCCAGCCGTATCCCAGCTCGTGCGTGACGTTTGTGCGGTTCCACATATTCATCCACGCGATCATGACCGCGCCGTCGGGATCCTGCGTCGCCTGCGCCGCATAGAAATCCAGGCCGCCGTCCGTCTCGTCGAATGCGGAAGCGGACATCTTTCCCGTCTGCGAGTTGAACTTGCCCGTCGTATACACGCAGGAATTGAAATTGCGGAAACGATACTCTTCGGCGGGATAATCGACGGGCGAACAGAAGAAGACGTCCTCCCCGTCCGCGGTCACGAGGCTCGGGCATTCCCAGCAATATCCCGCGTGCGAACGGCTCAGAAAGTCCGCCGCGTATTCCCAACGGAACAGATCTTCCGAACGGTAAGTCTCCACCTTCGCCACGCCGTTCCCCAGCGTGCCGACGAGCATGAAATACTGCCCGTCCCGCTCGAAGACGTAAGGATCGCGAAAATCGGCGACGGGCGTCCCTTCGGGGACCTGTTCGGGCCCCACGACGGGATTGCCCTCATATTTGACGAAATGCACGCCGTCCTCGGAATAGGCGATGTTCTGCGTCTGAACGCGCACACCGTTCCGCTCCGTGTGTCCCGTATAGAAGAGGTACAGCGTATCGCCGACGACGATCGCCGAACCCGACCAACACCCGTCGGCGTCATAAGCCGCGTCGGGCGCGAGCGCGACGGGCTGATGCGTCCAGCGCACCAGATCTTTGCTCGTCGCGTGTCCCCAATGCATGGGTCCCCATACGCTGTCGTAGGGGTGATACTGATAAAAGATGTGATATTGCCCGCGGAAATACACGAACCCGTTGGGATCGTTCATCCACCCGATTTGAGGGGTGAAATGATACGTCCCGCGCGCTTCGTCGCTCGACGCATCCCGATTCGCCGCAATATATGCGTTTGCTCTTTTCAACATTTCGCTTTCTCCGTATCCCGACAGGGTATCCTGCGAGCACGCTGCCGCACAACCGATCTGCGAAAGCGCGATCACGCACATTATAACACAGGAGAGTGTTTTTTTCAACAGGCTTTTCATAGAAATTTATTGCGCGTCCAGCCCGAGCGCCTCGCGCAGGATGCCTTTGAGAACGATGTATCCTCGCGCGGAGAAATGCAGATAATCGGAGACGAAATAGTCGGGATTCGGCTTCTGCGTATAATCCTCGTCGTCATAGAACGCATATTCCGTTTCGACGATCTCCACCCAATCGTACTGCGCGCAGTACTCGCGCATGAGCGCGTTGCAGGTCCTGATCTCGTCGCGCATTTCCCAGCGGATGGATTCGCCGCAGATGTTGATGGTCAGCAGGTAGATATAGGCGTCGGGGCAGGTCTCGTGCAGCGTCTGCAACATCGTCTGGATGCCGAATTCCCCTTCCGCCGCCTCTTCGCCCGTCTGCCGCAGATCGGCGATGTTGTTGGTGCCGATGCTGATGACGATCTCGGTCGGATCCGCCTGTTTCACCAGCTTGACGCCTTTCGTCCAGTAGATGCTGTTCGTGCCGCCCACCGCGATGTTGGCGAGGTTCTTCGCCCCTTCCAGCGCGGTATAGCAGTCGGGCTTCCACAGGTCGAACAGCGAGTCCCCGATCATGAGCACCCGTTCCGTCTTCGGCGGTTCCTCGGGCGGATTCTGATCGCATCCCGCGCCGACGGCGAGGAGCCCGAGCAGGGACAGTGCAACGCATGCGATTTTCGTCATTTTTTTCATATCGATCTCCTTTGAAAAAATCGGGAAGAGGCGGTTTGCCGCCTCTTCCTTCCTCGATCAGCCGTTGATACTCATCGCGCCCTGAACCAGCTCGTTTGCGAAGAAGTCTGCTTTCGCCGTTTCCGCTTCCCCTGCGGGATCGCTCGGATCCGTATTGCCTTCCTCGTAGATCTGCACGCAATCCGTGTTTTCCCAGACGCCGGTGACGACTCTGCCGTCCGCATACCACATGGTGCCTTCGCCCCAGATCCAGCCGCTGTTCTTGTCCTTGGAGAACGCGCCCTCGAACTTGACGAACTCGATGCCCGATTCAAAGTAGTAAATGCCGTGCTCGTCGTTGCGGATTCCCTGTTCCCAGTTGCCGACATAAACGCCGCCTGTCCCCGCGAAGTACATGATGCCCCATCCGTCCATGAGGTTGTTCTTCATGCCGCCCACATACATATTGTAGGTGTAAAGGTCGTCTTTTACCGAAAACGCCGCGTCATAGAAGAGCTTACAGCCGACGCCCTGAGGATTGCCCAGCTCCCATTGTCCGAAATACATATCTCCGCCCGGCCAGGTCATCCAACCCATGCCCTGCATGAAATCGTCCACCCAGCCGCCTTCGTAAACGCAGGCGGTCGTATATTCCATCCTGCCGACGCCGTTCTTCTTGCCGTTCTCGAACATTCCCCAATATTCGTCGCCGTTGGAAGCGCTCATGTGGCCGTATCCGCTGTATAAGCCGTTTTCGAAAAATCCCTCGTATTCGGTGAAGTCATACCCCGTATAGGTGCCGTATCCCGAGATCTTTCCTTCCACGAACGTACCCGTCCACTGACTGCCCAAAAAATCGGTGAGCGTACCCGTCCCGTCGGGGACGCCGTCCGTCGCCTGTCCGACGTATGTGCTGCCGTCTTCCAATGTGATGGTCTGCGTGCCGTCGCCGCAACCCGCGAGCGCAAACATCGCGCCGAAACTCAGCGCAAGCGCCGCCGCTATGATCCTCTTTTTCATGTGATTTCCTCCTTAAACGTCCCTTGTTATTCCGCCGCGACGATCTGTCCGTTTTCCACCTGCGTGCCGTCTTCCAACGCGCCCGTGTACCAGCTCCATGCGCCCGTTTCCGCGTCTACCCAGATGTAGCCCTGTACGCCGTCCATCTGTCCGAACCCGTACGTCCCCTTCATGGGGCTCCCGTTTTCAAACGTGCCGTCGAAATAGTTGCCGCCTACCCAATGGAAGACGCCCTTGCCGTTGATCCAGTCGTTTGCGAATTCGCCCACATACCAGCAGCCGTTGTTGAACTGATAGTGTCCCTGTCCCGATCTCTGCTGGTTGGACCATTCGCCGAGATACCAGTCATAAGCGCCGTTGCCCTGCGGCCATACGAAATACGCCGTGCCGTCGATCTTGCCCGCTTTCCACTGACCGATGCCGATGCATCCGCCCGTATAATAGACCTGACCGTATCCTTCCAGCTCTCCGTTCACGAACGTGCCTTCATACCAGGTAGGATCTTCGCCGTTGAATGTCTTTCTGCCCGTGCCCGTGATCGTGCAACCGTTGGTAAACGTCCCGACATAGGTGTAGTCCGTCGTCACGAGGGTGCCTTCGGTCGGAACGCCGTCCACCGTCGTGCCCGTGAACGTGCCGAAATTCTCGTACACTCGATCCGTCACCTGCTCCACGACGGGACCGCTCGGTTCTTCCGTTACGCCCTCGTCGCCCGTAGTATCGTCGCCCGTAGTGTCGTCGCCCGCGGTATTGTCGCCCGTGACGATCTGTCCGTTTTCTACCTTCGTGCCGTCTTCCAGTTCGCCCGTGTACCAGCTCCATGCGCCCGTTTCCGCGTCTACCCAGATGTAGCCCTGTACGCCGTCCATCTGTCCGAACCCGTACGTTCCCTTGACGGGATTGCCGCCCGCGAACGTGCCGTCGAAGAAATTTCCGCCCGTCCAGTGGAACACGCCTTCGCCGTTGATCCAGTCATCCTTGAACTCGCCGATATACCAGCAGCCGTTGCTGAACTGATACCGCCCTTCGCCGGAACGGATCTGTCCTTCCCAATCGCCCAGATACCAATCGCAAGAACCGTCGGGCTGAGGCCACACGAAATATGCCGTGCCGTCGATCTTGCCCGCCGACCATTCGCCGATGCCGATATAGCCGCCCTTATAATAGCATTGCCCGAAGCCTTCCAGCTGCCCGTTGACGAACGTGCCCTTGAACCAGTCGGCGTCTTCGCCGTTATAGGTCATCGTGCCCGTTCCCGTGATGCGATAGCCGTCGGTGAACGTACCCGTATAGGTATAATCCGTCGTCACGAGCGTACCTTCCGAAGGAACGCCGTCCACCGTCGTGCCCGTAAACGTGCCGAAGTTCTCGTACACTTTGTCCGTGACCTGTTCCACGACGGGTTCCTTCGTTTCATCGCCGGAATCCGTATCGCAAGCCGCGAGGCCTGCGACGCAGAACGCGGAGCAGGCAATTAGCGCCAGCGGAAGCAGTCTCTTTTTCAATGTCATCATTTTTCCCTCCGTAAAATTATATTAAAACCGTTCGGTTTCAACCGATTTCCAGCACGAAGAGCGTTATGCTCAACGGCTCTATTGCGGCAAACGCCGCGTTTTCCGTGACGACGTAACTCACCTCGTCCCCGTCCGCCGAATTGGCGGCGGTCGCCGAAGTTCCCGCGACGGAGACCTTGCGCACGATGCGGCTGTCCTCCCGTAAATTGAGCAGGATGCTCTTGGACGAGGGATTGACGATCGCGAGCGTCGCCCGCTTTCCGTCCGCGCTGACCGTCAGCGCATAATCGAGCGCGGTCGTCTTGTCCGTCTGGCGGATGACCGCTTCCGCGCTGTACGCCTGCATATTCTGCGCGTACGCTTTGAGCGCATACCCCACAGGCGAAAAATACGTTTCCCGATCGGACGAATAGAGCGCGCTGGGGGCGTTGCTCTTGCTCTCGGTGAATACCGCGTCCGAATAGTTCGCCATGCCGACGACGTCCGCGTTGTCGATGAACAAGTTCAGCGAAGCCGCGATGCCGAGCGCGTCGCGTAGCTGAGACTGCCCGTCCCACTCGTAGGCGAATTCGTCAAAGGCGATCTTCACGTGCGCCGCAGACGGGATCTCGGCGATCAGCCTGCGGTGATTGGCGATGCGCATATCGAGATTGTTGGTCATGGAGAGGATATGCAGGGATGGTTCGTACGAATCGTCGCTCTGCGCATACAGGTGTTCGCCGATGTAGTCGAGATTGTCCGCGCAGTTTCTGAACATCTGTTCCGTCCATTCGGAGCAGTTGTCTCCGCACCCCGTGATGAGGATGTCTCCGTCGATCTCCTTCATCGCCTCGGAAAAGGCGTTATGGACGTCCACATATTCGGCAATGGACGTATGTCCGATCTGCCAGTCGCCCTGCATTTCGTTGCCCACGCACCAATAGCGGATATCGTAAGCGGACTCATGCCCGTTTCCCGCGCGGAGCGCGCCGTATTCGGTGTCCGCCGCGCCGTTGCAGTATTCCACGAGATCGGCGGCTTCTTCCGCGCTCGAACTGCCCGTGTTCACCGCCATATACGGAATGGCGCCGATGTATTCGCACATCGCGAGGAACTCGTCCGTGCCCATGTCGTTGGGCTCGATCCTGTCGTAAAATCCCGCCGTTTCCAGCCTGTCGATGTCGTCCTGCACGTCGCCCGTATCGGGGAACCACGCGAGGTTCCTGCGCGAAGGGCGCCTGTCGCGGTCGCCGATGCCGTCCTTCCACTGATAACCCGAGACGAAGTTCCCGCCCGGCCAGCGGTAGATCGTCCCCGCAAGGCTCTTCATGGCGTCCAGCGTGTCCCGCCGCATCCCCATGTAATTGTCCGCGGGCATCAGGGAAAGGCTGTCCAGAGCGATTTCACCTTGCGTACAGGAGAAGCGCACTTCCGTTTCCCCTTCCGCGCCGACCGCCGAAAACGCATATTTTACAAACCCGCCGCTCACCGCGATCTCTTCGGAAAACTCCCCGACCTGCACGCGCACGGTGCCTTCGCCCTTGGCGTAGAAATATCCGTCGTACATCTCCGCGCCGAGGGAGACCGTCTGGAAGATCGCCGCACCCTCGGGGAGGATCGCCGCATATCCGTTTTCCGAATAGCACTCCTCGTCCGCGCCGACTTCGCCCTGCGTTTGCCAGGGGGAAAGCCCCTCTTCGCCGGGGCGATAATAAAATTTTCTGTCCTCGATGAGTTCCGCCCAGATGACGCCGTAGATGCACCCGGGGATATGTTCAAGAAATTCACCGTAGATGAGAGGCGAGATCTCGTTCCCCTTTTCCAGGGAAAGAAACGCGACGTCGTATTCGAGATCGCACTCCGGTTTCTCCGCAGCGGGCGGAGCCTGCGGCACGCATCCCGCGCAGGCGAGCACGCCCGCGCCGACCGCCGCCGCCAACAGCTTCGTCATTCTTTTCATGATCACCTCACTTTTACGACGAACACGCTCACGCTCATGGCGGGCGCGACGACGTTTTTGAGATTCTCCACGCGCTCCGTCCACATTTCCGAACGCGCCGTGGAATTATAGGAATCGTAATAGTCGCCCGTCAGCGTGGTGCGTTCGACGGATAGCGCCGAATCGAATGCCGCGTTGGTCAGTTTCACCGCATATTCGCTGGGATTGACCACGGCGATCGCATAGGAGGAGCCGTCCTCCGAACGCGTCACGCTCACATCCAATTGCAGCGCTTCCGAATAGCGCACGACGCTCTCCACGCGATAGTCGAACATATAATTGCGGTACATCCCGAGCACATATCCCGCGCCCTGCGTCACCGCGCCGAACGGCTCCGTCGTCACGCAACCCTGCGTCGCGTTGACCGTAGAGGAATAACAGCACATCTCGAACACGTCCGAATTGTTGATGACCGCGTTGAGGAACACGCCGATGCCCATGCCGTCCTTTAATCGGGAGGCGCTCGTCGCCTTGTCGTAAGCGTATTCGGTAAACGCGATCTTCACGTCGCCGTATTGCGGATATTTCGCGAGGAGCTGTCTGTGATTGGAGATGCGGTACTCGATGTTCGTGCGCATATTGGCAAGATGTTCGAACACGTCGACGTTATCCTGCTGCGCATACATATGTTCCGCGATGAAATCCATGTTGTTTCCGCAGGAGGCGAACAGCGAATCCGACCAGGTCGAAGAGTTCTCCCCGCTCGCCACGATGAGGATGTCGGGATCGACCTCCCGCATCGCCTTCGTGAAGGCGTTGTGGATGTTCACATATTCGGATACGGGAACATGGCCGAGCTGCCAATCGCCGAACATCTCGTTCCCGACGCCCCAATAGCGGATACCGTAAGGTTCTTCGTGTCCGTTCGCCGCGCGAAGAGCACCGTATTCGGTGGAAACGGCGCCGTTGCAGTATTCCACCTGCTGTACCGCCTCCTCGACCGTCCCCAGCCCCGTGTTGACCATCATGAGCGCTTCCGCGCCGAGATAGTCGCACATCGCCATGAACTCGTCCAGACCGAAGTCGTTGGGCTCGATCCCGCCGTAAAATCCCAGCCGTTTGAGATTGACAATGTCGGAAGTGATCATCGCCTCTTCGCTCGCAAAATCGCTTTCCAGCCCCATATAATTGAGGTTTCTGCGCGAAGGGCGCTTGTCGCGGTCGCCGATCCCGTCCCGCCAGTCGTAACCCGAGAGGAAATTCCCGCCCGGCCAGCGGTAGATGGGACTGTTCAGTTCTTTCAGTTCTTCCAGCGTATCGAGGCGCATCCCGAGATAGTTGTCCTCGGGCATCAGCGAGAGCGAATCGAACCGTCCTTCCCCTTGCGTCACTTTCAAACGATAGGTCGCTTCCGTCGTCTTGAACGCGCCTTTGAGGGAGTATTCGTATCTGACGAACTGACTTCCCGCGGCGACGGCGACCGTCGTTTCCGCACTGCCGTTTTCGCCTTCCAGCGAAACGGTCACCGTGCACCCCGCGGGCGAAAGGCAGTAGAAATATCCTTCGTACCCCTTTTCCTCGACGGGGACGTCTTCCTGATAGATGTCGCCGCCCGCGCGGAGGTATGCCGAGTGTCCGCCCGAATAGCTCGTCTCCGCGTCGCTCGAGACCAGCGACGCGTCCGTCGTCTTCCACGGAGAAAGCCCGGACGCCCCGACCTCGTAGTAGAACTTGCGGTCGAGCACCTTTTCCGACCAGATCCCGTCGTAGATGCACGTCTCGATGTGTTCGATGAATTGTCCGTAAATGAGCGGATTGACGTACTCGCCTTTTTCGTTCAGAGAGAAGTTAACGGGAAGAGCGGTGTCGAACGCCTCTTCCTTTTTCTGCTCTCCGCACGCCGCCGCCGTCACGGCAAAACAGCCGATCAGAAGCGCGCAAATTGTCGTTTTTCCTGTCGTCTTCATCCTGTTTTCCTCATGCTTTCCGCACGCCTTTGCGCGCCTTCGGGAGAAAAGATCTCGCGGATCACGTCCGTCGGGAGTTTGGGGACGCGGTCTGCGGTCAGAAGGCCGTTGACTTCCTGCTGTACGTCGGTGAGCTGCGTATAACAGCACCCGCACACATAAGGGATCGCCTGAACGGTATCCGCGATTGCTCGCACCCGCTTCGCATACGCCGCCACGTCGGAGGCGTTCGCGCCGTATCCCCAGCCTTCCGCGCCGTCGATCGCGACGCCGCCGTATTCGGAGATCATCACGGGCTGACCGCGGTAACGGTATCCGTCCGCAAACGCCTTGCCGTAGAAGTTGGTGTTGATCTTCTTGTCGGTCACGACGTGATCTTTGACCGCATATTCCCGACGGAAGGTCTCGGGATCCTGTTCGTATTCGTGCAGGGACAGAATGTCGCTGTTGAGATGGCTCCACCCGTCGTTGGTGATGACGGGACGGCCGTCCATGGCGCGCACTCTTTTTTCCACGCTCTCCACATACGCCTGTTGTTCGGCGCTGTCCTTGATGGAGTACACCCCCCACGTCTCGTTGAACAGGAGCCAGCAGATGACGCTGGGATGATTGCGGAGCTGAAGGACGATCGCCTGCGCGTCGCGGGTGAATTCGTCGCGCATCTTCGCGTCGAAGATGTACGCGCTGGGGATCTCCCCCCAGACGTATAAGCCGAGTTTGTCGCAAAGATAGTAGAAGATATGGCTTTCCACCTTCTGATGTTTGCGCACGCCGTTGAATCCCATGCGTTTGATGAGCTCCACGTCCTTTTCGAGCGCTTCCTCGTCGGGCGCGGTGAGCATGGTATCCGGCCAATAGCCCTGATCGAGGATCATCTGCTGATATTCCCGTTTTCCGTTGATATATACGCCGTCCTCGCGCAGGGAGATCTCGCGGATCCCGAAATAGGTGTACACCTCGTCGGCGGGCTCGCCCGCGACGCGGATCTTCATCGTATAGAGGTGCGGCGATCCCGCGCTCCACAGCTTGGGCGAAGAAATCCTGACGCTCCCTTCCGCCTTGCTCCCGCGGGGCAGGACGCCCGCCGCGACGCGCTTTTCTCCGTCGAAGATCTCGAACCGCGTTTCCGCCTCGCCGCTCAATTCGCATTCGAGACGCACCGTCCCGTCCGCCGAAGCGTCCGTGCGGAAGCGTTTCAGATAGGTCTCGCCCGCGTATTCCAGCCATACGGGCTTCCAGATGCCCGTCGTCTGCACATACCAGCATTCATAACTCGCCGTCTTCGCGCGCTGTTTGCCGCGGAGCTGCGATTTGCTGAGGCTGTCCAGCACGCCGACCGTGATGACGTTCTCGCCTTCCTTCACATAGGGCGTGACGTCGAGACAAAATTCCGTGTACCCGCCCTTATGCTCGCCCGCAAACGCGCCGTTCACATAGACGGACGCGAAATAATCCACCGCCTCGAAATGCAGCAGTACCCTGCCGCGGTGCGCGCGGACGGGAAAGGTGCGGCGGTACCACACGCATCCGTGCACGCTTTCGTCGCCGATCCCGCTCGCCTTGCACTCATAGCTGTAAGGGACGACGATCTTGCGGTCGAACGCGGGCTTCGCCGTTTCTTCGTCCGCCATGCAAAATTCCCATTGTCCGCACAAAAAGAGATAGTCTTTGCGCTCAAACTGAGGATTGGGGCAATATTTCCCGTAATTTCCGATTGCGTTCATCAGCCCTTGATCCCTCCTATCGAAATGCCTTTGATAAAATATTTTTGTCCCAGCAGGAAAATGATGAGGATGGGAAGCGCGGAAAGCACCGCCCCCGCCATCTGCTTCCCGTACTGATGCGCATAGCTGCCCGAAAAGGTCGCGAGCCCCGCCGTGAGGGTACGCGTTTCCGCGGAATTGGTCACGATGAGCGGCCAGACGTAATCGTTCCAGTTGCCCTGGAAGGAGAAAATGGCGAGCGTCACGAGGACGGGCGCACACATGGGCAGAACGATGTGAAAATAGATCTGAAATTCGTTTGCGCCGTCCATCTTCGCCGCTTCGTCGTATGCCATGGGAAGCCCGCGCATGAACTGACGCAGCATGAACACGCCGAACACGCCGCCCAGCCCCGGCAGGATCATGGAGAACATATTGTCCACGAGCCCGAGTTTGTCGATGATGATGTAGTTGGGGATCATGTTGATGACCCCGGGGATCATCATCGAGGACATCCCCAGCCAGAACATCGCCTCTCTGCCCTTGAATTTCAGGCGGGAGAAAGCGAACGCCGCCAGCGAAGAGACCGCGAGATAGAGCACGACGTACACCACCGCGATCTTGAAACTGTTCCAAAACCAGCGCAGGATGGGAACGTTGCGGTTGCCCATGATGCTGATGTAGTTTTCCAGCGTGACCTCTTTGGGAAAGAGCGTGACGTTTGCGTCCAGCACTTCCGTTTCGAACTTGAAAGAAGTCGCCACTGCCCACAGCGACGGGATGAGCACGGTCAGCGCGCACAGGAGCAACAACACATAGAACATAACTTCCGTCGCGATCATCGCGGGAGAATGATTTTTGCGATAATGCCTGAGTTTTTCGATTACGTTCGTCATATCAGTCCTCCGCGTCGTCCGCGACCTGCAGCTTGAACGAAAGCACGGTGAACACGAGCATGATCGCGCCGAACACGAGCGCCATCGCGCAGGCTCTGCCGAAGTTGTTCACGCCGCCGAACGCCGTGTTGTAGATGACCATCATCGCCGTCGTGGTGCCGTAATTGGGCCCGCCCGCCGTCAGGACCTGCGCCTGACCGAGCATATTGAAACTGCCGATGGTCGTCATGACGAGGGTATAGAACACCGTGCGGCGGATACAGGGCAACGTGATGGAAAAGAACTTGGTGACCGGCCCCGCGCCGTCCAGCGTTGCCGCTTCGAGGATCTCCTGCGGCACGTTCGCGATGCCCGCGACATACAGGATCATATTCCCCCCGATCCCCCACCACGAGGAGAGCAGGAAGATGGAGATCCACGCATAGGGCATCTGCGTGATCCAGGGGATCTCGACGCCCAGATAGTGATTGATGATGCCGGAATTGGTATCCAGCAGGAAATTCCAGAGGATACACACCGTCGTGATGGACAGGATGGTCGGGAAGTAGAAGAATCCCATCGAGAACTTTCTCACCGCCTTGCAACGCGTAACGAGAAGCGCGACCAGCATCGGCACGGCGATAAGGATGGGCGTTTCCACCACCACGAAGAGGAGCGTATGCAGGACGCCGTTCCAGAAATCGGAAGCGACCTGTCCCGAACCGATCAGCCCGAACAGAAGTTTGAAGTTGTTCAGCCCGTACCATTCCATCGGCGTGGCATAATCCCATTTGGTGAAACTGATGATCACGCTCATCACGAGGGGAACGAGTCCGAATACTATAAAGAGGATCATGAACGGGGCGACGAACAGATACGGTACGACGACCGAGAACCCCCGTTTCCCCTCTCCTTTCGCTTTGATCGCTTTTTCCATTTCTCATCCTCCGTCCTTATTCTGCGGCGTACGGTCTCCGCGGGTCCCCGCGGAGACTTCCGCCGTTTGTCAGAGCTCTGCGTCCGTGACCCATGCCTTGAAGTCGGCGGCCGCGGTGTCGAGAGCCTTTTGGGGGGCATAGATCCCGGAGAGCGCGTTGGAAACGCCTACTCCCATGCCGTTATACGCTTCGTACCAATATTTATATTCGATCTCGCCGAGCGTCGCGGTATATGCCATTTCCGTAAACGCGGCGAGCGGTTCGAGCGCTTTGTATTCCTCCGTCTCGTGGATGGATTTGAGCGCGGGCACCTGCCCCGCCTTCGCCCATTCGATGGAGTTCTCGTTCACATAGCGCATGAAGGTGTAGCACGCTTCTTTGATCGTATCCGTCGTGACCGTGTTCTTCATGAGGGTGAACTGATGCGAGCCCGCAAAGTTGGTCTGCCCTTCGCCGACCGATTCGGGACAGGGCGCGACGCCGATGTTGGAGTCGGGATTGTCCAGCAGCCCGAAGGTGTTGATCACCCACGGCCCGTCGAAATAGAACACCGATTTCCCCTGCGTGAAGAGGGTGAAATCGCCGCCCGAACCCACGTTCTCGGGCGAAACGGGCGAGGAACCGTAGATGAGATCGGAAAGATATTGCAATTTCTCCACCGCCGTCGCCGAATTGAAGGTCGGGTTGTAGTTTTCGTCGAACATGGAGCCGCCCGCGCTGTAAAGCATATTCAGGAACACGTCTTTGGTGATGGAGTACATGGAAGGCACCGCATACCCGTAAACGCCGTCCTTGGTCTTGTCCTTGCAGACCTGATAGAATTCTTCCCACGTTTCGGGCAGTTCGTCTTCCGAGATGAGGTCTTTGTTATAATACATCGCCGTCGGATGGACGTCGATCGGGAAGCCGTAACGCACGCCGTCCAGCACGCCGCCGTTCCACGCCGCGGGAATGTACTCCTCTGCCGTCACGTCGAGGAACTCTTCGATCCCGTCCATGGGCAGGAAGATGTTCCTCTCGTTCATGCCCGCGATACGCGACGCGGACATCGCCACGATGTGGGGCGCCGATTTGAGGTTGGAACTCGTCGTCGTCAGTTTGGTGAACAGGGTGTCCCAAGGGATCTTGTCCGCAACGACCATGATCTTTTCTTCCGCATATTCCGTATTAAAACGCTCGACGATCTTGTCCATCGTCTCCCCGTCCGTACCCGTGAACCCGTTCCAGAAACGGATGACGGTGAATCCGTTGGGATTCTCCTCTCCCGACCCGTCCTGACAACCGAACAGACAGGTCAGAGAAAGCACCCCCGTCAACATCAACCCTAATACTTTCGCTAATTTTTTCATAATTGGCCTCCTTATCCTTGCAATTGGATTATAGCACGCTTTTCCTTCCGTGAAAACCGTCGGTTTATATAGATTACAGACCTTTTATTTCCGACAAATCGGTATTAAATAAATCGAAATAAAAAAACGGACCGAGGGTGACTTTCTCCCCCTGTCCGCTTTTTGCCGTAAAATAATCCTTCGCGCCTATTCCCCCGCCTTGAAATTGTAAACGGGACGGATGCGCGATACGATCTCCGCCGTCGGTCCGATGCAGGCGACGATCTCTTCCATATTTTTATAAGCCATGGGTGATTCGTCCAGCGTGTCGGGCGCCACGCAGGTGGTATAGATGCCCGACATCTGCGCCGCGTATTCTTCCATGGTCAGGCGGGCACGCGCCGCCGAACGGCTCATCAGCCGCCCTGCGCCGTGCGGAGCCGAGCAGTTCCATTCGGGATTTCCCTTGCCGACGCAGATGAGACTGCCGTCGCGCATATTGATGGGAATGAGCAATCTCTTCCCCTTTTCCGCCGATACCGCGCCCTTTCTCAGGATCATATTGTCGGTATCGATATAGTTATGGACGGTCGTAAAACGGTCGGTCTCCGTCCAACCCATCCCCTCCAAAATGACCTTCGTCATCGTGACGCGGTTGAGCGCGGCAAACCGCTGGACGATCCGCATATCGTGAATATAATCGTCCAGCAAGCCGCCTTCCACATAGGCGAGCTCGGCGGGGATGTCGGGAAGAGGTTTTTCCGCCGCGCGCATCCGCTCGAGAGTCGCCTGGATCTCGGAAGCGCGCCCTTCCGATTTCATCCGCGCGATCACGGCGGAAACGTCCTCCGTTCCCCTCCCGCACAGCGCACGGTATCCCTCTTTTTGATAATACTCCGCGACTTCACAGCCCAGATGGCGGCTCCCCGAATGCACGACGAGGAAAAATGCGCCCTCTTCGTCTTTGTCCACTTCGATGAAGTGATTCCCGCCGCCCAGCGTTCCGACGCTTCTGACGGCGCGGTCGACGGAAATCGCCTTCTGACAGCGGATCTCTCCGAGGTCGATGCCGTCTGCAAGCGGATGGGGCGTTTCGCGGATATTCATGCCGCTCGGAACGCTTTCGCGGATGACGCGGTCCAGCCGATCGAAATCGATGTCCGTTTCCGCGATGCGCACCGTCTCCATGCCGCAGCCGATGTCCACCCCCACCATGCCGGGGACGACTTTGTCCTTCACGGTCATGGTCGTACCGATGGTACAGCCCTTCCCCGCGTGGACGTCGGGCATGATGCGGATCTTGCAATCGGCAAATTCCTCCCGATCGCACACCGTCCTGATCTGTTCCTCCGCTTTTTCTTCCAGCGTGGAGGCATAGCATACCGCGCGGTTATATTTTCCCTGAATGATCATCTTTCTCTTCTCCTCCTTCTTCATAAGAAATGACATTATATCACCGTTTTTCCGTTTTGTAAAGAGCGATATAGAAAAAAATAAATTTGCCCGCGCGGCAACCGCACAAAAAATGCCGCCCGCCGCGAAAAGCGCGGCGGGCGGCATTCTTTCCGCAACGTCACATTTGCGGGAAAACTCCTTTCAATGCGGGATACAAGGCGCGGTAGACGCGGTATTTCTCCGCGTATGCCGCCGCGAGCGCGCGATCAGGCGAGATCGTCTCGCGGACGCGCACGATGCAGTCGGTCGCCGCCTTTACCGTCGGATATTCTCCGCACCCCACCATCGCGAGGATCGCCGCGCCGAAGGAAGGCCCCTGCTCCGTTTCGGGCACGCGCACTTGCATATCCAGAACGTTCGCGACGATCTTCCGCCACAGAGGGCTCTTCGCGCCGCCGCCGCAGATATTCGTGACCGAAGCCGTAACCCCGCACGCGCGAGCCGCTTCCAGACAGTCGCGAAGCGCGAACGCCACCCCTTCGAGGACGGCGAGCGTCATTTCGCCGCGCGTCGTATCCGCGCGCATCCCAAGGAAGACGCCCCGCGCGTTTACATCGTTATGCGGACTGCGCTCTCCCATCAGGTACGGGAGGAAATATACGCCGTTTTTGCCCATTTTCTCTTCCAGCCCCGCCTGTTCGCGCGCGTAATCGGACGTTTGCAGGATGCGATCCGACCACCACGCGTTACAGCTCGCCGCCGAGAGGATACACCCCATCAGATGCCAGCCCCCGTCCGCATGGCAGAAACTGTGCAGGGCGTTGACCTTATCTTCCGCAAACGCCGTTGCCGAAAGAAAGAGCGTGCCGCTCGTTCCGAGGGATACGTTGCACCCGTCCTTGCCCACGACGCCCATGCCCACCGCCGCCGCGGCGTTATCCCCCGCGCCCGCGATGACCTTCACGTCCGCGTTCAGCCCGAGCTCTGCCGCCGTCTCCGCCTTCAACGTGCCGACGAGCCGATAGCTGTCATACAGTTTGGGGAGTTGCAGATTGGTCACGCCGCACAGGCGGCACATATCCATGCTCCAACGGCGATGACGGACGTCCAGCAGGAGCGTCCCGCTCGCGTCCGAATAATCCGTCGAGAACGCACCCGACAGTCGGTAGACGAGATAGTCCTTGGGCAGCATGATCTTTTTGATGCGCGCAAAATTCTCGGGCTCATGCTCCTTCATCCACAGGAGTTTGGGCGCCGTGAACCCCGCAAACGCGATGTTCCCCGTCCATGCGGAGAGTTTCTCCTTCCCCACGCTCGCGTTGAGATATTCGGTCTCCCGCTCCGTCCTGCCGTCGTTCCACAAAATACACGGACGGATGACGTTATCGTCCTTGTCCAAAACGACAAGTCCGTGCATTTGTCCGCCGAACGATATTCCTTTAACCGCCGATTTATCCTGCCCTTGCAGAAGTTCTTTCAAACCCGTCAATGCGGCTTTGTACCAAAGTTCAGGGCTTTGCTCGCTCCAACCGCTGTGCGGATAACAGACTTCATAACTTTGTGCGTATTCCGCCAAAATCGTTCCGTCTGCGGCAACGAGCAGAAACTTTGTCCCGCTCGTACCCAAATCGATCCCGATGTATGTATTCATTGAAACCTCCTATGCTTTAAGCGCAGAAAAGCGAGCAAGACAAGGAGCGCGCGGCTTTGCAAGGGGGCGCGTACACAGATGTACGCAACCCGCGGCAAAATGCAAGCGCGACAACGTATTGCGATGCTTATATGCGCTCAGAACGGGTTCTCCGTTTTATATCTCATGCCCGCGGGCTGATTGTAGCCGATCTCCTCCACGGGCACGCCGATATACTTGAACACTTCATAGAGCGCCTTGCCGAAATGCCCGAACGCCACCGCGCCGTGGTGCGGGTAGTTGCCTTCGATGAGCACATGGCGGTAGAAACGCTTCATCTCGGGGATCGCGAAGATGCCGATCGCCCCGAACGAGCGCGTGCGCACGTTGAGCACTTCCCCTTCCGCCACATACGCGCGGAGCTTGTTGTCCGACGTCGATTGCAGGCGAAAGAAGGTGATGTCGCCCGGCATGATGTCCCCTTCCAGCGTGCCCTGCGTGACCTCTTCGGGAAGCGAACGCGCCATGATGAGCTGATACTTCATCTCGCAGAAGCACAGCTTTTTGGAGCAGGTGTTCCCGCAATGGAAGCCCATGAACGTATCCGTGAGAGCGTACGGAAATTTCCCCTCGATGTCCGCTTTGTACAGATCTTTCGGCACCGTATTGTTGATGTCGAGAAGCGTTACCGCGTCATCCGACACCACCGTGCCGATGAACTCGGACAGCGCGCCGTAGATATCCACCTCGCAGGATACGGGAATCCCGCGCCCCGTCAGACGGGAGTTCACATAGCAGGGCACGAACCCGAACTGCGTCTGAAAGGCAGGCCAGCACTTGCCCGCGATCGCCACATATTCGCGGCTCCCCTTATGCGCTTCCGCCCAGTCGAGGAGCGTGAGTTCGTACTGCGCCAGTTTTGCGAGGATCTCGGGCTTTTTATTGCCCGCGCCCAGCTCCTGTTCCATATCCTTCACCACTTCGGGGATACGCGTATCGCCCGCGTGCTTGTGGAATGCCTCGAAGAGGTCGAGCTCGGAGTTCTCCTCGATCTCCACGCCCAGGTTATACAACTGCTGAATGGGCGCATTGCACGCGAGAAAGTTCATGGGACGAGGTCCGAAAGAAATAATTTTAAGATGTCTGAGCGCATATACCGCCTTGGCGATCGGCAGGAACTCGTGCAGCATGTCCGCGCACTCTTCCGCGTCGCCCACGGGATATTCGGGGATATACGCCTTCACCACGCGCAGTTTCAGATTATAGCTCGCGTTCAGCATCCCGCAGTATGCGTCGCCGCGCGAGGACGCGAGCGTGGGGATGTCCTCTTCCGCCGCCGCGAGGAACATCACGGCGCCGCCCACTTTTTCCGTAAACTCCTTGGCGAGCATGGTCTCGGAAATTTCAGGGCCGAAGTTGCCGAGATACACCGCAAGCGCGTTGCACTTCTCCTTTTCCAGCCAGGAAAGCGCCTGTTTCATGTGCAGTTCGCTCTCCACGATGCACACGGGGCATTCGGCGATCTCCTCTCTGCCGTATTTTTTCGCATACGCCTTGACGAGCGCTTTTCTCCTGTTCACGGACAGGCTCTCGGGAAAACAGTCGCGCGAAACCGCGACGATCCCCACCTTCACTTTGGGTACGTTCAACATGACAGATCTCCTCCCGATCGGCAAATCATCCGCGGCGCGAAATGCTTCCAGCGCCTGCGATCTCTGCTCTATTATACTTGCCCCGCCCTCTCCTGTCAAGACGTGCGAAAAAATTCCGTGCGCGCGGCGTATGGCGCGTCCGAAGCGCGACAAAAAAGCGCCTCCCTTGCGGAAGGCGCCTTCGGATGCCGTTATGCGCTTTTTTTATGGATGAGCGTGGGCTTCGCGCCTTTTTCCACGCAGTCTTTGGTGATGATGACCTCCTCGATGTCACTCTCCGAAGGGATCTCGTACATCACGTCCGTCATCAGGCTCTCGATGATGGTGCGCAGTCCGCGCGCGCCCGTTTTCAGGCGGATGGCGGTGTTCGCGATCTCGCGCACCGCGCCGTCCTCGACGGTGAGTTTGACGCCGTCCAGTCCGACCAGCTTCTGATACTGCTTGATGATCGCGTTCTTCGGCTTGGTGAGGATGCTGACGAGCGCCTCTTCGTCCAGCGGATTGAGATTGACCACGATGGGCAGACGCCCGACGAACTCGGGGATGAGCCCGAATTTGGTGAGATCCTGCGGCTTGACGTCGTCCAACAGGGAATAGTCCACTTCGTTCTCGCCCAGCTTGACGTTGCCGCCGAAGCCGAGCGCGGTGTCGTCCTTTCTCGCGCCCACGATCTTATCCAGCCCGACGAACGCGCCGCCGCAGATGAACAGGATATTCGTCGTGTCGATGCGCATGCAGTCCTGCTGAGGGTGCTTTCTGCCGCCCTGCGGGGGAACGTTTGCGACCGTGCTCTCGATGATCTTCAACAGCGCCTGCTGTACGCCTTCGCCCGATACGTCGCGCGTGATGGACACGTTCTCGCTCTTGCGGGCGATCTTGTCGATCTCGTCGATATAGATGATGCCGCGCTGAGCGCGTTCGATGTCGAAATCCGCGTTCTGAATGAGTTTCAAAAGGATGTTCTCCACATCCTCGCCGACGTAGCCCGCTTCGGTCAGCGTCGTCGCGTCGCTCGTGGCGAACGGCACGTTGAGGATCTTCGCGAGCGTGCGGGCGAGCAGCGTCTTGCCGCAGCCCGTCGGACCGAGCAGGAGGATATTGCTCTTCTCGATCTCCACGTCGTCGTCCTTTTTCGCGCCTGCGGCAAGGGAATTGATGCGCTTATAGTGGTTGTAGACCGCCACGGAAAGCACCTTCTTCGCCTTGTCCTGCCCGACGATATACTGATCGAGCGCCGCCTTGATCTCGGCGGGCTTTTTCAGCTCCACCGTCTCGGTCGGGGAAGAGGGCGTGTTCCCGAGCATCTCCTTGCACAGTTCCACGCATTCGTCGCAGATGAAAATCCCGTCCGGACCGGCTATGAGCTTCTTCGTCTTGGATTTTTCTTTTCCGCAAAAGGAACAGTATTGTTCGTATTTTTCCATTTCTACTCCGATAGATTATCTCTTGATGTAAACCTTATCGATCAGCCCGTACGCGAGCGCTTCGTCCGCAGAGAGATAATTGTCGCGGTCGGTATCGCGCTCCAGCACCTCGATCGGTCTGCCCGTGTTCGCCGCGAGGATGGCGGTGAGCTTCGCCTTGATGCGGAGGATGTGCTCCGCCTGGATCTTGATGTCGCTCGCCTGCCCCTGCGCGCCGCCGAGAGGCTGATGGATCATGATCTCGCTGTTTTTCAGCGCGTAACGCTTCCCCCTCGTCCCCGAAGAGAGCAGGAACGCGCCCATGGACGCCGCGAGCCCCACGCAGATGGTGGAGACGTCGCATTTGATATAGTTCATGGTGTCGTAGATCGCCAGTCCCGCCGATACCGAACCGCCAGGACTGTTGATGTACAAGCTGATGTCCTTGGAAGGATCCTTGCCCTCCAGATAGATGAGCTGCGCCACGACGGTGTTCGCGACGGCGTCGTCGATCTCCCCGCTCAGAAAGATGATGCGGTCTTCCAACAATCTGGAATACAGATCGTAGCTTCTCTCGCCGCCCGACGTGCGCTCCACGACGTAAGGGATGAGAACGTTGCGTTCGTTCATGTTACTCCTCCGTGTACATTTCGTTGTTTGCTTGCAGGAAATCGAAGAGCTTGGTCACCTTGATGTCGCTCTCGATGTACTCGAGCTGTCTGGGATCCATCGTCTTTTTATACTCTTCCGCCGTCTTGCCGACACTCTTTGCCTGCTCTTCCACCTTCGCCTCGACTTCCTCCGCGCTCGCGGTGATGTTTTCCAGCTTGATGATCTTCTCGACGATGAGCTGATGAAGGACGGTCCTTCTCGCGTCTTCTTCGAAATTCTTCTTGTACTCTTCGCGCGTGGTACCGATATACTTCATGTAGTCGTCAAGCTTGATGCCCTGATACATGAGGTTGTATTCGAGTCTCTGCATGGAAAGCTCGGTCTGCTTGTCGATCATGGACTGCGGGATCTCCGCCTTCGCGCCCTTCGCGATCTCGGTGATGATCGAGTTCTCCGTCTCGTTGAGCGCGCGCGCCTTCGCGTTCTGCTCGAGGCGCTCCCTCACCTTCGCGCGGTAAGCCTCCACCGTGTCGCTTCCCACTTTTTTTGCGAACTCATCGTTGAGTTCGGGCAGCTTCTTGCCCTGGATCGCGTGCAGCGTGACCGTGAAGACCGCCTTCTGCCCTTTCAGGTTTTCCGCCTGGTAATCTTCGGGGAAGGTGACTTCGAGATCCTTCACCTCGCCGATGTTCATGCCGACGACCTGCTCCTCAAATCCGGGGATGAACTGACCGGAACCGAGCGTGAGGTTAAATTTCTCCGCGGAGCCGCCCTCGAATGCCTCGCCGTTGAGCTTGCCGACGAAATCGATGTTGACGGTGTCGCCCGTCTCCGCCGCGCGGTCGGTGACATCCACCTTCTCCGCAAAGCGGTCGAGCGTGGAGGCGATATCCTTTTCCACGTCTTCGTCCGTAACAGTATACTCGTACTTCTTGATTTTTATACCCTTGTAGGAAGCGATCTCCACGTCGGGCTTGATGTCCGCTTCCGCGACGAGCACGACCTTTTCGTCCGAGATGTCCTCGACGGAAAGCGCGGGCTCTGCGACGACGGTAAAGTTATCCTTCTCCTTTTCCAGCGTTTCGAAGTAGTGCTTCGCGTAGAGGATGTTGAGCGCGTCTTCGTAGAACAGCCCCTTGCCGTAATACATTTCAAGGACGTGCTTGGGGACCTTGCCCTTGCGGAAGCCGTTGACCGCATACTTCCCCTTGTTCTGCGCGTACGCTTTGTCGATCGCTTCCGACCATTCTTCGCCCGTGAACGTCATCGCGATCTTGACCGTGCTCTTTTCGCCTTTGGTTACCGTATAGTTCATAGTATTTCTCCTAAACAATTTTCTCGAATTTGTTTTTTCGCAACTTACATTTTACCATATCGGCACGAGAAAGAAAAGCGTTTTCGTTTACAAAATTGCTTTTTTACGTTATAATAAAGAAGAAAAAACGCTCGGACGAAAAGGAATATGCCATGCCGCAGGACGCTTTTACCCTCCGCTTCAACGCGAAAGAACTGGACGCCGCTTTACGGGGCGGAAAGATCAGCCGCGTCAATCAGCCCGAAAAGGACGAATTGTCCCTTCTTATATACACGGGAAAACGCACGGTTAAACTCACCGTGAACGCCAACGCCTCCGACTGCGGCGTTTATTTTGCCGAGGACGACAGGGAAAATCCCCTCGTCGCCCCCAATTTCTGTATGCTCCTGCGCAAACACCTGCAGAATGCGGAAATCCTCTCCGTCGATCAGGTGGGATTCGAGCGCATCCTCGCCTTTTCCCTGCGCTGCACTTCCGATTTTTCCTCGTGCGAGCGCATTTTATACGTCGAAGTCATGGGGAAATACTCCAACGTCCTCCTCACCGAAAACGGCGTCATCCTCGGCGGGATGAAGACGACGTCTATCGACGAACACGTCAAGCGCATCCTCTGCCCCGGGGCGAAATATGTCCTGCCCGAGCCGCAGGATAAGACGGATCCGCGCGACCGCGCCGCGCTCGCCGCCCTGCTCTCCGCGCCGCAGGAGGATATGCCGCGCTTCCTCTTTACCCATATCGCGGGACTTGCGCCCTGCACGGCGGAACAGATCGTAAAGAGCTTCCGCGGCGGCAATTTCGCGGAGCACGTCCATGATTTTATCTTTTCCGACGGCCTCTCCCCGTGCGTGACGGAAAAAAACGGCGTTCCCGTCGATTTCTTCGCGCGCAAAGAGGCGGGGGCGATCCCCTTTGCCACCCTGTCCGAAGCGCAGGCGTATTTTTACCGCAAACGGCGCGCCGCAAAGCGCCTGGACGCACTGCGCCGCAAGCTGGAAAGCGCCGTGAAGGCGGCGAAGAAGAAACAGGAAAAACGCCTCGCGCAGATCCTCGACCGACGGAAAGAATGCGAGGACATGGAACTCAACCGCATCCGCGGCGAACTCATCACCGCCAATCTCTACGCCCTCTCCAAGGGGATGCGCTCGTGCGAGCTTTACAACTACTACGACGAAGCGGGCGGCACGATGAAGATCGCGCTCGACCTCTCCCTCACTCCCTCGCAGAACGCGCAGAAATACTACAAAAAATATCAGAAACAAAAGCGCACGCTGGACGCGCTCGCACCGCAGGAAAAGGAGATCCGCGCCGAGCTGGACTATTCGGACAGCCTGCTCGCCGCCGTGTCCTCCGCCGACAGCGAGGACGACCTGCGCTCGATCGAAGAGGAGCTGCTCGCGGCGGAACTCATGAAGGCGCCGCAGGAAAAAACGCGCAAAAAGAAGGAAGAGATCCCCTTCCGCACCTTTGAAAAGGACGGGTTCCGCATCTTTGCGGGGCGCAACAACCTGCAAAACGACAGGCTCGTCCGCGCGTCCGCGCCCGACGATCTCTGGCTGCACGCGCAGAAATACCACTCCTCGCACGTCGTCATCCGCACGGAAGGAAAAAAGGTGCCCGACGAAGTGCTCGGGTTTGCCGCGAGCGTCTGTGCGCGATATTCGGACGGGAGATCGGGCGACAAGATCCCCGTCGACTACTGCGAAGTGCGCTTCGTGAAAAAGCCGCCCCGTTCGAAGGCGGGATTCGTCGTCTACACCGATTACAGGACGGTGCTCGTCACCCCCCTCTCGGACGCGACAGAGCAATAAAAAACGGTTTGCGCCGCCCTCCTGAGAGGGCGGCGCAAACCGTCTGTTCTCATGCCCCGTTCAAGGTCACTTCTTACAGCACGTCTTTCCCTGCGGATAGAGCGGCAATTCGAAGAATCCCGCGCAGACTTCCTGCGAAAATTCCTGCGCGGGCGGGATGGCGCAATAGCCGTAACTGGGTACGAGCAATTCCACCTGCATCGCGATCTTGAGGATGCACGTCACGCACGCGCTGATCGTGAACGTATCGTTTGCGCTGTTCCATGCTCCTTCGGGCGACACGCAGGAGGCAATGCTCGTGACCGTGAAGGGCATGACGGAAGCGGACGGAACGTACATCAGCACGTCCTCTTTGAGCACGACCGAACCCGTCGCCTTGCCTTCCGTGCCGTTGGCGTCGAGATAGACGATCTCGACGGGAATGGCGATCGTCGCCTGAACACGCGCGCACTGTTTGTCAGCCTGCCGTTCTATGGAAACGTCGGACACGGTCCCCTCGGACGAGAGGGAACGCGCGCTGATGAACGTGAGCGGATATGTAGGGTTTGCGGGCGTGAAGTTTTCCGGCGCGAGCGTATAGTTTTCGAGGCGAGTCTGAACGATGCCCGCATCGAAAATCTTTTCCGCCTGGATGCACACCTTTTCGCACAGCCCGTTCAACGGATTGCCCGAAATGCTGCCGGGGCAATGATCCGATGAAAAATTGGAAAAAAATGACATTTGTTACCTCCGTGTGAAGAACCATGCCGGTTCATACTGCATCGTATGCGCGGAGGCTTTATTTTTGTGATAGAAACACCTTTTGTCCGGGATACAGCCTTGCCGTGCGGTTGAGCCGTTCGAATTCCTCGGGCGAGCCGCATAAAAGCGTCTTGCTCTCCCCGCCGCGCACGATATAAAGATTGTGCTCCTCGCGCGGAAGGCGGAGGATCTGCCCCTCTCGCACCTCTTCGCTCAATCCGTTCTCCGCCGCGAGCACGCGCGGCGGGATCCCGTATGCCGCGGCGATCGTCCCGAGCGTCTGTCCCCTTCTCGCGCGGATATATTCGCCGCGCACGAGTTCCAATGTCTTCATGCCCTATTTTATGCCGCGGGCGGGCAAGGATATGACGGGCGTACATATTCCGCCCGTCACGGCGAATAGAATACGGCATGAAAAACTTGTACCGCACCGCCGCGCTCGTCACCTTCTTTTCCGCGTGCGAGCACTGTCTCGGATTTTTGTACCGCATCGTCCTCTCCCGCGTCCTCGGCTCCGAAGGGCTGGGGATCTATCAGGTCGCGCTCACCGTATTCGCCGTGTTCATCACCGCGACGAGCAGCGGTCTCCCCATCACCCTGTCGCGCATCATCGCCAAACACCGCACGCGCGGCAACCCCGACGGCGAACACGCCGCCACCACCGCCGCCATCCTCATCGCGCTCCTGTTCAGCGTGCCCGCCACCCTCCTGCTCTTTCTGTTGCGCGGACAGTTCTCGCAGATCTTCTCCGATCCCCGCTGCGCAGATCTGTTCTACATTATGATCTTCGGGCTCTCGTTCACGTCCGTCTACGCCATCATCCGCGGCTGTTTCTGGGGTAACAAACAGTTCCTCGCCTATTCGCTCATCGAACTCATCGAGGAGATCGTCATGATCGCCGTGGGCGTGTTCCTCCTGCTCGGCGCGGGCGGGGGCGTCGCCGACATCAACAAAGCCGCGATCGCCGTGCTCGTGTCCTATCTCTCGTCGTTCGCGATCGCCCTCTTCTGGTTCTTCCGCAAAGGCGGAAAGCTGTACTCTCCCAAAGGGGAGTTCCGTCCGCTCCTGCACGCCGCGCTTCCCGTGACGGCGATGCGCACCTCTTCCTCCCTCATCAATTCCCTCATCTCCGTCGTCTTCCCCATGCGGCTGATCGCCGCGGGGATCTCGCCCGCGCTCGCCATGAGCGAATACGGCGTCGTCTACGGCATGGTCATGCCCATCCTCTTCACGCCCTCCACGCTCATCGGCTCCATCGCGCTCGTGCTCGTTCCCGAACTCGCCGAATGCTTTTATAAAAAAGACCGAGAAAAACTCGCCGCGTACGTCGAAAAGGCGCTCAATGCGACGCTGCTCATCGCGGGGGCGCTCGTCCCCTTTTTCCTCGTATGCGGAGAGGACGTGGGCGTGTTCCTCTATTCCAACGCTTCGAGCGGACAGCTCATCGCCTCCTGCGCGCTGCTGCTCCTGCCCATGAGCGTGACGCTCATCTGTACGAGCATGCTCAATTCGCTCGGTTGCGAAAGGCAGACGCTTTGCTTCTTCCTCGCGGGAGCGGCGGCGATGCTGCTGTGCGTGTGGTTCCTGCCCCGCTATCTCGGCAGCGGCGCGCTGTGCGTGGGCATGGCGTGCGATTACACCATTTCCGCGGGTTGTGGGCTGTGGCTGCTCGCGAAAAAGACGGGCAGACTGCGTTCGGGCAAATATTTCCTGCGCCTTCTTCTCGTCCTCGCGCCCGTCGCCGCGGGCGGATGGCTGTTGCACGGGATCTTCGCGCGTTTCTTCGGCTTTTTCCCCGCGTTCGCGCTCTCGGGGCTTCTCATCGCGGGCGCCGAAGCCTTCCTGCTCGTCCGCTTCAAATTGTGGGACTTCCGCGCCGTTTTCTCCCGTTTTTTCGGAAAAAAGCAAAAAAAACGCCGTCCCCTATTGACAACGCCTGAAAAGTGATTTACAATTATATTATGATATTTTTATATTAACGGAGGAATTTTATCATGCGAATGACCGAAGAAATGCGCAAATCGCTGCGGATCACCGTCGATTATACCAATATGACGGATAAATATCTCGGTGACAAGGGATACAGCGCGAAGAAACTCGACTCGTACAAGAAGCTCTCCAAAGCGGCTCACGCGTACGTCGCAGACAACCGCGGCAAAGACGAGCTGTTCATGGGTTGGACGGAACTCCCTTACAACCAGGACGAGATCGTGGCAGACATCCTCGCGACCGCAAAAGAAGTGCGCAGAAAATTCGACTATTTCGTCGTGCTCGGCATCGGCGGCTCGGCGCTCGGCCCCATCATGGCGTTCAACGCGCTCTGCCACCTGCATTATAACGATCTGCCCAAGTCCAAGAGAAAAGGCCCCAAATTCTTCGTGGAAGACAACGTCGATCCCGTCAGAATGAAGGAACTGCTCGACGTCATCGAGCCCGAAAAGACGTGCTTCAACGTCATCTCCAAATCGGGCGCGACCAGCGAGACGATGGCGCAGTATCTCATCATCTCCGACCTCCTCAAAAAGAAGGGCTGCGACGTGAAGGAACACGTCATCTTCACGACGGACGCTTCCCGCGGCAACCTCGTCAAGATCTCGGACGAACTCGGCGGCGTCAAGCGCTATGTCCTCCCCGACGGCGTCGGCGGAAGATTCTCCCAGCTTTGCCCCGTGGGGCTTCTGCCCGCGGCGGTGCTCGGCATCGACATCAAGAACCTGCTCAAGGGCGCGGCGTATATGGACAAGATGTGCAAGAGCTCCGATTTCAGAAAGAACCCCGCTCTCCTGTGCGCGACGCTGCAATATGCGGCGATGCAGGACGGAAAGAACATCGGCGTTCTGATGCCCTATTCGGATAACCTCAAATTCGTCTCCGACTGGTACGCGCAACTCTGGGCGGAATCGCTCGGCAAGAACGTGACCTTGGACGGCGTTCCCTGCAACGTGGGACAAACGCCCGTCAAGGCGCTCGGCGTGACCGATCAGCACTCACAGGTCCAGCTCTATACCGAAGGCCCTTACGACAAAGTCGTGACCTTCCTCTCCGTGGGCAGCTATCGCGAAAAGACGATGATCCCCCACGGCTGTGAGTCCATCCCCGACGTTTCCTTCCTCGGCGGGCACACGATGGAAGAGCTCATCCAGGCGGAAAATAAGGCGACCGCGTTCGCGCTCACCAAGGCGGGACGGCTGAACTACACGATCGACCTGCCCGAAGTCAACGCGTTCACGCTCGGTCAGCTTCTGTTCCTCTTCGAGATGCAGACGGCTTACGCGGGCGCGATGCTCAACATCAACACCTTCAACCAGCCCGGCGTAGAAGCGGGCAAGAAGGCGACCTTCGCCCTGCTCGGAAAACCCGGCTATGCGGAACAGAAGGCGGCGCTCGATCAGGCGGCTTCCGACCCCGAATATATCGTCTGATCTGTTCCCTTAAAACGGCAAAGGAGCGGCACATCGGTGCCGCTCCTTTTTTATGTCTTTTTTGAGACCTTTCCCGTCCCTTTTTCCGAATAGCCGCCCGCGCTGACCGACCGACGCCCGCCTTTATTCCTCGAATAATCCCTCGAACAGATCGTTCGGCGTGATCTGAAAGAGTTTGCATAATAAAACGATCTTTTCGTAATCCAGCTCGATCTTGCCGCTCTCGTAATTGGCGTAATCGGGCTGATATTTGTTGAGGAGCGCGGCGACCTCTTTCTGCGTCATGCCGCACGCCTGCCTCGCGCTTTTCAGATTTTTCCCTACCGTTGCGTTGATCGAATTCTGCATATTGAGATTATAGGAAAAAATATTATAATTTAATTGATATATAGGAAAAATTCCTATATGCTTATGGCAGGAGGTCAATTATTATGAAAAAAATTTTCCAAATCACCGTTACGGCTTTTCTTTCCGTAATCTTATGCGTCTTATTTGCGGGATGCGACTTTGATTTCGATTTTTCGGACGACGGATCCGATGACAATCAAACGCCCGGCAATCCTTCCTCGCCTGCGGTATATTATATCGGCGATACTGCCGTAAACGACGACGACGTGGAGTTTGTAGTGGAGAAGGTCGAAGGCACGAACAAAATCGGACTTTCCGAGACGGAAAGCAACTTTATTATCGTCACGATCAAAATTACCAACAAAGGCTCCGAATCGTGGTCGCAAAACCCCAATAACTGTGTGCTGATCCTCGGCGAAGCGGAATACAAATACAACAGCGCTACGTATTACTTGGAAAACAGTATGTCGGGACTGACGGAAATCAACCCGAACATTTCGAAAACGGCGCAGATCGCGTTTGAAACCCCGACAAAATCGACGGAAGACATCTATTCGATCCGCTTGACGGGTTATTCCTTCTTCGATCAGGGCGTGACGATTGTCCTGACCGAAAAATAATTCTTCCTTTGATATGTGCGCGAAAAGACATCTGTCTTTTCGCGCATTTTGCCGTTATTATGCATACGTTGCGGCAAAAACAGCCCCGTATGCGGGAAAAGGCATGGGCTTTTCGGCGCATACGCGCCCTTTCGGCACATTTCGACCCAAAAGCGCGGACGACAGAACTCACGTGGCGGCAAGGCATCGCAAAAGCGTTTTCGGATTGTTTTTGCGCGCGCTTTGCGTTTTTCTGTGTCGCCGTTTATCCCACGCGCGGACGCATCCGCCTCCGAGAAAAAGAAAAAAGCGGCATTGCTGCCGCTTCTTCCTGAAAAACGCTCAGGCGTTTTCTTCTCTTTCTTTGATCTCCACGTTGTATTTCTTGGAGTTCTTGGGCGTAGCCGCGCGGACGAGCGTGCGGAGCGCCTTGGCGATCTTGCCCTGTTTGCCGATGACCTTGCCCATATCCGAATCGGAAAGCACGACGGTGACGTTTACCGCCTCCTCCGTTTCCTCCACGAGATATTCGACGTGTTCCTTGTCCTCTGCGAACTGATTGACGATATACTTGATCAGATCCAACATAGCGATTCCTCCTTATGTTTGCGGTGTGTTCGGAAAAAGGAGTCCCTCTGCGCGGAACTTACTTCTTTTTCTTTGCCTTGGTCTTCGCGGGGCTGAGCTTGGAGGACTTCTCCATCGCGCCCGAAGCAACAAGCAGGTTCTTCACCGTTTCCGTCGGCTGAACGCCCTTTGCGAGCCATTCCTTCGCCTTTTCCACGTCGACGGTCAGCGTGACGGGCTCCGACTTGGGATCATAGAAACCGATCTTCTCGATATACTCACCCGTTGCAGCCTTTCTGCTGTCCACCACGACGATACGGTAAACGGGAGACTTCTTGTCGCCCATTCTCACCAATCTCATCTTGACCATGATTCATACCTCCGTATTTTGAAAATGATTTATCCGATTTCAAAACGGCATCCGCATTTTGCCTTTGCCGCCCTTGAACTGTTTCATGAGCAGTTTGGTCTGCTCGAACTGTTTGAGGAGCTGATTGATCTCCTGAATGCTCGTCCCCGATCCCGCTGCGATGCGCTTTTTGCGGGGATAGTTGATGATCTGCGGGTTATCCCTCTCCTTGGGAGTCATGGACAGGATGATCGCCTTGACGCGCTCGATGCGCTTCTCGTCGATATCCCCTTCCTTGATCTTGAGTTTTCCCGCGCCGGGGAGCATATTCATGAGAGAGGACGCCCCGCCCATCTTTTTGAGCATTTCGAACTGACTCAGATAATCGGTCAGCGTGAAGGAAGATTCGCGCATCTTGCGTTCCATTTCCTTCGCTTCCGCTTCGGAAACGGCTTCCTGCGCCTTTTCGATGAGGGAAAGCACGTCGCCCATGCCCAAAATCCGCGACGCCATACGGTCGGGATAGAAGGGCTCGAGATCGGTCAGCTTTTCGCCCACGCCGATGAACTTGATGGGCTTGCCCGTGACTGCCTTGATGGAGAGGCACGCGCCGCCGCGCGTATCGCCGTCCAGCTTGGTCAGGATCACGCCCGTGATGCCCACGCGGGTATTGAACGTCTCCGCCACGTTGACGGCGTCCTGCCCCGTCATCGCGTCCACGGTGAGGAGCACCTCCGTGACTTCCACTTCCCGCTTGATGTCTTCCAGTTCCTTCATGAGCGCGTCGTCGATGTGGAGCCGCCCCGCCGTATCCACGATCACGGTGTCGTATCCCATCTTCTTCGCGTATTCCACCGCCTGTTTCGCCGTCTTGGGCGGAGCCTGCGTGCCCTTTTCAAAGACTTCCGTCTCCGCCTTGCCGCCGACCACTTTGAGCTGATCGATCGCCGCGGGACGGTAGATGTCGCACGCGACGAGCAAGGGGCGCTTGCCCTGCTTTTTCAGTTGAAGGGCGAGCTTGCCGCACAGCGTCGTCTTGCCCGCGCCCTGCAACCCGCACATCAGGATGACCGTAGGCGGCTTGGGCGAAACTTCCAATTTCGCATTTCCCGAACCCATCAGCGCAATGAGCTCGTCGTTAACGATCTTGATGACCTGCTGTGCGGGATTGAGCGATTGCAGCACCTGCTGCCCCACCGCTTTTTCCGACACGTCCGCGATGAACTGCTTGGCGACCTTGATGTTGACGTCCGCTTCGAGGAGCGCGATGCGCACTTCCCGCATCGCCGAACGGATCTCCAGCTCGGTCAGCTTTCCGCGCTTGGTCAGTTTGGAAAATATGTGATTGAGCCTTTCGGACAGAGAGCCGAATAACGCCATATCTTTCCCCTTTTCAGAAATTTAACGAATCGCGGTGTTCGAGGGCGGCTTTTTTCGCCTCTTCGGAATAATCGTGTTCCGCGATTTCTTTGAGTTCCCCGATCTTTTCCCGCAATGCGGGGCACTCCGCTTCCGCTTTTTCCACCCACCGCCCGATCGCCGTCAAAAGAAAACTGCTCTCCAGCGTGAGTTCGGTCAGCGTCTGCGCAAAATGCAGCTTTTCTTCAAACTGTATGAGCTGTTTGCGGCACTTTTTCAGACAGTCGGATACGCTCTGACGGGACACCCCTTTGTTCTCCGCGATCTCCGCAAGCGACAGATCATAATTGAAATACAGATCGGTGATCTCCCGCTGATGTTCGGTCAGGAGAGGACTGTAGATATCCCACAGCCGTAAAAAGAGAAGATCCTCCATAACCGCCCTCCGCTGTCAAGCATTTGCGCTTTACACCGTGCCATTATACCCGATAAAAAAACGTCTGTCAAGCAAATTCGCTTGACAGACGTAATTTTTTTTGCATTTTCAGGCCTGTACGAGATCTTCGTCTTTGAGGCACAGGACGAGGATGCCGCCGATGAGGCTGCAGAAGAAAAGGTCCAGCACGCCCCAGGCTACCAGCTCAGATTTGCTCTGTGCTTTCTTCAGCTTGCTCAGCGTGATGCCTCCGAAGATCAGAGGAAGAATGGTCCAGCATCCGACGATCATGCCGATGATGATGAATACTTTTGCCGCAGTTTTCATATGTATCTCTCCTTATCTTTTTGTCCTATGGGACATTTTACTCATTATATCGTATCCGCCGTGTTTTTGTCAAGCAATTAAAACAGTTTTGAGCAAAAACAACGCCCGCATCAGCGGGCGCCGGAAGAAACAGGAAAAAAGCGAAAACCGCGGGCAGATCAGAAAAACCCTTCCACGAATTGTTCGGCGTCGAAGGGAACGAGATCGTCCATCTTTTCCCCCACGCCCGCGAACACCACGGGGATGCCCAGCTCGCCGCACAGCGAGAACACGAACCCGCCCTTGGCGGTGCCGTCCAGCTTGGTCAGCACGATGCCGTCCAGTTCCACCGCCTCATCGAACACGCGCGCCTGATTGACGGCGTTCTGCCCCGTCGTCGCGTCGAGGACGAGGAATTTATAGAACGCCGCTTCGGGATATTCGCGCGTGACCACGCGGTCCATCTTTTTGAGTTCGTTCATGAGGTTTTCCTTGACGTGCAGCCGCCCCGCGGTATCCACCAGCACGACGTCCGTCTTTTTCGCCTTGGCAGAAGCGACGGCGTCGAAGATGACCGCCGAAGGATCGCTCCCCTCTTCATGGCGCACGATGCGCACTTTGGCGCGCTCCGCCCACACCGCGAGCTGATCGCCCGCCGCCGCGCGGAAGGTGTCCGCCGCCGCGACCGTCACGCTCTTGCCCTGCGAGACGAACCAGTTCGCCACCTTGCCGATGGTCGTCGTCTTGCCTACGCCGTTCACGCCCACGAACATGATCACGCAGGGATAGGTGATCTCGGGGATGTCCGCGGCGTTGAGGGTATCTTCCAGAATATCTTTGAGAAGGTCGGTGACGAACTGCTGATCTTTGACCTTGTTGCCGATCGCCTCTTCCTTGACCTGCTCGACGACCTCTTCCGCCGTGCGGACGGAGACGTCGGAGGAGATGAGGATCTCTTCCAGCTCGTCGTAAAACTCGTCGCCCAGCTTGTTCTTGGCGAATAAAAGGCGCATCTTCGCGGACACGTTGTCCTTGGTCTTTTTGAGCGCCTGAAAGATCTTTCCGAAAATTCCCATAACGGGGCTCCTTTATATGACGGTATCGCCGCCCAGCCGCTCTTCCACTTCGGAGAGCTTGACGGAGACGATCTTGGAGACGCCCTTCTCTTCCATCGTCACGCCGAACAGGGAATCCGCCTGGTTCATGGTGGGTTTTCTGTGCGTGATGACGATGAACTGCGTCTCCTTGGAGAACTTTTTGAGATAGCGCGCGAAGCGGTCGACGTTGGCTTCGTCCAGCGCCGCCTCGATCTCGTCGAGGATACAGAAGGGCATGGGACGCGCCTTTAAGATCGCGAACAGGATGGCGATCGCAGTGAACGCGCGCTCGCCGCCCGAAAGGAGCGAGATCTTGGTCAGCTTCTTGCCCGGCGGGCAGGCGACGATCTCGATGCCCGCGTTGAGCGGATCGTCGCAATCGGTATAATCGAGCTGCATTTCCGCCTTACCGCCGCCGAACAGCTCGCGGAAAATGCGGGTAAAGTTCTCGTTGATGGTGTTGAACCCCTCGTCGAACTGCCTCTGCATCTCCCCTTTGAGATCGGTGAGGACGGTCGTGAGATCTTCGATCCCTTTATCCAAGTCCTCTTTTTGCGTCTGCATTTCCGAGTAGCGCTCGAAGAGGTTGTTGTAGTCCTCCTCCGCGTTCTGGTTGACGGGGCCGAGCGCCGCGATCTTGTGGCGCAGGCTGTTGATCGTCGAATAGGACTGCGCGATGTCGTAGTTCTCGTCGCGCAGCGCAAGCCCGCTCTCGTAATCCAGCCCGTACGCCTCGTCGATGCGCTGTTTCCAGTTTTCGAGACCCGTCTCGATCTTGGAGATCTCCAGCTCGCACTTGTATTTCTTGTCCGCCATCGCCTGCTGTTCCGCGAGGATGACGCGCTTGGTTTCGCCCAATTCGAGCTGCTGCGCGTTGATCTTCTTCTTTTCCTCTTCGATCTCGGCGATCCTTGCCCGCAGGGAATCGACGATCTTCTGCTCCTCTTCGGTGAGCGCGGCGCGCTCCGCCTGCAGGTCGAGATCGCGGATGCTCGTCTCCATTTCCGCCATTTCGCGGCGCGTCTGCTCGATCTTGGAAAGGAGCGCCTGCTTTTCTTCCTTCATGCGGGCGACGTTATCCGCTTCCGCCGCGTTGGAAGAAGCGAGCGCCGTGCCTTCCAGACGGAGCGATTGCAGTTTTTCGGAAAGCTCGTCGCGCTCTTTGCGCAGTTTGTCGCCTTCCGCCTGCTGACGGGTGAGCTCTTCCGCCGCCTCCGAACGGATGCGGTTGAGGATGTCCTCGTTCTCCGAGGAGCTCTGCACCTCGCTTTGCAGGTCGTCCACCTTGCGCGTGAGCATATCGAGCACGCCGTTGTAGTCCGCGATGTCCTTTTCCGCGTCCGAGATGAGGTCGGACAGCGCGCTCTCCCGCTGGCAGAGCGCGGCGAAGTCCGCCGTCTTCTGCTGCAATTCGGCACGGAACGCCTCGTAAGCGGCTTCCGCCTCTTCGCGCTCGACGTCGCATTGCTCGATCGCCTTGCGCAGTTTTTCCGCCGTCGCCTGCTTGCGGGCGATCCCCTCTTCGCATTCCTTGATCTGCCGCTCGCCTGCGAGCAGGTTGCCGCTCTCGCGGCGCTTGGAGCCGCCCGTCATCGCGCCGCTCGTGGCGATGATGTCGCCGTCCAGCGTCACGATCTTGAACGCGTGAAGATATTTCTTCGCGATCGCCGTCGCGTTGTAGATGTTGTCGCAGATGAGCGTATTGCCCAGAAGGTTCTTGATGACGTTGTCGTAATACGGATCGTATCTGACAAGCTCGTCCGCAAGCCCCAGCGCTCCCTCTTCATTGAGCGCGCGCCGGATCTCGCGGCTGTCGTAATGCGGGCGCATGGAGGAGACGGGCAGGAAAGTGACCACGCCGCCGCCCGATTTTTTCAGAAATTCGATGAGGAAGCGCGCGTCGTCCGCCGTCGCCGTCACGAGGTTCTGCATCGCGCCGCCGAACGCCGTCTCGATCGCCACTTCGTACTTCTGCTCGGTGCGGACGATGTCCGCGATCGCACCCTTGATCTTCGCGCCCAGCTCGCGGTTGTTCTTCGCGGTGAGCTGTAAGCGGCGCACCGAATCGCGATAGCCGTCGAAGCGGTTTTTCAGTCCCTGATACAGTTCGAGATTGCTCTGCAGATTGGCGATGGACGTATTGCAATCGGCGAGATCCTGCGCGAGCTTTTGTCCCGAACGGGTAAGATCGCGCACCGCGCCCTGCAATTCTTCCGAACGGCGGTCCTTTTCGTCGAGGAATTTCTCGCACGCCGCCTTTTCCCTGCGGCAATCTTCCAGCTGACGCGCGTATTCTTCGCGGCGGGAAGTCGCCTTCTCGATCGCTTCGCGCACTTCCGCGATCCGCTCGCTCGCGGCGTCGCGCTGTGCGGAAAGACTCCCCATGTTCGCGCGGACGGCGGAAAGGCTCTCCACCGAACTCATTTCGCTGGCGCGCTTTTCGTCGAAGATCTTCTCATACGCCCCGATCTTTGCATTGAGCTCGGACACCTTGGCGGAAAGTTCGGCGCATTCGCGTTCGATCTGCGCCGCGCGCTTTGCGCCCTGCTCGCTCTTTTTCAGGCTCGCCGCCGTCAGTTTGTCGATCTCGTCGATGCGGCGGAGGGAATATTCCACGTCGTCCGACGAAGCGCGGAGACGGTTGCGATAGGACTGGATGCGCTCCTTTAAGACGCGCACTTCGCTGTTCTTCTTTTCCATGCCCACGCGGAAGGTGAGCAATTTATCGTTGAGTTCGCGCAGTTCTTCGTCCGCGGAAGCGATCTTCTCGCGGTTACCCTCTTCGTCGGCGCCGATCTTATTGAGTTCCGCTTCGATCTGCGCGATGCGCGCTTCCGCCTGCGCCACGCCTTTGCGGTATTTTTCCGTCTCCGCCGCCGCGTTTTCACAGCGGAAGAGGAAGGTGTTGACTTCGTTATATTTGAGTTCTTCCGAATATTCGCGGTATTTTTTCGCCGTCTCCGCCTGCTTTTCCAGAGGACGGAGCTGTTTTTCCGCCTCGTCCATTCTCTGCACGAAGACGTTGAGATTGTCTTTCGCGCTTTCCAGCTTGCGCTCGATCTCTCCTTTGCGCGTCTTGAAGACCATGATGCCCGTCGCTTCTTCGAAAATGGCGCGGCGGTCTTCGGGTTTCGCGTTCATGATCTGCTCGACCTTGCCCTGCCCGATGATGGAATACCCCTCTTTCCCGATGCCCACGCCGTGCAGGAGCGCCACGATGTCTTTCAGACGGCAGGACTGCTTGTTGAGAAGATATTCGCTCTCGCCCGAACGATACAGGCGGCGCGTCATGGCGACTTCGTCGTATTCGATGTCAAACAGGTGGTTGGTATTGTCGAACACGAGCGTGACTTCGCAATAGGAAAGGGCGCGGCGCGTCTGCGTGCCGCCGAAGATGACGTCCTGCATACTCGAACCGCGCAGCGTCTTTGCCGACTGCTCGCCGAGCACCCAGCGCACGGCGTCCGCGACGTTGGACTTTCCGCACCCGTTCGGACCGACGATACAGGTCACGCCGTCGTCGAATTTGATGGAGGTTTTATCCGCGAAAGATTTGAACCCGACCAGTTGTATTTCCTTGAAATTCAAATGCGTTTCCCCTTTGTCAGAATTTCATACAGCGCTTTCGCCGCGTCCTGTTCCGCGAGCTTTTTGCTCGGCGCTTCCGCCGTGGCGCTCTGTCCCAGCGCGCTGACGGTACATCGGAAGCCGTGTTCGCCCTCTTCGCCCGAATACTCGGGCGTCTTTTTCTCCCGTTCCTGCGTGTATTCCTGCAAGACGCTCTTGTAATTTTCCAGCTTCGCTTCGGTGAGGAAGGTGTGCAAAAATACCCGCGCGCAGTCCATGCCGCCGTCCAGGTAGATCGCCGCCGTCACCGCCTCGAAGAGGTTGGACGCCGTCTTCCCCGCAATGTTGCTCTCCCCGCCCGAATAGCGCATGAAACGCATGAGCCCCGCACGGTTCGCCGCCCGCTCGAGCGCGGGCCGCGCGACGTAATTCTTGCGGATGCGGGTGAGTTCTCCTTCGTCCGCGGCGCTGTTGCGGTAAAGCGCCTCCGTGACGACGAGCTGTATGACCGCATCGCCCAGAAATTCCATCCGTTCGTTGCTCTCTTCTCCGCGGAAATTGGCATAGGAATTATGCGTGAACGCCGTGCGCAATAACGCCCTGTTGCGGAACGCATACCCGATCGCCTCTTCCGCGGCGCGCTCGTCCTCTTCCGTCCAGGTCTGTCCGCTATGCATCCTTCGCTCCCGAAAGGTCGATCTCGGCGAGCATATCTTCGATCGTGCCGATGAGATTGTTGCGGTAAGCGTCCACCGCCTGCACCACCGAACAGGAAATGCTCCGCGCCTTGGAAGAGCCGTGCGATTTGACGACGACCTTTTTCAGCCCCAGGAACACCGATCCGCCAAACCGCGAATAATCGAGGGAATTTTTGACGTTTTTCAACCGCTTCAAGAGGAACAGAGAGCCGATCTTGGACCAGATGCTCGCTTTGAGTTCGCGGGAAAGGATGGTGGTGACGAGCTTGCCGCACCCCTCCATCGCTTTGAGGGCGACATTGCCCGAGAATCCGTCCGCGACGGCGACATCCACGTCGCCGTACATGATGTCGCGCCCCTCGATGTTGCCGACGAAATCGATGCAGTCGAGCTGTTTCATGAGCTGATGCGCTTCCTGATGCAGGGGATCGCCCTTATGCTCTTCCGTGCCGTTGGTGACCAGCCCGACGCGCGGATTTTTCACGCCGAACGCGGCTTTGGCGTATGCCGAAGCCATGATGCCGAACTGCGCGAGATAAGCAGGACGGCATTCCGCGTTCGCGCCGCAGTCGCAAAGGAGCGTCTGTTCGCCGCGCGAATTGGGGATCGCGGGGCAGAGCGCGGGGCGAAGAACGCCCTTGATCCTGCCCACGAGCATGACGCCGCCCGTCAGTACCGCGCCCGTCGAACCCGCGGAAATAAAGCCGCCTACGTCGGGATCGTTCCTCAGCATATTCATGCCCACCACGAGGGAGCTGTCTTTCTTGCTCCGCACGGCGGAGGTGGGAACGTCGTCGTTGGTGATGACTTCGCTGCAATGCACCACTTCGATGCGGGACATATCGCAGGTATATTTTTTGAGTTCCTGAGCGATGGCGTTGCCGTCGCCCGTCAGGATGACGGAAAAGTCCTTGCGTTCTCCGAGCGACATGACCGCGCCTTTTACGATCTCCGCAGGGGCGTTGTCGCCGCCCATCGCGTCCACTACGATTTTTAACATATGCATCTCCCTTTTGTCCGTAGGACAAACTATCTCGTTACATTATATCATTTTTTTTCCGAAAGCACAATAGTTTGACGGCAATTCCTGTAAAAAAGCGCCCGTTTTCCGAAGAAAACGGGCGCTTTTTGTCCGATCGGTCACGATTTCCGCCTTGCGCGGACCGCCGAACGGATCGCTTTATAACATTCGGTCGTCACCGTGGGGACGAAGACGAGTCCCAACCCCGCCAGATACGCCTGCGCGGACAGAATCGAGAAGCCGAACACGGCGCGCACGCCGGGGATGAGCGCGACGGCGAACGTCAGAACGAGCGAGAGCGCAATCGCGCAGTTGAGATAGCGGTTGGAAAAGGGATTGGAGAGGAAAATACTGCGCTCCGTGCGCGCATGATAGGCCTGCAACAGCTTGGCGACGGCAAAGACGAGGAAAGCGAGCGTCTGTCCCGCGCTCTCCGTTCCGCCCGTCATGCATCCGATATAATACGCCGCAAAGGAAATACCGCCGAACACGAACCCCTGAAAGAGGATCTCGAAGAGATACCCGCCCGAAAAGATCCCTTCCGCCCTTCGCTTGGGCGCGCGCTTCATGAGCGAAGCGTCGCTTCCGTCCAACCCGAGCGCGATGGCGGGGAAACCGTCGGATACGAGATTGATCCACAAAAGCTGGATGGAAATGAGCGGGGAAGCTCCCCATGCGAGCATCGCCGCAAACACAAGCAGCAGTTCGCCGATGTTGGTGCCGAGCAGGAAGCCGACCACCTTGCGGATGTTCGCGTAGATCCCCCGCCCCTCTTCCACCGCATCCACGATGGTCGAAAAGTTGTCGTCGGAAAGCGTCATGTCCGCGGCGCCCTTCGCCACGTCCGTTCCCGTCACGCCCATCGCACAGCCGATGTCCGCCGCTTTGAGCGCGGGCGCGTCGTTCACGCCGTCACCCGTCATCGCGACGATCTCGCCGCGTGCCTGCCATGCCTTGACGATGGCGATCTTGTTTTCGGGAGAAACGCGCGCGTACACGGATACCTTGTCCACGCGCTCTGCCAGCTCTTCCGCGGACATGGTATCCACCTGCGTGCCGAGAAGCGCTTCGTCGCCCTCCCGCAGGATGCCCAGGTCTTTTGCGATCGCGCTCGCCGTGACGAGCGAATCGCCCGTGATCATGACGGGGCGGATCCCCGCCTCGCGGCAACGCGCCACCGCCTCCCGCGCTTCGGGACGGGGCGGATCGATCATGCCCAAAAGCCCCAAAAAGGTCAATCCCGTTTCCCACTCCGAAGGCGGCTCGTCCTCTTTGAGTTCTTTCGCCGCGATCGCGAGCACGCGCAACGCGGACGCGGACATCTCCGCGCATTTTTCTTCCGCCGTTTTCAGATCGCCCGAAACGGCGCGCGCGGCGACGCTGTCGAACGCGCCTTTGACGATCGCCACCCGCCTCCCGTCCATGCGGTGCACGGAGGTCATGAGCTTGCGGTCAGAGTCGAACGGAAGCGTCGCCGTGCGTGGATAGCGGAGATACAGCTCGGCTTTTTCCATGCCGTTTTTCAGCGCCGCGCTCACGATGCTCGTCTCCGTCGGATCGCCGATGTGCGTTTCCCCGTCCTCCGTCCGCTCCACGCTCCCCTCCGAACAGAGGGTGCCGAGCAGAAGCAGGCGCCGCACCTGTTCGCCGTTGTGCGCGCCGATCACCTCCTCTGCGCCGCCGTCCGCATAAGCGCGGACGAGCGTCATGCGGTTCTGCGTGAGCGTGCCCGTCTTATCCGAGCAGATGACGGACGCGCTCCCCAGCGTTTCCACCGCAGGGAGACGACGGATGACCGCGTTCTTTTTCGCCATGCGCTGTACGCCCACGGCGAGCACCACCGTGACCACGGCGGGGAGTCCTTCGGGAATCGCCGCAACGGCGAGAGATACCGCCGTCATAAACAGTTCCATCGGCTCCTGACCGCTGATCATCCCCATAACGAAGATGACCGCGCACACGGCGAGCGCCGCGACGCCGAGATATTTTCCGAGTTTCCCGAGTTTTTTCTGCAAGGGCGTCGCTTCCTGCTTTTCGCCCGAGAGCAACGCCGCGATCTTGCCCGTTTCCGTCGCCATGCCCGTACGCGTAACGATCGCCTTTCCCGTCCCGTAAGTGACATATGTGCCCGCAAAAACCTCGTTCGACCGCTCCGCGACGGGCGCGTTTTCGGGAACTTCCGCCGCCGCATCCTTCTCCGCCGCCACCGATTCGCCCGTAAGCGCCGATTCCTCACATTTGAGCGAATGGCTTTCGGCGAGCCGTCCGTCCGCAGGGACGAAATCGCCCGCCTCCAGAAGAACGACGTCGCCCGGAACGAGCAGGCTTGCGGGAATGACGCGCACTTTCCCTTCGCGCAATACGCGGGCGGTGGGCGCGGACAGCTTTTTCAGCGCTTCCAGCGCCTTTTCCGCCTTGCTCTCCTGTATGACGCCGAGCACGGCGTCGGCGATGACTACCCCGAGAATGAGCACGGGTTCGAGCAGTTCGATGAGATCCGCCCCGCCGTCGGCAAAAGCAAGTCCGAAGGAGACTGCCGCCGCCACGAGCAGGATGAGGATCATCATGTCTTTGAATTGCTCAAAAAAGCGGCGCACAAGGCTCTTCTTTTTTCCCTCGGAAAGACGGTTCTCGCCGTAACGCTCCGTTCGTGCGGCGGCTTCCGTCTCGCTGAGTCCCTGCGTGAGCTCCGTCTGCAACGCGATCTGCATTTGCCTTTTATCTTCCGTCATAGTCCCTCCGAACGCCGAGTATTTTCGTTATACCCCTTTATACCCCGCCGCCGCGGCGCGCAAACGCGCGGCGCGGCGTACGGCGCAAATATTACAAAAATATTACATTTTCCGCTCTCTTGCACGGGCGTGCGGAGCGCTTATTCCCGCTCAACGGTAACGACGGGATCGTACGCCCCCATCTGCCTCACCTTGCGGTTGATCTCTTCGAGCACTTCGCCGTTCTGTCTGGGGCAATCGAAAGGCACGGTCACGTCGAAGATGACTTTGGTGATCTTCTCCCCGCGCACGATGCGAAAATCGTGTAGCCCGAAAGAGGCGTCCAGCGCTTCCAGCGCCGCCCTCACCTGTTCGCGCAGGCGGTTCGCCGTCTCGTCGTCCGTCACGATAGGATCGAGATGCCCCGTCAAAAGGATATTCGTCTCCTCCGCAAAACGGCGTTCGATCTCGTCGATGCGCTCGTGCGCGACGAGCACGGGGACCTTCGCGTCCATCTCGATGTGTACGCTCGCGAAGAATTTATCCGGTCCGTAACTGTAAACGTGCAGATCGTGCAACCCGAGCACCCCCTCCCCCGCGAGCACGCGGCGGCGGATGTCCGCGATCATCTCGGGATCGGGCGCCTGCCCCAACAGTTTGGACGTCGCTTCGCGGAAGATCCCCACGCCCTGCCAGCCGATAAAGAGGGCGACGAGCGCGCCCGCATATCCGTCGGCGGGAAGCGAGGCAAATTCCGCGACGGCAAGCCCGATCAGCACCGCCGCCGTCGCGAGACAGTCGCACGCGCTGTCCACCGCCGCCGCTTTCAGCACGTCCGAACGGATCTTCTTTCCCACAGAGCGGTAATAGAAAAACATCCCGCCTTTGACGAAAAAAGAAACGCAGAGCACGGCGACCGCGGCGGGCGCGACGGCGGGCAGACTGCCCTGCACGATCTTGCTCACCGATTTGCGCAGGAGCTCGAAGGCGAGCAGAAACACGATGAGCGAAATGACCATCGCCGCGACGTATTCCGCCCGCTGATGCCCGTAAGGATGCTCCTTATCCGCGGGCTTGGAAGCGATACGGAAGGAAACGAGAGAGATGACGCTGCTCCCGCAGTCGCTCAGATTGTTGACGCCGTCCGCAAAGACGGAGACAAGCCCAGTGAAGAACCCGACCGCCATTTTCGAAGCGGCGAGCAGAAAATTGAGAACGATCCCGACGGCGCTGGCAATCTTGCCGCTGCGCTCGCGTACGGGAGCCGTTTGTGTGATTTCGGACATATCATTCCCTCCGAAATGAGATATTACCATTATACACGCTGCGCGCGCTTTTGTCACACGATTTTCCCCTTCCGCTTTCCCTTCCCGCACGCAAAAGCGCAAAAGGCGCCCGATCGGGTATATTTCCCCGCATAGCGGGCAATGATTAAAGCGCAGCAAACAACGCTGAAAGCGCAGTGGGCAAAATCTTTCTTCTTTACATATAATAGATCGGAAGGGTTTCCCACAAAAGAAGGTAACAGATGAACATCAAACGCGGAGAACTGTACTATGCCGATCTTTCCCCCGTCGTCGGGAGCGAACAGGGGGGCGTACGCCCCGTGCTCGTCGTACAGAACGACACGGGTAACAAATACTCTCCCACCGTCATCGCGGCGGCAGTCACCAGCAAGATCCACAAAGCGCGCCTGCCCACGCATATCGAACTCCCTTCCGCATTCGGGCTGGCGAAAGACAGCGTCATCCTGCTCGAACAGATCCGCACGCTCGACAAACGGCGGCTGATGTCGCGCATCGGCGAACTCCCCGCCGAGACCATGTCGCGCGTCAACCGCGCCATCCTCATCAGTCTCGGGTTCGAACCCGACTCCCCTTCCGCTTAAACGATCGCCCCGCGAAAGCGAATGCTTTCACGGGGCGCTTTTTTTGTTCTGCGCCGACAAGGATTCAATATCCCAGGCGGCAATCGACGGCGTTGAGCGTGCGCTCGCCGTTGAGATAACGCAGTACGTTTTCCGTGACGTCCTGCACATAACGCTCGTGCCCGTCGCTGAGCTGCATCGCCTTGTGCGAGGAGAGCAGGATATTTTGCAACGTCTCAAAGGGATAATCGAAGGGTTTGAGGCGGTCGCGCACGGTCGCGGGCTTTTCCCGCCAGGTATCGATCGCCGCGCCCGCCAACGCGCCCGAGGAGAGCGCCTCGTAGAGCGCCGCCTCGTCGATGCAGTTGCTCCGCCCGACGTTGACGATATATTTCCCGCGAAGCAGAGAAAAGATCTTTCCGTCGAACATCTTATCCGTCGCGCCCGTTTTGGGAAGGCTGAGGAAGAGGATGTCCGCCGCCGCGCACAACTCTTCGAGCGACGCGACCGTGCCGATCCCGTCATAGTCCTTGCCGCGATCGATGGTATAGCTCTCGATACCGTTGGCGCGCAGGAGCGCGTGGATTTCCCTGCCGATATGCCCGTACCCCACGATACCCGCCTTCATGTTGAAGAGGCTCTTCCAATAGGGATTATCGTTCGCCCAGTCGCCCTGCCGCATCCTGCGGTCAAATTCGGCGATCCTGCTCACCAGCGCAGCGGCGAGAGAAAAGGCATAATGCGCGATATATCGGGAATTGATGTGCGAATTGAACAGGCTGATGCCACGTTTGGCAAATTCCCCGACGGGGAAATCGTCCACGCCCGTCTTATAGGCGAACACGGCTTTCAGGCGATCCGCCGCGGCGAGCTTTTCCGCGGGGAGCTTTTTCCCGATGAACACGTCCGTCCCTTCCAGAGAGAAATGCTCGAGATCCGCGATCTGCACGTCCGCATACGTGCGGAGCGTGCCGTACATCTTCGCGAACGCTTCGTCCATTCCCGCTATGCTCAGACAGATTTTACATTTTTTCATTTGACGGTCTCCAAAACAGTTTGATAGCGCAGGACGTCGTCCGCCCCGAGCGTAAAAGTATCCCCCTTCAGGGTATGTTTGAGGGCAAAGGCGGATACGGCGAACGCGATCGCCGCCTCTTCGTCCTGCCCCGTCAGCAACGCGTGCAACATCGCCGCGTCAAACGCGTCTCCCCCGCCGATCTTTTCCTTCACGGGGAAGACGTATTCCGTCGAGCGGAAGATCTTCCCGTCCCCGTTCAGCACCGCGACCGTCACGGCGTGGCGGTCGGGCGCAAGGATGCGCCTGTCGCGCAGGACGAGATGTCCGCATTCGGGATAGCGGGCGAAAAACCCCGCCTCGTCCGTATCCAGGAACGCGCCGAGATCGAGATGGCTCGCGAGCGCGATGTCCGCATAACGCATGACTTCGCGGAACACCTTTCCCGCCGCTTCCGTCGTCCACAGCTTCGCGCGGTAATTGAAATCGAAACTCACGGGGATCCCCCTGCGCTTCGCCTCTTTCACCAGGCGGAAGGAAAGCCGCCGCGCGCTCTCCGACAGGGCGAAGGAAATGCCGCTGATGTGGAACAGCGCCGCGTCCGCGAATACCTTGTCATAATCGAACGCGTCCTCGTCCAACCTCGCGACCTCGGAGAATTTTCGGTAATAGATGACGTTCGCGCCGCGGCTCCCGTCGCCGCTTTCCAAAAAATACAGTCCGAGCAGATCGCCCCGCACGATGACGTCGGACGTGTCGATGCCGAAGTGTTCCAGGTGCTTCCGACACGCCTCTCCGAGCGCATTGTCCGGGAGAGCGGTCAGGTATTTGGTCTCGTGCCCGAAGGCTGCCATCGCCGCGAGCACGTTGGCTTCCGTCCCGCCGTAGCACGCGTCGAACGCGTCGCTTTCCGCGATGGTCGCCGCTCCCGCCGACAGGCGGAGCATGATCTCTCCGAATGAAACGATTTTTCCCTGCATGATCTTCCTCCGTTCAGAAACGGACGTCGCGCTGCAATCTCTCGCGACAGACGCCCGCAAAACTCAGGCACGCCAGGAACGCCTCGCCGCACTCCTTGTCGATCGTGCCGTCCCAATGATATGTCAGGCGGTATCCGAACCCCTCGAACGCCTGCGCCGCGGCAGAAACGCGCGGGCGGAATTTGCGGCGTATCCGCTTGGCGGTGCGCGCCCGCATCTTCATGACGTAACCGAAATTGATCTGCACGTCGCGGTAACGGACGAGATAGAAGGCGCTGTCCAGCTTATCTTTGCCGAGCGACGGCAATACTTCGCCCTTTTCTCCGCGCCCCTCCGACGCACGCTTCGCCTTTTCCTGCAACCGCGCGACGAGCTGTTCCGCCGTGTAATCGGCGACGACGTAAAAATAGAAATTCGGCTTCCCGCCCTCGAGCAGATCGCGCGCGACGCCCAGAAAATTCTCCGCGACGGAGAAAGGAAGCAGATCTTCTTCCCCCAGCCCGAAATTCTTGGCGAGCGTGGAGAGGATGATCTTTTTGAAATTGCGCTCCGCGACAGCGGGATCGTCTGAGATCGTCCCGTCCGCATCCAGCAAAAGGTCGCTCTCCTTCATCGCCAGGGAAATGGGCTGAGCGAACTTATCTTTCCATGTCGTCTTCTTTCTGCCCCGCTTTTCCACCAGGATATATCCGTCGCGCGTGAAGATAAGCCCGTTGATGCCGATCTGATTGCCGAGCATCGTCTCGCTGAGCGGAGATACGGTATTCTTGAATTCATAGACCTCGCGCACGGAAACGCTGCCATTGAGACGGTAATCCATACAACGGTTGGTCACCAGCATGTGAAAATACTGCGAACGCTCTGTATAGACGTCCAGCACGCCCTCCCGAAAGCGCAGATCTTTCAACCGCACCGTGACGGAATTGTGCACGGAGGAAGTGTGATGCGCCTCGAGAAGCTGTAAGGCATTCTCGCGCACGAACGCGGGCAGTTCGCTGCGCTGCGTCGAATCATGAAAGCGCAGGACCGCGTCTCCCTTTACGTTGGCATAGACGCAGACGCTGGAAAGATACAACCTGCCGTCCATGTAATCCGAGATCTCCTTTTCGCGGCGCTTATGTTCCGCGGAATAGCGGTCCTTGACCATGTTTGCGGGCTTGCGGCGGCGGGACGGCACGCATTCCAGATACATGAACGCGCCTTTCTCGTCGTAGATATTCTCCTCCCCGCTCAGCTCGCGCATGGGGTGTCCGTGATATTGAGAGATGATCTTGTGATGATCGTCCTCGATCTTGAGCGACTCTTCCAGCACGCGTTTACCGCGCAACACGAGCTTCGCGACGATGAGAGACAGCGCCGCGGCGAGGAAGATGGACAGCACGTCCGGGCTCGTGACGATCTCGAGAATCTCCGCCCAAGCGCCCCGTTCCGAGGCGAACGCCCCGCTCAGCCAGAAGATGATCGCCGCGCAAGCGAGCCAAAAGACGATCTGCACCCAGAAATTACTGTAAACGCGTTTGAGAAATTTTAATAGTTTTTTCATACGATACCCCGATGAAAACGTCTGAACCCGGCTGTCGCATTTCTTTCAGTATAACACACGCCGCCCCTGCCGTCAATCGCCGAAGCGAAAAAAACGCACCCGCGGGGCAAAAAAGCTGTCCGTGCGTAACAAAACAAGCCCGGCAAACGCCGGGCTTGCGCCATGACCGACAGGTCAGGAGAGTTTTTCGAGCAGTTTGAAGTCGATCCCCTTCTCGCCGATCTTGATGATCTCCACCTTGACGGTGTCGCCGATGGAGAGCACGTCCTCCACCGTGTCGATGCGGCGGTCGGACATCTTGGAGATGTGGATCATGCCGTCCTTGCCGGGAGCGAACTCGACGAACGCGCCCACCTTGGACAGGATGCGGACGACCGTACCGATGAACATATCGCCCACTTCGGGATCGTGCGCGATGCTCTCAACGATCGCCTTCGCGCGGTATGCCGCCTCGGGATCGCCGTAGGAAGCGATGCAGACGGTGCCGTCGTCCTCGATGTCGATCTTCGTGCCCGTCTCCTCGATGATCTTGTTGATGATCTTGCCCTGCTTGCCGACGACGTCGCCGATCTTCTCGGGATCGATCTTGAAGGAGATGATGCGGGGCGCGTACTTGGAAAGCTCGCTCTTGGGCGCGGGCAGGCATTCGAGCATCTTGTTCAGGATGAACATTCTGCCGTCGTTCGCCTGCGCGATCGCCTGGCGCAGGATCGCCTCGTCAATGCCCTTGATCTTAATATCCATCTGGATCGCGGTGATGCCCTTTTCGGTACCCGCGACCTTGAAGTCCATGTCGCCGAGGAAGTCTTCCAAGCCCTGGATGTCCGTCATGATCGCGACTCTGCCCGTTGCGGGATCTTTGATGAGCCCCATCGCGCAGCCTGCGACGGGCGCCTTGATGGGAACGCCCGCGTCCATAAGCGCCAGCGTGGAACCGCAGATGGAAGCCTGCGACGTGGAGCCGTTGGAACTCATGACCTCGGAGACGAGGCGGAGCGCATAAGGAAACTCCTCTTCGGAGGGAATGACGGGAAGCAGAGCGCGTTCCGCGAGCGCGCCGTGACCGATCTCGCGGCGGCCGGGAGAACGCATGGGCTTCGCCTCGCCCGTGGAATAGCCGGGGAAGTTATACTGGTGCATATAGCGCTTTGCGGTCTCTTCGTCCAGCCCGTCCAGCTTCTGCACTTCGGAGAGCATTCCGAGCGTGCAGGCGGTGAGCACCTGCGTCTGTCCGCGGGTGAAGACCGCGCTGCCGTGAACGCGGGGAAGCACCCCGTGCTCGCACCAGATCTTTCTGATCTCGGTCAGCTTTCTGCCGTCGGGACGGATCCCCTTGTCGAGGATCTTCGCGCGCACCTTCTCCTTGGTGATATAATAAAGGGAATCCTTGATCTCCCTCGCCTTGCCTTCGAACTGCTCCGCGAAATGTTCGAGAACATCCTTCTCCACTTCCGCCTGACGCGCCTCGCGCTCCGCTCTGTCGAAGGTGTCGAGCGCATAGTCCAGCTTTCCGGACGCATACGCGCGCACTTCCTTATCCAGATCTTCGGGGACGTGGTAAAGTTCCATCTCGCGCTTGGGTTTGCCGATCTCCTTCTGAATGTCGGAGATGAACGCGCAGATCTTCTTGATCTCCGCGTGGCCGAACATGATCGCGCCGACCATCTCCTCGTTGGAGATCTCCTTGGAGCCCGCTTCGACCATCATGATCGCTTCGCTCGTGCCGGAAAGTTTAAGATCGAGCGTGCTCTTTTCCCGCTGTTTGCTGTCGGGGTTGATGACGTACTGACCGTCCACGATACCCACGACGACAGAACCCGTGGGGCCCGCCCAGGGGATGTCGGAAATGGAAAGCGCGATGGAGGAACCGATCATCGCGAGAGGTTCGGGGGAGACATCGGGTTCCACCGAAAGCGCCGTCGCGACGACGACGACGTCGTTGAAGAGTCCCTTCGGGAAGAGGGGACGGATGGGACGGTCGATGAGGCGGCTCACGAGGATCGCCTTGTCGGACGCCCTGCCCTCTCTCTTCTTGAATCCGCCGGGGATCTTACCCACGGCGTACATCTTCTCTTCATAGTCCACGGAAAGCGGGAAGAAATCCATGCCTTCTCTGGGCGTTGCGGACATACAGACGTTGACCATGATCGCCGTTTCGCCGCAGCGCACGACGCACGATCCGTCAGACTGTTCCGCATACTTGCCCGTCTCGACGACGAGTTCTCTGCCGCCTACCATCGTTCTGAATTCTCTGTAGTTGGGTGTCATAATTTTCTCCTTAACTCCTTGTTCTTTTCCCCGTCCGCCACCTGACGGCGGAGATTTATACAAAAAAGAGCGGACGAAACCGCCGCTCTTTCCGATCCCTTACTTTCTCAGATCCAACGCTGCAACAATCGCTCTGTATCTTTCGATGTCCTTGCTTTTGAGGTAGTCGAGAAGACCGCGGCGCTTACCGACCATTTTCAGAAGCCCGCGACGGGAGTGGTTGTCCTGCTTGTGCACTTTGAGGTGCTCGTTCAGGTGATTGATGCGCTCGGTCAGAAGCGCGATCTGAACTTCGGGAGAACCCGTGTCCCCTTCGTGAGAAGCGAATTTTGCGATGATTTCCGATTTTTCCATTTGCGTTTATCCTCCTATGGAATGTTTACCCGTTGCGCCAAGGGAAGCGTCGAGATTCGCATCTCTTCGCGCACGTAAGGACAGTTTATCACATTTACGGGCGGTTGTCAAAGAATTTTCGGGGGTTTTCCGTTTTTCCCGCAATAATTTACCGCCACAGCTCCCGCTTTTCCGCGATCACCCGCTCTGCCTTCGCAAGATAGGTCGGGATGTCCTTGGGCGAGCCGCACCGCTCGATGCGCCCCGCGGACAAAAACACCTTCTTGCTGACCGCGTTCGCGCCGACGGCGAGATTGTCCGCGATCTCCTCCATGATGTCCACGTTGTACACGGAAGCGTACCCCGCCTTCGTCCAGCCCACATTCTCGTGCGCGCCCGCCATGTATTTCTGGCGATACAGATAATACGGCTCATATCCAGCCGCCGTCAGCTTTTCGCGCGAATAGGCGATCATCTCCGAGAGTTCTCCCTCGCCCAGCGAGGAGACTTCCTCTTTGAGTTTCGCGCCCTTTTTCAGGCACAGCGTATGCACGGTGACGTTCTCGGGGGCAAGCGCGATCGCTTGATCGATACTGCCGCAGAACTCTTTCAGGCTCTCCCCCGTCAGCCCCGCGATGAGATCGCAGTTGACGGTAAATCCGAAGGGACGCGCCATTTCAAACGCCTCCTTCACCTGCGCCGCCGTATGCCTTCTGCCGATCGCTTCCAGCGTGCGATCGGAAAAGCTCTGCGCGTTGATGCAGATACGCGTCACCCCGTATTGTCTGCACAGTTCGAGTTTGCGCTCGGTGAACACGTCGGGACGCCCCGCTTCCACCGTATATTCGCAGTCGTTGCCGCGCACGCGCGCCACCGCGCGGAGCACCCGTTCCAGATCGTCCTCGTCCAGCACGAAAGGCGTGCCCCCGCCGATGTAGACGGAACGCAGGTTTCCGATGAGCGGCTCCGCCGCCGCGAGTTCTCTCTCCAGCGCGGAGAGATAGTCGGGAAGATATTTTCTCGTCGCCGCGATGGGCGCGGTGATGAAAGAACAGTACGTGCATTTGCTCGGGCAGAAGGGAAGCCCGACGAACAGGTCGCAATTGTCCTCCCTTTTCTCATAGATCCCCTTCTGCCCCTCGATGACGTGGGCGGTGAGGCGGATATTGTCCTCGGACACCCCCATGTCGCGGAAGAGCGGCTCGAAGGGGCGGCCGTGTTCGAGTTCGGCATAGGCGAGCCGCGTGGGGCGGATGCCCGTCAGGGCACCCCATGGCAGCGTTTTGCCGTAATGTTCCGACAAGACGCGATACAGGGCGAGCTTTGCATACCGCTTGGCAAGGCTCTTGTAGACAAGCTCCGTTTCCGCCGCGGCGCAGTCGGAAAACTCCCGCGTCCTTTCCCCGAGGGAAATGCGGTTGTAAAACGTCTCGCCGTCGTATTTCATCTCATGCGCAAGCGCAAGCGCGTCCGCCCCTTCGAAGAGGCGGACGACGTCCATGAGTTCGTTTTCCAAAAATGCGACGTTGCTTGCGATCATGCTCTTATATACCTGTTGTTTCTGCGTTCTTCTTCAAGGGTGGTATCCTCTTCGTGTCCGGGACAGACGCGATGATCCCCCTCGAGCGCGTACAGTTTTTTCACGCTCCTTTCCAGCGCCGCGCCGCTGCCCGTGGGAAGGTCGGTACGCCCGACGTCCCCCGCGAACAGGGTATCGCCCGTAAAGAGCGTATCCCCGCACAGGAAACTCACGCTCCCCGCGGTATGCCCCGGCGTCGCGATCACGCGGAAACGCAGTCCGCAAAGATCGAGCGTCTCGCCGTCGCGAAAGGTGAAATCCACCCTGAACGGTGCAAGCGACGCGCCGAAATACGCCGCCAGACTCCCCTCGCCCGTCGCGAGCGGCTTTTCCGTTTCGGAACAGCCGATCTTCGCGCCCTGCGCCTGCAAGGCGGCGCATCCGCCCGTATGGTCGAAATGCCCGTGCGTGAGCAGGACGCATTCCACCTTCAGCCCGCGTTTTTTCGCCTCTTCGGCGACGCGCGGCTGCGCGGGATCGATCGCGACCGCGCTTTTGCCGTCCTCGGTCACGAGATAGGTATTCGCCGCAAACCCCTTGGGATAGATCTTGATGACCTGCATACCGCGCTCCTCTTCAGTTCGCCATACGGCGCACGTCGTAGATCTTCGGATGAGAGCGGATCTTGTTGATCAGCACCTCGATGTCCTGACGGTTGGTGAGATTGACGGTGACCTCGATGATCGCGTCGTTGTTCTTGTCGTATCTGCCGTTGATGGAGGTGATGGAGAGCTTCATCTCCGCCACGCACCCCGATACGGCGGCGAGCGCCGCGCCCTGTTCCGCCGCCTTGACGACGATGCCCGCCTTGAACCGCGCGCCGCCCTCTTCGGAGATCCATTGCGCGGGCTGTAAGCGTTCGGGCTCGACGTTTTTCATGTTGGGACAGTTTTTGCGATGTATGACGATGCCGCGGCCGCGCGTGACGAACCCGACGATGTCGTCGCCGGGGACGGGCGAACAGCACCCCGCAAACGATACCAGCAGACCGGACATCCCCTTGATGGTGACCGCGCCCTTAGCATACCTGCCCTGAATGGACGGCTGCACGACGGGCTGAGGCACCTCCTTGCGGAAATAATCGATGAGTTTGAACAGCACCTGATTGACGGAAACGGCCCCGTATCCGACGGAGGAGAACATCTCTTCCTGCGAGCCGAACGCGAGCTTTTCCGCGACCTTCTGGAAGGATTTTTCCGTGAGGATGTCGGAAAGGGAATATCCCTTCCGCTTTGCCGCCTCTTCGAGCATGCTCTTGCCCAGGCGGATGTTCTCCTCCTTCATCTCCTTTTTATAGAAGGATTTGATCTTCGCCTTTGCGGAAGAGGATTTGACGAATTTGAGCCAGTCCCAGGAAGGCCCCTTGGAGTTGGGGGAAGTGATGATCTCCACCACGTCGCCCACTTCGAGCGCCGAATTGAGCGGGACGATCTTTCCGTTCACCTTCGCGCCCGTACAGCGGTTGCCCACTTCCGAATGGATGGCGTAGGCGAAGTCCACGGGCGTCGCGCCGTTGGGCAGAGAGATGACCTTGCCGTGCGGCGTAAATACGAGCAGTTCCGCGCTGTACAGGTCCCCTTTGAGAGTATCCATGAACTCTTTGGAATCTTTCAGCCCGCCCTGCCATTCCATGACCTCGCGCACCCAGGCGATACGCTGATCGAGCGAAGTCTCCGAATCGCGCTGTTCCTTGTATTTCCAGTGCGCCGCGATGCCGTATTCCGCCGTGCGGTGCATTTCCGCCGTGCGGATCTGGATCTCGAACGGTTGCCCGAAGTTGGTGACGACCGTCGTGTGCAGAGACTGATACATATTCGGCTTGGGCGTCGCGATGTAATCCTTGATCCTGCCCGGCACGGGCTTCCATTTCTTGTGGATCTTGCCGAACACCTCATAGCATTCGTCCACCGTGCCCACGATGACGCGCACCGCCGTCAGGTCGTAGATCTGTTCGAGCGTCTTGCTCTTCGTCTTCATCTTCTTATAGATGGAATAGAAATGCTTGGGGCGCCCGAACACCTCGCCCTGGATGTTGCATTCGGTGAGGATGCCGTTGATCTCGTTGACGACGAAATCCACGAAATTGTTGCGCTCTTCCAGCTTCTGGTGGATGTGCTCCACGAGGAACTCGAAGGCGGCGGGATCGAGGTATTTGAGGCAGAGATCTTCCAGTTCGCACTTGATCTGCGAGATACCCAGCCTGCCCGCGATGGGCGCGTAGATGTCCAGCGTTTCCTGCGCCATCTTCTGCTGACGGTCCTTGGAGAGGAAGTTCAGCGAGCGCATATTGTGCAGGCGGTCGGCGAGCTTTATGATGATGACGCGGATGTCCTTCGCCATCGCCACGAAGATCTTGCGGAAGTTCTCCGCCTCCTCCTCTTCGCGCGATTTGAAGACGATCTTGTCCAGCTTGGTCACGCCGCTGACGAGAGAAAGCACCTCTTCGCCGAATTCGCGGCGGATGTCCTCCTCCGTGGCGGGCGTGTCCTCGATGACGTCGTGCAGAAGGGCGGCGGCGACCGTCGCCGTATCCAGCCCGAGATCGACGAGGATGTCCGCGACCGCGCAGGGATGGATGAAGTACGGCTCGCCCGAGGCGCGCTTCTGATTGCTGTGCGCCGCCTTCGCGAAGTCGTACGCTTTGAGGAGCATCTCGCGCCCGTCGCCCGCGTAGTATTCGTAGATTTTCATGAGTACCGCTTCCATGTCAGCCCTCCTGTTGCAAACGCGCGACCGCCGAATAGACGACGGAATCGCCCAGGTCCGCCCTTGCGCCGCGGATCATTTTTACCCTGCCGTCCGAGAACGCGATGAGCCCGAGCTCCTCGAACACGGCGAGCGCGAAGATGAATTGCTTTTCGTCCGCGCCCAATGCGCCGCAAGAACGCGCCGCTTCCGCATAGGTATTGCCGCGCACCCTGTCGCACTCCTTGCGGAGGAGCGCGAAAATGCCGAGCAGGTCTTCCCGCGACAGGGACAGGCGGTTCATCGCGCGGTATCCGCACAGTTCCCCGTTGCGGTAAAGCTTTGCCTCTCCCGTTTGCACCGAAACCGCGGCGGGCGTATCCAGGAATACGACGTCGCGGTATCCGCTCAGATCGCAGTCGGGCAGAGGCGCGACGAGCACCGTGTTGCAAAGACTCGCGCTGGACGGTTCGAATACGTCCACGCTCAGCCCGCGAAGCGCGGGGAATTTTTTCAGCGTGCGCCGCTCGCTCGCCACCGCACACAGCCCGTAAGAACAGGAAGCGCGGCTTTGCTCGATGAATGCGTTCAGAGATGCGGTGTCCTCCACCTGCGCCTGCATTTTCCGCGGCGCTTTCAGGGCGAGGAGCGCGTTTTCAAAGCCTTCCGTTTCCGCCTCTTCCCCGCTCATCCCGTCGTATACGACGGTGCGGATGAACCCTTTGAGATATTCCTTGCCGCGGAAACGGGAGAGATTGCATTCGAACACGACCGTCTTTTTCAGGTCGCTTTCCAGCAGTTTCAGGTGCTTCGCGCCGCCGAAATACATGAAGTCCATCCCCTCTCCCGCGACTGCGAGGTGAGGAGAATCCGGCTTGACGGGACGGGCGTCCATATGTTGCGCCGTCGTCGCGAACAGCGGACGTCGATGTCCCACGCCGTACGGTTCGAGCGCGTTGAGTTCCTTGGCAAGTTTTTTGGGAAACCCGCCCGAAAACTCCTCGCTGATATATATTTTGGGAATGAAATCCTCCCGCCGATACGTCTTTCCGATATATTCGTCCAGCGCGCGTTCGAGCGCCTCGAAATTTTCCGCTTTTACGTTGATCCCCGCCGCCTGCGCGTGACCGCCGAACTCTTCGATCCATTCCGAACAGTTTTTCAGCGCGTCGAAGATGTTCACGCTCTCGATGCTGCGCGCGCTGCCTTTGAGCATCTCCCCGTTTTTGACGAACAACAGCGCGGGGCGGCCGTATTCCTCGGCAATTCGCGCCGCGACGATGCCCACGAATCCCGTGTTCCAGTTATCGCCCGCCAGCATGATGATATGCCCGAACGCGCCCTTCTTGCGGATGAGCGCGGACGCCTGCGCATACAGCTCGTCGCAACATTTCTGCCGCTCGGCGTTGTATTCGTTGAGCAGTACCGCGAGGTCAAAGATCTCCCGCTCGTCGTCCGTCGTAAACAGGCGGAGCGCAACGTTCGCGTTTCCCATCCTGCCCGCGGCGTTGATGCGCGGCGCGACCGTGAAGGCGAGCGTCTGCGCGGTCACTTCCCCCGCGTTCCTGCCGAGCAGGGCGGAAAACGCGGGACGGGGACTGCGTTCGAGCAGGCGAAGCCCCTCGGAGACGATGTCGCGGTTTTCCCCGAGCAGGGGAACGCTGTCCGCGACCGTGGAAAGCGCCGCAAAATCGATGAGCGCGTTCGCCTTGTCTCCGATGAGCGCCTGCGCCAGCTTGAACGCCACGCCCGCGCCGCAGAGGTTATCGTAAGGGTATCCGTCGTCGAATTTGGGATTGATGCAGATGCAATCGGGGATCTCTTCGGGCAACTCGTGGTGATCGGTCACGATGACGTAGGCACCCTGCTCCTTGATATATTCCACTTCCTTGCGGTTGGAGATGCCGCAGTCCACCGTAATGAACAGATCGGGCAGGAACTCGTCGAAGATCTTGTCGATCGCCCCGAGATTTAACCCGTATCCCTCCGAGCGTTCGGGGACGTAGACGTAAGGCTCGATCCCGTATTCGCGCAATGCGCGGGAAAGCACGGCGCTTGCGCCGATCCCGTCCGCGTCGTAATCGCCGAACACCGCGACCCGCCATTCCTCGTCTTTCGCCGTGCGGATGAGCTCCGCCGCCTCCTTCATGCCTCGCATGAGAAAAGGCGAAAGAAAATTCTTCGCGCCGGGACGAAGGAACCTGCGGATCTTCTCCTCGGTATCCACGCCGCGCGCGAAAAGGATCCTGACGGTCGTCTCCGTCAGGTCGAGCGCCTTTGACGCTTCACGCACGCGTTTGAGTTGTTCGGGCGAAAATTCATATTCGCGAACGATCTGTTTCATGGTATCCCCGTAAAAGCAAAACGGCGGGAAGCCCCGCCGTTGTATGATATTCCGATTGTCTCGTCAGGCAGTTTCCGTCTTGTCCGACTTTTTGCCCTTTCCGTAGTCGTAACGCTTGCGCTTTGCGGCGATACGGTCGGAAACCTTCTTGAACTGCGCATAGATCGCGGGGACGAGCACCAACGACGAGTAAGTGCCGACCGCCACGGGAATGAGCGCAGGCAGGAAGAAGTAACGCATCCCCGCCGTCGCCAGTCCGCCGAGCAGAGCGAACGCGAGCGCCGTCACGACGACGACTCCCAGCACGGGGCGAAGCGCACTGACGCGCGATTCTTCCACCGCTTCCGCCGCGGAAAGCCCGACGTAAGCGGGATCTTTGAAGTTCGTGCGCATCTTCGCGCATACGAAGCCCCAGAGCATGAGGGAAATGAACATCGCAAACGCCGCAAACAAAACGGGCGCGTAACCGAACACGGGGATACGGCAGATGACGACGACCGCCAGGGTGAACAGGCTGTCGTGCACGGCGCCGATGAGCCCCGCGAGCGCCTTTCCGACGCCGAAACGGACGCCGACGTAGACGAGCGCGACGACCGCGCCGACCGCGATCGCGATCGCGCCGCGCCAAGTCGCTTCCGTGAAATACTGACGTTCCACCTCGTGGAAGCTGACCGACGTATCCGCGTCCGCATAGATGCCGTCCTCGTCCGTGAGTGCGGTCTCCACCGCCGTTTTTGCGGCTTCGAGCGCGTCCATATCCGCGTCTCCCGCAAACACGTATTCCACCGCGCCGCCGCCCGTCATCGTGTAGACGTGCTTTTCGATGACGACGAGACCGTTGTCCGCAAACGTATCCTCGCACAGCTTCTGCAACTGTTCTTCCGTATCCTCGCCGATGGTGACGACGGTGTCGTACGTCACTTCGAAGCGCTTGGACGAAGGCACGTCCGCGCCGTAATTGAATCCCAGAAGTCCCAGAAGGATGGCTCCCGCGAGGATGACGACCGCGGAGATCGCAACCCATACGGGCAGCAATTTTGCCGTTTGAACGCGCTTACTCATCGTCGTAATCCTCCCCTCTCTTGAAATTGCAGAACGCCTCTTTCTTCTTGGAAAGCGACATCATGCTCGCCCACATCAGGCGGGTGACGCCAAGAACGCATACGCCCGAGAAGATCACGCCGAGCAGGAACACGAACGCCGCAACCTGCAATTCGGTGAGCGCGATCGCAAACGTCAGGACGGCTGCGAGCGCGAGCGCGATGTGGATGTCAAAGATCTGCCAGAAGCACTTTTTGTACCCCGTTTTGACGGAAGAGACCATCGTCTTTCCGAGCGCGTATTCCTTCTTCGCCGCCTCGAACACGGAAGCGTTGGAAACGCACATGAGCACGGAGGAGAGGACGATCGCCGCCACTCCGCCGACGCTGAGATGCAGGAAGGAGATGAACGCAAGGCAGAGCGCCATGCTGGGCAGGTAGAGAAGATATGCGTACAGATGCGCAAAGCCGAGCGCACGGTATCTCACGAAGAAGAACAGCGCCGAAAGGAGCGCGAACGCACCCAGCCCGATATAGACGAAGAGCATGGTGTTTTCGCCCCACTGCGCTTCGAGATAACGGGCGTCGCCCGCGGTCAGTTTCAGATCGGTCTGCGTGCCGTTGACCGCGTTGTCCAGAAGCACCGCGACCGTATTGGACGTCTCCGCCGTATAGTTGCCGCTGATGTAGGGATCGTTCTGGTCGATCTGAGAAGACACGGGCAGGGAGATAACGGCATTGTCGCCGACCATGACGTAGAGCGTGCCCGCTTCTTCCGCCGCTGCCGACGTCGCCTCTTTGATCGCTTCTCTGCCCAGATCGGTGAAATGGATGACGACGTAAGAAGTATCCTGCACGGTACGCGCGGAAACGCCCTTCACATAGTCGTTGATCGTGTTGCGGCGGTCGGCTTCGATCACTTTATCCGATTCCGAACCGTACGCCACGGAAAACTCGCCCGTGTACGAGAAGAACGCCAGCGTCGTGGAAGGAGATTCGAGAAGGTCGGGCAGGAAGACGCGGATGGTATAGTCGTCGCACACTTCCACTTTCACGCCTGCGATGTGCTGCGCCTCATAGCGCTCGCGCACCGCGGTCGCCGCCGCGTCGAAGTCCTCTTTGAAGCTCTCGCTCACTTCGTTCGCCTCTTCGTCGAACACGGTCTCCTTTTCCAGATAGATCGCGCCCGTGCCGTAAGAAACGTATTTTGCCTGATATTTTTCCTTTGCCTCGGTATCCGAGCCGAACGCGTTGCTGTTGGCAACGTATTCCTCCGCGGAAATGACGCCTTCGGGATAGTAGGTCACATAGTACCCGCCGCCCAGAGTGCTGTCTTTCGCGATGATGCTGACGACCGAATGATATTCGTTCACCGAATTGGGGATGGGGAACGACGCCGAGCACATCGCGCACAAAACGGCGATTATAATGGTCGCAAGCACCAATAAGACCGCCGATTTCACCTTGCTCATTCTTGCCTCCTGTGCGATGTTGAAAATTCCTTTCGGAAAAGATTCCTTTTCCATTCATTATATATAAATTACGCCCGCTCGTCAAGCCGAATTACGACGCAAATCGCATTTTTTTGCCCGCTTTCACCCTTTACGCGCGCGATTTTCGCTCCGCGAGAATGTGCATCGCGCATTCGATGCGCTTTTTCATCATTTCGCACGTCATACGATACGGTTCCTCAATGTCGCCGTTGTAATGATAGTTGTTCGCGCTGCACCCGCCCGAACAGATGAACTTCGCAAAACAGTCGCCGCATTTCTTGCGCGTGAACAGGCAGGAGTTGGCAAATTTCGCGCGGATGGCGGGATCGAGCTTCCCTTCAAAGACGTCGCCTATCTTCCACTTGGGATCGCCCGCGAACTGATGGCAGGGATAGATGTCGCCGTTGGGCACCACCGAAAAATACTCGTTGCCCGCGCCGCACGCGGATACCCGCTTCTGCAGGCAGGGCCCACCTTCGAGATCGATGTTGAAGTGGAAGAAATTGAACCCCTCCCCCGCCTCGTCGCGGCGCAGGTATTCGTCGCAAAGCGCCTCGTATTCCCTCTTGATCGCGGGAAGATGCTCCTCGCGGATCTGAAGATCGGGAATATCGGTGACGACGGGTTCCATCGAGATGGAATCGAAGCCCTGAACGGCGAGGAAGAGCACGTCCTTGGAAAAATCGAGATTTTTCGCCGTGAACGTGCCGCGGACATAGTAATGCTTATCCCCGCGCGAACGCACGAATTTTCTGATCTTTTCGATGACCGCGTCGAAACTCCCCTTGCCGTTGACCGTCTTTCTCACCGCGTCGTGGACTTCCTTTCTCCCGTCGATGGAAAGCACGACGTTCTCCATCTCCGCGTTGAGGAATTCTATCGTCTCGTCGTCGAGAAGGAGCGCGTTGGTCGTCGTCGTGAAGAGGAATTTCTTGCCCAGCTTCGCGGCCTCTTCCTTGGCATAATATACCGTTTCTTTGATGACGCCGAGGTTCATCAGCGGTTCGCCGCCGAAAAAGTCCACCTCGAGCACCTTCCGCTTTCCGCTGTTTTTGAGGAGGAAATCGATCGCCGCTTTCGCCGTCTCCCGGCTCATCATCTCGCGCGCGGAATGATACGCCCCCTCGTCCGCAAAGCAATAGCGGCAGCGCAGGTTGCAATCGTGGCAGATGTGCAGGCACAGCGCCTTGACCTCGTTGCTCTTGACGGGATAGGCGGATACCTCTTCCTTGTACAGAAGCCCCTGCTCTTTGAGCGCTCCGACGTCCGCAAGGATGCCCGCGATCTCCTCGTCGGTGATCTCGGTGCGGTCGCCCGAAAGATAGCGCGCCGTCTTCTCGTCGCATTCGTGCAGCGAACCGCTGCCCGTATCGTAAATGTAGTGTTTGTCGTGATAATCAAATACGTGTATCATAATTTTTCCTAACGGCAAACAAGGAGCAACGGTAGTTGCTCCTTGATCGCATACTGTTCAGCTTCCGCGATTATTTTCTCTCGATCTTCTGCTCTCTGGTCGCACGTTCACAGGACTGATTTCCGACCGTGCAGCTCGTCTTGCAGGCGGACTGGCAGGTGCTTCTGCACTCTCCGCAACCGGTGATCTTCTTTTCCGCGGGTTTCGCAATCGTCTTGATCATTTTCGTTTCTCCTGATCGTTTTTTTCTATTATATCCCTTTTTCCGCGAAAACGCAAGTGTTTTTTGAAACAATGAAGCATCTTCTTCGCGCGGCGGCTATTCTCTTTCGCGGCCGCCTCATTCCCTGCGCAGATTTGAGCCCAGCAAAGCGCCCAATCCGCCGCAGACCGCCCCGAGCAGCAGTTTGAGCGTGAAAAACGCCGTCAAGGCGATCGCGCCCCCGATCATGCCGAACACGAGCGTATCGCAGATCACGCACAGCGCGCCCGCCGCCAACCCTTTGAAGAGCGCCCGCTCGCGCCGAACGCTCAACGCGCACGCCGCAAACGCGCCCGCGCTCTCGATCGCCGCGTTCACGCCCGCAATGACCGCATACGACGGCGCGAACGCACGGATAAACACGGCAAACAGCGCCTCGCCCGCCAGACACAGCGCCGCGCAGATCAGCGCGGCGCGCAAGACTTCCAGGCACGTTCGCCTGAAAAATTCTCTCCGCATCATAAAAAACCTCCGCACACCTTTTTGTAAGGTATGCGGAGGATCTCGCGTTTATGATGCGATCATTTCTCTTCCTTGTCTTCTTTCGCTTCCGAAGCGGGTTCTTCCGCCGCAGGCGCTTCCTCGGCAGGAACTTCCTCCTTCGCCGCGCCCGATTTCTTGGCTTCCTTCGCCGCCTTGCGCTCCGCTTCCGCGCGCTCGCGTGCGATCTGCGTGGGGCCCTTCGCGTCCGTCTTGGCGATGAGCTCTTTGTCCATCTTGACATAGGACTTGCCCGACTGCTCGCTGCCCGTCTCGATGATGACGGTATTGTCCTCTTCGCACACTTCCACGACGATGCCGCAGATACCGCCCGCCGTCTTTACCTTATTGCCGGGCTTGATGGCCTCGAGCATCTCCACATATTCCTTCTGCGCCTGCCCTCTCTTCCTGCCCGAAAACAGGAAATACAGCACGACCAGAACGAGGAACGCGATGAGGATCGCCCATGTGAACCACCCGTTGTTGGTGTTCTGCGTCGTATCTTCCAGCAAATTGAAAAACATATTCTTTTCTCCTTGATTAGCTGTGTCTTATGATAACTTTTTTTCCGTTATTTGGCAAGCGTTTTCGCGCGCTTTTTGCCCTTTCACAAATTTTTCATGCAAAACGCGTGCGAATTGCGGAGAATTATGCCGAATCGCCGTCCGCGCCCTGCTTTTCGTAAAACTCTTTCGCGAACTCGCGCACATAACCGCCGAGAATGCTCTCGCGCAAACCCTTCATCAGTCGGTGCAGATAGGAGATATTGTGCAGACTCAGGAGCATCGCGCCCGTCATTTCGCCGACGTTGATCATGTGGCGGAGATACGCCTTGGTATAATGGCGGCAGCAATAGCAGTCGCATTCGGGATCGAGCGGGGTGAAATCTTCCTTATATCTGCCGTTACGCACGACCACTTTCCCCCGCGAAGTGAGCGCGGTACCGTTGCGCGCCACCCGCGTCGCGAGCACGCAGTCGAACATATCCACGCCGCGCAAAACTCCTTCCACCAGACAGTCGGGAGAGCCGACTCCCATCAGATAGCGCGGCACGTCCGCAGGCATACGGTATTGCAGAAAATCGAGCATCTCGTACATGAGCGGCTTGGGCTCGCCCACCGAAAGCCCGCCGATCGCGATCCCGTGCTTCACATAAGGCAGACAGCGGTTGAGGCTCTCTTCCCGCAAGTCTTTGAACATATTGCCCTGGATGATCGGGAAGAGCGCCTGCGCGGGATTTTTGTGATACGCATGGCACCGTTCCAGCCATTTTCCCGTGCGCTCCATCGCCTTCTTCGCCTGATCGTAGGTATAGCCGTACTCCGAACACTGATCGAACGCCATGACGATGTCCGAACCGAGGTTGTTCTGAATGGAGATCGCCTTTTCGGGCGTAAAGAAGTGTTTGCTCCCGTCCACGTGCGAGGAGAACTGTACGCCGTCGTCCCTGATGTTGTTGAGCGAAGCGAGCGAAAAGACCTGAAATCCGCCGCTGTCCGTGAGGATGGGCTTGTTCCAGTTCATGAACTTGTGCAGTCCGCCCGCCCGCGCGATGAGTTCGTCGCCGGGACGCATATACAGATGATAGGTATTGGAGAGGATGATCTGCGAACCCGCCTCTTCGAGGTCGCGGGGGAATACCCCTTTGACCGTCGCCTGCGTGCCGACGGGCATATACACGGGCGTTAAAATGTCCCCGTGCGGCGTATGGAAAACGCCTGCCCGCGCCCCCGTTTCGGGGTCTGTCTTTTGCAATTCAAAGGAAAAATATTCGTTGTTCATAATCTTCAAATATTAGGCTCGTCACAGCGCGACAACAAGATGCGCCGCTTATCAGACAACGCACGCGCCCGTCCCTCGTTTGAGAAGCAAGCAGGTCGCGGAGCGCGAGGATCACCCGAGGGAGCGTACCCAAACGTACGTGACCGAGGGTAGCCGCAGCGCGACAAAGAGATGCGCCGCTTATCAGACAACGCACGCGCCCGTCCCTCGTTTGAGAAGCAAGCAGGTCGCGGAGCGCGAGGATCA
>CALVLH010000006.1 GCA_944336975.1 uncultured Clostridia bacterium
AGATGCGCCGCTTATCAGACAACGCACGCGCCCGTCCCTCGTTTGAGAAGCAAGCAGGTCGCGGAGCGCGAGGATCATCCGAGGGAGCGTACCCAAACGTACGTGACCGAGGGTAGCCGCAGCGCGACAAAGAGATGCGCCGCTTATCAGACGAGGAACATTGCGTCGCCGAAGCTGAAAAACCGATACCTCTCCTCCACCGCCGTCTTGTAGACGCGCAGGATCTCTTCCCGCGAACAGAGGCTCGCGACGAGCATGATGAGCGTGCTTTCGGGCAGGTGGAAGTTGGTGATGAGCGCGTCCACGCAGCGGAAGCGATAGGGCGGATAGATGAAGATCTCCGTGTTACCCTTGCAGGGACGGAGCATCCCGTTTTCGTCGGCGACCGTTTCCAGCGTACGCACGGACGTCGTGCCGACGGCGATCACCCGCCGCCCCTCTTTTTTCGCGCGGTTGACGATGTCCGCCGCCTTCTCGTCCACCTCGTAATATTCGGAGTGCATCTTATGATCGAGCACGTTGTCTTCCTTGACGGGACGGAAGGTCCCCAGCCCGACGTGAAGGAGCACCTCCGCGATCTCCACGCCCTTGTCCCTGATCTTCTGCAACAGTTCGGGCGTGAAATGAAGCCCCGCAGTCGGCGCGGCGGCGGATCCGTTCTCCTTGCTGTATACCGTCTGATACCGCTCGGGATCGCGCAGTTTTTCGTGGATATAGGGCGGGAGCGGCATCGTCCCCACGCGGGAGAGGATGTCCTCGAACGTGCCTTCATAGAAAAATTTCACGACGCGCTCGCCCGAATCGGTCACGCCTTCCACCCTGAGCGAGAGCTCCTCGTTGACGACGAGCTCCGTCCCGGGACGGCATTTTTTGCCAGGGCGCACGAGCACTTCCCACTCGTCCAGAGAATGGCGTTTCAGGAGCAGGACTTCCACTTTGCCGCCGTTTCGCGTGAAGGCGAACATCCGCGCGGGCAACACGCGCGTGCGGTTGACCACGAGCACGTCGCCCTCATGCAGATAATCGACGATGTCGCGGAAGATCTTATGCTCGATCTCCCCGCTCTGCCTGTGATAGACGAGAAGCCGCGACGAATCGCGCGGCTCTGCGGGCGTCTGCGCGATGAGTTCTTCGGGCAGATCGTACCAGAAATCGGATTTTTTGAGTACCTTTTCTTCCATAAAATTCCCGAGGGATTCCTCTCCCTCCCCCGCGCGCGACCGCGGCTCGTTCCGCAAACGCAGACACGGTATGCCCGCGCTCTGTCGCGACACGGTATGCCCCGCCCGCGTTTCCCGCGGACACGGGTGCGTCATTCCTCTTCGTCGAAGAGGGAAAGCTGTTTTCTCGCCTTCTCGGGGATCTCCATGCCCATGTGTTCGTAACCGCCCCGCAGACATACCCTGCCCCGAGGGGTGCGGGCGATGAACCCGAGCTGCAACAGATAGGGCTCGTAGACGTCCTCGATCGTGTTCACGTCCTCGTTGACGGTCGCGGCGAGCGTATCCAGCCCCGCAGGACCGCCGCCGAATTTTTCGATGAGCGCGCGCAGGAGATTGCGGTCGGTCTCGTCCAGACCCAGCTCGTCGATCTCCATCTTCGCGAGCGCATAGCGCGCCTCTTCCTTCCCGATGATGTTTTTGCCCGACACGACGGAGAAATCGCGCACGCGCTTCAAGAGGCGGTTGGCGATGCGCGGCGTGCCGCGCGAGCGGCGGGCGATCTCATAGCTGCCCTCTTCCTCGATGGCGATGCCCAGCGTGCGCGCCGAACGCTCCACGATCTCCTGCAACTGCACGGGCGTATACATATCCAGGCGGCACAGGATGCCGAAACGGTCGCGCAGAGGGGAAGCGAGCATCCCCGCGCGCGTGGTCGCGCCGATGAGCGTGAAGTTTTTGAGCGCGAAACGGATGTTGCGCGCGGAAGGTCCCTTTCCCACGATGATGTCCAGCGCGAAATCCTCCATCGCCGAATAGAGGATCTCCTCTACGGCGTGATTGAGGCGGTGGATCTCGTCGATGAACAGCACGTCCCCTTCGTTGAGGTTGGTGAGGATGGCGGCGAGATCGCCCGAACGCTCGATAGCGGGTCCGCTCGTCAGCTTGATCTGCGTGCCCATCGTGGAGGCGATGATGTGCGCGAGCGTCGTCTTGCCCAATCCGGGCGGGCCGTACAGAAGGACGTGATCAAGCGCCTCCCCCCGCGCCTTCGCCGCGGACATATAGACGCTCAGATTATGCTTGATCTTTTCCTGACCGACATAATCCTCCATCGTCTTGGGACGGAGCGCGTTCTCCTCGGCGTCGTATTGACTTTTCGTGCTCGTCAAGAGCCTGTCTTCGTTGAAATCGTCGAACATTTACATACTCCTGAGGGCGGCGGCGATGAGCTGTTCCACCGTTTCCGCGCCCGTCTGTTTTGCCTTCGCCACGGCGCGCGCGCTCTCCGCTTTGGTAAAGCCCAAGCCCATCAGCGCGGATACCGCGTCGTCGTCCTCCTCCGAGGGAAGCGCGACGGGCGCCGCCGCCTGCGACGCGCCGCCGAGCAGTTCGTCCGCCGAGATCTTGCCGTGCAATTCGAGGATAAGCCGCTCCGCCGTCTTTTTGCCCAATCCCTTGACCGCGGAAAGGCGCTTGACGTCCGCCGTCGCGATCGCCGCGGAGACGTCCGCGGGGCGCATGGAGGATAAGATCCCCATCGCCATCTTCGCGCCGACGCCCGACACGGAAATGAGTTTGAGAAAGAGTTCTTTCTCCTGCATATCGGCGAAGCCGAACAGCGTGACGCTGTCCTCGCGCACCTGCAGATAGGTGTAGACCTCCCCCTCGTCCGCGCCGCTCAGCCGCGAGAACGCCGCGCCCGAACAGACGACTTCATACCCCACCCCGTTCACTTCCAACAGGACGTAATCGGGCGTGAGCATTTTTACCCTTCCTCTCAAATATCCGATCATACTTTTTTCCTTTATATTCCGAACAGCGTGCCGAAACGGCTGGTGAACGCATGACACAGGGCGACGCCGAGCGCGTCCGCCGCGTCGTCGGGACGGGGGATCGAGTTCAGCCGCAGATGCGCCGCCACCACGCGTTGCATCTGCCCTTTGTCCGCCTTGCCGTATCCCGTGAGCGCCTGCTTGATCTGATTGGGCGTGTATTCGAACAGCCGCCCGCACCGCTTGGCGCAGGTCATCAGAATGACGCCGCGCGCGTGCGCGACCGCGATGCCCGTCGTGATGTTTTTGGAGAAAAACAGCTCTTCGAGCGCGACTTCTTCGGGGCGGTATTTGTCGAAAATGGCGTTGACGCCCTCTTCGAGGATACACAGCCGCACGGCGAGATTTTCGTCCTTCGGCGTCCTGACCACGCCGAAATCCACCGCGGAGCAGTTCCCCCGCGCGTCCTTTTCCACCACGCCGTATCCCATTGTCCCCAATCCGGGATCGAGCCCCAAAATAATCATGCAACCATTTTACCCGAAAGCGGAAATTCTGTCAATGAAATTGCGCGCCCCGCGCCCGAAGCGCAAAACTTTTTTTGCAATGCCCGCCGAAAGCGGTTGCATTTTCCCATCTTATCGTGTAAAATAATTGCGATTTGAAAACAATTTCATTCATTTTATTATAAAAGAGGTAACGCTATGAAACTCTGGGAAGGCAGATTTGACAAACCCACGGCGACGGACGCGGACGCGTTCAACGAATCGCTCTCGTTCGACTGCAAGCTGTACAAGGCGGACATCACCGCTTCCGTCGCACACGCGACCATGCTCGGCAAATGCGGCATCCTCGCGCAGGAAGAGGCGGATACGATCGTCGCGGGGCTGAAAGGCATCCTCGCCGACATCGAGAGCGGCGCGCTCGAGATGAAGGGCGCGGAAGACATCCACTCCTTCGTGGAAAACGAGCTCGTCGCCCGCGTCGGGCAGGTCGGCAAGAAGCTGCACACCGCGCGCTCCCGCAACGATCAGGTGGCGACGGATATGCGCCTTTATGTGCGCGAGAGCATCGACCGCGCCGAACGCTCGATTCTCAACCTCGTCGAAACGCTCTATTCGCTCGCGCATGAGGGGATCAAGTATCTGATGCCCGGCTTCACGCACCTGAGAAAGGCGCAGCCCATCAACTGCGCGCAGTATTTCAACGCCTATACGGAAATGTTCCTGCGCGATCTCGACCGCTTCGTGCAGTGCCGCGAACGCCTGAACGTGATGCCGCTCGGCAGCGCCGCGCTCGCGGGGACTTCCTACCCCATCGACCGCGAGATCACGAGAGAACTGCTCGGGTTCGACAGCGTCTCCCAGAACTCCCTCGACGCCGTTTCCGACCGCGATTTCGTCGCCGAATACCTCTTCTGCGCCTCCCTCACGATGGCGCACCTTTCCCGCCTGTGCGAGGACACCATCCTCTACACCTCGGAAGAGTTCGGATATTGGGAGATCCCCGACGAGTATTCCACCGGCTCTTCCATCATGCCGCAGAAGAAGAATCCCGACATCCCCGAGCTGGTGCGCGGAAAAGCGGGACGCGTGTTCGGGCATCTGTCCGCCATCCTCACGACCATCAAGGGGCTTCCCCTCGCCTATAACAAAGATTTGCAGGAGGACAAGGAAGCGTTCTTCGACGCGGAAAAACAGGTCCTCTCCTGTCTCAACATCTACGCGGCGCTGATGAAGAAGATCACCTTCAACGTCGACCGTATGTTCCGCGCGGCGGGCGAAGGATTTTCCACGGCGACGGACGTCGCGGACTACCTCGCGAGAAAGGGCGTGCCCTTCCGCGACGCGCACGCGATCACGGGGAAGATCGTGCGCTATTGCCTCGAAAACGGCAAGACGCTCACCACCCTCACGCTGGACGAGTTCCGCGCGGTGAGCGAACACTTCGACAAGGACATCCTCGCCTGCGTGACGACGCGCTCCTCCGCGGAAGCGCGCAATTCGGTGGGCGGCTCCTCGCAGAGCGCGGCGCGGAAAGGACTCATCTCCATCCGCCGCCGTCTGAAAAAATACTGATCTTCCCGCAAAAAACGCATTCCACGGCGCGTCCTTCCGAAGACGCGCCGTTTTTTTGCATAAAGTCATCGTTTTTTCTGCATAAACGTGAATATTTTTCCCCTCTGTAAAAGGAATTTCCGAGATTTACTTGACAAAATGACAAAACTTATATACAATGAAAGGACTAATATCTTTCGGTAGGGAGAAACGTATGAAAATGATCGGGGCAGATATCTTAATCAACTGTCTGAAAGAACAGGGCGTGAAAACCGTGTTCGGATATCCCGGCGGAGCGGTGCTGGACATTTACGACGCCATTTACCGCGACGGAACCATCGAACACATCCTCACGTCGCACGAGCAGGGCGCGGCGCACGCGGCGGACGGCTATGCGCGCGTGACCGGAACGGTCGGCGTCTGCATCGCAACGAGCGGACCGGGCGCGACCAACCTCGTCACCGGCATCGCGACCGCGTATATGGATTCCATTCCCGTCGTCGCGATCACGGGCAACGTCGGGCTGAATTTCCTCGGCCGCGATTCCTTCCAGGAAGTGGACATCTGCGGCATCACCATGCCGATCACCAAACATAATTTCATCGTCAAGGACGTGAATGACCTCGCGGATACCGTCCGCGAAGCCTTCCGCATCGCCAATTCGGGCAGAAAGGGTCCCGTCCTCATCGACATCCTCAAAAACGTTCAGATCACCGAGGCGGAATATACGCCCGAAAAGCCCGTCGCGCCCAAGCGCAAACCCGTTCCCGCGGAAGCGCTCGGGGAAGCGGTGAAGGCGATCGCGGAGAGCGAACGCCCGCTCATCATGCTCGGCGGCGGCGCGATCGCATCCGAGGCGAGCAAAGAGATCGCGGCGCTCGCCAAAAAGCTCGACGCCCCCGTCGTCTGCACGCTCATGGGGCTGGGCGCGTTCCCCGCGTCCGATCCCCTCTTCTGCGGCATGATGGGGATGCACGGCACCGCGACGAGCGCGAAGCTGTGCATGGAGAGCGACTGCATCGTCGCGATCGGCACGAGATTTTCCGACCGCGTCGCGCTCAACCGCGACAAGTTCGCGGAAGGCAAGCAGGTGGTGCAGATCGACATCGACGCGGCGGAGATCGACAAGAACGTCCCGACCACCCATTGGGTGCTCGGCGACGTCGGCGAGACGTTGAAGACCATGCTTCCCCTGCTCCCCGAAACCAAAGGCCGCGCGTTCGCGGCTCGGGCGAAGGAGCTTATGGACAAGGAAAAAGCGAAGGCGAAGCGCATCGGGCTGGGCGAGAAGATCATCGCGGAAGCGGCGCGGCTCGCGCCCAAAGACAGCGTGGTGGCGACGGACGTCGGTCAGCACCAGATGTGGACGGCGCAGTTCTATCCCATCGAAAAGCCCCGCACCATCTGCACGAGCGGCGGGCTCGGGACGATGGGCTACGGCTTCGGCGCGGCGATCGGCGCGGCGTTCGGTTCGGGCAAACACGTCGTGTTCGTCACGGGCGACGGCTCGTTCAACATGAACCTCAACGAGCTTTCCACCGCGGTCACGCAGAACCTTCCCATCACCATCCTGCTGATGAACAACCGCGCGCTCGGCATGGTGCGCCAGTGGCAGAAGATCTTCTATCAGCGCCGTTTCTCGCAGACGGACGTGAAGAAAAAGACGGACTACGTCAAATTCGCGGAGAGCTTCGGCGCGACGGGGCTTTGCATCACGAAGGAGGAAGAGATCGAACCCGTGCTCAAAAAGGCGTTCTCCCTCTCCTCGCCCGTGCTCGTGGACTGCCGCATCAGTTCGGACGAAAACGTCCTGCCCATGATCAAGCCGGGGCAGACGTACGACAAAATCATGACGGAAATGGAGGAGAAATAAGATGAATCAGTATACGATCAGCGCGCTCGTCTCCAACAAAAGCGGCGTTCTGACGCGCGTCGCGTCCCTGTTCGCCCGCCGCGGTTACAATATCGAGGCGCTCTCCGTCTGCAAGACGGAAGACCCCACCCTCTCCCGCATGACCATCGTCCTGAACGGCGACGACTATATCCTCGCGCAGATGATGAAGCAGATGGATAAGCTCATCGACGTGAAGAAGATCAAGCGCATGGAAGACGACGCGGTATACCGCGAACTTCTGCTCGTGAAGATCCGCACGGATGCGGCAAAGCGCAGCGAGATCTTCGAGATCAGCCAGATCTTCCGCGCGAAGGTCGTGGACGTCTCCCCCGAGACGACCGTGCTCGAACTGACGGGCAAGCCCTCCAAGCTGGACGGGTTCGTCGCCATGCTCCTCCCCTACGGGATCATCGAACTTGCGCGCACGGGCGTGACCGCGATCTCCCGCGGCACCGAGTGCATCAAAGACGTCACCGATTACAAAGAAAAAATTTAAGCGAGAACGCGCCGCGCCGACGCGGCGCGTTTTTCATGAGGTCATATTATGAGCAATATCTTTACCGAAGGCACCAACATGGCGTCCCAGCGCTCCCTTCTTCGGGCGCTCGGGTGGACGGAAAGCGAAATGAAGAAACCCATCGTGGGCGTCATCTGCGCCCAGAGCGACATCATTCCCGGGCACATGCACCTCGACATGATCGCGAAAGCAGTCTCCGAAGGCGTGCTCGCGGCGGGCGGCAAACCCGTCGTCGTCCCCTGCATCGGCGTATGCGACGGGCTTGCCATGGGACACAAGGGAATGCGCTATTCCCTCCCCTCCCGCGAGATCATCGCCGACAGCACGGAGATCCTCGCCACCGCGCACGGCTTCGACGCGATCGTGTTCGTGGGAAACTGCGACAAGATCATCCCCGGGATGCTGATGGGCGCGGTGCGCGTGAACGTGCCCTCCGCGTTCGTCTCGGGCGGGCCTATGCTCGCGGGACACAAGAACGGCAAGAAGCTCTCCCTCTCCTCCATGTTCGAGGCGGTCGGGGCGTATACCTCGGGCAAGATCGGAGAAGACGAACTCAAAGAGTTCGAATGCACCTCCTGCCCTTCCTGCGGCTCGTGCTCGGGGATGTTCACGGCGAACTCGATGAACTGTCTCACCGAAGCGCTCGGCATGGCGCTGCCCGGCAACGGCACCGTGCCCATGGTCTATTCGGCGCGCCTCGCGCTCGCAAAGCAGACGGGCGAAGCGGTGATGAAGCTGCTCGGACAGAACATCCGCCCGCGCGACATCCTTACCCCCGTCGCGATCAAGAACGCGGAACGCGTGGATATGGCGATCGGCGCTTCCTCCAATTCGGTGCTCCACCTGCTCGCGCTCGCGAGCGAGCTGGGATTCACCAAGGAACAGCTCTCCGTAGACACGATGAACGAGATCTCCGCGACCACGCCCAACCTCTGCCGCCTCGCGCCTGCGGGCGAGCACTACATCGAAGAACTCAACGAGGCGGGCGGCATTTCCGCCGTCATCCGCCAGCTCATCGACGCGAAGCTCTTTGACGGAAGCGCGATGACCGTCGCCTGCAAGACGCAGGACGAGCTCACCAAACACGCGCGCGTGAAAGACGCGGAGATCATCCGCCCCGTTTCCGCGCCCTATTCCCCTTACGGCGGGCTCGCCATCCTCAAAGGCAACCTCGCAAAGGACGGCTCCGTCGTCAAAAAGAGCGCGGTCGATCCCAAGATGTACCGCCATTCCGGCCCCGCGCGCGTATTCGACTCGGAAGAAGAGGCGATGGAGGCGATCTCCCACAACAAGATCAGAAAGGGCGACGTCGTCGTCATCCGCTATGAAGGTCCCAAGGGCGGCCCCGGGATGCGCGAAATGCTCTCCCCCACCTCGTCCATCGTGGGCGCGGGGCTGGGCGACACCGTCGCGCTCATCACGGACGGGAGATTCTCGGGCGCGACGCGCGGCGCGGCGATCGGGCACGTCTGCCCCGAAGCTGCGGCAGGCGGCGTGATCGGAATCGTGCAGGAAGGCGACGTCATCGACATCGACATCGAGAAGGGCGAGATCAATCTCCGCGTTCCCGAAGAAGAGATCGAAGCGCGCCTCAAAACGTTCGTTCCCAAGGAAAAACCCGTCGATGGATACCTCAGGCGCTATCGCGCGATGGTCGCGAGCGCGTCCGAAGGCGCGGTCCTCAAAAAGATCTGACGTCTGCGGAAGCGCCCCTGCGCGCAATTCGGAACGTTTGCGCGGCATCTCCTTCCGACGCTTTTCGGCTGAGCGCCGAACGGCATTGCGGAAGTTCGGCGCAGAAAAGTTTCCGCATGACCGCGCGCCCGAGCCGCGACTCCCGCACGAAAGGGCGGAATCTGCGCGCCCTGCCATAAAAAATAAAACGCCGCCCGCCTGCGTTTGCAGGCGGGCGAATCCTTTTTCTTCTTTTCTGCGATTTCAGGCGATCGGGCGAGCTTTACGGCGTCTGCGCACGGTGTCCGCCGCCTTTTCGTCCGCGTCAGAAATACCGCTTAGCTTCGTCGGCGCGGCAGACGCGGTAGCTTAAAATTTTCATGCGGTCGAAATCGAGCGGACTGACTTCGGACAGAAAACCGCTCTCCCGCTCCTCTTTCACGAGCCCGCGCGGGAGAAAGGCGTATCCCAGCCCCGCCGCGAGATAGTCCTTAACCTTGTTGGAGTTATCCACCTCGAAGGGAAAGACGTGCCCCGCGGGGAAGAGTTCCCTAAGGTACGAACCGATCTCCGCGAGCGAGAAATTGCACATCGCAAACGGCAGCCGCGCAAGCTCCGCGCGCGTAATACCCTCGGGAAACGCGTTTTTGTCCGCGCGCACCCAGAGCGCCAGCTCGTCTTCGGAAAAGGGCGCGCAATCGTATCCCACCCGCCTGACGTTCTGATAGACGTACGCCGCGTCCAGAAGCCCGTCGAACAGCATTTCGACGAGCTCCGCGGAATGCCCGAGCGTCACGCGATATGCCTTCCCCTCCGCAACGCCCTGCAACACGTGCTCTTTGAGCGCGCCTTCGTAGACCGCATTGGTCGCGCCCAGGCGGATCTGACGGACGCCGCCCTTGACCGCGCTCAGGCACGCGTCCTCCATTTCCGCAATGCGGCGCGCGTAATCGTAAAAGGTCTTGCCCTCTTCCGTAAGCGCGACGTTGCGCGTTTCGCGGCGCAGGAGCCGCACCCCCGTTTCCCGTTCGAGTTCCGCAATGCGGTTGGTCACGGTGGATTGCGCGACAAAGAGCTGTTCCGCCGCGCGCGTGAAATTTTTCAGTTTGACGAGCAGGAGAAAAGTGCGCAGATTTTCCGTGTTCATAATTCGTTTTATCGATTGCCCCTATGCAATAATTCATTTTATAAATGATTGACGGCAGTATAACATATATGGTATACTCTTGTCAAACAAAATCCCGAAGGAGACCAACGGAAATGGGAATGACCATGACGCAAAAAATTCTCGCCGCGCACGCAGGACTGGACAGCGTGAAGGCGGGGCAACTGATCATGGCGGATCTGGACATGGTGCTGGCAAACGACATCACCGCCCCCGTCGCGATCAAAGAATTTGAAAAGGCGGGCGCGACGTGCGTGCGCTGCAAAGACAAGATCAGCCTCGTGATGGACCACTTCACGCCGAACAAGGACATCAAGGCGGCGTGCCAGGTGAAACTCACGCGCGAATTTGCCCAAAAACAGGGCATCGAACACTTCTATGACGTGGGACAGATGGGCATCGAACACGCGCTTTTACCCGAGCAGGGACTGGTCGGCGCGGGCGACTGCGTGATCGGCGCTGACAGCCATACCTGCACCTACGGCGCGCTCGGCGCGTTCTCGACGGGCGTCGGCTCGACGGACATGGCGGCGGGCATGATCGGGCAGAAATGCTGGTTCAAGGTGCCTGCGGCGATTCGCTTCGTCCTGCACGGCAAACTGCCCCGCTTCGTGACGGGCAAAGATCTCATCCTGCACATCATCGGCATGATCGGCGTGGACGGCGCACTCTACCGCTCGATGGAATTTACGGGCGACGGCGTGAAGTCCCTCTCCATGGACGACCGCTTCACCGTATGCAACATGGCGATCGAGGCGGGCGCGAAAAACGGCATTTTCCCCGTCGATGAACTCACCCTCGACTATTTGAAAGGCAGATTCAAGCGCGAGATCCGCATCTTCGAAGCGGACGAGGACGCGGAATACGAGCGCACGGTCGAGATCGACCTTTCCTCGCTGCGCCCCACCGTCGCCTTCCCCCACCTGCCCGAAAACACGCGCACCGAATGGGAAGAGATCCCCGTTCAGCAGGCGGTCATCGGCTCCTGCACCAACGGACGCATTTCCGATCTGTGCCAGGCGGCGGAGATCCTCAAAGGCAGAAAGGTGCATAAAAACGTGCGGTGCATCGTCATCCCCGCGACGCAGGAAGTGTATCTGCAGGCGATGAAGGAAGGACTGTTGGAGATCTTCATCAAGGCGGGCGCGATCGTATCCACCCCCACCTGCGGTCCCTGCCTCGGCGGGCACATGGGCATCCTCGCGGACGGCGAGCGTTGCGTATCCACCACCAACCGCAATTTCGTGGGCAGAATGGGACACATCACGAGCGAGATCTACCTCGCTTCCCCTTACGTCGCGGCGGCGAGCGCCGTGACGGGAAAACTTTCCCTTCCCGAGGAGGTCATCTGAATGAACGTCAAAGGCACGGTACACAAATACGGCAACGACGTCGATACCGACGTCATCATCCCCGCCCGCTATCTCAACACCTCGTCCGAGGAAGAATTGGCGGCGCACTGCATGGAGGACATCGACAAGGACTTCGTGCGCACCGTGAAGAAGGGCGACATCATCGTCGCGCAGGATAACTTCGGCTGCGGCTCGTCGCGCGAGCACGCGCCCATCGCCATCAAGGCGAGCGGCGTCTCCCTCGTCATCGCGAACACGTTCGCGCGCATCTTCTACCGCAATTCGATCAACATCGGGCTTCCCATCCTCGAATGTCCCGAAGCGGTCGCGAACATCTCGGACGGAGACGTCGTCTCCTGCGATCTCTCCGCGGGCGTCATCGTTAACGAGACGACGGGCAAGAGCTTCCGCGCGGAACCCTTCCCCGCATTCATTCAGAACATCATCGACGCGGGCGGACTCATGAAGTCGCTCGCCCAAAAATAAGCCCCGCCTTCGCGGAACTTTCAGGAGAATATCATGAAAAAACATATCGCAGTACTTGCCGGGGACGGGATCGGCCCCGAGATCACGGACGGCGCGATCGCCGTCCTCAAAAAGGTCGCCGAGAAATTCGGCCATGAATTTACCTTCGAGCCGCTGCTCATGGGCGGCTGCGCGATCGACGCGTGCGGCGAGCCGCTCCCCGCAAAGACGGTGGAACGGTGCCTCGCCTCCGACTCCGTGCTGTTGGGCGCGGTGGGCGGCCCCAAGTGGGATACGCTTCCCGGCGACAAGCGCCCCGAAAAGGGACTGCTCGGCATCCGCAAGGCGCTCGGGCTGTATTCCAACATCCGCCCCGCGAAGCTGTGGAAAGCGCTCGCGGACGCGTCCCCGCTCAAAAAACAGCTCGTGGAAAACGGCGTGGAGATCATCGTCGTGCGCGAACTGACGGGCGGCATCTATTTCGGCGAACGCGGGAGATATGAGGACGAAGCGCTGGGCGAGACCGCATGGGATACCGAAAAGTATTCGGTGACGGAGATCCGCCGTATCGCAAAGATCGCCTGCGAACTCGCGCGCAAGCGCTCGGGAAAGGTCATCTCCGTGGACAAGGCGAACGTGCTGGAAAGCTCGCGCTTATGGCGCAAGACGGTGCACGAATACGCGGAGGAGAACTATCCCGACGTGACCGTGACCGATATGCTCGTGGACAACACCGCGATGCAGATCGTCAAGAACCCCGCGCAGTTCGACGTCATGCTCACTTCCAATATGTTCGGCGACATCCTCTCGGACGAGGCGGCGCAGGTGACGGGCTCCATCGGGATGCTCGCCTCCTCTTCCCTCGGCGACGGAACGCGCGGGCTGTACGAGCCCATCCACGGCTCCGCGCCCGACATCGCGGGACAGGACGTGGCGAACCCCATCGCGACCATTCTCTCGGCGGCGATGATGCTGCGCGATTCCTTCTCGTTGACCGAGGAATACGCGGCGATCGAGAACGCGATCGCAAAGGTGCTCGACGAGGGATACCGCACCGCCGACATCATGTCGGAAGGCATGACAAAGGTCGGATGCAAAGAGATGACTCGGCTCATCGCGGAGCGGATATGATTTCAGATAACGTCCGCGCCCTGTTATCCCGTCTCCCCGAAACCAACCCGTTCGGCGAGAAGATCACCCTCGTCGCCGCGACCAAGACGCGCACGGCGGACGAGATCAACGAGGCGATCGGAGCGGGCATTACGGACATCGGGGAAAACAAGGTGCAGGAATTCCGCGATAAGTACGACCTCGTGCACGGCGCAAATCGCCATTTCATCGGGCATTTGCAGACGAATAAGGTCAAATATCTCATCGGAAAGACCTATCTTTATCACTCCGTCGACCGCGACGAACTGGCGCAAGAGATCGCCGTCCGTTCCTGCCGCGCGGGGATCGTATCCGACATCCTCATACAGGTGAACATCGGATGCGAAGAGAGCAAGGGCGGCTATGCCCTTGCGGAAACGCCCGCCGCCTACGAAACGCTCTCCCGCACGCAAGGGCTTCGCGTGCGCGGACTCATGGCGATGCTTCCCCTTTCCGACGATACCGCCCTTTTATCCCGCCTCTGCGACGAGATGCGCGCGCTGTACGACGCCCTGCGCGAACGGGACGGAAATATCTCCTTCCTCTCCATGGGCATGAGCGGAGACTGGGAACTTTGCGTAAATCACGGCGCGAACATGATCCGCCTCGGTACCGCGATCTTCGGTCAGCGCGATTACTCGCACCATAACTGACCGTCGGAAGCGCTCCGCGCGCTTCGCGAGCGCGATCGGGAAACGGGCGGCTCTGCGGCGCCCGACTATTGCAGACAATACAAAACGCGCGGCGTTTTCGGTTTCCGAAAACGCCGCGCATTTTTAATATCGCTATTTTGCGGTCGTGCATATTTTATCGCCCGATCCGCTTATTTCAGATCGAAGGCGATCGCGGTGAGATCGTCGTCGAAGGTGCCGCAGAATTCCGTGAGCGCCGCTTTCAGCCGTTCGATGAAGTGCTCCGCGTCCCACGAGTGCTGCAAGATGTTTTCCACCCGTTCGAGGGTGAACTGCTCTCCCGCCTCGTTCTTGCTCTCCGTGACGCCGTCCGTCAGAAGCACGAGGATGTCTCCCTCGCGGTAGCCGATGAGACGGTCCTGATATTCGAAATCGGGCATCCAGTTGGAGACGGGCGGCGAGTTCATGACGATCTCGTCGATGCCCGTGCTGCTTTTCAGAAGAATGGGCGCGTTGTGCCCCGCGACCGAATAATGGATCTCCCGTTTCGCGCTCTCCACGCGCACCGCCGCCAGCGTGATATATGATTTTTCGTCCAGGTTGAGTTCCTGGAATTTCGCATTGAGGCGCGTAAGGGCATGAGCGGGCGAGGGTTCCTCGCGGTCCCATCCCGCCTTGACGAACGCGGACAACATCCCCGCCGAGATGCCCTTGCCCGACACGTCCGCGATCACGCCCACCGTGTCCCCGTCCAGTTCATATACGTCGGGCAGATCCCCGCCGATCTCGCGGCAAGGAATATACATGAAGGAATACGGCACGCCGCCGGGGCATTTGGCGGGCGGCAGAAGGCGCTGTTGGATGTCCTGCGCCGAGTGCATTTCCCGCGCGATCTCCATCTCGTAGGCGTTGTCCACGATGCCCAGATAATATTTGCCGAGCGGCTTGATCTTGATGCGCAGAGCGACGGTCTTACCTTCCTCCCCGCTCCGCACGATGATGTTGCGGAAGGCGAGCCCGTTGTTGGCGACCGCGTCCGAAAATACGTTCCTGACGGGACAGTACGCGCATTTGATGCCCTTGCCGCATTCCTCTTCCCGTTCCCCGCAGTTGATCGCGTCGCGCAGGCTCCCACGCACTTTGTGCGCGGAAAAATATTCGCGGAACGCCCTGTTCGCATACCGCACCCGCAGACTTTTATCCACGACGATCGCCGCCGTGGGAAGATTGTTGAGTATGTCTTTATACAGATTGGACATTTCAGCCTCGGAACATTTTGAGTTTGCCCGTCACGAGCGTCGCCGCAAGCACGTCCGTCTCCCGCAGCTCGCCGTCGTATTGTGCGACCGTGCGCGTTCTCGGCGTGATCACCGCCCGCTCGCAGCGCGTGTGATGCGCGAACGGAAGGGACAGGATCTTGCCCCGCATCAGCCTGATGAGCGCGGGCAAGATCTTGCGGCGGGCGGGACAGTCCACCGTGATGAGATCCAGCTTGCCGTCCGCGACCTCCGCGGGCGGACAAAGCGGGATCCCGCCGCCCAGATATTTGCCGTTGCACACCGCCGCGATGAGCGCTTTGCCGACGGAAGTCCTCCCCTCCGCCTCGACGCAGACCGTGACGCCGCGGTATTTCATCAGCGAGACGAGCAGGCTCAGAAAATACTTGACCTTTTTGTGGAATCCCTTCATACGCTCGCAACGCTGCAAGACATCCACGTCGATACCGAGCCCCGCGATGTTCATCGAACGCCTGCCGTCGTCGAATTGGATGTAATCGGTGGGTTTTGCCTCGGAGGTAAGGATGAGTCCGAGCGCGTCGACTCCGTAAGGGATCTTCGCGGAAGCCGCAAAATCGTTGCCCGTGCCCGCGGGAACAAGCCCGAGAACGCATTCCTCCGCGTGCGTCAGTCCGCTCAGCACGTCGTTCAGCGTACCGTCACCGCCCACGGCTACGATCGTGCGCTCGCCTTCCTCGGTGAGGCGACGGGCAAGTTCGGTCGCCTCTCCCTGCTTTTCCGTGCGGAAAACGCGATACTCGCCGCCCCATGCGCGGAGCCGCTCTTCGATCTTATCCAAAAGCCGTTTCCCCGCGCCGCGCAGAGATCGCGGATTTACGATGACGTTCAGCATCCCCTTTCTCCCTTTTAATCATGTTTATTATATAACATTCCTCGACGAATTGCAATTTTTTTCACAATCTGCTATACTGTTTTCAGGAAAATTTCATTCCGGGAGAAAATATGAGAAACTTATTGCCCGAAAATTTACTGAAATTGGCAGGCGTATGTCAGTTTTCTTTGTATATCATCGGGGGGAGCGTGCGCGATCACCTGTGCGGCTTCCCCATGCGGGAGACCGACCTGGACCTGTGCGCCGCCGCGGCGGAAGAGGAACTGCTCGCCGCCGCCGCGCAATGCGGATTCCGCGTGCGCGCCGTCTATAAGAACACGGGCACGGTCAAGCTCGAGGACGCGGACGGCGTGGGCTACGAATATACCCGTTTCCGCTCGGATAAGTATGTGAGAGGCGTACATGCCCCCTCCGAGATCACCTTTACCTCGGACATGGGTATCGACGCGCGCCGCCGCGATTTCACCTGCAACGCGGTCTATTACGACATCGCGCGGGATGCGTTCTGCGATCCGCTCGGAGGCATGGCGGACATCGAAAAAAGGCGCCTTCGCACGGTCGCGCCCGCGAAAAAGGTGTTCGGCGAAGACGGGCTTCGGCTCATGCGGCTTTGCCGACTCGCGGCTCAGCTCGGCTTCTCCCCCGACGAAGAATGCCTCGAAGGGGCGCGCGAACACGCCGATCTCATCCGCGACATCGCGCCCGAACGCATCTTTCAGGAACTTACGCAACTTCTCCTCGCGGATACCAAGCACGCCATGAAAGACGCGCCCTACCGCGGGCTTTGCCTGATGCGGGAGACAGGCGTCCTTTCGCGCGTGTTGCCCGAACTCGCGCTCGGCGACGGCATGAAACAGCGCGCGGATTTTCACGATCACGACGTTCTGGAACACTCTTTCCGCTGCGTGCGCTACGCCCCGCCCGAGATCCGTTACGCCGCCCTTCTGCACGACGTAGGCAAGCCTTTCTGCATGCTCCGCGACGACAATTATCACGCCCATGCGGAAGAGGGAGAACGCCTGACGAAGGAGATCCTCCGCCGCCTCAAGGCGCCCAAAAAACTGACCGAAGAGACGGCACGGTTGGTCTCCCTGCACATGCGCGACCTCGACGGAAAGATGAAAGAGAGCAAGATCCGAAGGGAGATCGTGCGCGACTACGACATCCTGCCCCGCCTTTTCGCCCTGCGGCAGGCGGACTTTTCCGCATGCAAGGACGATCTCTCCCCCGCTCCTTCCGTCGTGAAATGGCAGGCGATCCTGCAAAAAATGATCGAGGAAGGCGTGCCTTTCGCCCTTTCCGAACTTGCGGTCAACGGACGGGAATTGCAGGCGGCAGGCGTGCCCGTGCGCAAGACTTCCGCCGCGCTTTCCGATCTTTTGCGCTATACCGCGGGAAACGGCGAGCGCAACCGCAAAGAAGAACTCATCGCACGCGCCGTATCCCTGTTCAAGGAGGAACCATGACAGAACAGACTTTGCTCGTTATCCTTTGCATCCTCGCGGCAGTTTGTCTGCTGCTGCTCGTCGTCCTGCTCCTGCGCAAACCCGCGCAGAGCGCGGCGACCGACCTTACGCGCCTGGAAGAGGGATTGCGCCGCCTGGAAGAAAAGACGGACGCGATCGGCTCGATGTCGGACTTCAACGCGCGCGCGATGGAGAACCTGAGCCGCGCCACGGAAAACAGACTCAACAACATCCAATCCCGCCTTGCGGAGGACTTCAAGTACATCGTGGACGCCAACGCCCATAACCTCGAACGCATCCGCCGCACGGTGGACGACAAGCTCTCCGCTTCCCTCGACGGGAAACTGACGGAAAGCTATCGCCAGATCTCCGAACGACTGGAAAAGATGTATCGGAGCGTTGGCGAAATGAAAGGACTTGCCGACAACGTCGCGGACATCCGCCGCGTGTTCACCAACGTGAAACTGCGCGGAACGTGGGGAGAGACGCAGCTCGACGCCCTGCTGGGACAGATGCTCGCGCCCAATCAGTACCGCGCGAGCGTAAAGCTCAATCCGCTGGACAATTCGCTCGTCGATTTTGCTATCTTCCTGCCCGCAAAAGACGGGGAGACCGTCTGCCTTCCCGTGGACAGCAAATTCCCCGTGGAGGAATATCAGCGCCTGGTCGAAGCGGGCGAACGCGGGGACAAGGAGGCGGAAGAGCGCGCGAGAAAAAATCTCGAACGCGCCGTAAAAGTACAGGCGGACTCCATCGCCAAAAAATATATCCTGCCGCCCGTGACGACCGACTTTGCGGTGATGTATCTGCCCATGGAAGCGCTGTACGCGGAAGTGCTGAAAATGCCGGGGCTTTCCGACTTCTTGCAGATGCGGAGAGTGATGGTGTGCGGCCCCACCAATTTCGGCGCCCTTCTCTCCACGCTGCAGATCGGCTTCAAGACGGCGGCGATCGAACGAAGATCGGGCGAACTGAGGACGATGCTCACCTCTTTCCGCGCGGAATTCATCAAATTTTCGGAATTGTTGGAAAAGACAAGTAAAAAATTGCAGGAAGCGCAAGATACCATTGAAAGCGCGAGCAAAAAGACGCATACGATCGGGAGGAAGCTGGACTCTTTCCGCGATCCGGATACTCCCGCGCAACTTCCGCCCGACGGAGAAGATGACGAGGGAAACGCTTGATTTTTTTTTGGGATTATAATATAATGGAAATATGAAACGCATGAGCAAAATTACCGATCCCGAGATCCTTGCCTTGTTCTGCCGTTCCCCCGAAACGCTCGGCGAGCCCGTTTGCGTACAGGGCGGCAAAAAACGCGCGAAAGACGGCGTTTTATACGTCGAGAGCGGCGGGAGATACAAGCTGTTCACCGAAGGCGTCGATTATGTGAAGATCCTTTCCCTGCAAGGGAAGGGATTTATCAAATGGGCGCGCGGAGAACTTCCCCTTTCCGAAGGGGACGTCGTCGCCGCGGAACAGCCGGGCGAATACGAGATCAACGGAAAATGCGCCTTTATGGCGATCCGAAAATGAGGGGAGCGACGCTATGAAAAAGAAGAAAAATCATCCCGAACAACCGGCAGAAGAAACGACGGAGAAACTCACCGCGCGGGAAAAGAAGGAGCGCAGAAAACAGCGCGAACAGGAACAGCGCGAGCTGGAAAAACGGCTCATCGCGGAAGGGCGGATCCCCGTCCGCACCAAATACCGCCCGCGCAGTTTTGTGTGGAACGTCTTTGCCGTGTGCATGGCGTTCATCTTCGGCATCGTCTTTACCATCGGCGCATTCATCGGCGGCGGTTATTTCGTCACGAGCAAATATTCGCTCAAAGACGTGCTCACCGCGATCAACGTCGATTATTCGCAGTATATCACCGAGGAATACGCGCAGAAGACGCTGCTCGAGCTCTTCCAGGACGTGCGCTCCACGGAATTCACCAATCTCAATTCCATCGCAAAATACACCCCCTTCCTGCGCACGCAGCTTGACGCCGTCAACGAGCAGCTCGCCTCCCTCGGCGTCATCGTCGACGTGGATACGCTCATGCAGACCAATTTCGGCGACATCGGCACCTATTTCCAGGAAGAGGTCATCGCCAATATCCAGCTCGGCGGCGTGCTCGGCGTGAAGCCCGACTCCTCGCCCCTCATGATCAACCTCTGCTACGGCAAAGAGGGCGTAGACTATACCGTCTCGGACGGGAAATTCGTACAGATAGAGGGCGGAAAGACGCCCACCACCATCCACGACCTCACCGAGGACGCGGAGGGCGTGCTCAACGGCATCGAACTCGCGACCGCGCTCAGCGTGACGCCCGAATCTTCCGATCTCGTCATTTCGCTCTGCTACGGCACGGAAGGCGTGGACTATGAGATCCGAGACGGGAAATTCGTCCTGCTCGAAGGCGGAAAGGCGCCCACCACGATCAGCGACCTCACGCAGAACTCGACGGAGATCGTCAACGCCATCCGTCTCGGCGACGTGCTCGGCGTGACGCCCGAATCCTCCCCTCTCATGATCGCGCTCTGCTACGGCAAAGAGAACGCGGACTATACCGTCTCGGACGGGAAATTCGTACAGGTGGAAGGCGGAAAAGCGCCCACCACCATTCAGAACCTCACCGAGGACGCGGAAGGCGTGCTCAACGGCATCGAACTTGCGACCGCACTCAGCGTGACGCCGGAGTCTTCCGAACTCATCATCTCCATCTGCTACGGCACGGAAGGCGTGGACTACGAGATCGTGGACGGGGAATTCGTCACCCTCGAAGGCGGAAAGGCTCCCGCCACGCTCAAAGACCTGACGGACAATTCCAACGAGATCATCAACGGCATCGAACTCGGCGCAGCGCTCGGCGTAACGCCCGAATCGGACGCGCTCACCATCTCTATTTGCTACGGCAAAGAGGGCGTGGACTACGAGATCGTGGACGGAAAATTCGTCCCGATCGAGGGCGGCAACGCGCCAAACACCATCGGCGACCTCTCCGAAAACGCGACGGGCATCATCAACGGCATTGAACTCGGCACGGCGATGAGCGTGACCGCCGAATCGGACGCGGCGATCCGCTATCTCGCTTACGGCTCCGAAGGCATCGATTACGAGATCGTGAACGGGGAGATCGTCATGCTCGGCGACAGCAAGCCCAACACCATCGGCGACCTCAATTCGGGAGAAAGCAGTCTCATCGAAGACGCACGCATCTGCGATCTTCTGGATATGGAAACCGCGACCTCCGGCTTCCTGCTCGCCGTCAAGGACTGGACGATCGGCGATCTGAAACAGCAGAGCCGCATCGAACGGCTGAAGATCGGACAACTGTTCAACGTAGACGAGACTTCTTCCCTGCTCATGCAGGCGATCTCCGACTGGCGCGTCAAAGACCTCACCGATCAGGCAAAGATCGACACGCTCACCATCGGCGACGTGCTCGCGGTGGACGAAACCTCCCCTCAGATCCTGCGCTCCGTCGCGGATACGCAGCTCGGCAAATTCAGCGACAGGCTGGATACCCTTCGCCTTTCCGAGATCCTCCCCGAGGAAGAGCTCGCCGAAAACAAGATCCTCAAAAATCTCGCGGAAAGCACGCTCAACACGCTCGCTTCCGATTTGCAGGCGCTCACCGTTCAGGATATGTTCGGCGACGACCTCTACCGCTATACGGAACATTATGTGGATGACGCGCGCCCCGTCGCCTATGAGGGAGAGGTGATCTCCCGCTCGTATATCGGCGAGACGCAGGTCGTTGCGGGATACTTCCTCATCGGCGCGGACGGCTATACCCTGCTCGCGGACGAAGACGTCGTATATGACGCGGAGATCGCCATGGCAAACCGCGCGGAAGGCGCGGTATGGGCGACTCCTTACTACACGATGATCCGCCATACCGTCGCCCCTTCCTACACCTATTCCGTCGTCGATTACGAAAACGACGGCGCTCTCGTTCCCCTCGGCAAAGAGGTGCTCGAAGACGCGGACGGCGAGTACTATCTCGACGAAGAAAACGAAAAGGTCTATATTCTGGAAGACGGCGCAGGATACTACACGCTCCGCGGACGCGAGCGTACCGACCTCGAGCGCGTATACGCCTACTCGCTCGACGGCGTCGACGTGGACGAAAGCAAAGTGTTCTATGACGCGGAAGGCGGCGTTTATTACACGGAAGAACGCGCCGAGGCATTCCTCTTCTACTATTCCCCCGCGGAATCGTCCTTCGACGAAAATACTCTCTACGAGGAAAGCGCGATCGAGACGAGATACGCGACGACGGACGGCGCGCCGCTGACGCGGTACCTGACGGGCGTATGGCACATGATGCTCACCGATCCCGACACGGGCGAAGAGATGTTCACCCCCGTTCTGGAAATGACCGATCTCATGGACACGATGACCGTCAACATCAACCGCGCGACGCTGCTCGACCTTTACGTCTATGAGATCCTCTCTTCCGAACCGGACGTGGAGATCCCCGATTCCATCAAATACGATCCCGACGGCGGTACGAATTACGTGACCAATCTCAACGAGCTGACCGTTTCGGAAACCATAAATTTCGTAACATACCTGGTCGAACGCATCGAGATGTTCGGCTGACAAAAAAGCGGATTTTCTCCGCTTTTTTCTCTTTTGCGGGGAGAAAGTCGTTGACTTGTCCGCGCAAATATAGTATAATGGCAAAGCGACGGAAAAATCCGCCGCTTTATTACCTTGCATACCGAGAAGGTATGCCGAACAGACCGGGAGGTGAAATTATTATGGCAAAGTATGAAATGCTCTATTTGCTCAACAGCGAGATGAGCGAAGAGGCGAGAGAAGCGGAAATCAAAAAGTACGCGGATATCGTCACGTCCATGGGCGGCGCCGTTGAGGCGATCGACAAGTGGGGCGTCAAGAAGACGGCTTACCCCATCCGCTTCAAGACGGACGCTTTCTTCGTTCTGATGACGTTCTCCGCTGAGGGCGCCGTCGTTGCGGAACTTGACCGCGTGGCGGGAATTTCGGGCGACGTATTGAGACGCATGATAACCAAGATTGCGTAAAGCGAGGCAAACATGAACAAGGTGTTTTTGATCGGAAATCTGACGCGGGATCCCGAGATCTCGGAAACGTCCGGCGGAGTCAGCGTCTGCCACTTCTCCATCGCCGTGAACAGGAACTATTCCTCTTCCGACGGGGAACGCCAGACCGACTTCTTCAACGTGACCGCTTGGCGCGGTCTTGCGGATACCATCGCGCGCTTTACGAAAAAGGGACATAAGGTCGCAGTGGTCGGCAGCATTCAGATGAGAACGTACGAGGGGAACGACGGCGTCAAACGTACCGCCGTGGACGTCATCGCGCAGGACATCGAATTCCTGACCGCAAAGAATTCGTCTTCCGACGAAGGATTTTACGACGCGCCGCAGGCGCAGAGTGCGCCCGCGAAGAAAAAGCCCACCTTGCAGTCGTTTGACGACGACGGAGACATCCCCTTCTGATAAGGGCAAATAAGGAGTATTGATCATGGAAGAAAAAGAAAAACCCGTAAAAAAGAATTACAAAAAGCAGCCTCATAAGAAGGTCTGCGCGTTCTGCCAGGAAAAGGTCGAGGTCATCGACTATAAAGACGTCGCACGCCTGAAAAAATTCATCACCGAGGGAGGAAAGATCCTTCCCCGCAGAATGAGCGGCGTGTGCGCAAAGCACCAGAGAGAGCTTGCGACGGCGATCAAGCGCGCAAGAGTTGCGGCGCTTCTTCCCTTCAAGGCAGAGTAACACACGACATAAAAAACGGTTTCCTTCGGGAAACCGTTTTTTATATTCCGGATCTTCCGCGGCGATCCTTGCCGCATTCTGCCGAACGGGAGACCGACGCCCTCTTCGCTCCCCTTTCCGCTCATTTCTCCCGCGATAACGCGCCGCCGACGGTCAGAGGTTCAGACAAAAATGAAGCGCCCGCCGCAGAGAACTGCGGCGGGCGCACTTCCGTTCGGATCAAAGCCCGAACGTCGCTTCGCTTTTCTTGAAAAACTCCTCGTAGATCGCGCGGATGGCGCGTTCGCAGTTATCGTTGTCCACGCCGACGATGATGTTCAGCTCGGAAGAGCCCTGATCGATCATCCGCACGTTGATGCCCGCGCGCGCGATCGCGTCGAACAATTTCGCGCTCGTACCGACGTTCTTGCTCATGCCGTGCCCCACGGTCGCAATCAGCGCGATGTCGTCGAAGACGCGCAAATTGTCGGGATTGACCGCCTTGCGAATATCTTCGAGCAGTTCTTCCAAAATGCCGTGTTTGAGCGACTCGCTGTCGATGACGAAAGACATCGTATCGATCCCCGATGGCATATGCTCGAAGGAGACGCCGTGCTTTTCCATGGCGGAAAGCACCTTGCGCGCGAAGCCGATCTCGGCGTTCATGAGCGACTTTTCGATGAAGATGACGGCAAAATTCTTCTTGCCCGCGATCCCGGTCACGATCCTGCCGCTGTATGTATACTTGCTGATGGGCAAGATCATCGTGCCTTCGTCCGTCGGACGGAAGGTATTCTTGATCTGAATGGGGATATTCGCCGCGCGCACGGGGAAAATGGACTCGCTGTGCAGCACGTTCGCCCCCATATAGGAAAGCTCGCGCAGTTCCTTATACGACATCGCGCGGATGCCGACGGGATTTTCCACGATCCTCGGATCACAGGCGAGGAACCCGCTCACGTCCGTCCAGTTTTCATAGAGGTCCGCCATCGCCGCACGCGCCACGATCGCGCCGGAAATATCGCTCCCGCCGCGGGAAAACGTCTTGATCCTGCCATCCGCGCCTTCGCCGTAGAAGCCGGACACGACGGCATACTTCTTCCCTTTGAGCGCCTGCGCCGTCAGATCGAAGGTCAGTTCGCTGTCCAACTGCCCGTCGGCGCGGAACTTGACCACGTCGCGCGCGTCGATGAACTCAAAGCCCAGAAGCGCCGCCATCACGCGGGCGGAAAGATATTCCCCGCGGGAAGCGGTAAAATCCGCGCTGCGTTCCCGCTCGATGGCGCGGCGGGTATCGTCGAGAACATCCTCGATCGCCATTTTCAACCCGAGTTCCGCGACGATGCCGCGGAAACGGTCGGCGATCTTCGCAAACGCGTCCCCGCAGGATCCCGTCTCCTTCACGCTCTCGTAGCAGGCGTAAAGCAAATCGGTGATCTTGACGTCACCGCCGAAGCGCTTTCCGGGCGCGGATACGACGACGTATCTGCGCGAATCGTCGCTCTTGATGATAGACGCGACGCGCTTCATCATATTTCCGTCCGCCATCGACGTGCCGCCGAATTTGCAAACTTTAATCATAACTGATCTCCCTTCCTTCCAGGTAATATCTCTTTTCTGTGGCTTCGCCGATGGAAAACGTCTTCTTCGGGAAATTTCTGCCGCCTTTGAGCTGTGCAAAGAACTTTTCTTTTTCGAGCGCTTTCAGCAGCACCCCCGCGCAGTCCTCCTGCGCGGCGAGGCGATACAGTTCTTCGTGTCCGTGGATGTAATCGATCTTACCGCCGTTCGCGCGGACATAGCGCTCGACGATCTCGTCCGTCGCCGTCACGCCCTCAACGCCTGCGGGCAGGTCGGGGATGAGCACATGCCCTTCCCTTCTGCAACGCACCTGCGAGGAAAAAAAGGAACAGAACGCTTCCGCGTCCGTTTCCTTGACGAGGCGATGGATGGGATGAAAGACGACGGCGGGATCGTAGAGATTGACCGCCTCGATGAGCGCGAACCGCGCGGGATGAAGCCTGCGCTCGCGTTCGGTGAGTTCCTGCTTCTTTTCTTCCCAAAACGCCTTTGCCGCCGCGATCGAATGGTTGCCGTCGGCGATCGCAAAACAGGGATCGCCGCGCGAATACAGATCCTGAACGATGTCCGCCGCGATAAATTCGGGCACGAAGTACCCTTTCAGGTTTCCGCCGCCCAACATGAGATCGAAATCGTACAGCTTTTCCAGATCTTCTCTGAGCAGATCTCTCATCACGCGGTCCTTTTTGTCGCGATAAAACATGATCGCGTGCGGAAATTCGAGCGTCGCTTCCCTGCGCAGGGCGATCCGCACGGGAAGGCGGTCGGGCACGACTTCTTCCGAGGAACGGATGGGCGTCACTTCGCCGGGACGGCAGGAATACGCTTCGAGGTCGATCGCGACGACGAGCCCGCGGCGGATCCCGGAGGAAACGGTGCGCTCGGTGAGGATGAACCCCCTCTCCAGCTTTTCCGTCCACTCCTCCACCAGGGCGGCGCGCATCCACTCCCCCGCCTCTTTGATCCGCGCCTCGTCGTCCTCGCCGAGATCGATCTCGGGGAGGATGAATTGCAGCGTGGACGGACGGTTGCGCACTTCCTGCGCCACTCTGTCCCAATACGCGCGGTCGGACGTAAACTGATCGCACGCGATCACCGCCCAATGGCGGAAATCCTTTCTGGGCAATATGATTCTCGGGATTCGGATGCAGTTTCTCATAACGCGCTGTTGATGAAGATGACGGAAAGGACCGCGAGCACAAGCGCGATGAGTTTCAGCGGGATGTTGCGCGTGAACGCGTTTTTCAGCGCTTTTAAGAACTTCATTTCGCCTTTACCTCCGCGGAAAATTCTTTCCAGTAATATTCTCTGAGGAATTTACGGAGCAGATCGGAATCGACATAGCGGGTGATGGAACCGCGCTTGACGACGGATACGATGCCCGTCTCTTCCGAAACGATGATGGTCATGACGTCCGCGACCTCGGTCACGCCGATGCCCGCGCGGTGACGGGTGCCGTAGTCCTTGGGATAGTCCTTCTGCGTGAGAGGCAGGAAACATCCCGCCGCCTGGATCTTATCCCCGTAAATGATCATCGCGCCGTCGTGGAGGGGCGCCTTCGGGAAGAAGATGCCCTCGACGAGCTGCGAGGAAATGGTCGCGTTCAAAGAGACGCCGCTCTCGAGGATCTCCTTGGGCAGGTTGCCGTTGGAGAGCACGATGAGCGCGCCGATATTGTTCTTGGACATGTTCTGCACCGCTTTGACGATGCCGGAAACGCACTCTTCCGCACGGACGCGCGCCTTCGGCTCGCTCGTTGCGGGCGCACGCGAGATCTTTTTCACGTTCCAGATGCTCCGCTTGATCTCCACGCTGAACAAAAGGAGGAAAAATTCGGAAACGAGCATGACGAACACGCAGAAGAAAGCAGCGTTGAGCCCGTCGGAGAACAGCGTGATCACGCCCATGCACAATACGAGCAGGACGTAAATGGAGATGAGTTTTTTCGCGTTGTTGTCGGAGAGGATCTTGACGACGTAGTACACGAGCAAGTAGATGACCAACCCTTCGAGGAGGTATATCCACTTGAAATCGGTAACTACGCCCGCGATCGCCTCCCATGCCTGAGCAAAAGTACGCATGGCAAGCTCCTTTTTGCGCGTCTTCGGTAGTTTTACCCTCTGTCTGTCACTGTTATTATAGCGATTTCGGGGGGAAAAAGAAAGTGTTTTTCCTTCTTATTTTGCGCTATTCGAAAAATATTTTGGCGACCGCTTCTTTCAGCGCGCTTTCCTTGCTCATCTGCCCGCTCTTGGACGCGCAAGAGAGCTCGTACAGCCTCAGATAAAACGCCTCCACGCGCTCCTTCCCGAACCGCGCCGCCGTCTCGCGGTTCTTCTGCACCGCATACGGCTTGATCCCCAGCGCTTTGGCGATTTCCGCGTCCGAACCGCTCATCGCGGATACATCGTACAGGGTGCGGAAATGGGAAGACAACGCGCCCAGCGCCGCCGTCTCGTCGAAGCCCTTTTCGATCAGATCGCCGAGAATCTCCGAAAAAGCGGCGAACGACCGCCGCGACGCCGCCTGCGTCATTTCGTAGATCTTGTATTCGGCGCTGCGGTAAACGTTCTCCTCCACGATCGCGCGCGTGACGGTGCCTCCCGCGCCGACGAGGAGCATGAGCTTTTCCGTCTCGCGGGAAACGCGCGCCATGTCGCAGGAGCAGAATTGCGCGAGCGCGAGCGCCGCGTCCCCTTCCGTCTTCACGCCCGCCCGCCGCGTCGTACCCGTGATCCAACGGCAGACGGTATCCTCGTCCGCGCGGGAACAGTCCACATAGGTCACGTTCGGCTTTTTTTTCAGATCGGCCGCGCCGCTCTTTTTCTGCGCGTTGACGATGAGGAGAACCGTCGTCGGGCAGGGATCGGCAAAATAGCGGGCGAGATACGTTTCGTATTCCCGCTCCGTCGGATACAGCCCGTACACCCGCACGAGCCGTTTCTCGCTCAGGAAGGGATAGACATAGAGCGAATCGCGGAAGGAAGCGAGGGCGTCCCCCTTGAGGGACTCCCCTTCCAGGCGCACGTCGTTGAGCGACGGCTGCTGCACGCAGCGCTCGCGCAACGTCTTTTCCGCGCTCGCGTGGAAATAAGCCTCTTCCCCTTCGAGAAGATATACGGGAGCGACGCCCCCGTCCAGGCTCTTTTTGAACTCGGTAAATTTCATCTATCTGATTATACCATCTTTCAGCCGTAAAATCAAGCCGCCGCAGCTTTCATCGACAAAGAAATCGGCGCCCATCGCCGGCAATCCCTCAAAATCCACTTCCACCGCAGAGCCTTCCGCGACGATCATGAGCTTTTCCGCGCTTTCGTAGCGATACGTCACGCCGTCGACGGTAAACGTGCAGGCGATCGTGAGTTCCGTCTCCCGCAAGCCCGTTTCCGCGTATTCGCAAAGATAGATGCGCTCCGCGCGGAGAAACGCCGCCGTATTGACCGCGTCGACGATGTCCTCGTCCAGCACGATCACGGCAGACAGCGTGCCGCACGCGTTGCGGCGGAAAAGGTCCTCGCATTCCCGCACGGTGACGTCGCCGTCGATGACGAGCGTCGAGCCGGACGGCGATCGGATGAGCACCGCCGAAGACTCGCCTTCGGAATATACGGAGATCTTGCACCCCGCGAACACGGCGTTTTCGAACACCATGCACATCGCGAACAGAGCGCAGAACACGCACGCCGTCGCCGCCCTGCCGCGCGGCGTCATGCGGAAGCGTTCGGAAAGCGCGACGCAGGCGATCAGCCAGACCGTTCCGCCCGCGCCCAGCGAAAACCCCGCGATCACATAAGTCAGATCGACGGAAGAAAACATCCACACGAGCAACGCCAGCACGCTTTCGGGACACAGCATGAGCACGGACGCCGCCGCGGGAAAAATAAGCGACAGCGCGGCGCACGCCAGGATCGCGGGGAAGACGACGCCGAGCGCAGGGATGACGAAGAAGTTCAGCGCCATTCCCCAGACGGAATAATAGCCGAACGACTGTATGAGGATGGGAAACGTGAAGATCTGCACGGCGAGCGATACGGAGAGATAGGAACGCAGGAAGGCGGGCAGACGGCGCAGGGCGCGCGAGAACTGTCCGGAAAAGAGCGCCATGCCGAGACACGCCCCGAATGAAAGGCGGAACCCGACGGCGAAAAACTGTGCGGGGCGCACGATGAGCAGACAGACCGCCGCAAAGGAAATGCTCTCCAAAAAGTCATACTTCTTCCCGAACGTGCGAAAGAGCGCCGCCGAAGCGCACATCACCAAAGCGCGGACGGACGATACGGTGAACGCGCAAAGCCCGCAATAAAACCACGAGACCGCCAGCGCGGGCAGGACGCGCCACCGCCCGAGCGGTCTGCCCGCGAGGTATACCGCCGAAAACAGGATGCCGATGTGCAGTCCCGACACGGCGAAGATATGCGCGATGCCGCCCTCGCGCACCGCCTGCAACAGCCCGTCGTCCACGCTCTGCGAATTGCCCGTTAAAAGCGCGAGCGCCAGCCCGTATTCCTCCCCCGTCATCGTCCTTCCGAGCAGATCCCGCACCGCCGCGTTGAGCCTCAGGAAGGGTGAAGCGCTGCTTCCCGCGATCTCTGCGGAAGAACTCCGCGCCTCATAGCGGATGTCGCCGATCAGTTCGTACCATTCCCCCGCATCCGTCCCGTCGGGCAGGGCAAGTCTGACCGCTTCTCCGCGGAAGCGCAGGATGTCGCCCACTTCCGCCGTCGCGCCCGAAAGCGTGAGCCGCAGATTGCCGCCCGAAGAGACGCCGTCGAAGGAGAGATCGCAAAGCAGGACGGAGGAATAGCCGTTCCCCTCGGAAACGGACGAGACCGTCCCCGAGATCTCATAGTCGCCCGTCGGCACGCCCGATTGGTAAGAAGAGAGGTAGCAGGACATACAAAACGAGCCCGTCAGGATGAGGAGGAGAAAGACGGCGGCTCTCCCGACGCTCCGCGCCGCCTCCTTCGGGCGGCGCACGAAAAACAGACAAAACAGCGCGGGAAAGAGCAGATCGAGCGCGGAAAAACCGCCCAGAGTAATCCTCGCAAACAGGAAAATGCCCGCGGCGATGCCGAACGCGGCAAAGACCAACGGGCGAAAATTCATCCTTGGCAAAGGCGGCAGCATAAGGCGCCGTCAGGCGAGCGAGATGCGGTCGGACACGGAGCGCACGAACAATCCCTTGTCCTCGCCGAGCGAAATGCAGTCGCGCACGAAAGAGGTAAACTTCTCCCCCGGGCGGATGACATGGAAAATGTTGCACAAAATGACCATCACCTCGTCCATGTACAGAGCGACGCGGTCCTCGAGCGCCCCGCGGACGAAGGAGACGATCTCGAAGGGCGTGAAGTCCTCTTCCGTCTTGCGAAGGACGGGCGCATTCTCCACGCGGAAGCGGTCAAGGCTGAGCGCGCGGTCGTTTTTATAGAAATAATCGTCGCCGAACACGCGCTCGCGTCGGAAGGCGCAGGCGTCGATGAGCGAATCCAGGCGGCTTTCCACCTTGGCGCCGCTCTTGGCGATGCCGAACGTCGCGAGACACCGCTTTTTGAGGAACGCGCGGGAGATGGGCTCTTCCGTCGCGACGATCTCTTTCAGCCGCGCCATGATCGCCGCGTCGTTCTCGCCGCCCGTGACGAATACCGCCGTCTCCGCGCCCGTCTCCTTGACCGCGCGGTAAGGCCTGCGGTATTTATTCAGCCATGCCCCCGCCTTCTTGTCCGCGCCCGTCAGACGGTCGAGCATCTCCTTGATGCGCTTGATCTCGCGCTTGGGATTGTTGTAATAGTTGACCGCATACACGCGCATGATGTTCCAGTTGCCGCGCTTGAGCGTCTGCACTTGCAGGACGTTGCGGTCTTTGACGGAAAACTGCGTCGTCCCGTCGCAGAGCACGGCAAGGATGAAGCGGTGTTTGTTCTTGGGATCGACGACGGCGACGTCGATCTTGAAATCGGACGCGCCCACGTCGCAGCGGCAGTCGTACCCGCAGCCCGTAAGCTCCGCGGCGATGAACTTGCCGATGCCCGCGCCGCCCTTGACGAAGGCGGAATTGACGGCGAGCGTCGTTCTGCCCTTTTCCGCAAATTCGAGGAAGGCTTTGAGCCCCGCCACGCCTTTGGACGAAGTCTTGCCGAGATCGATCATCGCGGAGGTCATCGTCGAGAAGATGAGCATCTCCTCCCTCGCACGGGAAACCGCCACGTTGAGGCGGCGCCAGCCGCCCGTCTGGTTGAGCGGACCGAAGTTCAGAGAGACGCGCCCCGTCTGATCGGGCCCGTAACACACGGAGAAGAGGATGACGTCGCGCTCGTCGCCCTGTACGTTTTCGAGGTTCTTGACGAAGAGCGGCTCTTCGCGCTCGTACGCCGCGCTCTCGAGATGCCGTGCGGCAATGGCGCGGGAGAGCAGTTTGTCGATGTCGTCGCGCTGTGCGCTGGAAAACGTGACCACGCCCATGCTCGAACGCGCGAGGGCGGGATCGGACAGGCGGCGGATAACTTCCGCGACCAGCGCCTCCGCTTCCTTGCGGTTGCGCTTGGTGAAGCCCCTGTCGTAAGTGCCGTCCACCTGAATGAATTTCACCTTGCTTTCCAGCGAATCGGGCGAAGGGAAGGTGCACAGCTTGTTGTCGTAATACATGATGTTGGAGAACGCGATCAGGCTCTCGTGCTTGCTGCGGTAATGCCACAGCAGGTGCCGCTCGGGCATCCCCAGGGCGAGGCAGTCGTCGAGGATGCTCTCCAGATCTTCGTTTTCCAGATTTTCCTCATCCACATAAGCGGAATGGAAGAAACTCGTCGGCGGGAGCTGTTTGGGATCGCCCACGACGATCGCCGACTTCGCTCTCGCAATGGAACCGATCGCCTCCGCCGTGGACATCTGCGACGCTTCGTCGAAGATGACGAGATCGAACTGATCGGCGACGGGTTGCAGATACTGCGCCACGGTAATCGGGCTCATGAGCATACAGGGCGCGACGCGGCGCACAAGCTCGGGGATCTCCTCAAACAGCCCGCGCAGCCCCACGCCGCGCAGATTGCTCTTGGAAAGGCGGGTGAAGGCGGAAACCTCCACGCTCAGGCTCCCCTCCGCGTCCGCCGCAGGGAGGCGGGAAATGAGGTCGGCGCGGATCTTGTCGCGCGAGAGCCGAGAGAACTCCTCCCACTCCAACCTGAATTTTTCGATGGTATCTTCCAGCGTCCCCACCGTCATGCGGGACAGGCAGGGATCGGCGGGGATGTTGATCTCCAAAAAGTTCTTATAGACGTTCTTCTCGAAGCCGGAAAGGATGTTTTCCCCGCGCAGTCTGCCGCTTTCCAGCGCGTCGGAGATGAATGTGAGCCCCGCCTTGCCGAGCTGTTCCGCCGTCGCGCGGTACATGCACCAGTTGGGGAGCATATCAATGTTATCCAACAGCGCGCTCGCCTTGGAAGAATAATAATCGAGCACGTCCTCTTCGCGGATCTGATCGCGGTCGGCGTTGGTGACGGTGAGAAAATGCCCCTGCGCCGCCGCAAAGCTCGCCGAAGCCTTCCTGTACCCGTCCAGGACGGGCGCGGTATACCCGTTCGCCGCGCGGATGCACATCCCGTTGAACGCGTCCGGATTATAGTCCATGAACACGCTCGAGCACATCTCGTGCAGGCGGTACAGATCGGCGAGGAATTCGCTCCTGCGCTTGAAGTTGACGTTCCCCGCGCGGTCGCAGAAATTCGCGGAGAGCGCGGTGTTCTTGCGTACGCGATCGATCGCCTCGTAGATCTCCACGAGCGTCTGCAAAAACTTGGGGATGTCCTCCTCGTCGGGCTTGTTGATCGCCGCGCGGCTGAGCCGCTTCGCCGCCGAGACCGCGGCTTTGCACAGGCGGTAGTCGCCTCCCTCTTCGCAGAAGCGTTTGAGTTCGGCAAAATCCTTCCCCGGCTCGACGAGCGTGCGGAAATATTTGAAATAGTAGGCAAGACAATCGTCCAGCCGCTTATTTGCGTTAAAGAAGAGATAGAACTCGTGCTCGTCCACGCGGGAGAAATATTTCTGATACATCCCCGAAGAGAGATTTTCCGCGATCACCGCGAGCAAGTCCAGCTTTCTCTGCGTGAGCGTGCTGATCTTCTGGCGGTAAAATTCGAGGAAGAGCGCGAGATAGGCTTTGAGGTGACGGATCTCCGTGAGCACCACTTCGCACGAGCAGTACACGGTATCGCGCAGGCCTTGCGAATATTGGGTGAGGTTGACGTTCTCGAAGGGAGAATTGCAAACCCCGCCGCACTCCTTCGCCGCCGCCGCCGCGGAGAGGATCATGCTCTTGCACTCGGCGAGTCGCTGTTCGGTGAGCGTGTCGTAGAACGAACTCTCGATGTCGAGGATGTCGGGCGCCGATTTGTTCTGAAGATAATACAGGATCGCCTGATACACGGAAATCCCGAGACGGCGCTTTTTGTGCAATGCGACAAGCGGCTCTTTGAGCTGTTCGCGCAGACGGACGATCTCTTCCGCGCGTTCGGAGTACCCGTATTCCCCCTCTTCGCGTTTAAGTTCGAGGGTGTTCTCCATCCGACGGAGCACGTCCGCCTTATCCGCCTTGTTGGAATGCAGTTCGAGGCAGAAATCGCCGATCCCGAGCGTATCCAGGCGCTTTTTGACCACGTCGAGCGCGGCTTTCTTTTCCGCGACGAAGAGCACGCGCTTTCCGTCTTCGAGCGCGTTGGCGATGATGTTCGTGATCGTCTGGCTCTTGCCCGTCCCGGGAGGACCGTGCAAGACGAAGCTCGTTCCCGTCTGCGAAAGGGAGATCGCCGAAAACTGCGAGCTGTCCGCAGGCAGAGGCGTGAGCGTTTCGGTGGGATAGCTCTCGTCCTCTTCCGTCGCTTCCGCCGCCCTGTAATCGGCGCGGTTGCTCATCAGCGCCGAGACGAGGGCGTTCTTTTTCAACTCGGCGAAGTTCCTGCGCAGATCGTTCCACATCAGATAACGCTGGAAAGAGAAGGTGGCGAGATAGACGTCCCCGCACACGTCCCAGCCCTTCATGTTCGCCGTTTCCGCGCGTACCATGGCGAGGATCTCGGAGATCTTGAGAGCGGACACGTCGCCGCCCAGGCCGCGCACGTCGATGTTGAATTCCTGTTTGAGGAATTCGAGCAGCGTGGAGTTGACCGAATATTCCTTTTCCCCCGCGTCGAGCGCAAAGTCCTCGTTGCCCTTCGCGCGGCGGATGTTGACGGGCATGAGCACGAGCGGCGCATGCTTGGGCTGTCCGTCCTCTTTGCTGACGTATTTGAGGAAGCCGAAGGCGAGATAGAGGATCTTCGCCCCCGTCTCTTCGTCCGCTTCCTTGTTTTTCCGCATGAGACGCTGCGTCACTTCGCCCAACGTCTTGGCGTCGCAGAAGGCGCGCACGATGCCCTTCCCCTGTTCCAGTTCGATGAGCTCGCGTTCCAGCCCGAGCGCCCCCTCCGCGCCGAACGCGGGTTCGGGCAATTCGCGCGGCGCGCTGCCGCGGAGACGGACGGAATCTTCTTTGGCAAACACGCCGTACAGCGCGTCGGCGTTCGCCGAGCACAGATGAAGCGCGTTCCTGCCCGAAAAGTTAAGCAGTTGGTTTTTGGCGGTCATGTCCAGAAGACGGCGTTCCCACTGCTTGTTCTTAGGCTGTTTCCCCTCCAGGTTCAGCTTGCGGAAGCTGGGCAGAGGCGCGGGCGCGTTTTCGTCCGTCGCGTCCTCCTCTTTGATGAGTTCGTACCCGTGCAAGCCGCTCCCGCGCAGGGGAAGGGGCATGATGCGCCCGATCCTGCAACGGCGTATATCGACGAAATATTCGTAATAGCTCTCCTGCAATTTCTGCTTAAAATGCGTTTCGGAAGGCGTAAAGGCGATATTGCGCGCGCTGAACAGGTCGGATACGTCGAAAAAGCTGAGGTTGTTGATGCCGTCGGAAACATACTTCCCGACGATCTCGGCGTCGTCCGTGACGGTATCCAGAAAACAGCTGTCGTACAGCCAGACACCGACGGAAACGGCGTTTTTGCCCACCGCGATGACGGGATGCAGGCGGGCGGCTTCCAGACAAGCCGCGGCGAGCACGGCGAGCTGCAATTCGTTCGCCTTGCCCTCTTTGAGGATGAGTTCTTTCCCCGCGGCGGCGGGAAGGGAGAGGTCGGTCTCCTCCGTCCGCTCGATCGCGCGGCTCTTCAATGCGGCGTACACCGCCGCGACGATCTGCCGTACCGTGTTTTTATCCGTACCCGCATATCCGTAAAATTCCGTATTCACCTTCCACTTTTTCAGCCTTGCGCCTGCGTCGGCGAGGATGTTCGCGCAGTCGGCAAGCTTGGGACGGACATAAGCGGCGAGAAATTCGGCATTGGATTCCAACCCGCCCCACCAGTCATAGGGCAGGACGGAGACCTGCGCGCTCGCACGGCAGATCTCGGCGTCTTCGGCAAAGAGCATGACCTCCGCGGCGCACTCGCGCAGTTCGTCGTTTTCCGCGAGGAAAAGGGGCGAAAAAATGCCCTCGGCATTGAGTTCCACCGAGCTTTCGAAGGGCACCTCCGCCGTCGTCTCGTAAGGGACGAGAAGCCCGTCGGCATTCTCCGCTTTGACTTTTACGTTGACCGCTTCCGCTCCGTCGTTCTTGATCTGAATGGCGGCAAATGTCTTGTAGTAATAATCCGCATATCCGACGACTTTCGGAAATTGGACAAAAAGCGACAACTTATCTTTGAGTAAATTCTTTGCTTTCTGTGCAGCCATGGTTCTCCTTTTTCCGCCCTGCGCACGGCGCAGGGCGGGATTCCGTTCCTGTCTATTATACCATATTTTTCTGTCCTTGGCAACCGTTGAGAGAAGGCGCCGCTCTTCTTTTCAAAGAAGAGCGCGACGGAGATTATTCCCTTCCGCGCAAAAAAACATCCGCGCCCGGGCGCGGATGTCCTCCGTATTTTGTCAGAATGCGTTTTCGATGTATTCCAGCCCCTGCTCCGTCAGTGCGGCGACGTCGAAGCGGACGGGAAGCTCCTCCCCTTTCGAAAGGCAGAAATACTGCGCGATCGCGCGGTAGCGCTTTCTCTTCGCCGCCGTCACCCCCTCGCCGGGGGAGCCGTATTCGTCGGAAGAGCGCGTCTTCACCTCGACGAAGGCGTAGATCCCGCCGCGCAGCGCGACGATGTCCGCTTCCCCGAACGGCGTCTTGTAATTGCGTTCGAGGATGCGGTATCCCTCTCGTTTCAGGTATCGGCAGACGGCGTTTTCTCCCCGCCTGCCCAGAATTTTTGCGCGAAGGTCTTGCGATGGATCTCGCATAATCCGTACTCCCCGATGGCGCGGATGTGCTCCGCCGTCCCGTATCCCGCATTGCGCTCGAAGCCGTATTGCGGGTATCTTTCCGCATAGCGGCGCATCAGCCCGTCCCGATACACCTTGGCGAGGATGCTCGCCGCGCCGATGGAACACACGAGCGTGTCGCCCTTGACGATGCTCTGCTGCGGAACGGCGATGTCCAGCGTCATGTTTCCGTCGGTGAGGACCATGTCCGGGGTTGCGGACAAGCCCTCCACCGCGCGTTTCATGCACAGCCGCGTCGCCTGTAAGATGTTGATCTCGTCTATGGTCCCCGCGTCCGCTTCCGCGATCGACCATGCCCGCGCCCTTTCGCGGATGAGCGCGGCGAGCGCTTCCCGCTTTTTGGGCGAAAGTTTCTTGCTGTCGTTTATGCCGAGGATGCGATCCTCTTCCCGTACGGATAGGATGACCGCCGCGCACACGACGGGTCCCGCGAGCGGTCCCCGCCCCACTTCGTCCACGCCCGCGACGGCGGCATATCCCGCGGACAAGAGTTCTCTTTCGTAATCGAGTGCGTCCATTTTATTCCCAGCGCTCCGCCACGGTCAGCGCGAGCGCCGCCGCGAGCACGTCTTCGCGATCGTCTTCCGCGTCGACGACGAGAATGTTTTTCTTGCGGAACACCGCCGCGAGCACCTCTTTCCCTTCGTAAATGCGAAAGCTCGTCGCCCCCGCGATCTTCCCCACCGTCTTCCAGCCGTTGGAAAAGAGATATTCTCGTTTCCCGCGCCGCGAGACAATGCGGCACACCTTTCCGTCCTCCGTCACGAGCGAGATCTTGCGCGCGAGCGAGAATTTTTTCACGCGAACGGAGACCGTTTCCGTCTTTTCATCCGCGCGATAAAGCCCGTAACGGAAACGGAAGAACGTAGAATGATTTTTGAGGACGTATAAGCGGTTCCCGCCCACGCCGAGCACTTCGATCATGCTGGAAAACGCCGTCTTCAACTGCGTGGAAAAGTTTTCGTCGACAAAATATCTCATGCGAGCCCCGCCTCCTTTGCGTCGGCGACGGTATCGAGACACACGCGCCCGATCCGCCCCTTTCTGAAATCGTCGATGAGCGCCAGTGCGCCCCGTTCGTAATCCGCTTCGCCGCCGCGCACGATCAGACCGCGCCTGCGGCATACCCCTTCGAGCATGGCGAGCTTATCGTCGAACTGCGTTAGAGCGTAACGCTCCCGCAACAGATCGGGATATTTTTCGCCCAGCTCCCCGAGCAATTCAAGCGCGATCTCGTCCTTTTCGAGGATGTCGTCGTTCACGCTCCCGATAAACGCAAGCCGCCGCGCGAGCCTCTGATCGTCGAAGGACGGAGGCATGGTGCCGGGAGTATCCATGAGATCGAACGCCCCGCAATGCACCCACTGCTTACCGCGCGTGACGCCTGCCTTATCCCCCGTGACGGCTCTCTTCGAGCCGCTCAAAAGGTTGATGACCGTGCTTTTGCCTGTATTGGGGACGCCCGCGACGAGAAAACGCATCGCCCTGCGGTTGCCTTTTTCCGCTTCCCGCTCCGCTTTTTGCGCCACGGTCGCCTGCATGGCGGCAACGAGTGCGCGGGAAGAACCGCCCGACGTCGCGGATACGCACACCGCCCTGCCGCCCGAAGCCGCGATCGCCGCGCGGATGCGTTCCGCGCCCGCGTCGGACAGATCGGATTTGTTGAGGATCCACAAGAGGGGCTTGTTTCCCGCCATATCGCGCAGGCGGCGGTTATACGTCGCCGCAGGCGCGCGCGCGTCGAGGACGAACGCCACCGCGTCGACCAGGGAAAGATTTTCTTCCATCATGCGCATCGCTTTCGCCATATGCCCCGGGAACCATTGTATCGTCTTCAACGACTCACCCCCCCTTTTTTAGGAAAAACGCCGCGAAAAATCGCGGCGCGATCAGGAAAGCAGGTCGGGCCTCATCTTTTTTGTGGTAAGTTCCGCCTGCTCCCTGCGCCATTTGTCGATCTCCGCGTGATTTCCGCTGCGCAGGACGTCGGGAACGCGGAGCCCGCGATATTCCACGGGCCTCGTATATTGAGGATATTCGAGCAGATTCTCCGAAAAGCTCTCCTGCACCAGCGATTCGGGGGAAAGCACCCCGTCCACATAGCGGGAAACGCAGTCGGCGACGACCATTGCGGGCAGTTCCCCGCCCGTCAGGACATAGTCCCCGATGGAGAGCTCCTCGTCGATGAACAGATCGATCGCCCGCTGATCCACGCCTTCGTAATGCCCGCACAACAGCACGAGATGTTCGTATTCCAGCAATTCGTACACCTTCTGCTGACGGAAGACCTCGCCTTTGGGCGAAAGATAGATCCTGCGCGCCTTATGCTCGGGATCCACCGCCTCGATCGCGCTGCCGACGGGCTGAGCCATCATGACCATGCCCGCGCCGCCGCCGAAGGGATAGTCGTCGCATTTGAGGTGCTTATCCTCGGTATAATCGCGGATGTTCACCACGTCGATCTGCAATTTGCCTTCTTTCTGCGCCCGCCCGAGGATGCTCGCCTGCAATGCGGAAAACATCTCGGGAAACAGCGTCAAAATCGTGATCTTCATAAGCCCCTCCGCTCAGTCGGGGAATACCGCGACTTCTCCGAACCGCTTTTTATCCACCGTGACGCGCTTGTTTTCGACGTCCACCGCCAACACGACGCCCTTCGCCGCGGGGAAGAGGATCTCCTTCCCGCCCGCGATCAGGGTGTAGATGTCCGTCGCCGCCTGACGGATGTCGGCGAGCTCGCCCAGCTTTTCCCCCGTCTCCGTGACGATCTCGCTCCCCAAAAGATCGACGATGTAGTACGTCCCCTCTTCGGGTTCGGGCGCGTCCTCGCGCCGCACGACGATCTTTTTGCCGCGCAGAAGTTCCGCCGCGTTGCGGTCGGGCACGCCGCGCAAGCCCAGATATACCGCCCCGTCGCCCACGCGCACGGAGAGCACGCGGTATTCTTCCCCGTCCAGGTACACGCGCTTAAAGGCGCGGAAATCCTCCGCGCTGTCCGTGAACGCGCGCACTTTGAGTTCGCCGCGGATGCCCTGCGGCTTTAAGATTTCTCCGACGATGAGTTCGCTTTGCATCAGAATCCGTATAATTCGTCCGCCGCCCTGCGGACCCCTTTCTGCGTTTCCGCCTTTTCCGTCTCGCTCTTCACGACGACGACGTGCTCCTCTTCCCCGAAACGGCGGAAGAGTTCGAAATAATTCTCGCGCAGTTTGCGCTGAAATTCCAGCTTTTCATAGCGTTCTCTGTCCCCGCGCCGCTCCACGCGCGTCATCCCCTCTTCGGGCAACACGTCCAAAAAGACGGTGAGGTCGGGGCGGAGCGCATCCCGCGCCTGAGCATTGAGCGCGATCACCCATTCGGTGGGCACCAGCCCGCCGTTGTAGGCAAACGACGAGAGATAATACCGATCGCACAGCACGCTGACGCCTTCGTCCAGCTTCTTTTTGATCCCGTTGACCTCGTTGAAGATATGATCCAAACGATCGGCGGCGAACAGCGCCGCGATGGCGCGCTCGTCCGTCTGCACCCTGCCCGTCATGCAGGTATGCACGAGACTGCCGAACGGGGAATCGGTCGGCTCGCGCGTCTGATAACAGCAGATCCCCTTTTCGGAGAGATATGCGGAGAGCATCTTGATCTGCGTGCTCTTGCCGCTCCCGTCGATGCCCTCGAATACGATAAATTTTCCTCTTTCTTTCATCACCCGTATATTTTAGCAGAAACGCGCCTGTTTGTCAATGCGCGTTCAATCCTTTTTGAGGGGAATGGGACGGCGGTCTGCGACGAAGATGACGCCCAGCGTGCCGGGACCGCAATGCGATCCGATGACGGGCCCCACGATCTGCCGCACGATCTGCGCTTCGGGACGCTTTTCCAAGATGAGATCGCGCAGGCGGTCTCCGTCCTCCTTGCAGTCCGCGTCCACGATGTAGACGGAATATTTGTCCGCGTCGCGCAGTTCCTCGACGACGTGCGCCGCAAGCGTGGAGATCGCCTTCTTCCTGCCGCCCACTTTCGTAAGCACGCTCAGTCCGCCCTCCTCGTTGAAGGTGAGGACGGGTTTGAGGCTCAGGAGCGTCCCCGCGACGGCGGCAAAGCCCGAAAGCCGCCCGCCGCGCTTCAAGTGCATGAGATCGTCCACGACGAAGTAGACCGCGACGCGGTCGGTAAACTCTTTCAGGAACGCGAGGATCTCCTCGTCGGAAGCGCCCGCCTTCTTCATGAGCGCCGCCTGTTCCACCTGGATGCCCGCGCCCAGCGAAATGCCGTTGGTGTTGAATACCGTGCATTTGCGCTCGGGATACTTCTCTTTGAGTTCGCGGAGCGCGATGTCGAGGTAGTTGAACGTGCCGCTCATCTTATGGGAAAAGCTGACGTAGAGCACATCCTCTCCCTTTTCGAAATAGGGCGTAAGGATCTCTTTATAATCCTCGGGATTGAGCGCCTGCGTCTTGGGCACGGCGCCGCCGCGGACGGCGTCGTAAAACGCCCTGAAATCGGTGTTTTTTCCCAAGTCATACCGATATTCCTTCTCTTCCACGTAATAGGGCATGGAAATATAGTCCAGCCCGAGCTCCTCGGCACGCGTATGCCAAAGCTCGCAGTTTGAATCGCACAATAATACGCTCATTCTTTCTCTCCTCAAATATAGCTTGGGGCGTTTCCGCGGCTCCCGCCTCTCCATCTCCCCGATGCCCCTGCGATTATTTTACTATATTTTCCGCCAATTATCAAGTCTTTTGACAAAAATTCGCGCGTTCCCGCGAAAAACGGCGCGGCTCTCACGCACGGCGGGCGGGCCTTTCCGCCGCGAAAAGCGCGTTCGGAAAAGAACTTTCTCGCCGCGCCTTACGGAATGCGCGCCGCAGAGGCTCTGCGGCACGCAACGTGTCCTATCTATTTTACCCACTCAAAAAACGCCTTCAAGGCGGACGGAAGCGCATAACGCTTCCCGATCTCCTCCGCCGTCGCCCACACGAAGCGCTCATCCCTTTCGGGCACGCGGACGAGATACCCCGTCATTTCCCACTCCTTATGCGTGAAGATGTGAACGGCGCGCTTTTGTGCGAGCACCTCGCCCCTGTCGGGCGGCGCGTCCCTACCCTCGACGAGCGGGAACTGCCACAAGCCCGCCAGAAGCCCTTTGTCCTTCCTGCGTTCCAGGGCAAACTCCCCGCCGCATTGCAGGACGTATACGCTCACGGGGATCCTCTCCCGCGCCTTTTTTTCCGCGCGGACGGGATAACGTTCCTCTTCGCCCGCCGCGTGCGCGAGACACAGCGTTTCCCACGGGCATTCCCCGCACAGCGGCGCCCCGTTGGGCAGGCAGACGAGCGCGCCCAACTCCATGAGCGCCTGCGCGAAATCGCCCGCCTCGGGGGGATATACCGCGCGGAGCGCTTCCGCAAAGCGCGATCTCGTCGCCGCGTCCCCGATCTCGCCCGGATCGGCGAGCAGGCGCGTCAGCACGCGCAGGACGTTCCCGTCCACCGCGGGACAGGGCAGATCGTACGCGATGGAGCAGATCGCCCCCGCCGTATAATCCCCCACGCCCGGGAGAGCGCGCACGTCCGCGAACGTCTCGGGAAAGGCGCCCGCCGCCGCGATCGCCTTGGCGGCGCGGTGAAGATTGCGCGCGCGGGAATAGTATCCCAACCCCTCCCACGCTTTGAGCACCTCGTCTTCGGGCGCCGCCGCGAGCGCGGACACGGTCGGGAATTTTTCCAGAAAACGGATATAGTACCCCTTGACCGCCTCTACGCGCGTCTGTTGGAGCATGATCTCCGAAACCCAAACATGGTACGGCTCTTTATCCTTGCGCCAGGGCAGGTCGCGTCTGAAAAGGCGGTACCATGCCAGAAGATGCGGTACCGCCTGCTCTAATCTTTCCCGTTCCATCAGAAGAGTCCGACGATCTTTCCCGTCTCGTCCACGTCGATGCGCTCCGCGGCGGGAGACTTGGGAAGCCCGGGCATGGTCATGATGTTTCCCGTCAGAGCGACGATGAACCCCGCCCCCGCGGACACCTTGACATTGCGGACCGTTATTTCGAAATGCTCGGGCGCGCCGAGTTTGGTCATGTCGTCCGAGAAGGAATACTGCGTCTTTGCCATGCAGACGGGGATCTTGTCGAACCCGAGCGCGGTGAGCTGCGCGATCTGCTTTTCCGCGTCCGCGGTATAGATGACGCCGTCGCCGCCGTAGATCTTTGTGACGATGGCTCCGATCTTCTCCTTGATGGAAAGTTTCTCGTCATAGCAGAAGCGGAAGTCGGACTTCTCTCCGCACAGGCGCACGACCTCTTCGGCGAGCGCTTCGCCGCCCTTGCCCCCTTCCGCCCAGACGGTGGAGAGGATGACGTTCACCCCGAGCGCTCTGCACTTTTCCATGACGAGCGCGATCTCGGCGTCCGTATCCGTCGGGAAGCGGTTGACCGCCACGACGGAGGGAAGCCCGTAGACGTTTCTGATGTTGGAGACGTGGCGCAGGAGGTTGGGAAGCCCCTTTTCGAGCGCGGCGAGGTTTTCGCCGTTCAGCTCCGTCTTTGCAAGCCCGCCGTGCATTTTGAGCGCACGGACGGTCGCCACGATGACCACCGCCGACGGCTTCAAGCCCGCCACGCGGCACTTGATGTCGAGGAATTTTTCCGCGCCGAGATCGGCGCCGAAGCCCGCTTCCGTCACGACGTAATCGCCCGATCTGAGCGCGACGCGCGTCGCCATCACCGAATTGCACCCGTGCGCGATGTTCGCAAACGGCCCGCCGTGCACGAACGCGGGCGTGCCTTCCAGCGTCTGCGCGAGGTTGGGTTTCAGCGCGTCTTTTAAAAGCGCGGTCATCGCGCCCGCCGCTTTGAGCTGCCCCGCCGTGACGGGCTTATCGTCATAGGTATAGCCGACGATGATGCGCGAAAGGCGCGCTTTGAGGTCGGAAAGCGAGGTCGCAAGGCAGAGCACCGCCATGATCTCGCTCGCGACGGTGATGTCGTATCCGTCCTCGCGCGGCACGCCGTTCTTGTTCCCGCCCAACCCGTCGACGACGAAGCGGAGCTGACGGTCGTTCATGTCCACGCAGCGGCGCCAGGTGATCTTCCTCGGATCGATGTTGAGCGCGTTGCCCTGGAAGATGTGATTGTCCAGCATCGCCGCGAGCAGGTTGTTCGCCGCGCCGATGGCGTGGAAATCGCCCGTGAAATGCAGGTTGATGTCCTCCATGGGCACGACCTGCGCATACCCGCCGCCTGCCGCGCCGCCCTTTACGCCGAACACAGGGCCGAGCGACGGCTCGCGGAGCGCGACGACGACGTCCTTCCCGATGCGGGCAAGCCCGTCGGCAAGCCCGATCGTGGTCGTCGTCTTCCCTTCGCCCGCGGGCGTGGGATTGATCGCCGTGACCAGGATGAGTTTTCCGTCCTTTTTCTTCTTTTCCAAGACGGACAGGTCCACTTTCGCCTTATATTTGCCGTAATATTCGATCTCGTCTTCCGAAAGATGCGCACGTTTCGCGATCTCGGAAATATGCCTGAGTTTCGCCTCCTGAGCGATCTCGATGTCCGTTTTCATCTCTTTCCCCCACTTATCTGAAATATCTGACCGCGCTTTCAAAGAGCTTCATGTCGTATTCGCCGGGCACGTTGCGATAAAGTCCCGCGCCCTTGCGCTCGGAATGCCCCATCTTGCCGAAGACCCTGCCGTCGGGCGAGAGGATGCCCTCGATCGCCGCCGCACTGCCGTTGGGATTGAAGCGCACGTCCATCGTCGCCTTGCCGTCGAGATCGACGTATTGCGTCATGATCTGTCCCTTACGGGCAAGCTCCGTTACGAGCGCGTCGGAAGCGACGAATTTGCCCTCGCCGTGCGAAACGGGAACGGTGAAGACGTCCCCTGCGTTCACGCCCGAAAGCCAGGGCGAATGCACGGAAGCGACGCGCACGCGCACCATGCGCGACTGGTGTCTGCCGATGTCGTTATAAGTGAGCGTCGGGCAGGTCTCGTCCGTGTCGACGATCTTGCCGTACGGCACCAAACCGAGCTTGATGAGCGCCTGGAAGCCGTTGCAGATGCCGCCCATCAGCCCGTCGCGCGAGCCGAGCAGGCGCGCGACCTGCTCCCTGACCGCCTCGTTGCGGAAGAACGCCGTGATGAATTTGCCCGAGCCGTCCGGCTCGTCGCCGCCCGAGAATCCGCCGGGGATAAAGACGATCTGGCTCTCCTTCATGCGGGAAGCGAACGCCTCGACCGAACGGGAAACGTCGTCGGCAGTAGTGTTGCGGATGACGAAGATGTCCGCCGCCGCGCCCGCGTCCTCGAACGCCTTTGCCGTATCGTATTCGCAGTTGGTGCCGGGGAACACGGGGATGAGGACTCTGGGGAGCGCGCACTTGTGCGAACAGACCGCCTCGCTGCGCGTTTCAAAGGTGTAATTTTCCGCGCTCTTCCCCGCGGGCGCGGGGATGTTGCACGCATACACGGGTTCCAGCTTGTCCTCGTACGCCTTCTGCAATTCGGCAAGCGACAGCGAGACGTCGCCGAGGGAGATGTTCCCGTCCGACGTCGTCACGCCGACGACCGTCCCCTCCGAAGCCGAACCCGTGAGTTCGACGAGGAAACTGCCGTAAGCGTAATCGAAGAGAGAAGAGACGTCGGTGCCGCACGCATAGCGGAAACCGATCTTGTTGCCGAAGCACATCTTGAGCACCGCTTCCGCGACGCCGCCGAAGCCGGGCGTATATGCCGCGACCGCCTTGCCCGAGCGCAGGAGCTCTGTCACTTTGCGGAAGATTTCGACAAGAGACTTCGTCACGGGAAGCCCGTCTTTGTCGTATTCGGGACGAAGCGCGACGACGGTATGTCCCGCGCCCTTGAATTCGGGGGACACGACCTCGCCCGCCTTACCCGTCGTCACCGCGAAGGAAACGAGGGTGGGCGGCACGTCGATGTGCTCGAACGTCCCGCTCATGGAGTCCTTGCCGCCGATCGCCGCACAGCCGAGTTCGAGCTGCGCCTTGAACGCGCCGAGGAGCGCGGAGAGCGGCTGTCCCCACCGCGCGGGATCGTGCATGGGCTTTTCGAAATATTCCTGGAAGGTGAGGTACACGTCCTCGAAATCCGCGCCCGAGGCGATGAGTTTGGAGATGCTCTCCACCACCGCGAGATAGGCGCCGTGATAGGGGCTTTTCTCCGCGATATAGGGATTGCCGCCCCACGCCATGTAGGAGACGGTATCCGTATGCCCGCGCTCGACGGACACGAGGTGTACCATCGCCTGCGAGGGCGTCATCTGATATTTCCCGCCGAAGGGCATCAGAACGGTGCCCGCGCCGATGGTCGAGTCGAACCGCTCGGAAAGCCCGCGCTTGGAGCAGACGTTGAGATCGGACGCCAGCGCGAGATACCCCGCCTTAAAGTCCGTCACTTTTTCCCTGCGGTAATCTCTGATCTTTTCGGGCGCGACGTCGATGTGCTTTTCCGCGCCGTTGGAGTTGAGGAATTCGCGGGAGACGTCCACGATCGTCTTGCCGTTCCACTTCATCACGAGGCGGGGCGACTCGGTTACCGTCGCGACGACGGTCGCTTCCAGGTTCTCCCGTGCGGCGAGCGCGATGAACTCCTCCGTTTTATCAGGCTCGACGACGACCGCCATTCTCTCCTGCGATTCGGAAATGGCGAGTTCCGTCCCGTCCAGACCGTCGTATTTCTTGGGGACTGCGTTGAGGTCGATCTCCAACCCGTCGGCAAGTTCGCCGATCGCCACGGATACGCCGCCCGCGCCGAAGTCGTTACAGCGCTTGACGAGCAGCATCGCCTCGCGGTTGCGGAACAGGCGCTGCAATTTGCGCTCCTCGGGCGCGTTGCCCTTCTGCACCTCCGCGCCGCACGCGGTCAGAGATTGCAGGGTATGCGATTTGGAGGAACCCGTCGCGCCGCCGCAGCCGTCGCGCCCCGTCCTTCCGCCGAGCAGGATGACCTTGTCGCCGGGCGCGGGGACTTCTCTGCGCACGTTTTCCGCGGGCGTCGCCGCGATGACCGCGCCGATCTCCAACCGCTTCGCCGCATACCCTTCATGGTACATCTCGTCCACCTGACCGGTCGCAAGTCCGATCTGATTGCCGTACGAAGAATACCCCGCCGCCGCGGTCGTGACGATCTTGCGCTGGGGAAGTTTGCCTTTGAGCGTTTCGCTGACGGGACGGAGCGGATCCGCCGCGCCCGTCACGCGCATCGCCGCATAAACATAGCTTCTTCCCGAAAGCGGATCGCGGATGGCGCCGCCGATACAGGTCGCCGCGCCGCCGAACGGTTCGATCTCCGTCGGGTGATTGTGCGTTTCGTTCTTGAACAGGAGCAGCCAGTCCTCTTCCCTGCCGTCCACGTTCACTTTGATCTTGACCGTGCAGGCGTTGATCTCTTCCGATTCGTCCAGCTTATCCAAAAGCCCCTTCTTTTTGAGGTATTTCGCCGCCAGTGTGCCGATGTCCATGAGGTTGACGGGCTTGGTCCTGCCCAGCTCTTTCCTCGCCGCGAGATATTCGTCATACGCCTTCTGCAACAGCTCGTCCTCGAATCTGACCGAGTCGATCGTCGTGAGGAAGGTGGTATGGCGGCAGTGATCCGACCAATAGGTGTCGATCATGCGGATCTCGGTGAGCGTGGGATCGCGCCGTTCGGTGCGGAAATATTCCTGACAGAAGGCGATGTCGTCCGCGTCCATCGCGAGCGCGTATTTCTTCACGAACGCTTCCAATCCCGCGCGGTCGAGCTGTAAAAAGCCGTGGAGCGTCGCCACTTCCGTGGGCACGGGGTGGGCGATTTTCAGCGTTTCCGCCCTTTCCAGGCTCGCCTCGCGGCTCTCGACGGGGTTGATGACGTATTTTCTGATCGCCTGCATCTGCTCGTCGGTCACGTCCCCGTACACCGCGTATACCTTGGCGGTGCGCACGAGCGGTCGTTCCTTCTGCGAAATGAGCTGGATGCACTGCGCCGCGGAATCCGCCCGCTGATCGAACTGACCGGGGAGATATTCCACCGCGAACACCTTCGCGCCTGAAAGATCGACCTCTTCCGTCGCGCGATCCATCTGCGGCTCGGAGAACACCGTCTTGACGCAATCGTCGAAGAGCGATCTCTCGATGTCCTCCACGTCGTAGCGGTTGATGACGCGGATCTTCTCCACGCCCGGGATCTCCAGAAATTCGGTGACGTTTTCGCGCAGAGAACGCGCTTCCGCGTCAAATCCCGCTTTCTTTTCCACATATACCCTGTAAACCATGTCAGTCCTCCCGCTTGCAGGCGAGCGCGCGCCTGCCGATGTCCTTTCTGTAATAGGCATTTCCGAAGCGGATCTTTTCCGCAAGGCGATAGGCGCCGTCCACCGCTTCTTTGAGCGTGTCCGCCGTCGCGACCGCGCCCACGACGCGTCCGCCCGCCGTTTTCAGTTTGCCGTCTTCCCGCTTTGCGCCCGCCACATAGATATATTCGTCCTTTCCCGTTTCGGGAAGCGTCATCTCGAAGCCTGATTCGTACTTTTTCGGGTACCCCTCGGACGCGAGCACCACGCAGCACGCCGCGCCCTTTTTAAAGCGCACCATGTCTGGCGTCAGGCGCACCTCGCGCACCGCCAGCATGATGTCCAGAAGATCGCTCTCCAAAAGCGGGAGCACGACCTGCGTTTCGGGATCGCCGAAACGGCAGTTGTATTCGATGACCTTGGGGCCCTTGGGCGTGAGCATCAGCCCGAAATACAGGCACCCGCGGAAAGGCCTGCCCTCCGCGTTCATCGCGGACACGGTCGGGTGGAAGATGCGCTCCATGCACTCCTTTGCCACCGCTTCCGTATAGTAGGGATTGGGCGCGACCGTGCCCATGCCGCCCGTATTCAGCCCTTCGTCGTGATCGAGCGCGCGCTTGTGGTCCATGGAAGAGACCATGGGGACGATGGTCTTGCCATCGGTGAAGGAGAGAACGGAGACCTCGGGCCCCGTCAGGAACTCCTCGATCAGGATCTTGTTCCCGCTTTCCCCGAACACCTTGTCGCACATGATCTCGCGGACGGCATTTTCCGCCTCTTCGAAGTTCTGCGCGATGATGACGCCCTTTCCAAGCGCCAGCCCGTCCGCCTTGATGACGGCGGGATAGGAACTGCGTTTGAGATAGGCGATCGCCGCTTCCGCGTCCGTGAACGTCTCGCTGTCCGCGGTCGGGATGCCGTATTTTTTCATGAGGTTCTTGGAAAATACCTTGCTCCCCTCGATGATCGCCGCGTTTTTCAGCGGTCCGAAACAGTGTACGCCCAGCTTTTCCAGGCGGTCGACGCAGCCTAAGACGAGCGGATCGTCGGGCGCGACCACCGCAAAATCCACTCTATGCGTGCGTGCGAACTCCACGATCCCGTCCACGTCGTTCGCCTTGATCGGATAGCACTCCGCGTCCGCCGCGATCCCGCCGTTACCGGGGAGCGCGTAGATCTTCTCCACGGACGCGTTCTTTCTGAGGCTCTTGATGATGGCGTGCTCTCTTCCGCCGCCGCCGATGACCAGAATATCCATAATCCCTCCTGCGTATAAGTTTGCCGCCGCAAAGGGCGGCGGGAAATGTTTCAGAAAACGGGGCAAGGCGGAATCGCTTCCGCCCCGTAAGTCAGAAATAAGATCAGTGATGGAACAGACGCATCCCCGTGAACGCCATGACCATATTATGCGCGTCCGCCGCGTCGATGACGAGCTGATCGCGGATGGATCCGCCCGGCTCCGCCACATAGCTCACGCCGCTGCGGAACGCCCGTTCGATGTTGTCCGAGAACGGGAAGAACGCGTCGCTCCCGAGCGAAACGCCCGTGATCGTCTTGAGGTACGCCGCCTTCTCTTCGCGCGTGAAGGGTTCGGGACGGACGGCGAAGTTCTTGCGCCATACGTCGTCGCCGAGCACCTCTTCCGCCTCGTCGGAGAGATACAGGTCGATGATGTTGTTCATCTCGGGCCTGCCCACCCCTTCCGCGAATTGCAGGGAAAGCACCTTCTCGTGCTGACGCAGGTGCCAGAGGTCGGCTTTCTGCGCCGCAAGGCGGGTGCAGTGGATGCGCGACTGCTGTCCTGCGCCCACGCCGATCGCCTGTCCGTCCGCCGCAAAGCACACGGAGTTGGACTGCGTGTATTTGAGGGTGATGAGCGAGATGATGAGATCGATCGCCTTGTCCTCGGGAAGCTCTTTGTTCTTCGTCACGATGTTATGAAGAAGCGCCCTGTCGATGCGGAAATTGTTTCTCCCCTGCTCGAAGGTGATACCGAACACTTGCTTGCGCTCGATCTCTTCGGGTACGTATGCAGGGTCAATCCTGACGATATTATAGTTGCCCTTGCGCTTGGTGAGCAGCAGGGCGAACGCCTCGTCGGTATAGCCGGGCGCGATGACGCCGTCGGACACCTCGCGCGCGATGATCTTCGCCGTGGTCAGATCGCACACGTCGGAAAGCGCGATCCAGTCGCCGAAGGAGGACATCCTGTCCGTGCCGCGGGCGCGGGCATACGCGCAGGCGAGAGGAGAATCGTCGAGCCCCTCGATGTCGTCCACGAAGCACGCCTTTTTGAGCGCGGGAGAGAGCTTTTTGCCCACCGCCGCGGACGTCGGGGAAACGTGCTTGAAGCTGGTCGCGCAGGGAAGCCCCGTCGCCTCTTTCAGCTCTTTGACGAGCTGCCAGGAGTTGAACGCGTCCAGAAAGTTGATATACCCGGGTCTGCCGTTGAGTACCTCGACAGGCAGTTCCGCGCCGTTCGCCATGTAGATGCGCGCGGGTTTCTGATTGGGGTTGCAACCGTATTTTAAGGAAAATTCGTTCATCATTTCACCTCGTGTTTGTTATACATCACGTTCTCCGTCTTTCCGCTCGCGAGATCGATGCTGCGGCAGTAGAGGGAGATCTTGTTGTTTTCGTCCAGATTGTTCCAGATCTCTTCCGCGAACGCCGTGAGATCGTTCGGGATGCTCACGCGCTCGGGCTCGCCCATAAAGGTCGGGAGCGGGTTCCCGTCGGTGACATAGGTGTGGATGAAATGCCCCACGCCGTCGAGCGGCTCATAGTCGAAGGTATAGCGGTTGCACGCCGTGCCCTTTTCGTCCGCGCTCTTTAAGATGGACATCTGATAGGTATAGCCCCCGTCGAGATGCAGGATCGCGCTGATGCGGGGGGTAAAGTTGGGCGCGTCCGGCTCGAACGCGCGCGTTTTCAGCGCACAGCGGAAGCACTTGCCCGCTTTGAGGAATTCTTCGATCGTATCCGTCTGATCGCCGTTGGTGACGATGACGTCCTTTCCCACCGCCTTGACGGGGGAATAGATGATGAGAGAAGGATCTTCCACCTTGCTCTCGTCGAAGGGATAGATGACGACCTCGCCCCCTTTCTCCACGAACACGCGGTTGCGGCTGTTCTCGCTTCGCCCCATGATGAAGTAGGCGAACACCGCCTTCCTGCCGTCCGCCGATTTGCCGACGACGATCCCTCTGCCCACATACGGATTGCCCGCGATGCGCTCTTTCATGCTCTTCGTCTCATAGCTCATTTCTCTTCACCTCTCAGTTTTTTGCACACGATCTCGCAGGCGCGGGGCAGAATTTTCCACTCCGCCTGCCGCATCACCCGCTTTTGCAGGCGTTCGGGCGTATCCCCTTCGCGCACGCCGACCGCCTTTTGCAGGATGATCTGCCCGCCGTCGGGGATCTCGTTGACGTAATGCACCGTCGCGCCCGTCACCTTCACGCCGTAGGAAAGCGCCGCTTCGTGCACTTTCAGCCCGTAAAAGCCCTTTCCGCAGAAGGAAGGGATGAGCGACGGGTGGATGTTGATCATCCTGCCCGCATATTCCGCCGTGAACGCCTCGCTCAGGATGGAAAGATACCCCGCGAGCACGACCAGCTCCACGCCCTTCTCCCGAAGAACGCGCCGCATCTCGCCCTCGCGCGCGGCGGGATCGGGATATTGCGCGCGGTCCACGCAGACCGCCTCCACGCCCGCCTTTCTCGCGCGTTCGAGCGCATAGGCGTCGGGGCGGTTGGAAAGCACGAGCACGATCTCCCCGTCGGGGAGGTTGCCCGCGCGCTCCTCGTCCAAGAGCGCCTGTAAATTGGTGCCGCCGCCCGATACCAGGACGGCGATGCGCACTTTTTCCGTTAACATAACACGACTCCGTCGTCGCTCTTTACGATTTCGCCCACGACGTAAGCCTCTTCGCCGTTCGCGCGCAGGATCTCCACCGCGCGGTCGGCGTCCTTTTTCGCCACGACGACGCTCATGCCCACACCCATGTTGAACGTGTTGAACATATCGCGCTCGCCGATGTTGCCCTCTTTCTGAATCAGACGGAAAATGGGAAGCACCTTCACGTCCTCTTTTCTGATCTTCACGCCCAGCCCCTTGGGAATGGAACGGGGCATATTTTCATAGAACCCGCCGCCCGTGATGTGCGACACGCCCTTGACCTTCACCTGTCCGAACAGCGCGAGCATGGGCTTCACATAGATCTTGGTCGGGGTGAGCAGCGTTTCGCCCAGCGATCTGCCGCCCAGCTCTTCGCGGGGAGAAGTAAGATCGCAGTGTTCGATGTCGAGCACCTTTCTCACCAGCGAGAACCCGTTGGAATGCACGCCCGAGGAGGGAAGCGCGATCATGACGTCCCCTTCCTTCATGCTCTTGTTGTCCACCACCTTGTCGCGGTCGACGATGCCCACCGAAAATCCCGCGAGGTCGTACTCGTCCTCGGGATAGAATCCGGGCATTTCCGCCGTCTCGCCGCCGATGAGCGCGCTGCCCGACTGCACGCAGCCTTCCGCGACGCCGCTCACGATCGCCGCGATCTTTTCGGGAACGTTCTTCCCGCAGGCGATATAATCGAGGAAGAAGAGCGGTTTCGCGCCGCAGCAGATGACGTCGTTCACGCACATCGCCACGCAGTCGATGCCCACCGTGTCGTGCTTGTCCATGAGGAAGGCGAGTTTGAGTTTGGTGCCCACGCCGTCCGTGCCCGAGACGAGGACGGGCTTCGCATAACCCGTCAGATCGAGCGCGAACAGCCCGCCGAATCCGCCGATGTCGGAAGCGGTGCCCGCCGTCATCGTGCGAGCGATGTGCTTTTTCATGAGCTCCACCGCTTTATAACCCGCGGTGATGTCTACGCCCGCCTCTTTATAGCTTTCCGAAAAACTCTTTTCCATGTCTGCTCCTTCAGTTCTTCTTCTGGAATTTGGGGTTGGTGCTGATCTTCTGTTCGAAGCGGTTTTTGTTCGTAGACGTGGGGATGTCCGTGGGATAATTCCCGTCGAAGCAAGCGGCGCAGAACCCCGTGCCGTCCCCGCCCGTCAGCCGCATCGCGTGCTCGATGTCGAGATACCCGAGCGAATCGGTGCCGATGATCTTGGAGATCTCCTCCACCGAATGATGGCAGGCGATGAGATTTTCGCGCGAATCGATGTCCGTGCCGTAATAGCAGGGATTGAGGAAGGGCGGCGCGGAAGAGAGCATATGCACTTCCTTGGCGCCCGCGTCGCGCAGAAGCTTGACGATGCGCGCGCTCGTCGTGCCGCGGACGATGGAGTCGTCCACGAGGATCACCCTCTTATCCTTGATGACGGAAGTCACGACGTTGAGCTTGATGCGCACTTTATCCTCGCGCACCTTCTGCCCGGGCGCGATGAACGTCCTGCCGATGTATTTGTTCTTGATGAACCCGATCCCGTACGGGATGCCCGATTTCTGCGAATAGCCGAGCGCGGCGTCCAGCCCGGAATCGGGCACGCCGATGACGATGTCCGCGTCGATGGGATACATCTCCGCGAGATACGCGCCCGCGCGGCGGCGCGCGTCGTGCACGCAGCAGCCGTCGATGACCGAATCGGGACGGGCAAAGTAGATATATTCGAACACGCACAGCGTCTTTTTGCAGCCGCAATGCTCGGTGTAGCTTTTGAGTCCGTCCTTGGAGATGACGAGCACTTCTCCCGGCTCGATCTCGCGCACCTTCTTCGCGCCGACGGAATCGAGCGCGCACGATTCGGAAGCGACGACGTAAGCGCCGTCCTCGCGCACCCCGTAGCACAGGGGGCGGAAGCCGTTGGGATCGCGCGCGGCTATGAGTTTGGACGGAGACATGACGACGAGGGAATACGCCCCTTTGAGCTTGTCCATCGCCGCGATGACCGCCTGCTCGATGGAGCGCGACTTCACGCGCTCTTTGGTGATGATGTAGGAGATGACTTCAGTATCCGACGTCGTGTGGAAAATGCTGCCCTCTTCTTCGAGCGCCGAACGCAGTTCGGAGGAATTGACGAGGTTCCCGTTGTGGGCGAGCGCCATATTGCCTTTGAGGTGATTGACGACGATGGGTTGCGCGTTCTCTCTGCCGCCCGTGCCCGTCGTGCCGTAACGGACGTGCCCGATCGCCATGTTGCCTTCGCCCAGCCGTTCGAGGACGTCCGCCGTGAATACGTCGTTGACGAGCCCCACGTCTTTATAAGCCGAGAACACGCCGTCGTCGTTGACGACGATGCCCGCCGATTCCTGCCCGCGGTGTTGCAGCGCGAACAGCGCGTAATAGGTCGTGGACGCAAGGGGAAGCGTTTCCTGCGCGAAGATCCCGAATACGCCGCACTCTTCGTGAATGCTATTGCTCATATCCGCTCATTCCCCCATCAGGCGCTTGAAAACTTCCTTGTATGCGTCCTCGACGCCGCCCATATCCCTTCTGAAACGGTCCTTGTCCAGCTTTTCGTTGGTCTTGAGGTCCCAGAGGCGGCAGGTATCGGGAGAGATCTCGTCCGCGAGCACGATGATGCCGTCGGGCAGTCTGCCGAATTCCAGCTTGAAGTCGACGAGGCGGATGCCGAGCGTCTTGAAATAAGCGATGAGCACTTCGTTGACCTTGAACGCGAGGCGTTTGATCGTCTCGATCTCTTCCTTGGTCGCGAGCTTTAACGCGAGCGCGTGATAGGAGTTGAGCAGAGGATCGCCCAGTTCGTCGTTCTTATAGGAAAACTCGATGGTCGGTTCGTCGAACTGAATGCCCTCTGCCACGCCGTAGTGCTTCGCGAACGAACCCGCGGAGACGTTGCGGATGATGACTTCGAGCGGAACGATGGAGACCTTCTTCACGAGCGTGTCGCGGTCGGAAAGCTCCTTGACGAAATGGGTGGGAACGCCCTGCTTTTCTAAAAGCTGCATGAGCATATTGGACATCCTGTTGTTGACGATGCCCTTTCCGACGATCGTGCCCTTTTTCAGCCCGTTGAACGCCGTCGCGTCGTCCTTGTAGGACACGATGCACAGGTTCTCGTCTTCGGTCGCAAACACCTTCTTTGCCTTGCCTTCGTACAACTGAACGGTCTTTTCCATAAAATTTCTTCTCCTTTGTCAGATTATAAACCGTATTTCGCCGAGATCTCGGCGTTTTTTGCAAGTACCTTTTCCGCCGCGGACTTTCTCGCCGCGACGAGTTTCGCGCGCAGTCCCTCATCGCTCACCGCGAGGATCTCCGCCGCGAGGAGCGCCGCGTTCGCCGCGCCGTCGATCGCCACCGTCGCCACGGGGATGCCGGAGGGCATCTGCACGGTGGAAAGAAGGGCGTCCAGCCCGTCCAGCGTGGAGCTCTTGACAGGGATCCCGATGACGGGAAGCACCGTATTCGCCGCGAGCGCACCCGCCAGGTGCGCCGCTTTGCCCGCCGCCGCGATGATCGCGCCGAAGCCGTTTTCCGCGGCGTTCGCCGAGAACGCGCGCGCCTCTTCGGGCGTCCTGTGCGCCGAATAGACGTGCACCTCGAAGGGAATGCCGTACGTGCGGAAGACCTCGAACGCCTTTTCCACAACGGGAAGATCGCTGTCGCTGCCCATGATAACCGCTACTTTCTTCATAAAAATACCTCCGTAAACGCAAAACAGGGCAGTTCTATCCCTCACGAATAGAACTGCCCAGTCGGACGACATAAAATTTCTGCTCTTTGCTCCCTTGCGGTGTCCCGCTTTCCGACAGTCGCAAAAAACAATTGATGAAATTCATGTCTATATTATATCCTAACCCGCCCCCGCAAGTCAAGCGTTCCGCCGCCCCTTTCGGCGAAATTCTCCCGCGCGCGGGGCGTTTTATCCGAACGCGACGTCGAGGATCATCATCAGGCAAAACCCGAGCACGACGCCCGCGCTTGCGACCGTCTTGTTTCCCGAAAAGCATTCGGGGATGAGCTCGGAACAGACGACCGCGATCATCGCGCCCGCAGAAAAGGCGAGCGCCCACGGCATGAGCCCCGCGATCGCCGCCGCGGCGACCGCCCCCAGCACGCACGCGGGGATCTCCACCGCGCCCGAGCCTTGCGAAAAGAGAAAACTGCGCACGGGGCTCAGCCCCTTCTGCCGCAGGGGAAAGGCGACGCACATCCCCTCGGGAAAATTCTGCACCCCGATGCCGAACGCGAGGAGAAGCGCCGAAACCGCGGCGCCCTCCGCGCCCGCCGCTTGCGCGAACGCCACCCCTACCGCCATCCCCTCGGGAATGTTATGTAAGGTGACGGCAAAATACAGCAACGCGCTCTTGCTGTCCCCGATCGCCGTGAAGCGGAACTGCGCGCGAGAGAGCGCGAGATCGGACAGAACGATGAAGGCGCCGCCCAGAAAGAACGCGATCGTGACGGCGAGCCCGTCGGGAAGCGGCGTATCGTATTCGAGCGCGGGCAGAAGGAGCGAGAAAAAGCTCGCCGCGATCATGATCCCCGCCGCCGCGCCCGTGAGCGCCGTCAGAAAATTCTTCCCGATCCTGCCCGAAAAAAAGACAAACGAGGCGCCGAGCGTTGTCATCGCGTACATGAACAGAGACGCGAGCAGCGCCTGCAACGCCGTATCCAGCGAACAAAACCATTGCATTGGTGAAATACCCCCGAAAAATCACAGTCATTTCATCCTATGCCGAGGCCGTGCGAAAGGTACCGTCCCCTTTCGGACAATTTCCATCGTTTTTTTGCGGGAAAATTTTGCTGTGAACCTTGACAATTATCCGATTGTGTACTATAATGTGAGAAAGGATTATAAGATAGGGGAGTATATTATGGAATTTTTGAATGTGTTGTCCTTGCTCGTTCTCGGTTTCATGCTCATATTCTACGGATTCATGGCAAACCGCTCCGAGAACAACGTTTCGTTTTTCCTCTGCGTGGGGCTGATCTGCTTCATCGCAAACCTGTGCACTATTTCCGGAGGCGCTTGGCTGGCGGCGATCCTCTTCCTCATCATCGGGCTTGGGTTCCTCGGCCTCGGCTTTGTCGTAAACCGCCACAAAGCGACCGAATTCTACACCTCCATCGGCCCTTGGTTCAAGAAGACGTTCACCAACAAATCTCTGATCGGCTGGCAGGCGCTTTCCATGATCGTCCCTCCCGCAGGCGCAGTTCTCTACTTCGTTTGGTATAAAAACGAAGCAAAGCACGACGTTTGCCTCGAATGCGGCAGAAACGCGCTTTGGGGGATCCTCCTCTGGCTGTGCCTGATCTGGCTCATCGTCGGCATGATCAACGGTCATGCGGCTCCCGAGGTCACCGCGCTTCTCTGATTTTATAAAAACCACGCCTCCGTCTGCAGACGGAGGCGTTTTCTTTTGGGTGAATTATGCTATTAAGTGTAGCACTTGGTTTGACAATTCGCCTTTTGCCTGCGGCGGCTGCTTACGACGGGCCGTATTTCCCCGTTCTCCCGTCGCGGAAGAGAAAGTTTTCGGGCGGATGAAACGTGAACGTCAGGTAACAGATCGCGATGAGCGCGATCCCGACCGCCGCGGCAATCGCGCACCACGGCGGCAAAGCTTCGCCCGTCAGTGCGCGAAAGCTCAGTCCGAACGCGATCGCCACGGAACAAAAATAGATGAGTATATCCGCGGGCAGTTTCGCCTCCCCCGTCAGGGCGGTATAGGAATAAAAGACCGCGGGGATGAGGAGCATCGGCGCGGCAAGCGCGAGAAAAAAACTCACCGCCTTGTTTTCCCCCTCGATCAGCGGCAGCCCGACGGCAAAAAACAGAAACGTGGGAAAGAGCGCGAGTTTAAGGTGTTCCCAGGTACTCTCGTTCGCGGCGAACAGAAGAGCGGCGGATTTCTTTTTCCCGCTCCATTTGTAAAAGAAATGCGACAGAGCGCCGAATGCGGAGACGAAAAGAAATCCCGCGAGACAGAAAATGACGGCATGCATTCGTTCCATGAAAAGATTGTATGCTTTTGCGCGGCGCCGTATTCCTCTCCTCTCTCCCGCAACGCCTGTCTTTGAAAAAGGCGCTTGCCTCCGAACAGATCAGTTCAGTGCTGTCATCTTCAAAAAACGGAGCGCACCCCCATCGGGCGGTGCGCTCCGTTTTCTCCCTGCAGGAGTTTTATTTCGCCTTTTTGTGATAGGAATTGAGATACAGCGCCATGCCGTTCTTCGTTCCCATGGCGGAGACGGTGATCCCCGCGCGGTTCTGTTCGACGATCCATGCGGGCATGATCCTGCCGAGATATTCCTTCCCGTCCGCGACGATGCGCATATATTTCCCGCCGTACAGTTCCCACGTCCCCTTATGCGCGCCGCCCAGCTTTCCGTTCGCATACAGGCGCACGCGCGCCGCCTTGGTAAGGTGTTCCTGTTCGGCGTCCTGTTTGAATACGACCATGCTGAACGCGCCGCCGCTGACCGCGAGGAATTCCTCTTTCGTGATCTCCTGTCCGACGTCCTCTCCCGCAAAGCGGTTGGGGTTCATCACGGGCCATCCGTCCGAATTGAAGGAATACTGATTGACGAACAGGAAATGGGGCACGAACTTCTTGCGGATCTTGGCGGGCACGTCCGCGGGCACGGGAAGCCCGTGCGTGCGGCAATGGTAGGAAATGACGTTGCGCCCGTCCTTCGTGATCATCATGTCATTGTGCCCGGGGCAGAAATAATCGAACTTGCTGTGTTCCCAGCGGAAAGAGCCCATCATCTTGTTCCCGCTTCCGACGTCCGTCGCGCAGACGAGCGTATTCCCGTTCACGTCCACATACGGCCCGTAAACGCTCTCGCTCCTGCCGCAACGCATATTATAGACGGTGGAAAGCGAACCGAAGGAGCACATCAGATAGTAATAATTTTTCTTCTTGCGCTCCCCGTTCTCGATGACCTCCACTCCTTCGTGATACTTGATGACGCCCCCTTCCATGGAACCGCTCGTGAGGTGTACGCCGAAATACTCGTCGAACGAACAGCGCCCTTCGTCGTAATCGGCGCGGACGCGTCCGTCCGCACGGCGTCCCGTCGCCTTGTCGAGATCGATGAGATACAGCCCCATGCCGTAAGAGCCGTAAATCATGTGCATCCCGCCCTCCGCGTCATAGACGATCTGAGGATCGATCGCGTTGGGGCTGCGCCAGCCCGCCGCCGAGCAGACGATGAGATCGTCAAAGACGTACGGCCCCGTCACGCAGTCGGACTTTGCCACGCCGATGCACGAGCGCGAACCGCCGAAATATCCCGTCAGGCAGAAATACAGCCAGTATTTCCCGTCCGCGCCCTTGGTAACATAGGGCGCCCAGAAGCTCATCTCGCCGCTCTCTTTGGTGCAGATCTGCAAAGGAGATTCCTCTTTTTTGGTCACGCACCAGTCGTAGGCGGTCTGTAACCCGCCGAAGCAATCGTGCGCCCTGCGCTCGGCATAAGCCTCTTCCGAGCCCTTCAGCTCGAACGCCGTGCCGAGAAACGTCCAATGGATGAGGTCGGGCGAGCGCCGCACCTGATACCCTCTCGTCCCGAACGTATCCGTCGAAAAGGCGTAATACATCCCGTCGTCGTCCTGAAAGAGCGAGGGATCGTGCGCCCAGCATTCTTTGATGTCCTGATCCGCGTCCGTCCGTCTCTTCACCACGAGGGGATCGAACGCGGGATCATTGGGAAAACGGTAACTCATTTTTCTTCACACTCCTCTGCGGGCTTTTCTTCCGCCGCAGAAACGTTTTTTGTTTTTTTCTTCCATTGCACGAAGAAGGCGACAATCAGGAAGAGGAAAGCCGCCACGAGCGCACAGGGCGTCGCAAAGCTCAGCCCCATGAAGCCGAAATGCTCGCCGAGCACCCACGCCGTCGCACAGCGCATGGGAAGTTCGACCAGGCAGGAAAGGAAGGGCAACAGGGAATTGTGCATGCTCTGTATGGCGCATCGCAATACGGGCACGGGCACCCAGATGAGATAGAACGCGGTATTGATATAGAGGAACGTCCGCACGTTGAGGAAGAGTTCCTCGTTCCACTCTTTGAGAAACAGTCCCACAATGGGACGCGCACAGAGCAAGAGCGCGGCGGCGAGCAGAGCGCTGACCGCCCACGAACAGACGAGGATCCAACCCATGCCCTTTTTGATGCGGTCGAAGCGCCGTGCGCCGAAATTCTGCGCGACGAAGCCCGAGATGACCGTGCCGAAGGTGTTGATGACCGTGCCCGCCATGTTGTTGACGCTGTTGCTCGTCGCATACGCCGCCATGACGGAAGAACCCATGTCGTTGACCTTCGCCTGCACGATGACCGCGCCGAGCATGATCATGGACTGCTGGAATGCCATGGGGATCGCCATCTTGATCTCCTCCGCCCATACCTTGCCCGAAGCCCCTTCCGCGCGGCGGCGGAAGAAGTTGAACTGCGGATAGTGCCGAAGGAAAAACACGAGCGCGAGCGCCGCGCTGACGAGCTGGGAGATCACCGTCGCGATCGCCACGCCCGCCACGCCCCATCGGAACCAGAGCATGAACACGAGATTGAGCACCACGTTGATGACCGCAGACGCCACGAGCATGATGACGGGCGAACGGCTGTCGCCCAGCGTGCGCAGGAGATTGGTGTGCGCGTTGTTGAACATGGTGACGACCGCGCAACCGACGATGATATAGAGATACGTCCGCGAATACCCCATGCACTCGTCCGGCACGTTGGTCACGCGGAGCAGAGGCTCCGCGCACAGCACGCCCGCGAGCGTGAAGAAAACGCCTGCGATCAGGCTGAGCTTTTCGCTTACAACGATCGCCCGCAACGTTCCCTCTTCGTTGCCCGCGCCGTAGTTGATGCCGACGATGACCACGATCCCCGCGGAAAATCCGCCGATCAGCGAGGTGAGAAGCCCGCTCGTCGTACCCGCGGCGTTGACCGCCGCCATCTGCGTTTCGCCCAGCCATTTCCCGACCATCGCCGTATCGAACACGTTGTACAGATATTGGATGAGCGCACTGACGAGGATGGGCACGGCATAGACGAGCATCGTCTGCAATATGGGACCTTTCGTAAGGTCATATCCCGATTTTTTTACCCGTTCCATTTCCGATCCGAAAAAAAAGATGCGGTATCACCGCATCTGCCGCTATTATAGCACGCAAAAAAAGATTGTCAACCGAAAAAGCGCATTTTTTATTATTTTACGCAAAAATAAACGGGAGCGCGGCGCGCCCCCGTTTTCTGCGCCCGAAGGCGGATTACGCTTCAAAACGATATGCCGCGGTGAAATCGTACGCTTCGCCCGCATCGAGATAGGAACTGCCCAGAGCGGCGTATTCGGGCACGTTCACGTTGTTGGGGATCGCCTGCGTTTCCAGGCAGAAGCCCGCGCGCTTGCCGTAATAGACGCTCTTGCCCTGCTGATGCAATCCGTTGCCCGCATAGAACTGCACGGCGGGCATATCGGTATAGCAGATCATGCGGATGCCCGTCTTTCTGCTCTCCGCGACCGCATACTGCGCATATTCGCCGCACTTATTTCTAAGGACGTGACAATGATCGTACCCGTTGCCCTGTTTCAGGTCGGGATCGTCCGCTCCGATGTCCTGCCCGATCTCCTTGGGCGCGTTGAAATCAAACGCGGTGCCCTTGACGGCACGGAACCCGCCCACGGGGATCATCGTGGGATTGGTGGGCGTGATACGGTCGCAGTCAATCTGCAGGACGTTATCGAGGATGCTCCCGTCCCCTTCGCCGTTGAGATTGAAATAAGCGTGATTGGTGAGGTTGATCGCCGTCTTTTTGTCAGTCGTCGCGTGATAACGGATCTTCAACTCCCCGTCGCGGAACGTATACGTCACCGTTACTTTGAGCGTGCCGGGATAATTCTCTTCTCCGTCGGGCGAGACGATAGACAGTCTGAGCTCGTCCCCCACGATCTCGTGCGCCCACGTCTTGCGATTGAAGCCGACCTTGCCGCCGTGAAGATGGTTGCCGCGGTCGTTGCAGTAGAGCTGATACTCCTTGCCGTCCACCGTGAGTTTGCCCTCGCCGATGCGGTTGCCGAATCTGCCGATGAGCGCCCCAAGATAGCCGCCGTTATCCTCATACCCCGCCACGTCGTTATAGCCGAGGATGACGTCCACGGGCTTGCCGTCCCTGTCGGGAACGACGACGGACTGGATGATCCCGCCGTAATCGAGGATCACCGCCCTGCGCGCTCCGTCCTCCAACGTAAACGCGAGGACCTCTCTTCCGTCTTTGGTTGTTCCGAATACTTTGCTTGTAATCATATCGTACTCCTTCCATATCCGCCGAAGCGGTCAATTTTTCCATTCGCAGGCGCCCTGCTCGCGCAAAGACGCAAAAAAGACGTTTTCCGCGCCGAACACGCGCGCCATCTCGGCGGCATAGCCGCCCTCTTCCCCTTCTTTGAGGAACGCGAGCACCGTCCCCGCAAATCCGCCTCCCATCATGCGGAACGCCCCCGCGCCGCGGTATCGCTCGGCAAGTTTGAGCGCGAGCACGACGGGCTGGACGGTGCTCCCGGGGATTGCACAGTTCTGCAACCAGCACAGACTGCTCCGCCCGCTCTCTTCGATGCAGGACAGGAACTTGTCCGTATCCCCCTCTTTCAGCGCGCGCACCCCCGCGTCCACCCTCTCGTTTTCCTCGAAGAAGTGGAGGGCGCGCAAGACGGCGCGATCGCCCGCCTTTTGCCTCAGGGACGGGAGCGCGTCGCAAAGCGCCCCGAAGGATACCTCCCGCAGACAGCGCTTGTTGAAGTGACGGGCGATCTGCTCCATCTCCTTCCGCACCTCCGCGTAATGCGCGGTCAGCGAAGAATGCGAGCCGCCCGTATTGGTCAGGACGGCGGTATATCCCCGCGGGCGCGGGATCCGTTCGTATGAAGGCACGTTCGGGCGGAGAAAGTCGATCGCGTGCAATCCGCCCAGGGCGACCGCGGACTGATCGAGCAATCCGCACGGTTTTCCGAAATAGGAGTTTTCGGCGAACTGCCCCGCCTTCGCCTTTTCGGACGGCGCGAGTTCCCCCCCGAAGCAGAGCGCGTTGAAGATCTCGGCGACGAGCACTTCGAACGCCGCCGACGAAGAGATGCCCGCACCGCGGGGGATATTCCCCGACGTGCAGGCGGAAAATCCGCACAGTTTCCCTTTCTCCGACAGGTACGCGGCGACGCCCCGCGCCAGCGCGGCGGATTTCCCGCGTTCGCGCTCCCGCCTCGAAAGATCGCGCAAAGAAAAGCGGATGGGATAGAACTTTTCCGAACAGATCTCCACCAGATCATCCTTCCGACGCCGCACGGCGCAGAGGATGTCGCGGGAGAGCGCGGCGACGAGCGCCTTGCCGCAGTTGTGGTCGGTATGGTTGCCCAGGATCTCCGCCCTGCCGGGCGAAGTGAACCAGCGCTCTGGCGCGGAATGACAGCGGGCGCGGAAAAAGAACTCTAATTCCTCTTTCCGCTTTCGCGCCCTTTCCGCATCTTTTCCGTAACGATCTTCCATCCGTTCCATACGCGGATATTATAGCATATCCCCGCCGCTTTGTAAATAAATTTCCAAAAATTCGGCAAATTACGGTTATGCAGAAAAAGTATCGCGCCGCCGTGCTCGCCTTCCTTGCAGCGCTCCTTCTCGTCGGTCATCTCGGAGCGCGCCTCGCCCGCGCCGTTCCCGCATTCAGTTTCGCCGCGGAACAGAAATGCATCTATCTCACTTTCGACGACGGTCCCAGCACCGTCGTGACCAATCGCGTGCTCGACATCCTCGCCGAAGAGAACGTCAAGGCGACCTTCTTCATCGTCGGGGCGCAGATCGACGGGCGGGAAGAGACGCTCCGCCGCGCCGTCGCCGAAGGCCATACGCTCGGCGTGCATTCGGATACGCATCGCTATCCGCTCATCTATGCTTCCGATCGGGCGCTTCTCGACGACATCCGTTCCTGCGCGGAACATATCCGCGCGGTCACGGGCGTGACGCCCCGCGTCTACCGCTTCCCCGGCGGAGGCGTTCACCGCACCGCCCAACGGAAGCTCGTGGAGCGGGAGGGATACCGCATCGTCGACTGGAATGCCGGTTGCGGCGACGAAGAGATCGCAGGAGCGGACGCCGCGCGGCTGCTCGAAGAGGCGAAGCGCACTTCCGCAGGAAAAAACCGCGTCGTCTTCCTCTCCCACGATTCTCCCCATCACAAGGAGACCGCCGCGGCGCTCCCTCAGATCATCGCGTACTTCCGCGAACAGGGATACGAATTCCGCGCGTTCTGACGGCGCGGCGTTCGCGGGCGCGGCGAAGGAGTTTATACGCCTCTCCGACGGGGATGACGGCGGCGGAACAGAGAAACACCGCCGTCCACTGCGCACCCGTGAGCGCGGTGAGGGAAAACGCCTCGCGGAAGACGGGCACGACGCCGAGCAGGACGTTGACCGCCACGCCGAACAGGACGGTAAGAAGCAGGACGCGATTGCCCGCAAACCCGCTCAATCCGAGCGCGTTCTCCTCCTTGCGCACGTTGAAAGCATGAAAGAGCTCGCAGAAGGACAGCGCGAAGAAGGCGGCGGCGGACGCCGCGTCGTTCCCCCACGCGTGCACGCCGTAAGCGAAGATCCCGATCACGATCGCCGTCTGCACGATCCCGAAAAACAAGATCGCCGTCAGCGAGCGCCTGCCGAAGATCTCCTCCGCGGAGACGGGCGGGCGCTTCATCGCGCCCTGCGTGCGTTCCACGCCCAGCGCGAGCACGGGCAGGGAATCGGTGATGAGGTTGATCCACAAGAGTTGCGTGGAAGTGAGAAAGGCGTATCTCCACAAAAACAGCGTGGCGATGAGCACGGAGAACACCTCGGCGAGGTTGGTCGCGAGGAAGAATTGCACTGTGCGCTTGACGTTGAAAAAGACGTTTCGCCCCTCTTCCGCGGCGCGCACGACGGTGGAAAAGTCGTCGTCCGAAATGACCATGTCGGCGGCGTCCTTGGTCACGTCCGTCCCCGAACCCATCGCGACGCCGATGTCCGCCGTGCGGAGAGAAGGCGCGTCGTTGACGCCGTCCCCCGTCATCGCGACCACCTCTCCGCTCTTTTGCAGGGCGCGTACGATCTGCGTCTTATGCCTCGGCGAAACGCGGGCGAACACGGAAAACTCCTTCGAGCGGGAGAGGAGCGCTTCCCCGCCCTCGTCCAGCTCTTCGCCCGTGATCACCTCGCTCCGCTCTTCGGCGATGCCCAGCCGCCGGGCGATGGCGAACGCCGTGTCCGCGTGATCGCCCGTGATCATGACCGTGCGGATCCCCGCGCCCTTGCAGGCGGCGACCGCCTCCTTCGCGCCTTCGCGCGGGGGATCGAGCATCGCCGCGATCCCGAGAAACGTGAGCCCCTCTTCCCTGACCGCGCCGCGGTATTCCCCCTTCGCAAACGCCAGAACGCGCATCGCGCGGGAAGCGCAGTTGTCGATCGCCGCCGTGATGGCCCTGCGGTCGGAAGCGGTCAGTTCCCGCTCTCCCGCTTGCGTCAGGATGCGCGTGCATCTCGACAGCAGGACGTCGGCGCCGCCCTTGACGTACAGGGTGCGTCCCTCCTTCGTCTCCGCCGCCACGCTCATCATCTTTCGCTCGGAAGAGAACGGTTCCCCGCCGAGCGAGCGGAACGCGCAGTCGAAGCGACAGCGGTCGGCATATTCGACGAGCGCGATCTCCGTGGGATCGCCAAGATAGTTCCCCGCGGCGCCGCGCACCGTATTGCAGACGCGGATACAGCGCAGGAGCTCCGATTGCGCCTTCGTCCCCGCATATCGCTCTTCCCCGCGGGAAAAATCGGTGCGGATCTCCTCCACCGTCATGCGGTTCTGCGTGAGCGTACCCGTCTTATCCGAGCAGATACAGGTGCAATTCCCCAGCGTTTCCACCGCCGAGAGCTTGCGCACGACCGCGCGCGCGGCGCTCATGCGTTTCACGCCCATCGCGAGGATGACCGTGACGACCGCGCCCATGCCCTCGGGGATCGCCGCAACCGCGACGGCGACCGCCGTCATCAGGTTTTCCAAAAATCCCGTGCGGCGGGAGATAAGCCCGCCGACAAAAAGGATCGCCGCCACCGCGAGCACCGTGACCGTGATGAGTTTGCCAAGCCGCGCGATCGTTTTATCCAGCGGCGTGGGTACCGTCTCCGCGCGATCGAGCATCCGCGCGATCTTGCCCATTTCCGTGTCCATGCCCGTCGCGACGACGACGCACCTCGCACGCCCCGATACGCAGAACGTGGAAAAATGCGCCGTATTTTCCCGTTCCCCGAGCGCGGAACGGGTCACGGCGCAGTCGCGCTTCGCGACGGGGTGGGATTCCCCCGTCAGCGCACTCTCGTCGCAACAGAACCGTTCGGACGAGAGCACGCGGCAATCGGCGGGGATACGGTCCCCCTCTTCGAGCTCCACCACGTCTCCGGGAACGAGATCGGCGGCGTCGACGAGGACGACTTTGCCGTCGCGCACCGTCTTGGCGCGGCAGACGGAGAGTTTTTTGAGCTTGGCGAGCGCGGCGTCGGCGCGATACTGCTGGATAAGCCCCACCGTCGCGTTGAGCAGGATGATGAAGAGCAGGATGGCGGTATCCGTAAGCTGATCGACGTCGCCCGTCACGAAGGCGAGTACGGCTGACAAAAACGCCGCGGCGATGAGGATGAGCGTCATCAGATCGGCAAACTGCGCGAAAAAGAGGGCAAGCAAGCCCTTTTTCTTTTCCTCGCGCAGGGCATTTTTCCCGAAGCGTTCCAGCCGCCGCGCCGCTTCTTCGCCTGTCAGCCCCGCCTCCGTCGCATTCAGCCGCCGAAGGACTTCCCGCTTGTCAAGAGAATACGTTTCCATGCTCCTAATGTATGGACGGAGAGCAGCGATTATGATAGCGGCGTCCGCAAAATCCCGCCCCGCGAAAATGAACGAAAATAAGGCGGCGCGGTTGCATCGGCAACCGCGCCGCCCTGTTTTCGCTTTTTGTCCCGATCTCAGCCCTGCACGCCGTACTGCGCACGATACGCCTTCATCGCTTCGAGGTATTCCTTCCCGCCGATGACGCCCTTTTCGATCGCGTCGATGATGTCCTGCATGGTGACGATGGAATACACCTTCACCCCGAATTCGTCGTACACTTCCTGCACGGCGGATTTCTCGCTCGTCAGCCCCTTTTCCATTCGGTCGACGGAGATGATCATCGCTTCCACTTTGACGTCCGCCGCCTCTCTGAGCTTGGGCAGGATCTCGCGGAGCGCCTTGCCCGACGTCATCACGTCCTCGATGATGGCGATCCTCTCGCCGTCGGCGAGCGTCTTGCCGACGAACAGCCCGCCCTCGCCGTGATCCTTGACTTCCTTGCGGTCAAAGCAGTAATTGACCTCTTCGCCGAACTTCTCGTACAGCGCGACGCTCGCCGCGACGGCAAGCGGGATGCCCTTATAGGCAGGCCCCACGAGCGTTTCCGCCTTCACGCCGTGCGCGCGGATGCATTCCGCGTAATACTCGCCCAGACGCGCGATCTGCTTGCCCGTGCGGTATTTGCCCGCATTGATGAAATACGGCGCCTTTCTGCCGCTTTTGAGCGTAAATTCGCCGAAGCAGAGCACCTCGTTCTCCACCATGAAACGGATGAATTTTTCCTTATAAGTAAGTTCCATATCCTTCTCCTTTGCGCATTTTTTGGCGCCGATCAGTTGAGTTTCAGCGCACCCGTCAGTTCGGAAACGCTCTTCACGCCATGGTTGTCGCACCACGCGTTGAGTCCTTCGATGATATGAGGGCAGGCGAGCGTATCGGTGAAGTTCGCCGTCCCCACCTGTACCGCCGTCGCGCCCGCCAGGAGGAATTCCACCGCGTCCTCCGCGCAGGCGATCCCGCCCATGCCGATGACGGGGATATCCACCGCGTGCGCCGCTTCGTATACCATGCGCACCGCGATCGGTTTGATCCCCGCGCCCGAAACGCCGCCCGTGTTGTTGGCGATGATCGGCTTCCTCTTTTCGATGTCGATCGCCATGCCCGTGAAGGTGTTGACGAGGGAAATGCAGTCCGCGCCCCCTTCCCGCGCCGCGCGCGCGTTGGCGGGGATGCTCTCCACGTTGGGGGAAAGTTTGACGATGAGCGGGGTCTTCTTTAAGGAAGCCTTCGCCGCCGCCGTCACCTCGCGGATGGTCTCGGGACGGATCCCGAACGCCATGCCGCCGCTTTTCACGTTGGGGCAGGAGATGTTCAGCTCGACGAAATCGACGAGCCCGTCCAGTTTCGCGCAGATGAGCGCGTAATCCTCCACCGTCCTGCCCGCGACGTTGGCGAGGACGCGCGTCTTGCCGCGCAGCCATAAAAGATCGTTTTTGAGAAATTCTTCCACGCCCGGATTCTGCAAGCCGACGGCGTTGAGGATGACGCCGCGGCTCTCCGCGATGCGCGGCACGGGATTGCCCATGCGCGCATCTAACGTGAGCCCCTTGGTCGCCACGCCGCCGAGCACGGAGATGTCGTAGATCTCGTCGAATTCGCGCCCGAAGCCGAACGTGCCCGAAGCGGGAATGACGGGATTTCTGAGTTTTACGCCACAGAGACTGACCGAAAGATCTGCCATCAGAGTATCACCTCCCCGATCTCGAACACGGGCCCGTCCTTGCAGACGCGCGCGTGTTTGCCGTCCGTCCTGTCGCACACGCACACGAGGCAGGCGCCGATGCCGCACCCCATGCGCTCTTCCAGCGAGACATAGACGGGGATGCCCTTGCCCGTCATCGCGTTTTTCAGCGCACGGAGCATGGGCGTGGGTCCGCAGGCGAGCACGACGTCGGGGCGCTCCCCTTCGAGATCTTCCATGAACGCCTGCACCGCCGTGCCGTGATAGCCGACGCTGCCGTCGTCCGTGGCGATGACCAGCTTGTCGCTGCGCTGCATTTCATATTCCATGCACAGCGCGCGCTTGTTGCGGAACCCCATATACGCGCTGATGTGTTTTTTGCCCGCATATTCGCGGATGACGGAGATGAGGGGGAAGATCCCCACGCCGCCGCCCACGACCGCGACGCGCTGTTCCTCGTCCTTCACATAAAAGCCGTTGCCGAGGGGCAGGAGCACGGAGATCGTCTCCCCCGCCTTGTATTCCTTGGCGAGACGGCGCGTGCCCTCGCCTTTGAGCTGATAACAGACGGTCACGCGCTCCCCTTCCGCCTTGCATACGGCGATCGGGCGGCGCAGAAGCTGCTGTCCGCCCACGCCGAGCATGGCGAACTGTCCGCAGCGGATCCTGATGTCGTCGCCCGCAGAAAAGGTGAGCGACCAGATGTTCTCCGCGATCTTTTTGTTTTCCAGTACGGTAGCCGTTATCTCGCGCATATCTCCCCCAACACGGAAAGAAGATCCGCCTTCATGTCCAGGCACGCCTGACGCGCCGCGCCGAAATAGGTGCCGCCCTTCTTCTGATACGCGCAAAGGATGCCGCGCGAGTTGTTGACGATCCCGCCCAGCCCGTTTTCGTCGAAACAGCAGCGGAGCATTTCCGCCTTGCCGCCCTGCGCGCCGTAACCGGGGATGAGGAAGAAGGTATGGGAAAGGCGCTTTCTCAGGATCGCCGCCTCTTCGGGGTGCGTCGCGCCCACGACCGCGCCGACCGCGGAATAGCCGTATTTCCCGACCGTATCCGCGCCCCAGCGCTCGACCATGTCGCCCATGCACTCGAACACGGTGCGCCCGTCCTCCAACTTAAGGTTCTGCAATTCGCCCGAGGAGGGATTGCTCGTCTTGACGAGCACGAAAATGCCCTTATCCGATTTTTTGCAATCGTCGACAAACGGCGCAATGCCGTCCGTGCCGAGATATCCGTTCACCGTCACGAAATCGGAAGGAAACGCGGAGATCTTGTCCCCGTTCACGTCCGTTTCGCCGAGAAACGCCGCCGAATAGCACGCCGCCGTCGAACCGATGTCGTTGCGCTTGGCGTCCGCGATCACGAACAGCCCCTTCTTCTTCGCATAATTCAGCGTTTCCGTGAACGCGCGCAGTCCTTCCGTGCCGTAAGCCTCGTAATACGCGATCTGCACTTTGACCGCGGGGACGATGTCGCAGATGTTGTCAACGAGCGTCTTGTTGAACTCGACGATCGCGTCCGCGACGCCTTTGAAGTCCTTCACGCCCGCGCGCATCTCCTCGGGAAGGTAGGCAAAAGAGGTATCCAGCCCCACCGCGGTGGGATTCTGCATCCGAACGATTCTTTCAATGAGTGCGTCGACGATCACTTTCTTTTCTCCTCGTATTTGATTTTTCCGTCTACGACGGTCATTTTTACCCTGCCGAACACCTTTCTGCCCGCAAACGGCGTGTTCTTGCCCTTGGAGACGAACTCCGCGGGATCCACCGTCCACTCTTCGTTAAGGTCGGCGAAGGTGAGGTCGGCGGGTTTCCCGACCGCGATCTCGCCCCCTTCGAGGGAGAGAATGCGGGCGGGCGCGCCGCTCATTTTCTCCGCGAGCGCGGGAAGTCCGAGCACCCCGCCGCGCACGAGCATGGTATAGGAGAGCGCAAAGGACGTCTCCAACCCGCTGATCCCGAACGCCGCGAGGTTATATTCCACGTTCTTGTCGTCCTCATGATGGGGCGCGTGATCGGTCACGATACAGTCGAGCGTGCCGTCTTTGAGCCCTTCGACGATCGCGAGGCGGTCCTTCTCCTCGCGCAGGGGCGGATTCACCTTGGTGTCGGTGTCAAAGGAAGCGATGACCTCGTCCGTGAGCGTGAAGTAATGTGGGCAGGTCTCCGCCGTGACGGCGACGCCGCGCGCCTTCGCCTCGCGGATGAGCTGCACGCCGCTATATGTGGAGACGTGGCAGATATGCACGGGCAGTTCCAGGCTCTCGGCAAGGCAGATCTCGCGGGCGATGACGATGTCCTCCGCCGCGCGGATGCTCCCTTTGAGCCCCGTCAGCGTGGAATAATATCCCTCGTTGACGACTCCCCCGTCTACCAGACCCGCGTCCTCGCAGTGGCACAGGCATTTGAGTCCGAAATCGGAGGCGTACTGCATGGCGAGCGCCATGATCTTGGTGTCGGGCACCGACTTTCCGTCCTCGGAAAGCGCGACCGCGCCCGCCGCCTTCATCGCGCCGATCGCGGCAAGTTCCTTGCCCTCCTGGCCCTTGGTGATCGCGCCGACGGGATGAACCTTGCACAGATCCACTTCCTTCGCGCGCGCTTTGATATACGTTACGACCACTTTATTGTCCGTCACGGGATTGGTGTTGGGCATACAGCAGATCTGCGTGAACCCGCCCTTGACCGCCGCGCGGCAGCCGCTTTCGATGTTCTCCTTCTTCTCAAAACCCGGCTCGCGCAGGTGGACGTGCAGGTCGATGAAGCCCGGGAATACCGTGAGCCCCTTGCAGTCGATCGCGTCCGCGCCCTTGATGGAAGGCGCGATCTCGGCGATCTTCCCCCCTTCCGTGCGGATGTCCGCTTTTTTCACGCCGTCCGCGAAGACGACGTCCGCGTTTTTGAATATCATATCAGATCGCCTCCTTGGTGAGAAGGAACAGGATCGCCATGCGCACGGCGATGCCGCTTAAAACCTGCTCCTCGATGCGGCTCGTATTCCCGTCGATGAGCGCGCTGGTGAGCTCCACGCCGCGGTTGACGGGTCCGGGGTGCATGACGAGCGCGCCCGGCTTCGCATATTTCATCACGTCTTCGTTCACGCCGTAAAATTTCGCGTATTCGCCCAGCGACGGGAACAGTCCGCCGTGCTGGCGTTCAAGCTGGATGCGCAGTCCCATGACCACGTCCGCGCCTTCTACCGCCTCTTCGCGGGAAGAGCATACCTTCGCGCCCATCTTGTCGATGTCCTTGGGGATGAGCGTTTTCGGCGCATACATCCGCACGCACGCGCCCATCTTGGTGAGCCCGAACAGATTGCTCTTGGCGACGCGCGAATGCTTGATGTCGCCGAGGATGGCGACCTCGAGCCCTTCGAGCGAAGGAAAATTCTCGCGCATGGTGAGCATATCCAGAAGCGCCTGCGACGGGTGCTCGTTCATGCCGTCGCCCGCGTTGACGACGTGCGCCTTCACCGTCTTGGCAAGCAGGCGCGGCGCGCCGCCCATCGGGTGACGGATAATGATGACGTCGTTCTTCATCGCGTCCAGCGTCTTGCCCGTATCCACGAGCGTTTCCCCTTTCTTGACGGAAGAGGACTCCGCGGCGATGTTCACGACGTGTGCGCCCATGTATTTCGCCGCCAGTTCGAAGCTGCAACGGGTACGCGTACTGTTTTCATAGAAAAGCGTCGTGACCGATTTCCCCTGCAAATGCGGCAGTTTTTTGATGTTCTGACGGAGCAGTTTCTTCATGCTCGCCGCGACGGTGAGGATCTCGTCGATCTCCTCCGCCGACAGATCGTATAGCCCCAAAACGTCCTTGCGGTTCAGCATGCTTCCTCCTTCTTGCGGATGGAGAGCTTGTCCTCAGCGGCGCCCAGCTCTTTGAGCTGCACGTCGATGTATTCGTTCCTCGACGTGGGCACGTTCTTGCCTACATAATCGGCGCGGACGGGCACTTCCCTGCCGCCGCGGTCGACGAGGACGAGGAGCTGGATCTTTCTCGGCCTGCCGAGGCGGAAGAGCGCCTCGATCGCCGCGACCGCGCTCCTGCCCGTGTGCAGGACGTCGTCGCAGAGGATGACCGTCTTGCCCGTGATGTCGAAGCCGAACACGTTGGGCGTCGCGTCGGGCACGAAAAACTCGCTGACGAGATCGTCGCGCGTCATGCCGATGTCGATGCCCGCGCAGGGAAGATCTCTTCCCTCCGCCTTCGCAAAATACGCCTGAATGCGCTTTGCGACCACTTCGCCGCCCCGCTTGACGCCGACGAGAACGACGTCGTGCAGGCCTTCCGTCCGCTCCGAGATCTCGTGCGAAAGGCGGATGACCGTGCGGTGCACTCCCATATTATCCATGATGACAGGTTGCATAAATAACCTCCTTTTGCGAAAAAAAAGTCTTGTAGGCGCAATGCCACAAGACCTGATTCCTGAAAAAATGATGTTTCTGTTGGTTCGTCTTGTCGGCATCACGGTACCGCTCTTAAAGATCGGACTCATTATATCACACCCGTTCGGGAAAGTAAAGGGTTTTCAGAAAATTTCCGTCAAAGCGAACCGCGCTTTGTCGCAGGAGGTGAGATAGTAGGTGATGCCGTTCTTTTCGGTGCGTAGCGGAAAATAGTTGCTCCCGTGCAGATGCCCGAACACGACTTTGCTCACGCCGTTCTCCTCGAACAGGCGGGTAAAGACGGTGTCCTCCTTGCGCACGGAAAAGGGCGGATAATGGATGAGCGCGATGAGCTCGTCCCCTTCCCCGCGTACCTTCTTCACTTCCTGAAAGGCGAGACGGAAGCGCTCCCCTTCGCGCAGATACAGCTTCATGTCCTGATCGGTAAAATCCGTACTCCCGGGGCAAGACCAACCGCGCGAGCCCGCGATGACGTATTTCCCGATCTTCACGCAGTCGTTCTGCAAAAAATAAAAGCTGCCGTCGGGCGCGGCGGCGCGGACGCGGGAAATGCCGTTCCACCAGAAATCGTGATTGCCGCGGATGAGCACCTTCCTGCCTTTGAGCGGCGCGAGGGAGCGCACGTCGAACATTCCCTCTTCGAGATACATCCCCCACGAGGTATCCCCGCCGAGCAGCACGATGTCGTCGTCCGCGACCTTCTCCTGCCAATCCTTTATGATCTTTTCAAAGTGACCTTCCCATTCGGGGCCGAATACGTTCATCGGCTTGTCCGCCTTGCCCGAAAGGTGAAGATCGCTGACCGCGTAAACTTTCATGACAGAAATTATACCACACCGCGCGGAAAAAGTAAAGTCTTCCCGAGCGCAAAAAAACGGGCGGCGCGCCGCCGTCCGTTCTCTGTGTGCTTTACTTGCCCGCCTCTTTGAGGAAATACGCCTGCGCGTCCAGCATCTCGCCCAGCGTTTCCACCTTGCGGTATTCCCCGTCCGCGCACAGCTTGCGCGCCTTGACGTTGTCGGAGAGCATCACGCGGAGGATGCCCACGATCTTCTCCTCGATGTGCCTGTCGAGCACGGGCGCGGCGATCTCCACCCGCTTGTCGGTGTTGCGCGTCATGAGATCCGCGCTCGATATGTACGTCACGCGGTCCTTTCCTTCGCCGAAACTGTACACGCGGGAATGTTCCAGGAAGCGCCCCACGATGCTGATCACGCGGATATTCTCCGTCTTTCCGGGGACGCCCGGCAAAAGACAGCAGATCCCGCGCACGACGAGCTCGATCTTCACGCCCGCACAACTCGCCTCTTCCAGCTTGTCGATGATCTCCTTGTCGGTCAGGCTGTTCATCTTGGCGAGGATATATCCCTCTTTCCCCGCTTTCGCCTTTTCGATCTCTCGGTCCATGTACTTCATCAGCCCGCTTTTGAGCGTTTCGGGCGCGACCAGAAGGCGCTGATAGGTAAAATCGGTGTTGCAGATCGCGATATTGCGGAAGAAGGCGACGGCGTCCTCGCCGATCTGCCGGTCGGAGGTGATGATGTTGAGGTCGGTATACTGCTTGCTCGTGGACTCGTTGTAATTGCCCGTCCCCAGATGGGTGATGTAGCGGATGTCTTCCCCGTCCTTCAGGACGACGGAGATGATCTTGGAATGCACCTTGTAATTCTCCATGCCGTAGATGATGGTGCATCCCGCTTCCTGCAACTTGCCCGCGAAATACATATTGTTTTCCTCGTCGAACCGCGCGCAGAGCTCGATGACGACGGTGACCTGCTTGCCGTTCTCGCTCGCCTTGCATAAAAGCTCGGCAATGCGCGAATGGCTCGCCAGACGGTAGATGGTGATCTTGATCGCGCTCACCCTCGGGTCGGACGCGCACTCTTCAAGGAGATCGACGACGGGCGACATACTGTCATAGGGATAGGACAGGAACAGGTCGCGGCGGAATACCGCCTCGATGAGGGAGGGGGCCTGCGAGACCTCGTCGGGCACCGCGCCCTTAAACGGCGGGTATTTGAGCTGCGCCGCCGCTTCGGGGGGCAAGAAGCTGCCCAGCGAGAACATAAATTTATAGTCGAAAAACCTCTCGTCGCAATAGCAGAACGCGGGATTGAGTTTGAGCAGTTTGATGACGAAATCGCGCAGTTTGCCCTCTTTCGTATCCGTTTCCAGCCGCACGACGTTGAGCCGCGCGCGCGATTCCACCTTCTTTTTCATGATCTCGGAAAAATCGCGTTCCAGATCGGTGTCGTCGATGTGCGTGTCGAAATCGGCGTTGCGCGTGACGCGGATCATCGTCTGTCCGTTGACCGTATATCCGAGAAAGGCGAGCTTCCCGAACAGCCGCACCAACTCTTCGAGCGGGATGAGACGCACCTTTTCGCCGCCGCCCAGCCGATACAGCCGATCGAGCGCGGAATTGATCGCCATGACCCCGATCATCCGCCGCCCTTCCTTTTCCAGATCGTAGAGCATATAGCTCTTCATGTTCTCGAACTGCATGAGCGGATGTTTCGCGTCCAGCACCATGAGCGAGAGCAGGGGCAGGATGTGCGACGTGAAGATCGCCTTCCCCTCCTCTTTCTGACGGGGCGTGAGATCGTCCGCGCGGAGAATGCGGATGCCGCTTCGGGAAAGCTCCTTGCGCAGACGGGAATAACAGGACGAGCGCGTTTCGTACAGCTTGGCGACCACCGCGCTGATCCCGTCCAACTGCTTCGCCGCCGTCAGGCGCGTCTTGTTGTCCGTCTCCTGCGGCGCGGATACGCTCTCGTTGTAGAGGCTCCCCACGCGCACCATGAAAAATTCGTCCAGGTTGGAGCCGAATATGGACAGGAACTTGCACCGCTCCAACAGCGGGTTGGTCAGATCGAGCGCCTGATCGAGCACGCGCTTGTTGAATTGCAACCAACTGTATTCGCGGTTAACGTAAATGTCCCTGATGAATTTCTTTTTGACTTTTTCCGTCACGACAGGTTCTTTCAAGTGATCACTCCTCGCTTTCTTCGCTCTTCGCCGCGCTTTCCTCGGGTTTTGTCTCCGTGCGTTCCGCGGCGGGCGCCTTTTTCGGGCGGCCGCGCTTTGCCGCGGGCTTCGTCTCTGCGCTTTCCGCAACGGGCGCTTTCTTCGGGCGGCCGCGCTTTGCCGCGGGCTTCGTCTCTGCGCTTTCCGCAACGGGCGCTTTCTTCGGGCGGCCGCGCTTTGCCGCGGGCTTCGTCTCTGCGCTTTCCGCAACGGGCATTGCCGTTTCTGCGGGAAGCGGTTCTTTCTCTTTGCCTTCCTTTTCCTGCTTTTTCTCCTTTTTCGCCTTCTTCTCCTTGATCACGGAGGAAGGCTCGGGAAGGCGGCGCGCCGTGCCGCAGATCTCTCCGCGGGCAAAGTCGAAATACAGCCCCGTCTCCTTTCCTTCGAGGATGAGCTGAAGGAAGCCTTCCTTGACCCCCTTGTCGCTCACGACGATGTTTTCCACGCCGAAACGCTTGAAGAGCGTTTTGAGCACGATCGCCGCAGGCCCGACGTAATAGAGCTTTTCGGGCGCGTTGTTGAGGATGAGCGCCGAACGGTCGACGCCCGACAGCAGGTGCTTGACGAGCTTTTTGAATTTCTTGTAGCGGATGGTCTTGACCTCTTCCCCTTCGGGGACGTCGGCAAACTCCGCATAGATGTCATAGACCGCCTGCCCCGTCGCGCCGACGATGACGGCGGTCGCGAACACGTCGCCGCGCGGGATCTCCGCTTCGTCCAGCTTTCCCGCAAGATAATCGCGAATGTCCTTCGCTTCCTTCTCGGTAGGCTGGATCTTGCGGACGAACTTGCGGTGAAGATCGAGGAGCCCGAAATCGAGGCTGATCATGTCGTCCTTATTGCGTTTGGAAAAATCGCACAGTTCCACGCTCTTGCCGCCGACGTCGATGAGCACCGTGCGGTCGAGCGAGGCGTAATACACGTTCGCGACGTAATCGCAATACGCTTCCGTCGTGCCGTCGATGAAATTGACGGCAAGCCCCGTCTTTTCCAGCACGAAGGTGCTCACCTCGTCGCAATTCTCGATATGGCGGAACGCCGCCGTCGAGATGAGATAACAGCGATCCGCACCGAGATTGCCGCTCGTCTCCTTCATGACGCGCAACCCTTCCGCGAGTTTTTCCATTCCCCGCGCGGAGAGATTTTTCCCCTCGCGGTAGTGCATGAGACTCACGGTCACGCGGTCCTTGTAGATGATCTCCGTCTTATGATTGTCCGCCTCCGCGACGATCATGGACAGACTGCTCGAACTGATGTCGATTACCGAAAACTTCATAACTATGCTCCCGAATGATGTTTTACCTATATCTTTATGCGTTATCCCCGAAACAGATACCCAGATTTTTGGCAGCTCGGACCGTTTCGGAATTGGGATCGACGAGTTTATATTTACCCGCGATGTCCGCGAGCGCGTTGAACGTGATGCGATTGCCCGAGACCGCCACGGTCACGCCGAACCGCCCTTCCCCCGCGAGCCGCGCGGCGTACTCGCCCAACCGCGTGCAGAGCAGGCGGTCGAACGCGCACGGCGTGCCGCCCCGTTGCAGGTACCCGGGTACGCAGACGCGCGTTTCCGCACCCGTCATCTGCTGCAATACCTCCGCGAGATGAGGCGTCACCGTCGTTTCCCCGCGTTCCGTGCGGACAAAGACGCGCTCGTCCTTTTTATATTTCGCCTCCGAGGCAAGCACCGAGCCCTCCGCGACCGCGATCATGGTACACCGACGCCCGCTTTTCAGCCGTTCGCAGACGAAAGCCGCGACCGCCTCGGGCGAGAACGGGATCTCGGGGATGAGGATGGCGTCCGCGCCCGCCGCGATGCCCGTTTCCAGCGTGAGCCAGCCCGCCTTGTTGCCCATGAGTTCCACGAGCATGGTGCGGCTGTGGCTCTCCGCCGTCGTGCGGATGCGGTCGAAGCTCTCCGTCGCGACTTCCACCGCCGTGCGGAAGCCGAACGTGACGTCCGTCCCGTAAATGTCGTTGTCGATGGTCTTGGGAACGCCGATGACGTTACATCCCTCCATACACAGGAGCGCCGCCGTCTTGTGCGTGCCCGCGCCGCCCAGCGTGAACAGGCAATCCAGCCCCATCCTGCGGTAGTTGGCGCACATCTTTTGCAGGCGGGACGTGCCGTCCTCTTCCGCCTGCGTCATCTTCTTATACGGCTGACGGGAGGTACGCAGGATGGTGCCGCCCCTGTCGAGGATCCCCTCGAGATCTTCGCGCCTGAGAGGATAGCTCTCCCCGCGGATGAGCCCGCCGTACCCGTCGGGAATGCCCGTGAGTTCCACGTTTTTGATGTTGGCAAACGCCGAAAGTCCGATCGCGCGGATGACCGCGTTCAACCCCGAGCAGTCGCCGCCGCTCGTCAGAATACCGATTTTCATAACAGCCTCCGACCTTATTTTACTATGCGAACGCCTGCTTGTCAAGACGGGTCTCTTTCTTTTTACAGGAATATTACACCCCCGCCGCCGCGGACGCGCCCGTTCCGCACGGCAAAGGCGCGCCGACCGTATGGTCGGCGCGCCCCGTGAAACGCACTTTATTCGAGTTCGAACGCGCCCGTATAGAGCTGATAGTACTTGCCCTTCTGCGCGATGAGCTGTTCGTGATTGCCGCGCTCGATGATGACGCCGTGTTCGAGCACCATGATCGCATGGCTGTTGCGCACGGTGGAGAGGCGGTGCGCGATGACGAATACCGTCCTTCCCTCCATCAGCTTATCCATGCCCTTTTCGATGAGCGCTTCGGTGTGCGTATCGATGGAGCTGGTCGCCTCGTCGAGGATGAGCACGGGACAGCGGGAGACCATCGCCCGCGCGATGGACAAAAGCTGACGCTGTCCCTGCGAGAGATTGGCCCCGTCCGCCGTGAGCATGGTCTGATACCCCTGCGGGAAGTTGCGGATGAAGGGATCGGCGTTGGCGAGGACCGCCGCCTCGATGCACTCTTCGTCCGTCGCGTCCATGCGGCTGTAACGGATGTTGTCCATGACCGTGCCGGTGAACAGGTGGGTATCCTGCAATACGGTGCCGAGCGAGCGGCGCAAATCGGACTTGCGGATGTCGCGGATGTTGATCCCGTCGTAGGTGATCATGCCCGACTGAATGTCGTAGAAGCGGTTGATGAGGTTGGTGATGGTCGTCTTGCCCGCGCCCGTGCTTCCGACGAAGGCGATCTTCTGCCCCGGCTTCGCGTAGAGGGAAATATCGTGCAGGACGGTCTTGCCCTCTTCATAGCCGAAGGTGACGCCGTAGAAGCGGATGTCGCCTTTGAGAAGTTCGTAGCGGAAGCCCTCTCCTTCGGGCACCTTCCACGCCCAGATCTCGCTGTTCTCCTCTTCGCGGTATTCGCCGTCCTCTTCCGTGACCTTGACGAGCGTGACGTTGCCGCCCTCGTCCTCGGGCACCGCGTCGAGGATCTCGAAGATACGCTCCGCGCCCGCGAACGCCATGACGATGGAATTGAATTGCTGCGTGATCTGCTGGATGGGCATATTGAAGGAGCGGACGAAGGTGAGGAAGGAGACGATCGCCCCGAGCGACAGCGCGCCCGAGAGCCCCTGGATCCAGCCGTAGGGCGAGACCGCCGCCCAGGTGCCGCCCATCGCGAGCAACGCCGCGACGAACGCGACCACGATATATTGGATATAGCCGATGTTGTTGGAAATGGGACCGATGACGTTGGTGATGACATTCGCCTTGGTGGCGTTCCGGCGAAGCTCTTCGTTGAGCGCGTGGAAGCGCTCTTTCGCCTGCTCTTCGTGGCAGAACACCTTGACGACCTTCTGCCCGCTCATCATCTCCTCGATGTAGCCGTTGACCGCGCCGAGAGAGCTCTGCTGTCCCAGGAAGAACTTTCCGCTCCGCTTTGCGAGCGACTGCGTGATGGCGAGCATCCCCGCCACAAAGACGAGCGCGACGAGGGTCAGCGTGATCGAATAGAAGATCATCATGACGAGCGCGCCGAGGATGGTGACCGACGACGAGATGAGCTGCGGGATGGTCTGCGAGAGCATCTGACGGAGCACGTCCGTATCGTTGGTGAACCGGCTCATGAGCGCGCCGTGCGTGTTGGTATCGAAGAATTTGAGCGGCAGCGTCTGCATGTGCGAGAACATCTCGTTACGCAGACGGCGGAGCGTCCCCTGCGCAACGACGATCATGATCCTGTTACACAGATAGGTACAGAGCGCGCCCGCAAGGAAGATCCCGCCCATAAGGCAGAGCGCACCGACGAAGGCGGAATAATCGGGGTCCGCCTGCCCTTTGAGAGGCAGGACGTAGCTGTCCACGAAGATCCCGAGAAAGGCGCTGCCGCCGATGGAGGCGAGCGCCGAAACGATGATGAGGATGCTCGCGAGGATGAATTTGCCCTTGTGTTCGAGGAACATATATTTCATCAGGCGACGGAAGACCATCTTTTCGTTGCCCGAGAGCTTTACCTTGCCGCGGGGACCGTGTCCGCGCCCGAATGCTGCGGCATTATTCGGCTGTGCCATCTTCGTCACCTCCCTTGTTCTGCGACAGATAGATGCCGCGATACAATTCGTTGCTCTTCATGAGTTCGTCGTGCGTGCCGAACGCCGCAATCCTGCCCGCGTCGAGGATCATGATGCGGTCGGAATCCTGCACGGAAGCGATCCGCTGTGCGATGATGATCTTGGTCACTTCGGGCGCGTGCTCGCGGAGCGCCGCGCGGATCTTTGCGTCCGTCTTGGTATCGACCGCGCTCGTCGAGTCGTCGAGAATGAGGATCTTGGGTTTTTTGAGGAGAGCGCGCGCGATGCACAGGCGCTGTTTCTGTCCGCCCGATACGTTTACGCCGCCCTGTCCCAGGTCGTATTCGTACCTGCCGGGGAGCTGTTCGATGAACTCGTCGGCGCACGCCTGTTTTGCCGCCGCTTCCAGCTCTTCCTGCGTGGCGTTTTCGTTGCCCCAGCGCAGATTTTCCGCCACGGAACCGGAGAACAGCACGTTCTTCTGCAACACCATGGCGACCGCATTGCGCAGCGCCTCCACGTCGTATTCGCGCACGTCGCGCCCCCCCACCTTGACCGAACCGCTCTTCACGTCGTAAAGTCGGGGGATGAGGGAAACGAGCGTGCTCTTGGAAGAACCCGTCGAGCCGATGATCCCGATCGTCTCGCCAGAGCGGATATGGAAAGACACGTTCTGCAATACGTCCGCTTCCGCGTCCTTGACATAGGCGAAGGATACGTCTTCAAAATCGACGGAGCCGTCTCTGACCTCGGTGACGGGATCTTCGGGATTGACGATAGTGCTCTTCTCTTCCAGCACTTCGGAAATACGGTCCATGGCGGGACGCGCCATCGCGATGAAGGTCAGCACCATGGCGACCATCATGACGCCCGAGAGGATCTGCGTGGAATAGGACAGAAGCCCCGTAAGGTCGGACACGCCCATGCCGCCGCCGATGATGTTCACGCCGCCCACCGCGAGCAGGATGATCATCGTACCGTAAATGACGATCTGCACCGCCGGCATGATGAGCGCCATGATGCGCTCTGCGCGGACGGAATATTCAAACACGTCCTGCGTCGCCTTCTGATACTTTTCGATCTCCTCGTCTTCAAGGACGTACGATTTGACGACGCGGATCGCGGTCAGGTTTTCCTGCGCGACCGAATTGAGTTTATCGTACTTTTTGAACATCTCGCGGAAATTGGGCTGCACGCGCCGCATGAGGATGAACATGACGAGCCCGAGCACGATCGCCGCGACGATGAAGATCCAGGCAATGCCCGGATTGATGACGAACGACATGATCGCCGCGAAGAGGAACAGCACGGGCGCGCGGACGAGCATACGGATGGACATCTGGAACGCGTTCTGCACGTTAGTCGCGTCCGTCGTCATTCTCGTGATCAGCGACGCCGCCGAAAAACGGTCGATATTCGCAAACGAATAGGTCTGGATATGGTCGTACATATCGTCGCGCAGGTTGGCGACGAATCCCGCGCTCGCCTCGGACGCGAGTTTGCCGCCGAGGATCCCGCAGGTCAGCGAGACGATCGCCATCGCGAGCATGATCCCGCCGTACATGAGGATGGAATACACGTCGTTCATGGTGAGTCCCGTTCCCGCCTCGCTCGCCGCTTCGATGACGGCGATGAGTTTGGTCATCATGAACGGGATCAGGATCTCCATCGCCGCCTCCCCGACCATGATGACGGGCGTCAGGATCGCGCGCGATTTGTACTGACGGATGCTTTTCGTCAATGTCTTTATCATAGTCTACTCCTTTTGCTCCCTTTCCATCTGATGAAGATTTTCCGTCGCGCGTTGCAGGAACGCTTGCAAGGCGAGCTGTTCTTCGGGCGTAAACCCCTTTCCGAGGCATTCGTCCACGCGGTCGATGAACCTCTTGCATTCCTGCGCGAGATCCCGCCCCGACTGCGTGAGTTTCACCCGTTTCGCGCGCGCGTCGCGCTCCGATTCACGGACGATATATCCCCGCGCTTCCAGCGTCTGGATGAGACTTGTCACGGAAGACGACCGCAGATTACAGTATTCCCGTATGTCTTCCTGAATGCACGTCTCACCCCTTTCCTCTCTGCAATCGAGGAACCCGAGCACGCGGATCTGCGCCGACGAAAGGCCCTTGTCGCGCAGATTTTCGTTCATCAACCGATGCAATTCTCTCGCCAGCGTGCCGAGATAAAATCCGATGGGTTGCATTCTCTCCTCCTAAAAAATAATTAGGACTCTAACTATTAGAATCCTAATTATTTTACTATGATAGTATACGATTGTCAAGAACGGAAAAGCGAAAATTCAGTGAAATTATTTAGCGGACATCATTATGTACGGGCAGAACGGGCGGGCGGCGCCTTGCGCGAACGGCCGCTCCTGCAAAACGGCGCGCGCGAGCCGGAAAAGCGGCGGCATTCGACGCGGAAACACTGACCGTTGCACAGGCGTACCAGGATGCCCTTTCCGTCCGAAGAGATCTCCCCTTCGAAACAGACGTTCAGCATAGCGGCGACCTCTTCGGTAAAACTTTGCTGAGAAACGATGATGCGGTCTGACATGAAATTATCCTCCTTTGCGCTTCTTGCGTTGTGGATATTGTAACGGAAGGAGAGAGTCGAAAGAAGTCTTTCTTTGCCCGTATTTGCCGAAAGAAAGCGAAAGTGTCGATAAATTCGGCAAATATTTTATAAAAATACCTGAAAGCGGCAATTTTTGCGCTTGACAGCGGCGCGATAATAGGGTATAATGAAGGCACGATAAGCGGGAATCGCCTAGCGGTATGGCGTCAGCTTCCCAAGCTGATTCCGGCGGGTTCGACTCCCGTTTCCCGCTCCAAAAAAGCGCACTCACACGAGTGCGCTTTTCGTTTACAAACGGGAGTCGAGGGTGGAGGCGTTTGCGCGAGCAAACGGACGAAGGTCATGCGGGCTCTTTTCCGACATTGCTCAATCCGTAGTCTGAACAGTCCCTTTCCCCTTATTTCTCCCGAAAAAAATTGCTACGCAAGTTTTTTCGGGAAGAGGAGCGACGGGCGTTTTCGTCAGACCGTTCGGAGAATACGGACGGTCTGCTTTCACGCCCTGCCGCGACGAGCGCGCCGCCAAAGGCGCAACTCCCGTTTCCCGCTCCAAAGAAGCGCACTCACATGGGTGCGCTTTTCGTTTTTAAACGGGAGTCGAGGGCGGAGGCGTTTGCGCGAGCAAACGGACGAAGGTCATGCGGGCTCTTTTCCGACATTGCTCAATCCGTAGTCTGAACAGTCCTGCGGACTGTTCACCGGGGCGCGCCGCCAAAGGCGCGACTCCCGTTTCCCGCTCCAAAAAAGCGCACTCACACGAGTGCGCTTTTCGTTTACAAACGGGAGTCGAGGGCGGAGGCGTTTGCGCGAGCAAACGGACGAAGGTCATGCGGGCTCTTTTCCGACATTGCTCAATCCGTAGTCTGAACAGTCCCTTTCCCCTTATTTCTCCCGAAAAAAATTGCTACGCAAGTTTTTTCGGGAAGAGGAGCGACGGGCGTTTTCGTCAGACCGTTCGGAGAATACGGACGGTCTGCTTTCACGTCCTGCCGCGACGAGCGCGCCGCCAAAGGCGCGACTCCCGTTTCCCGCTCCAAAAAAGCGCACTCACACGAGTGCGCTTTTCGTTTATAAACGGGAGTCGAGGGTGGAGGCGTTTGCGCTTTTCCGAAGCCCCCGCGGGAGACAATCCCCTCCTTCCGCGCATGAAAAAGGGACGGCAACCGCCGTCCCCTCTCCGAAAAAATCTTCTATCGTTACGCTTTCACGCGAACGCGCCTTGCCACTCTGCGGCGGGATTTCCGTTCGGGCGGAAGTTCCCCCGTCTCGCGCAGCCACTCCGCGGTGTCCTGCAACGTCTCGTACAATTCACGGGGACGATACCCAAGTTCGGACGTCGCCTTGTCGTGCGAAAAGCGCGCATTCTCGCGCAAAACGCGCAGGGAATAACTCGTGAACAGCGGCTTTCTCCCCCGTTTTTTGGCGAGATATTCCGAAAGCGGCGCGCACATCTTCGCCAGCCAGAAGGGAACGCTGCCGATCTTCCTGCCGCCCGCGATCGAACGCAGCATGGCGAGCATCTGCGGGATGGGATGATAATTCCCCGTCAGAAGATAGCTCTCCCCCGCCCTGCCATATTCTTCCGCCGCGAGGATCCCGTCCGCGACGTCGCGCACGTCCACAAAATCGTATCCCCCCTTCACGCCCGCGGGCAGTTTGCCCGTGAGATAGTTCTTGATGAGCTGAACGAGATGGTTTGCCTTGCCGTTATACGGCCCGATGATGCCCGACGGCTGTACGATGACGACGGGAAGCCCTTCCTTCGCCATGGCGAGCACCGCGTTGGCGGCGCGCGCCTTGGATTTGGCGTATGCCCCGTCCACTTCGTCGGGGAAATATTCCGTCTGTTCGCGCTTGACTCTGCCTTTCGGCAGATCGCTCAGCGCGTGGACGGAACTCACATAGACGATCTTCTCCGCGCCGACACGGCGGCTCTCTTCCATGACGTTGATCGTCCCGCCGACGTTGACCTCTTCCAGCGCGGAATTCTTTCCGCCGCCGATGTCCACGATCGCCGCGCAATGCACGACGACGGGCGTATACCCCTCGGGCACGGAGAAAAAGGCGCGCAATTCGTCTTTGTTGCGCACGTCGCCGAACGCGATCTCGACGCCCAGACGCCTCAACAAGCCCGTATCCTCGCCGCGCAGGACGAGCGCGCGCATCCGCTCGCCGCGCTCTTTCAGGCAGGCGCACAACGCACTTCCGACGTGCCCGCTCGCACCCGTGATCAGATAAATCTTCTTCATAATTTCGCCCCCGTGTTGCAAAATCGTCACCGATGTGGTATAATTATATCAATATCAGCGACTGTCTTTTTCTTCATCTTGATTATACCACGGAATAAGGAAAGGCAGAACGGGCAATTTTCGGGACTTCGTGCGTAATCGTACACTTTTTCCGAATGTGTCCGAAAGGAGGACAAAACGATGAACATTGAAAATCGGGATCTTCGCGTGAAACTGACGCACAAGATGATCATCGACGCCTTTTTACAGCTGAGAAAAGAAAAACCGCTACGGAAGATCACCGTCAGGGAGCTGTGCGATCGCGCGGGCGTGGGAAGAGGCACCTTTTACGCGCATTTCATGGACGTCTACGACCTGAACGAGCAGCTCGAAAACGACTTTCTCGCATCCTTTACCGAGGCGATCAAGACGGCGTTCGAAAAGACGGACGTGCTCCACTCCACGCGGGAGATCTGCCGCACCGTGTTCGCCCTGCTCGAAAAGAACGAGGACGTCTGCAACCTCATCCTCTCCTCCGACAACACGGGCGGCGTGATGAAATTCATCGAACTGGGAAAACGGCTGTGCATGGAATATTACGCGAAATATTTCCGCGAATCCACCCCCGAAAAGGTGGCGCAGTTTTACCGCTTCGTCTCGTCCGGGTGCATTTCCTGCCTGCAGGGGCGGCTCGCCTCCAGACAGCGCGTTCCCGTGGAACAGTTCGCCGACGAAATGGCGGAGATCATCATGAAGGGCGCGAGGTATCTCGCCTGAACCTGAAAAAAGAAAAGCGCGCCGCGCAAGGAAAATCCTTGCGCGGCGCGCTTTTCCCTTTTCCGATCAAAACTCTTATGAAAACGTTCCCGCGTCGCAAGCATACGCGGCAGATGAGCGTTACTTACGGAAGTAGTTGTTGAGCGCGGCGACGAGCGCGGCGACGGACGCACGGATGATGTCCGTATGCTCCCCCGCGCCCCAATAGACGACGCCGTCCTTTTCCACGCCGAGATAGGAGATCGCCTGCGCGAACGAGCCGGACGTGAGCGCGTGCTGTTCGTATCCCGTGATGGTATAGCTCAGCCCGAAGTGCTTTTTGAGCGCGTTGGAGACCGCGTCCAGACGCCCGTTGCCCGTCGCTTCGACGGTCGTATGCTTTTCCCCTTCCACGATCTCCACGATCGCCGTGATGCCGTCCACCTGACGGTAATGGCATTCGCCGATGTCGAATTTTTCGCGCGGGAAGACGAATTCCTTTTCAAAGATGTCGTAAAGCTCGGGGGCTTTGAGCTCCTTGTGCTCCACGTCGGAGACGTGCTTTGCGGCATACCCCATCGCCTCTTTCATTTTCAGAGGCATCTTGATGCCATACACCTGTTCGAGGACGTACCCGACGCCGCCCTTGCCCGACTGCGAGTTGATGCGGATGACGTCCGAATCGTATTCCCTGCCCACGTCCTTGGGGTCGATGGGGAGATAGGGAACGTCCCAGGTCGGATCCTGCTTGTTCTCGCGGAAGTGCATCCCCTTTGCGATCGCGTCCTGATGCGAACCTGAAAACGCCGCGAACACCAGCTCGCCCGCATACGGCTGACGGGGCGAGACTTCCATTCCCGTGAAGGTCTTATACAGCGCCGCGATGTAGGGCATATTGGCAAAATTGAGCTTGGGATCGACGCCCTGCGAGAACATATTCATCGCGACGGTGACGACGTCCGCGTTGCCCGTGCGTTCGCCGTTGCCGAACAGCGTGCCCTCGATGCGGTCCGCGCCCGCCAGAAGTCCCATTTCGCACGCCGCCACGCCGCATCCGCGGTCGTTGTGCGGGTGCAGGGAGATGACCGTGTTCTCGCGGTGACGGAGATGCTTGTGCATATATTCGATCTGCTGCGCATAGACGTGCGGCATCCCGTTCTCCACCGTCGCGGGGAGGTTGATGATCGCCTTTCGGTCGGCGGTCGGTTGCCAGATGTCGAGCACCGCGTTGCACACTTCCAGCGCGTATTCGGGCTCGGTGCCCGTGAAACTCTCGGGCGAATATTCGAAACGGTAGTTCTCCCCCGCCTCTTCGGTCAGTTTTTTCAGAAGCTCCGCGCCGTCCGTCGCGATCTTGAGGATCTCCGCCTTGCTCTTGCGGAACACCTGTTCGCGCTGTGCGACGGAAGTGGAATTGTAGACGTGCACGATGACGTTCTTCGCGCCGCGGATCGCCTCGAACGTCTTGCGGATGATGTGCTCGCGCGCCTGCGTCAGCACCTGAATGGTGACGTCCTCGGGGATGAGATTGCGCTCGATGAGCGCGCGCAGGAAGTCATATTCCGTCTCGCTCGCCGCAGGGAAGCCCACTTCGATCTCCTTAAACCCGATCTCGACGAGGAGATTGAAAAACTCTACTTTGGTTTCGAGGGACATCGGCTCGATGAGCGCTTGGTTGCCGTCGCGAAGGTCCACGCTGCACCAGACGGGCGCCTGTTCGACGCTGTCCTTTTCCGCCCAGTCCATGCACCGTTCGGGCGGGAGAAAATACTGTTTGCGATACTTGCTGCTGTTTTCCATACTTCACCTCATGAAATATAAATAGCCCCGCGTCTCATTTAAGAGACGCGGGGCTACGCGCGGTACCACTCTTATTGCGGGAAAATCCCGCCTCTTTGCGGATACATCCATATCCTTCCCCTGTAACGGTGGGAATCCGTTCCGCCCTACTGCCTCGTTCAGACGGACTGCTCCGCGGCGAGTTCGCCCGCACCGCCCTTTTGTCTCGCACCGACCGACAAATCTCTGAAAAAGCGCTCACGGGGTACTGTTCCGCATCCCTGCATTGAATATTGTATGCATTATATCATACCATATTCAAAATTGCAAGTATTTTTTTCGAAAAATTTACGGGCGGGAGCATCGCCCCCGCCCGTATCCGTTCATTCCTTTTCCGAAACGCCTTCCGTGCGGCGCCGTAACGTTATTTCTTGCGGAATACCGTCGCGCTGTCCACCGTGACGGAGAGATCTCCGTACGAATAGGTGATGTGCGCATCCGCGCCGCCGTACTTCCAAAGCGAACCCTTCGCAGACGTCATGCCCGATTTATAGAAGGTCCCGCCCGAAACGCCGACCAGGTCGCCGCTGCTTAATGTGTCGCCTGCGCTCACGCCGTCCTTGGACGCACGGTAGTAAACGCCGTCGCTGCGGGAAACGCCGACCGAGGAGAAGATCTCCTTGCTGTGATCGCCGTAAGGCTTGCCGCCCTGATAAGTGCCGCCGATCGTCCAGGTGCCGCCCCAGCTTCCGAGAGAAGTTGACGCTTCCGTGACCGTGACGTTCAGATCGTCCGCGATCCACGCCGCCCAGACGGCCGCGCCGTCTAACCCTGCGACCGAGGTCACGCGCTCCCAGCTCCCGTTCGCTTCCGTCCACCAGCCGAACTGCTTATAACCTACCGCCGTCAGCGACTGCGTCAGGTCGTAAACGTCGTTGAACTTCACCGTGAGATAATAGCCGTCTGCGGCGTTATATCCCTCGTATCCGTTAAATTCCGCATCGCTGCTCAGCCGCACGGTAACGGTGTTGTCAACCCAGACGACATAGACCGCGAGGTCGGAGACGATGTTCTCCACCTGCGAAACGGGCGTGCCGTCCGCAAGCGTATACCCGCCGAAATCGTAGCAGGGAACTTTCAGCGAAGGATCCAGCACGACCGCCGCGCTCCCGTAGGTATAGTCGAACGAGTAGGAATGCCTTCCGTCCCCCGTCGCCGCGAATCCGTCCGCCGCGAGATCGCTGTACACGGTGACCGTGTACGTCGCGGGTGTATACACCGCATATACGGTATCGTCTCCGCTTACCGTATATCCCTCGGGGATATCCCAGCTTCCGACATAACCCGCCTTTCCGGGCACTGCGGGAGGATTGAGGGAATCGCCTTCATAGTAGTTGTGCGTCGCGACCGTCACGCCGTCCGCCACAAAATCCACCTTGTATCCCAGCTCTTCCCAGCGCGCCGTGAGCGTGAGGTCGGAAAGGATGTTTTCCACGACCGTATACGTCTTTCCTTCCGCATCCTCATACACGTTGAGGAAGTGATGTTCTCGTTCCACCCCGACGGGAAGCGCAAGCGTTTCCCCGTAGGTATAAGCAAGCGCAAGCGTATATCCGCCCTCGCAGGCAGTAAATCCGTCCAGCTCAAATTCGCTGTACAGGGTGACCGTGAACGTCTTTGCGGCATAGACCGCCTCGACGGTCATATCCCCTTCCGCCGTCGGGACGGAAGTGTTCCAGCCGACGACGTCGTAACCCGTCTTTTCGGGGATCTCGGGATATTCGATCGCGTCGCCGTAATGCGCCGTCTGCGTTCCGACGATTTCGCCGTCCGCGACGAACTGCACGGTGTACTCGATGTAATCCCAATGCGCGGTCAGCGTCAGATCGGAAAGGATGTTCTCCACGAAGGAATATGCCTTCCCGTCCGCGTCCGTATACGAGACCGTCTGCATCGCCTTGTCGGCGAACAGCCCCGCGGGAAGTTCCAGCTTCGTGCCGTAGGTATAGGGAAGTTCCGCTTTCCACATCCCGAGCGCCCCGTCGAAGGTCATGCCTTCCGCTTCGCGCTCGCTCAGGATCGTGACGGTATAGACGTTCGCGACGTAGTTCGCATAGATGTTCCCGTCCGCGGGCAGGACGTCCGCCTGCTTCCAGCCGAGGCGGTACCCCGTCAGTTCGGGATATGCGCTCAGGTCGGGATAGGAAAGCTGCGTATAGATCGCATTCGTCGCCGTATCGCACAGCACCGTCTGCGTATTCAGGAGTTCGCCCACCGCGATGAAGTTCGCGCTCTTGGGCGCCGCTTCGAGATAAAGGGTATTTTCCCAATCCGCTTGGGCAAGGCCTTTGCTCATCTCCCGTTCGAGATATTCGCCGATGTTCACCGTGGGATCGGTCACGCCCTCCTGCATCTGTCCGCGGGGATTGCGATAGGTAAGCTGCGCGGTGATGTCCATCACGGAATAGACGGAAGTCGTCGCGGTCAGTCCGCTGAGAATGCCGTCCGCGGAAGTGCTGAGGGTGATGCCGATGTCCCCCATCACGTCGTCCGTCAGGCTCGCGCCGTTGAGCACGACCGTCCATGCGGGAGACGCCCCCGCCGCATACGAATAGGACGTGAGATAGGAAGCGATCATCGCGCCGTAATCCTCTGCGACGCTTTCCGCAGGCGCGGGATCTCCGCTGCCCGCGATCTGATCGGCGATCAGGTCGCCGAAGTTAAAGAGGAACACGAGCTGGTTGAGAATATCGTCCAGGAACCGATCCAGCGGCATCACGCGGTAAAGCGTGACGGGCTCGATCTCGCGTTCCTTCATGCTGATGAGGGTATTCCAGTAATATTCGCTCGTCTGCACGCGCTTCATGTATACCATTCCGCCGCGGATGGAAAGATCCACCGACGAATCGCCGTTGATGAGCACCTGATTGAGCTCCTGCACGCCGGGATAGCTGATACGCATATCGACGGCGACGTTGAAGTCTTCGTCCAGATACACCGCGATCCCCTCGATATTCACCGTCACTTTGAGCAGGGACAGCGCGTTGAGATCGACCGTGCCGTTTAAGAAGAAGTAATCGTTGACGGCATATCCGTCTCCCGCGGGATGCGTCGCCGATTTTGCCAACGTCTTCAGAAGCTGTCCCACGCCCGTGAAGTTGTAATAACTGCCGATGGAAACTCCGCCCGCCGCGCAGGAAGGAACAAGCGCGAGCGCGAGCGAGAGCTTCTCTGTCGCCGTCGCGTCCGTATAGACGTTGTCGAGACGGAACGAAGAGAGATAGCCGCGCGTCGCGCCGTCTGCGGAGGCGACCGCGCCCTTCGTCAGCGACAGGAAGATATCGTCGGGCATGGACGCGCCGTAGACCGTATCCGATTCGAGCGTGAGCGATACGGCTTCATCCGTTACCGTGAAATCGCGGATGAGATCGGACACGACGAACGCGTCCGTTTCGCTCATCGCGGATACGCCGAGCGCGCCCAGCAATTCGTCCAGACCGAGCGTGCCTTTGAGACTCTCGCCCAGCGCGCGGAGCTGTTCCGTCGTTTCGACGTCCAGCCACTCGGAAACGATCGTCTCGTTGAGGAAGCCGGAATCGAGCCCCGCCATCGAAAGGACGGCGGAAACTGCCGTCATCAGATCGTCCGCAGGCAGATAGAGATTGAGCGGCGCGTATTTCGCCGCACCCGCCGCAAAGCGGGAAACGCTCAGATAGAGATCGAGGATGCCGTCGGTGCTCCCGTCGGGGTTCGCGTCCAGGAGATAGAAATCGAGATACAGGCTCTGATCGCCCGCAAGCGAAGCGACCATGTCCAGCCCGATATGTGCATATACGTCGGGACTGACGGTAATCTTTTTTCCGTCGAGATCGAGCGCTACGGGGAACGTCCCGCCCGAACGGTACTCGATCTGCGCGCCGAGCGCATATTTCACGCCGCCGAAAGGCGCGTATTCTTCCGCCGTGCTCAGCACCGTTCCTTCCAGCCCCACGGTGATCTCATCAAGGAGCAGGCTCTCTGCCGCCGAACCGATGTAATCGCAGAGTACTGCAAAATCATCCGCCGTCAGAAGATGTACGCTTTCGGGGATCGCGGGGAATGCGCCCGTCAGCGCTTCCGCATGAACTTCCGCGCTCACCGCAAATCCGTCGCCCGCATAATCGATCTGCAATATGAGCTTTTCGTCGGCGGGATTCTGCAACAGTTCCGCCGTCAGCGCGCCCATCCTGATCACGAAGATCCCGTTGGGCTGCGTCGGCGCACAGAACTCGATCTGTCCGAGAAGCCCCGCAACGGTATCGCCGATCGGCGCGCTCGCCGTATCCATGATCCCGCTAAGCTGTTCGCCGAGGCCGAGGAGCGCGAGCAGATCTTCCCAACCGGAGACTGCGGGAAGCGGGCTTTCCGCCGCAACGACGGCTTCGTCCACCACCGCTTTGATGCGGTTGTACAGGGTGACGATCGCCTCTTCCAGCGTGGGCAGCTCTTCCTTGGAAAGGGTCGCCCCCACCGCGCCGTAAGCGATCTGCACGCTCGTTCCGTCCGTCTGCAACAGAATATCGTGCTGCGTTCCCGCGACGTATACGGTCATTTCCGCATACAGTCTGAATCCGTCCTTCCAGGAGATCGCCGCTTTGTTGAGAATAAGGTTGACCTGCGTCGTACCGACCGTAAGATCGACCGCGCCGCCGAGCGAAACCCCTTCCTGCTTTACGATGGAGAGAATTGCTTCGATCGTACCGATCGCGTCGACATACCCTTCCGTATCCGCGGCAAACGCCTCGCCTGCCGTGACGGAGATCTCCGCGCCAAGTGCCGATGCGGTCAGTCCGCTCTCCGTCACATTCAGCGCCACGTCGCCGAGTTCGAACTCCACGCCCAGCGCTTTGAGAAGTTCCGTGCCTTTCAGCACCACCGAGAGAGCGGTGCCGTCCTCGGAAACAGAGATCACCTCGCCGAAGTTGAGGGACAGCACTTTGAGGAGAATGTCCTCCGCGTTCCCGTCCGTCTCGGGGATCGCGACAAACTCCTTCACAAGCCCGAGCGCTTCTTCTGTGTTCGCCTTGACTTTCAGCCCTTCCAGTTCCAGATACAGGACGTTCTCGCCGTAAATTACTTTGACGTCCTTCTCGATGCCCTTATACGAGACGACAAACTCGCCCTTGACGAGCAGGTCTTTGAGGTTGAGCGCTACCGTACCATTGAGCGCAAGGTCGCCGCTCGCGAACGAGATGTCCGCTTTGAGGTTCTCGTTGGAGAACAGATCGATGAGGTATCCCGCATATCTGACGATATCCGTATATCCTTCCGTATCCGCGGCAAATTCCTCGCCCGCCGTGACGGAGATCTCCGCACCGTATGCGGAAGCGGTGAGCCCGCTCTCCGTCACGTTCAGCATGACGTCTCCGAGCTCGAATTCCACGCCCAGCGCTTTCAGAAGTTCCGTGCCTTTCAGCACCACCGAGAGAGCGGTGCCGTCCTCGGAAACAGAGATCACCTCGCCGAAGTTGAGGGACAGCACTTTGAGGATGAGCTCCTCCGCGTTGCCGTCCGTCTCGGGAATTGCGACGAACTCCTTCACGAGTCCGAGCGCTTCTTCCACGCTCGCCTTGACTTTCAGTCCTTCCAGTTCCAGATACAGGACGTTCTCGCCGTAGATGACTTTGACATCCTTTTCAATGCCTTTGTACGAGACGACGAACTCGCCCTTGACGAGCAGATCTTTGAGGTTGAGCGCCACCGTGCCATCGAGCGCAAGGTCGCCGTTCGCGAACGAGAGTTCTGCTTTGAGGTTCTCGTTGGAGAACAGGTCGATGAGATAACCCGCGTATTTGACGATGTCCGTGTACCCTTCCGTATCTGCGGTGAACGCTTCGCCCGCGGTGACCGAGATCTCCGCGCCAAGTGCCGATGCGGTGAGCCCGCTTTCCGTCACGTTCAGCGCCACGTCGCCGAGCTCGAACTCTACGCCGAACGCTTTCAGAAGTTCCGTACCTTTCAGCACCACCGAGAGAGCGGTGCCGTCCTCGGAAACAGAGATCACCTCGCCGAAGTTCAGGGACAGCACTTTGAGGAGGATGTCCTCCGCGCTGCCGTCCGTTTCGGGGATCGCGACGAACTCCTTCACGAGTCCGAGCGCTTCTTCCACGCTCGCCTTGACTTTCAGCCCTTCTAATTCCAGATACAGGACGTTCTCGCCATAGATGACTTTGACGTCTTTCTGTACGCCTTTATACGAGACGACGAACTCGCCCTTGACGAGCAGGTTTTTGAGGTTGAGATCGATATTGCCGCTCAGCGCAAGGTCGCCGTTCGCGAACGAGAGTTCTGCTTTGAGGTTCTCGTTGGAGAACAGGTCGATGAGGTATCCCGCATATTTGACGATGTCCGTATACCCTTCCGTGTCTGCGGTGAACGCTTCGCCCGCCGTGACCGCAACGGTAGCACCGTAAGCGGAAGCGGTGAGTCCGCTCTCCGTTACGTTCAGCGTGACGTCGCCGAGCTCGAATTCCACGCCCAGCGCTTTCAGGAGTTCCGTGCCTTTCAGCACCACCGACAGCGACGTGCCGTCTTCGGAAATGTTGATGACTTCGCCGAAGTTGAGAGACAGCACTTTGAGGAGGATATCCTCCGCGTTGCCGTCCGTCTCGGGAATTGCGACGAACTCCTTCACAAGCCCGAGCGCTTCTTCTATGTTCGCCTTGACTTTCAGCCCTTCCAGCTCCAGATACAGGACGTTCTCGCCGTAGATAATTTTGACGTCCTTCTCGATGCCCTTATACGAGACGACAAACTCGCCCTTGACGAGCAGATCTTTGAGATTGAGCGCCACCGTGCCATCGAGCGCAAGGTCGCCGTTCGCGAACGAGAGTTCTGCTTTGAGGTTCTCGTTGGAGAACAGGTCGATGAGGTATCCCGCATATTTGACGATGTCCGTATACCCTTCCGTGTCTGCGGTGAACGCTTCGCCCGCCGTGACCGCAACGGTAGCACCGTAAGCGGAAGCGGTGAGTCCGCTCTCCGTTACGTTCAGCGTGACGTCTCCAAGCTCGAATTCCACGCCCAACGCTTTGAGAAGTTCCGTGCCTTTCAGCACCACCGAGAGAGCGGTGCCGTCCTCGGAAACAGAGATCACCTCGCCGAAGTTAAGGGACAGCACTTTGAGGAGGATATCCTCCGCGTTGCCGTCCGTTTCGGGGATCGAAACAAACTCTTTGACCAATCCGAGCGCTTCTTCCACGCTCGCCTTGACTTTCAGCCCTTCCAGCTCCAGATACAGGACGTTCTCGCCGTAGATAACTTTGACGTCTTTCTGTACGCCCTTATAGCTGAGCACGAATTCGCCTTTCACAAGCAGATCTTTGAGATTGAGCGCCACCGTGCCATCGAGCGCAAGGTCGCCGTTCGCGAACGAGAGTTCTGCTTTGAGGTTCTCGTTGGAGAACAGGTCGATGAGATAACCCGCGTATTTGACGATGTCCGTATATCCTTCCGTGTCTGCGGTGAACGCTTCGCCCGCCGTCACGGAGATCTCCGCACCCAGAGCGGAAGCGGTGAGCCCGCTTTCCGTCACGTTCAGCGCCACGTCCCCGAGCTCGAATTCCACACCGAACGCTTTCAGGAGTTCCGTACCTTTCAGCACCACCGAAAGCGACGTGCCGTCTTCGGAAATGTTGATGACCTCGCCGAAGTTCAGAGACAGCACTTTGAGGAGAAGATCTTCCGCGTTCCCGTCCGTCTCGGGGATCGCGACGAACTCTTTGACAAGCCCGAGCGCTTCTTCTGCGTTCGCCTTGACTTTCAGTCCTTCCAGCTCCAGATACAGGACGTTCTCGCCGTAGATGACTTTGACGTCTTTCTGTACGCCTTTATACACGACCACGAACTCGCCCTTGACGAGCAGGTCGTTGAGGTTGAGCGCCACCGTGCCATCGAGCGCGAGGTCGCCGCTCGCGAACGAGATGTCCGCTTTCAGGTTCTCGTTGGAGAACAGGTCTATGAGGTATCCCGCATATTTGACGATGTCCGTGTACCCTTCCGTGTCTGCGGTGAACGCCTCGCCCGCCGTCACGGAGATCTCCGCACCGTAAGCGGAAGCCGTGAGCCCGCTCTCCGTCACGTTCAGCGTGACGTCGCCGAGCTCGAACTCCACGCCCAGCGCTTTCAGAAGCTCCGTGCCTTTCAGCACCACCGAAAGAGCGGTGCCGTCTTCGGAAATGTCAATGACTTCACCGAAGTTCAGGGACAGCACTTTGAGGATGAGCTCCTCCGCGTTGCCGTCCGTCTCGGGAATTGCGACGAACTCCTTCACGAGTCCGAGCGCTTCTTCTATGTTCGCCTTGACTTTCAGCCCTTCCAATTCCAGATACAGGACGTTCTCGCCGTAAATGACTTTGACGTCTTTCTGTACGCCTTTATACGAGACGACAAACTCGCCTTTCACGAACAGGTTTTTGAGGTTGAGCGCCACAGTGCCATCGAGCGCAAGGTCGCCGTTCGCGAACGAGATGTCCGCTTTGAGGTTCTCGTTGGAGAACAGGTCGATGAGATATCCCGCATATCTGACGATGTCCGTGTACCCTTCCGTATCCGCGGCGAACGCCTCGCCCGCCATCACGGAGATCTCCGCGCCGTAAGCAGACGCCGTGAGTCCGCTTTCCGTCACGTTCAGCATGACGTCGCCCAGCTCGAACTCCACGCCCAGCGCTTTCAGAAGTTCCGTGCCTTTCAGCACCACCGAAAGAGCGGTGCCGTCTTCGGAGATCGCGATCACTTCGCCGAAGTTCAGGGACAGCACTTTGAGGATGAGCTCCTCCGCGTTGCCGTCCGTCTCGGGAATTGCGACGAACTCCTTCACGAGTCCGAGCGCTTCTTCCACGCTCGCCTTGACTTTCAGCCCTTCCAGCTCCAGATACAGGACGTTCTCGCCATAGATGACTTTGACGTCTTTCTGTACGCCTTTATACGAGACCACGAACTCGCCCTTGACGAGCAGGTCGTTGAGGTTGAGCGCCACCGTGCCATCGAGCGCAAGGTCGCCGTTCGCGAACGAAAGATCTGCTTTGAGGTTCTCGTTGGAGAACAGGTCGATGAGATAACCCGCGTATTTGACGATGTCCGTATACCCTTCCGTGTCTGCGGTGAACGCTTCGCCCGCCGTGACCGCAACGGTAGCACCGTAAGCGGAAGCGGTGAGTCCGCTCTCCGTCACGTTCAGCGCCACGTCGCCCAGCTCGAATTCCACGCCGAACGCTTTCAGGAGTTCCGTGCCTTTCAGCACCACCGACAGCGACGTGCCGTCTTCGGAAATGTCAATGACTTCGCCGAAGTTCAAAGACAGCACTTTGAGGATGAGCTCCTCCGCGTTCCCGTCCGTCTCGGGGATCGCGACAAACTCCTTCACGAGCCCGAGCGCTTCTTCCACGCTCGCCTTGACTTTCAGCCCTTCCAGCTCCAGATACAGGACGTTCTCGCCGTAAATGACTTTGACGTCCTTTTCAATGTCTTTGTACGAGACGACGAATTCACCCTTGACGAGCAGATCTTTGAGATTGAGCGCCACCGTGCCATCGAGCGCAAGGTCCCCGCTCGCGAACGAGATGTCCGCTTTGAGGTTCTCGTTGGAGAACAGGTCGATGAGGTATCCCGCATATTTGACGATGTCCGTGTACCCTTCCGTGTCTGCGGCGAACGCTTCGCCCGCCATCACGGAGATCTCCGCGCCGTAAGCAGACGCCGTGAGTCCGCTTTCCGTCACGTTCAGCATGACGTCGCCCAGCTCGAACTCCACGCCCAGCGCTTTCAGAAGTTCCGTGCCTTTCAGCACCACCGAAAGAGCGGTGCCGTCTTCGGAGATCGCGATCACTTCGCCGAAGTTCAGGGACAGCACTTTGAGGATGAGCTCCTCCGCGTTGCCGTCCGTCTCGGGAATTGCGACGAACTCCTTCACCAGTCCGAGCGCCTCTTCCACGCTCGCCTTGATCTTAAGCCCTTCCAGCTCCAGATACAG
>CALVLH010000007.1 GCA_944336975.1 uncultured Clostridia bacterium
GTTTTGCATTTCCGAACACCGCAAGATTTATTTGAACTAAATCTTAAAAAGTGTTGCACTTAGTTTGACAATTCATCTATTTGTTGCCAAACGCCGCCCCTAAATCGTCCGCTCATTGCCCTTCGTGCAAGAAACGTGTGAAACGAAAACGCGCCAGACAAAAAACAAAATGCCGCCCGCCGCTGATAACAGCGGCGGGCGGCTTCTCTTTATCCCGTGCAAAACTGATTTATTTCTCTTCGGGCGGCGTCTGCGCGGCATCGTCTTCCGCAGAAGGCGCGGCGGGCGCATCCGCTTTTTCACCCTCTCGGCTCTCGCCTTCTACCGCTCTTTTTACCCTTCCAACGATCTCTTCCGCTTCGCTCGAAACACGCGCCCCCACCTTTTTGACGCCCATCAGCGTCTTTATGATGAGGAACACCACAAACGCGATGATGACGAAATCGATGACCGTCTGCAAGAAATTGCCCCAATTCCAGAGCAGTGCCTCGGTGACCAGCTCGCCCGCTTCATTATATTCCGCAGGGCGGAGAACGACGGAAAGTTCGGAGATACTGTTCTTTCCCATCGCCATCGTAATGAGAGGCATGATGATGTCGTTCGTGAGACTTGTCACGATCTTCCCGAACGCGCCGCCGATGATCACGCCGACGGCGAGGTCGAGGATGTTTCCTCTGCTCAAAAACTGACGGAACTCGCGAAAAAATCCGCGTACCCTGCCTACTTTCTTTTCCTGTTTTTCTTCTGCCATATTTCACCTGCCGTATCTTTCGATCATGCGCCTGACATCCTTCATCGCATGCGCGGAAGGAAGTTTTTTCAAGCGGAACTGCCAGTTCCCGCCGTTATGCCCGGGAAGATTCATGCGGCTGTCGTTGTCCAGACCGAGAATATCCTGAACGGGGATCACGGCGAGCCGCGCATTGCTCGCAAGCGCCATGCGGCGGAACAGCCTGCAATAGCCCTTAGGACGATTGCCCAATCTGACTTTCATCCCGCACCGTTCGAGCTCCGCCGCCACGCTCGAGCGGAACAGGATATATTCCTCCGTCGAGAGCGATTTGACGTATCCCGCGACCGTATCGTTGTCGTGCGTTCCCGTATAGCATACGCAATTTTCGATGTAATTACTCGGAAGATAATCGTTTTCGGGGCTTCCGTCGAAGGCGAACAGGAGCACGCGCATCCCGGGGAAGCCCGTCCTCTGCAACAGCGAACGCACGCCGTCGTCCATGAGTCCGAGATCCTCCGCAATGATGCGGGCGCGTTTTTTCTGCGTGAGCGCGGAGAACAGCGCCTCCTTGGGACCGTCGCGCCATGCGCCGTCGATTGCATTTTCCGCACCCGCGTCCACTTCATAATAGCGGTCAAGACCGCGGAAGTGATCGATGCGGACGAGATCGTACGTTTCGAGCGCACAGGAGAGGCGGCGGTTCCACCAGGCATACCCGTCCGCGCGGTGCGCGTCCCAATCGTAAATGGGATTGCCCCACAACTGCCCCGTTTCGCAGAAGTAATCGGGCGGGACGCCCGCGACTTTGGTCATGTTGAGATCTTCGTCCAGCTTGAACAGATCGGGATGCGCCCAGACGTCCGCGCTGTCGTAAGCGACATACAGCGGAATATCCCCGATGATCTTCACGCCCAGCCCGTTCGCAAACGCTTTGAGATCTTTCCACTGACGGTAAAATTCATATTGCAGGAACTGCCAGAAGAGATATTCTTCGTGATGATCGGTACGCAGCTTTTCGAGCGCGTCCGCGTCGCGGTATTTGATCTCCCTGTCCCATTCGTTAAACGGACGGTTCCCGAATACCCCTTTCGCCGTCATAAACATCGCGTAATCCTCGGCGAAGCCGCTCTTGACGAAGGCGTGGAAATCGGTATCGTCCAGATAAAACCGCGAAAATGCGGTACGAAGCACCGCATAACGCGACTGATAGAGCGCGCCATAATCGACTTTTCCGGCAGGAAGGCGCGCCGCTTTCAACTCGCGCTTGGTCAATAGTCCCTCTCTTTTCAGACGGACGAGATCGATGAAATAGGGATTGCCCGAATTGCAGAACACCGACTGATAGGGAGAGTCCCCGTAACCCGTTTGCACGAGGGGCAGGATCTGCCAGTTTTTTATGCCGTTTGCGGCGAGCTTCTTTGCGAACTCATACGCCTCTTTCCCGAGCGTTCCGATCCCGTATTCGTTGGGGAGGGAGGAAATATGACACAATACGCCCGCTTCTCTCTTTGGTAGCGCCATTTCAGACCTCACTTTTTGCCGAGCACCGCTTTGATCCTGCGGCAGGCTTCTTTGGTCGCCTCCGCGCTGCCGAACGCGGTCAGGCGGAAATATCCTTCCCCGTTCTTCCCGAACCCGCTTCCCGGCGTGCCGACGACGTTCGCCTCTTCGAGAAGTTTATCGAAAAACGCCCAACTGTCCATGCCGTCGGGGCATTTCAGCCAGAGATAAGGCGAATTTTTGCCGCCCGTGTACCAGATCCCCAGCTCGTCGAGACAATCGGCGATCGTCTTTGCATTCTTCTGATAATACGCGAGGTTTTCGCGGCACTGCTTTTCCCCCTCTTCGGAGAACACCGCCGCCGCGCCCATCTGCGTGACGTAAGAGACGCCGTTGAACTTGGTGGACTGACGGCGCGCCCACAGCTTGTTCAGGCTCACGCCGCCGCGCACGAGCGCGGTCGGAACGACCGTATAACCGCAACGCACGCCCGTGAATCCCGCCGTCTTGGAATAGGAGCAAAGCTCGATCGCGCACTTTTCCGCGCCTTCCACCTGATAGATGCTGCGCGCGCGATGTTCGTCGGTGACGAAAAACTCATACGCCGCGTCGTAGAGGATGACCGCGTCCTTTTCGAGCGCATAATCCACCCACGCTTTAAGCTGTTCCTTGCTGTAAGCCGCGCCCGTCGGATTGTTGGGCGAACAGATGTAAACGATGTCCGCGTCCACGCTTTTGTCGGGCATGGGCAGGAACCCGTTCGCCTCGTTCGCGTCCGCATAGACGATCTTGCGTCCCGCCATCACGTTGGTATCCACATAGACGGGATACACGGGATCGGGCACGAGCACGACGTTGTCTACCGAAAAGATGTCGAGGATATTGCCGCAATCGGACTTCGCGCCGTCGGAGACGAAGATCTCTTCGGGACGAAGCGTCACGCCCTTGCGGGCATAACTGCCCAGAATGGAGTTTATGAGCGTTTCATACGCATAGCAATACTGATCGGGTCCGTACCCGTGGAAGGTCTCCTTGCGGGACATCTCCTCCACCGCCTTGTGCATCGCTTCGATGACCACGGGCGCGAGCGGGAGCGTGACGTCGCCGATGCTCAGACGGATGACGTCCTTGTCGGGATGCGCCTTTTTATATTCCGTCGTCTTTCTGCCCACCGTGGCGAACAGATAACTGTCTTTCAGATTGAGAAAATTTTCGTTGATCTTCATATCGGAACCTCTTTGCGCCTGCGGAAAAGTCCGCTCGCGCGGACTTTGTTATTTCCTCTTTTCCATGTATTTCACCGCATAGCGGATGAACTCGCGGAAGAGCGGATGCGCGCCGTTGGGACGCGATTTGAATTCGGGATGGAACTGCACGCCGACAAAGAAATCGTTGGCGGGATACTCCACCGCTTCGCACAGCGAACCGTCGGGAGACGTGCCCGCGATGATCATCCCGTTTTTTTCGAACTCGGCGCGGTAATCGTTGTTGAACTCGAAACGGTGTCTGTGGCGTTCCTGAATGAGATCCTTCCCGTACGCCTGCTTCATCATTTTACCGAGCACCTTGCAGGGATATGCGCCCAAACGCATCGTCCCGCCCATCTTCACGCCGTACTGATCGGGCATGAGGTCGATGACGGAATGCTTGCCTTCGGGATAGAATTCGGAGGAATTTGCGTCCTGATAGCCGAGCACCGAACGCGCAAACTCCACCACCGCGACCTGCATGCCGAGGCAGATGCCGAGATAAGGGATATTGTGTTCGCGCGCGTATTTGCAGGCGAGCACTTTCCCCTCGATCCCGCGGACGCCGAATCCGCCGGGTACGAGCACGCCGTCAGCGCCCGAAAGGAGCGATCCGACGTTATCCGCCGTGATGGTCTCCGTGTCGATCCAGTCGATGTTCACCTTCGCGCCGTTTTCGTAACCGCCATGCGCGAGCGCTTCCGCGATGGAGAGATACGCGTCGTGGAGCTGAACGTATTTGCCGCACAGCGCGATGCGCACTTCCTTGTTGCGCGCGTGGATGCGTTTGAGCATATCCTCCCACTCGCGCAGGTCGATCTTGCGCGGTTCGAGGTGCAGTATCTTGCAGACGATCGTGGAGAGATTGCTCTTTTCCAGCATCATGGGCGCTTCGTACAGGACGGGAACGGTGAGGTTCTCGATGCAGCACTCGGGCGCGACGTTGCAGAACATCGCAATCTTTTCGCGGATGCTCTCGGGCATCGGCTGATCGACGCGCGCGACAATGATGTCGGGCGAAATGCCCATCCCCTGCAATTCCTTGACGGAATGCTGGGTCGGCTTGCTCTTGAATTCGCAGGAGCCGGAGATATAGGGAACGAGCGTGACGTGGATGAAGCAGCAGTTGTCGCGCCCCACTTCGCGGGAAACCTGACGGATGGCCTCGATGAAGGGCTGGCTTTCGATGTCGCCCGTCGTGCCGCCGATCTCGGTGATGACGATGTCCGCGTTGGACGTCTTGCCCACCTGATAGATGAAGGATTTGATCTCGTTGGTGATGTGCGGGATGACCTGCACCGTCTGTCCGAGATATTCGCCGTTCCTTTCCTTGTTGAGGACGTTCCAATAGACCTTCCCCGTCGTGAGGTTGGAGAATTTATTGAGGTTTTCGTCAATGAACCGCTCGTAATGCCCGAGGTCGAGGTCGGTCTCCGCGCCGTCCTCCGTCACGAAAACTTCCCCGTGCTGATACGGGCTCATCGTGCCGGGGTCGATGTTGATGTAGGGGTCGAGTTTCTGCGACGCGACCTTGTATCCGCGCATTTTCAAAAGCCGCCCGAGGCTCGCCGCCGTGATCCCCTTTCCGAGTCCCGACACCACGCCGCCCGTCACAAAAATGTACTTCGTCATAAGTATCCTTTCAAGCTCCTATCGTTTATTATTCGTCCTTTCGGCGATCTTACACTTCCGCTTCGCCCGTGAAGGCAAGCGTCGCTCCGCCCGTCATGAAGACGGCTTCGTCCGTATAGCGGATGACGAGATCCCCGCCGCGCAGGTGCACGGTGACGTCCTCGCCCTTTTCGCAATAGCCGTTCAGCACGCAGGCGACCGCGACCGCGCACGCGCCCGTGCCGCACGCCCAGGTCTCGCCGCTTCCGCGCTCCCAGACGCGCATTTTTACTTCGTTTTTGCCCATGACGCGCACAAATTCGGTATTCACGCGCTCGGGGAATGCATCGTGATGTTCGAATGCGGGCCCGATCTTTTCCAGATCGAGATCATCGGGATCCTCGAACACCACGCAATGCGGATTACCCATGGAAACGCACGTCACCGCGTACGTTTTCCCCTCTACGGCGAGCGGGACGCCGACGGCGCGATCGCCTTCGAACCGCGCGGGGATGTTGGCGGGAACGAGTTCTGCCTTCCCCATATCAACGCGCACCGAATCGACGGTTCCGTCAGACACGTTCAGATACAGCGTCTTGATCCCGCTGAGCGTTTCCACGGTGAGGACGTCCTTACGGACGCCCTTAATCTCGTAGAGGAACTTGCCCACGCAGCGAATGGCGTTGCCGCACATCTTGCCCTCGCTCCCGTCCGCGTTGAACATCCGCATTTTGCCGTCCGCAACGTCGCTTTTGCAGATCATGACGATCCCGTCGCCGCCGACGGAAAAATGACGGTCGGAAAGCTTCCGCGACGCCCCTTCGGGGTCGGGAAGCTCTCCGTCAAAACAGTCAAAATAAATATAGTCGTTTCCGATGCCGTGCATCTTGTAAAAACGCCTGATCATAAGCCGTGGGACAACGCTCCTTATCAGTACATCTTGATATATGCTTCGCGTTCCGCACCCACGGAGACGTAACGGATCTTGCATTCGCACGCCTTTTCGAGATAGCGGATATAATCGAGCGCTTCTTTGGGAAGGTCGGAAGGCTTGCGGCATTTGGAGATGTCGCAGTTCCAGCCCTTGACCTTCTCGAACACGGGTTTACACTCGTCGAGCACGTCGGTGAACGGGAATTCGTGAATGATCTTGCCGTTCAGCTCGTACGCTGTGCAGATCTCCAGCTCTTCATGCCCCGAAAGCACGTCGAGCTTGGTGAGCGCGATCTCGTCCGCGCCCTGACAGCGGATGCCGTAACGGGACGCGACCACGTCGAACGGCCCCACTCTTCTCGGCCTGCCCGTCGCCGCGCCGTATTCGCCGCCCGCCGCGCGCAGTTTTTCCGCCTTCTCGCCGAAATATTCCGCCGTGAACGGTCCCTCGCCCACGCAGGTGGAATACGCCTTCATGATGCCGATCGAGCGATCGAGCTTGAGGTTGGGAACGCCCGCCCCGATGGGCGCGTACGCCGCGATCGTGGGAGAGCTGGATGTGTAGGGATAAATGCCGAAATCGATGTCGCGGAGCGCACCGAGCTGCGCCTCGAACATGATCTTCTTGCCCGCCTTGTTCGCCTCGTTGAGGTAAAGTCCGACGTCGCAGATATACTCTTTGAGCGGTTCGCCGTACGTCTTGAAATAATCGATCATCTCTTCGACGGTGACGGGCTTCGCGCCGTATCCGCCGACGATGGTGAGGTTTTTCCATTCGACGATGTCCTTGATCCGCGCATACATCAGCTTGGTATTGAGCAATTCGCCCATACGGAACGCTTTTTTCATGTATTTATCCGCATAGACGGGCGCGATGCCGCGGCGGGTAGAGCCGAACTTCTTGTCCGCAAGGCGTTCCTCTTCAAGGCAGTCGAGCTGGACATGATACGGCATGGTGATGACCGCCTTGTCGCTGATCTTGAGATTTTCGGGAGTGATGCGGATCCCCTGTTCGCGCAGGCGCGCCATCTCCTGCGTGAGATGTTTGATGTCGACGACCATGCCGTTCCCGAGCACGTTGACCACTTCTTCGCGCAAAATGCCGGAAGGGAGCAGATTGAGAATAAATTTCCCGCGCTCGTTGATAACGGTATGCCCCGCATTGTTGCCGCCCTGATAACGGCAGACGATGTCGAATTCCTGCGACAGCAAATCGACCATTCTGCCCTTTCCTTCGTCGCCCCAGTTGATCCCGCAAATGGATGTTAACATAGTTCACCCTTCTCCTTCGTTTTTAACGGCGTTTTCCCGCCCGCGCGGGCAAATACCGTCATAAAAAATACATTTCATTATACAATAATATCGCGCGGATTGTCAAGTGTACGGCGGAAAAATCCCGTTTGTCGGGATTTTTCGAAAAAACGCGAAAAGTGCAATTTTTTTACATATTTTTTGCAAATATTTCACAGCAAACGATTGACTTTTCCCGTCAAGACGATTAAAATAGTAAAAAATTCATTGGGAGGGAAAAACAGTATGTTTTGCAGGGACTGCGGAGAAAAACTCACCCTTCGTTTCCTCGAAAACGAAGGACTCGTGCCTTACTGCACGAAGTGCGAGAGCTTCAAATTCCCCTTCTTTCCCGTTGCCGTGTCCATGACGGTCGTCAACCGTTCGGAGGATAAGATTTTACTCGCCAAACACGTCGGCGAGGACGATTACACGTTGCTTGCGGGATACATCAAGAAGGGCGAAAACGCGGAAAAGACCATTCCGCGCGAGATCAAGGAAGAAACTCGCCTGACCGCGATCAAGTGGAGATACTATGCATCGCGCTATCATGAAGCGAAAGACGTGCTCATGCTCAACTTCATCGTGACCGTCGAGGAGGGAGAGATCGTTCTCAATTCTCAGGAGATCGCCGAGGCGCATTGGTGCTCGTTTGCGGAGGCGAAAGAGCTCATCCGCAAAAATTCCACCGCGGAGTATTTTCTTAACGGCGCGCTCAACGAGCTGGGCAAACGCAAATAAAAAATGAAAAAAGACAAGCCCTCCGAAGTTCGGAGGGCTTTCCCTTTGTGCCGAGAGTTATCTCTTCTTCTGATAGCTGTCGCAGCAGGTGCAGTGTTCGGGATCGCAGTCGCAAGCCGTTCCGATGTGCACCCTGTCGAGCGTACAGTCCGCGCCGCCGCGATTGAACTTGCAATCGGTCACGCCGCAGGATACGCCGCAGTTGACATTCTTTTCCATGTCTTTTCCCTCCTTGTCTTTTCAGTATTCCCCATTTTACGGAAATATATCAAAGCGCCGACGGGAAATGACGGGTATACGGAAAAATACATGCGTAAAGGCGATCTCCGCCCTTCCGCTCGCGAAAGCGTCCCCTTTTCCCGCCGTGCGCGTTTCTTGACAAAAACGTCCGCGGAAGGCTTTTCGCGAAAAAATAGCAAAACCCTATTGACAAAAATGCCGCCGTTTTGTAAAATAAAACAGAAAAGGAGATCATTATGAAAGTAATTCTGAAAGCAGACGTCAAAGGAAGCGGCAAAAAAGGCGACATCATCGAAGTTTCGGACGGATACGCCAAGAACTTCCTGCTCAAAAAGGGACTCGCGGAAGTCGCAACCGCGAGCGGGATCAACGAGATACGCCAGAAGCGCACGGCGGAAGCCTATCACAAGGCGGAAAACGTCAAGGCGTTGCAGGAACTTGCCGCCAACATGAAAGGCGTGGAAGTGGAAGTTTCCATCAAAGTGGGCGAAAACGGAAAGGTATTCGGTTCGGTCACGACCGCACAGATCGCCTCCGCCCTCGCGGAAAAAGGCTTCGACGTGGACAAAAAGAAGATCCTCTTAAAAGAGCCGATCAAGACGCTCGGCGCATTCTCCGCGGAAGTACGGCTAATGGAAGGAGTTTCGGCGAAGATCTCCGTCAACGTCGTTCCCGCCTGAAACTGCCTGCGGGTGCGTTTTTCGGCGCCGTAATGCCGTTGCCCTTTGAGAGTCGGCGCGGTCTCCGGCTTTAACGGCAGGGACGAGTCCTCCATCGGCTTGCGAAGCGGTTCCCATCCCGCCTCATCCGCGGCACGCCCGCAAGGTCGGTCGCATCGCGGACAGTAAATCAGACATTACGCCTCGGAGCGATGCGCCGAGGCGTTTTTCTTTGCAACAGACAAGCAGACTCTCCCTCTCTTTCTCTGCCGTTTCCGCCCTTTCGCGATCCCAGGTCTTTCCGACGTTCCGCCTACGGAAAAAAGCGGTTTCCCGCCGTCGACAGTTTCATTCCCGCCGTCCGTTTCGGTCTTTCCCGCCCCTCTGCCCGTTGACAAGCGGCGAAAGTGCTGTTACAATATAGATATGGAACAGATCAGACGGCGTATTTTTTATTTTTCTCCGACGGGGAGTTGCAAGGCGATCGCGCAAGCCGTCGCTTTGCCGCACGACGAGCTCCTCGACCTCACCGCGCCTGATTCCCGCGCAAAAATTCCCATCTTTTCTCCGACCGACGAATGCGTGTTCGTTTTTCCCGTTTACAACGGCGCGATCCCCGAAGCCTGCGCGGCGTTTCTCGAAAAATGCGAAGGAAACGGGGCGCACGCTTTTCTTTTTTGCGTTTACGGAGGAGCTCACAAGGGGAAGAGCCTTTCCCAAGGCGCAAAACTCTTACAGGAGCGCGCTTTTTCTCCGATCGGCGGCGCACATCTCCCTGCCCCGCACGCCTATACGAACCAAAAGAAAAACGCCCTCACGCGAGAGCGTATCGAAACCGTTTCGGCTTTTTTGCGCGGTGAGATCGCGGCAACCCCTCTCGAGATCGCCGAACGCACACCGAACACCGCCGTTCAGAAACAAATGAAACCGCTGACGGGCGTATGCCGCGTCCGCGCGAAAAAGTGCGTTTCCTGCGGCAAATGCCGCGAGGTCTGCCCCGTTTCCGCCGTCGGAAGCGAGTTCCGCGCGGGAAAGAGCTGTATATTATGCGGCTCGTGCGTTTCCGCCTGTCCCGTCGGCGCGCGATCGCTCTCTCTCACCCCTTTCACAACGCTGTTTCTGCGCCTCAACTGCAAAGAGCGCAAGGACGAATTTTTCCGCTTTACGCGCTGAGCCGTCGATCTCAGATCCGCGCGCATAGCGAGAACGCGAGACCAACCGATAATGAGGATCCCAACAAGAGCTGAATCGTCAAATTGCGTGCAACACAAAAAGATTTTGTTCAAACAAATTTTGCGCGTTTTGCAATACAAAACCTTTGAGGACCTGGCGTTAACCAACGCCAGATCCTCTTTTCATGCCGCAGGCGCTTTTCTCTCATTTGACCGCGCCGCTAAAAGGGTTTTCCACGTGTTCCGCTCCTTCCTCCTCGTCGGGCGAAAACGGTTCCATCATCTCCGCATATTCCGCGGGACAGCCGAAAAATCCCGTCGTATGTTCGATCTCGCGCAGAGCTTCTTCTCTCGGGACGTTGCCGCTCCCGACCGCGAGCGCAAGTTCCACGGCGGAAAACGGGATCGTGCGGCTTTCCATGCGGCGGAAACGCATGAACTGCGTATACTCCTTGCATTTTTCGATCTTGCATGAGGTATGCAGGCTCTTATTTTCCTCCGCGCTGTCCGCCCATCCGATCTCCTCTTTGAGGAGCGCTTTGATCTCCTTCCAGCGGTATCCGTCCGCAACGTCGTTGAAATCGATATGAACGAATTGCGGCATTCTTGCGCGGCGGTCGCTCTTTTTCAGGCTCGCCAGCAAGGGTCCCATGAGTTCGGGAGCGCACGAAAGCGCCGCATGGACGTTTCGCACCTGCTCGTTCTGATAATTTCCCTCGTTGCTCTTCCCCCACGGGACGCCCTTCGCAAGTCCCCGAACGGTGAAATACATCTGCATCTGACCGCCTTTGAGCGGTTTTTTCAGCAGGAGGAGCCGCGCGAGATTGAAGAAAAACCGACCTGCCGCCTGCCACTTCGGACGGAAGGCGAATACGGGAGATATGTTGTTGAACAAGAGATTGTGCATCTGCGCAGGCTCGTTCCCGAGCACGAGATAAGGCACGCGCTTTTCGACGAGCAAAGGATAAAACATCGCGTAGGCGGGCGCGGGACACATACAGGTATTCCCCGCCAGCTCGAAATGCTTCCGATAGATGCGGCGCATGACGTCTTTGTCGAGTTTTTCCACAACGAACGTCACTTCGGGAAGCGCTTTTTTGGCGTTTTCGATGCTTTTCCGCGCGCTGTCCGACATATATTCCGTCTCCCATGTCAGAGAGAGGACTCTGCACTTCTTGACTTTTGCGAGATAATAGAGCAAAAACGAGGAATCTTTGCCTCCCGTATAGAACACGGCGACGTCAAACTCGCCTTTCGGGTTAGGCGGCACCGTCTCCACCGCAGGCATGATCGCGCGCAGATCTTTCAGCTGTTCCCGCTGAGCGCACATCGGACAGAGCCCTTCGTCATCCAATTCCAGCCCGGGAATGAGATAGTCGTTCGCTACGCATCGCTTACAGAAATGGGCTTCCCGCAGACTTGTAACGTCCGCCCGATATTCCGACTGCGGCACGATGATCCCCTGTCCGATCAGCCGCCCGATCCCGCGCGAAAGCCCGATCTCGCCGAGCGTCTTCGCTCCGTCCATTTTTTGTAGCTTGTTAATTACGGAACGGGAAACGGCGACCGAATTGCGGAAGGTGTACGGCGCTTTCCGTATCCCGTAATACACGAGATGTCGCCGACCGATCTTCCATCGGCTTTGCAGGACATAGACCTGATTTTTATCCGCCTTGCACATCTTTTTGGCATCGTGTTTCCCTTTCATCGCGTTCCCTTTCGCTTAAGCGCCTTTTTTAACACGGCTTTCCGTCTGTAAGCCGTTGCGTTTTTGACATTCAATATCTGTCCACATAAATGATCTCATAAGAATCGGAATCGATCATGAGATCGATATTCGCCCCTTGCACGAGCAAACAGTTCCCGCTCCCCGCCGACCAGCCTTGCCCGCGATCGGAGATTTTCTTCGCATTCGCGATCAAATCCTTGCAAAACTCCAAAAGATCTTCCTCTTCCGCTAGTTTTAATTTCCGTTTCATTTTTCTCTCGATGCGCTCGCTTCTGACAAATAACCTATCGGCATGGGCAATCAAATCTTCCCGAAACGCTTCCGTATCCGTGCCGATCACGTTGCACATGATCTCCTCCGCCCGCTCGAACATTCCGAACGGCACGTAAAGCGCGGCGTTTTCCAAAGGAACGGCAAATGCCGACATCACACCGCTTCCGCGCGGGATCGAGGCAACGGGAATATTCTCATTCCGCAGCGCCGCTTCCGCCATCGCGGCTTCCATCGCCCTCTGTTCGCACAGAAAACAAAAATCATCCGCCTGCACTTCGCGCACGCGTTTGTTTCCGCAATTCGGACATCGCTCTTCCTCAAATGCCAGATGACAGCTTTCACAAAAATTTATCATATAAACACGCCCTGCTTTTGCAATCAATCTGCGCTCTTAGCGCTCTGCCCTTTATAAATTTCTTACATCCGTCGAGAAATCTTTTCCATCATCCTACGATCGGTTCGTTCCGGAGGAGCGGATCGGCATTCGGATAAATGCCGAAAAAAATATTTCGCGTTTCGGCAACTCGAAATCGCGTCCATTCCTCGGACGGCGACATCTGCCGCGCGGCGGCGCTTCGTCAACGGCAGGATGGAGCGTATGCGCCCCTCACGCACGAACACCACCTTTCAGAAAGTATTGTATCACATCCCCATCCCTCTGTCAAGATTGCCCGAACGCGCCCACGCGGCGCCAACGCAGACACCTTATCCGACACCACCGCAGATTGACCGCTTCGCCTGACGTCACCGCAGTTTGACCGCTTCGCCTGACGTCACCGCAGTTTGACCGCTTCCCGCGAGTCGCTCCCAAACGCGGCGACAAAGCAGAATATCCGAAGCGAGCGCCATACGCGCCCCCGCCTCAAACACCCCCCGAAACAACGGAAGCGAAAAACAAACTGCACTGCTGAGCCAAAATCGAGCAATAACCGTCAAAAAAAACAAATCGGCGCACGCCCTCCTTTTCGGCAGCGCAAAACGCATATTTGAGGAAAAATAAGGTGAAATCGACGATTTTGCGGTATTTATGTCAGACATAATACTAAAATTAAGCCGATTATTTCACGCATAGTACCTGATAATTCCGTTTTTTAACAACTTTCCTTTACAATCGGGCACGCAATCGTCTCCTCATAGCGCTTTCCGCTTCTTGTAAAAAAGAACGCAAAAGGCGGAAACTTCTGCGCCCCCTTCCCACGCGTGCCGTCATATCGCGCCGATATAAAAAAAGCGCGCCTTTTTCAAGGCGCGCCCTTTGCGCTTTCTTTCGTCTCTGTTTCGATCCGTTAAGGAAGCTGGATTTCGTAGAGATCCTTTTCTGGAAGCTTCTTGGTCGATCCGTCGACAAACTTCTTGACCTCTGCCGCCGCTTTTTCGATAGAAATATTGGTTCCCGCACCCGCAACGCATCCGCCGGGACATCCCATTCCTTCGATCAGACAACCGTTCTTTTTGCCCGCCTTGGCGAGCATGAGTATCTTTTTGCACGCGTCGAGCCCTTCGGCGTGCTCGATCTTGACCTCCACGCCGGGATAATATTCGCGCACGCACGCTTCGACTGCCGCCGCAACGCCGCCCGCGACCGCATAGCCTCTGCCTGCGCCCGTCGCGTCGTGAATGGGATCCTCTTTATTGTACGTCTTGAAATCAATCCCGCGCGCCTCGAACATCGCCGCAAGTTCTTCGAATGTGATGACGAAATCGACGTCGCTTCGGACCGTGCGGCGGGAAGCCTCCAATTTTTTCGCCGCGCAAGGTCCGATGAAGACCACGCGCGCGTCCGGCATCTTCTGCTTGATGGAACGCGCCGTCGCCACCATCGGCGTAAGCGCGCTGGAAACGCGGTCGATCATCTCGGGGAACTGCGTCTTTGCGAGCATACTCCATGCGGGACAGCAGGACGTGAGCAGGAACGGCACTTCGCCCGTCGCGACCTGCGTCGCATAATGATGCGCTTCCGTCGCCGCGCCGACGTCTGCGCCATGCGCGACTTCGAACACCTCTTTGAAGCCGAGGTCTTTGAGCGCAGCTTTCATCTTCCACAGCGTGACGTTGGGTCCGAACTGTCCGATGACTGCGGGCGCGACTTCCGCGACGACCTGATCTCCCTTCTTCATCGCCTGGATGAGCTGGAAGATCTGCGATTTGTCGGCGATCGCCCCGAACGGACAGCTCACCATGCACTGACCGCACCCGACGCACTTTTTGGGATCGATGGACGCCCTTCCGAGCGCGTCGCTGGAGATCGCCTTCACGCCGCACGCCTGCGCACACGGACGAATCTTATGCGCGATCGCGTCGTACGGGCAAGCCGCCTTGCATCTGCCGCATTTGATACATTTTTCCTTGTCGATGACCGTCTTTCCGTCCTTTCCGATCGAGATCGCGCCCTTGGGGCAAACGGTCATGCACGAGCGCGCCACGCACCCGCGGCACTGATCGCTGACTTCATAGACGTTGTCCTCGCACTTATCGCACGCGGACGGAATGACCTGCATGAGCGGCGGTTCATAGTATTTATCCGAGATATTGCTCGCATCCAGGCCGCTCGTGATGTGAACGGGACGATCCTGCGGGCGCAAGGACATTCCCATCGCAAGGCGGACGCGTTCGGACGCGATCGCGCGCTCGCGATAGATGCTCTCGCGATACTGCGGCTGTTCGGTCGGCGTTATTTTATACGGGATCGCCTCGATGTCGTTATTGATGTTTTCCGAATCATACGCGACGCGGGCGACTTCGACAAAGATCTTCCTGCGCAGCTTGATGACGGATGTTTCCAATCCTCTCATAGAAATATCTCCTTTCCCCGATGAATCAAAGTATCAAAAGCGGCAAGGGAGCCAAAACTCCCCTGCCTCTTTTTCGTTTGTTTTTTTGCTTACTTTCTTCCGTAATAAGCGTTGAGGTACATCTGCTTGATCTCGCTCATGAGCGGATAACGAGGGTTCGCGCCCGTGCACTGATCGTCGAACGCGTCTTCCGTCATCTGATCGAGCTTCGCGAGGAATTCCTCCTCGGTGACCTTGCCCGCGAGCGCTTCCTGGATGGTCTTGGGCTGTTCGACCGCCGCCTGCAATTCTTTGATCTTTTTGATGAGCGCTTCGACGAGTTCGTCGTCGTTCTTGCCTTTCAGACCGACAAACCTTGCGAGGTCGGCATATCTCGCCTTGCACTGAGGATATGCGTACTGCGAGAAGGTGCCCATCTTGGTCGGCTGTTCGGAGCTGTTGAAGCGGATGACCTCTTCGAGCATGAGCGAGTTCGCCATGCCGTGAGGGATATGCCAGTAGGAACCCAGCTTATGCGCCATGGAGTGGCATACGCCGAGGAACGCGTTCGCGAACGCCATACCCGCCATGCAGGACGCATTCGCCATCTTCTCGCGCGCTTCCGCGTCGTGCGCTCCGAGCGAGTACGCTCTCGGCAGATAATCGAAGATGAGTTTTGCCGCTTCTTTCGCGATGCCGTTGGTGAAATCGGTCGCCATGATGGAAGCGATCGCTTCGAGCGCGTGGCTCATCGCGTCGATACCCGAGCAGGAGGTCAGTCCCTTCGGGATGTTCATCATGAGGTCTGCGTCGATGATCGCGATGTCGGGCATGAGTTCATAGTCCGCGAGAGGATATTTCGTGCCCGTTTTTTCGTCCGTGATGACCGCGAACGGCGTAACTTCGGAACCGGTACCCGCCGTCGTGGGGATCGCGACGAACGTCGCCTTGTCGCCCATGTGCGGGAAGGTGTAGACTCTCTTTCTGATGTCCATGAAGCGCATCGCCATATCCTGGAAATCCACTTCGGGATGTTCGTAAAGCACCCACATGATCTTCGCCGCGTCGATGGGCGAACCGCCGCCGACCGCGATGATGACGTCGGGCTGGAAGTCGCGCATCTGCTTCACGCCTTCGTTCGCGCAAGCGAGCGTGGGATCGGGTGTGACGTTGAAGAAAGTCGCGTGCGTGATGCCCTGTTCGTCGAGGATCTGCGTGATCTTCTTGGTGAAGCCGCTCTGATACAGGAATTTATCCGTGACGACGAACGCCTTTTTCTTGTTGTAAACCTGCGGGCCGAGCTCTTTGAGCGCAACGCCGAGGCAACCGCGTTTGAAATAAACCTTTTCGGGTGCTCTGAACCACAACATATTTTCCTTCCTCTCCGCAACAGTTTTGATATTGATCAGGTGTTTGACGCCGACGTTTTCGGAAACGGAGTTTCCGCCCCAGGATCCGCAGCCGAGCGTCAGGGAAGGCGCGAATTTGAAGTTGTACAGATCGCCGATGCCGCCGTGCGACGAAGGCGTGTTGATGACGATACGGCAGGTCTTCATGATGCCGCGGAAATATGCGATCTTGTCCGCGCCCGTCTCCACGTTGATGTAGAGCGAGGAGGTGTGTCCGAGACCGCCGTCTTTGATAAGGTGATCGGCTTTGGAGACCGCGTCTTCGAAGCTGGTCGCCTTATACATCGCAAGCACGGGAGAGAGTTTTTCGTGCGCGAATTCTTCGGAAAGATCGACCGATTCTACCTCACCGACCAGCACTTTGCTGCCCGCAGGCGCGGTAAACCCGCTCAGTTCCGCGATCTTGCAAGCGGACTGTCCGACGATGCGGGCGTTGAGTGCGCCGTTGATGATGATCGTCTTTCTGACTTTATCCGTCTCTTCGGGCGTGAGGAAGTATGCGCCGCGCAGAGCCATTTCCTTTTTGAACTCGTTATAGACGTCCTTGAGCACGATGACAGACTGTTCGGAAGCGCAGATCATGCCGTTGTCGAACGTCTTGGAATGCAGGATGGACGAAGCCGCGAGCTTGATGTCTGCCGAGGAGTCGATGATCGCGGGCGTATTGCCTGCTCCGACACCGACCGCGGGTTTGCCCGACGAATAAGCCGCGCGGACCATGCCGGGACCGCCCGTCGCGAGGATGAGATCCGCTTCGCGCATGATCATGCCGGACAGCGGAACGGTAGGTTCGTCGATCCAGCCGATGATGTCTTCGGGCGCACCCGCTTCCACCGCCGCTTTCAGGACGATCTTCGCCGCTTCGATGGTGCTCTTCTTCGCTCTGGGGTGAGGCGAAATGATAAGACCGTTTCTCGTTTTGAGGCAGATGAGAGATTTGAAGATCGCGGTCGCCGTGGGGTTGGTCGTGGGGATGACCGCCGCGATGACGCCGATCGGCTCTGCGATCCTGGTAATCCCGAAGCCTTCGTCGCGCTCGATCACGCCGCAGGTACGGGTATCTTTATACGCGTTGTAGATGTACTCGGACGCATAGTGGTTTTTGATGACCTTGTCTTCGACAACGCCCATTCCCGTCTCTTCCACCGCCATCTTCGCAAGGGGGATACGCATCTTGTTGGCAGCCATCGCCGCTTTGAAGAAAATGTAGTCCACTTGCTCCTGCGTGTAAGTCGCAAACTTCGCCTGTGCAGCTCTTACTTTCGCGAGCATTTTCTCCAACGATTCCTCATCGTTGACGATAAAGTCTTTCATGTGTTACCTCCGTTTATATTAAAACTTTTTTAACCCTGATTTTTGTCCGGAACCGAGCCGAACAGCATTGCGAGCGACGCCGCAAGATCTTCGTACCGCACCGACACCCCTTCGGGCACCGTGAGCGAAGCGGGCGCGAAATTGAGGATGGCGCGGATTCCCGCCTCCACCATCGCGTCGCACGCCCTTTGCGCCGATTCGCGCGGAACGGTCAGGATCCCCGCCTTCACGGAATGCCGCCGCACGATCTCACCCAGCCTTTCGAGCGGATAAATAGGTTTGCCGCCCACCGCCCCGATCTTTTCGGGACTGATGTCGAACGCCGCGACGACATCGATGCGGAAATGCTCGAAACCCTCGTATAAGAGGATCGCCTTCCCCAGACGCCCCGCGCCGACGACCACGACTGCGGTGCGCTCGTCATAGCCTAAAAATTTCTCAATATCCGAGATGAGCGTGTTCACCTCGAAGCCGCGCTTGGGTTTTCCCGCCTGCGACGAGACGAACGCGAGGTCTTTCCTCACGCCCACCGCGGAAACACCGAGCGCCTCCGCGATCGCCGCCGAAGAAACGTACCAGCTCCCGCGGGACGCCACTTCTTTGAGAAAACGCAGATATGCGGGCAGACGGGCAACGGTCGCTTTCGAAATTTCAGAATCTTGTCCGAAGCTATCCATGTCGATCTCGCCGCCTCCGCTGTATTGATAAATTTTTATCAATTCAATAATACCAAAGCCTTGCAGAAAAGTCAACGATTTGAACGAATATTTTTTCGTGAAAGCATAAAATTTTTTACGACGGTCGCAAAGCGCTCCCTCTCCCTTCTTCGCGCCCGTCCGCGCGCCCCTTCCGCATTCGAACGCCCTCTTTTCCGTCGGTTCTTGCGGCGGGGAAAACGCTTTTCCGAAGCGCCGTGCCCATGATACGCTCCCGCATAAAAACGCGGCGCGGGGAATCCCCCCGCGCCGCGTTCTCTTCGGTAAGCGCCGAATTACAGATCTTCCAGTTGTTTTTCGATCTTCTTTTTCATGTCGATGAATTTTTCCAGCTTCGCGCGCTCGTCGTCCACGAGTTTTTTGGGCGCTTTGGAGACGAAATTGCTGTTCGCAAGTTTGCCTCCCGCGCGGGCGATCTCGCCCATCACGCGGTCCAGCTCCTTTTCCAGGCGCTTGCGCTCCTCTTCGATGTTGACCAGTTCGCCGAGCGGAATGAATACGTGACAGATCTCGCACACCTGCGACACCGTCTTTTCCCCGACTTCGCTGCCCGATTCGATGAACGAGATCTCGCTTGCACCGGCAAGGCGGACGATCGCGCCCTTGTTGAGATTGATGAGACGTTTCGCGTCGGTCACGAGGAAAAGCTTGACCTTCTTCGTCGGCGGGCAATTGACTGCGACCTTCATCGCGCGGACGGTCTTGATGAGATCGATCACCCCTTCGAACGCCTTCGCTTCCTTTTTATAGGAAAGTTTGGTGTTGTAACGGGGATAATCCGCCGTCATGATACTCCCGCTCGTTTCGGGCAGATAAGAATAGATCTCCTCCGTCACGAAGGGAATGAACGGGTGAAGCAGACGGAGCGCGTTATCGAGCACGAACAGCAATACGCGAAGAGTGCCGCCCTTCTTCTCCGCGTCCTCGCCGTAAAGCGCGGGTTTGGAAAGTTCGATGTACCAGTCGCAGAAATCATTCCACATGAAGTCGATGAGCTTGTCCGCCGCGATCCCGAGATCGTATTTCTGCATGGCGAGCGTCACTTCGCGGATACACGTCTGCAAACGGGAAATGATCCAGCGGTCGGCAGGCTGCAAACGCACCTCTCCCGCCGCGGGCAGTTCCGCGCCGTCCGCGTTCATCACGACGAAACGAGCCGCATTCCATACCTTATTGATGAAGTTGCGCGACGCTTCCACCTTCCCGTCCGTATAACGGGTGTCGTTGCCGGGCGCGACGCCCGTCAGCAGGGAAAGGCGCAGCGAATCGGCGCCGTATTTGTCGATGACGTCGAGCGGGTCGATGCCGTTCCCGAGCGATTTGGACATCTTTCTGCCCTGCTCGTCGCGGACGAGCCCGTGGATGAGCACGTCGCGGAACGGGACTTTGCCCGTATATTCCAGCCCCGAGAACATCATCCTCATCACCCAGAACGGGATGATGTCGTAACCCGTCACCAGCGCGTCCGTGGGATAGAAATGGCGGAAGTCCTCCGTCTGTTCGGGCCAGCCGAGCGTGGAGAACGGCCAGAGCGCGGAAGAGAACCAGGTATCGAGCACGTCTTCGTCCTGACGAAGGTGCGCGCCGCCGCACTTGGGGCAAACGGTCGGATCTTCCTTCGCGCAGATGACTTCCCCGCAATCCTCGCAGTACCACACGGGGATGCGGTGTCCCCACCAGAGCTGACGGGAAATGCACCAGTCCTTGATGTTTTCCAACCAATTATAATAGATCTTCGCAAAGCGGTCGGGGATGAATTTGGTCTTGTTCTTGACGACCGCGTCGATCGCGGGTTTGGCGAGGGGGGCCATGCGGACGAACCACTGTTTGGAGACGATGGGTTCGACCGTGGAATGACAGCGGTAACAATGCCCCACGTTGTGCGTGTGCGGCTCCACTTTGACGAGCAGTCCCTGCGCTTCGAGGTCTGCGACGATGCGCTTGCGAGCCTCGTAGCGATCAAGCCCCGCATATGCGCCTGCCAGCTCGTTCATCGAGCCGTCGTCGTTCATCACGCGGATGACTTCGAGGTTATGCCGAAGCCCCACTTCGAAGTCGTTGGGATCGTGCGCGGGCGTGATCTTCACGGCGCCCGTCCCGAATTCCTTGTCCACATATTCGTCCGCGACGACTGGGATCCTGCGATCGGTCAGAGGAAGCAGGAGCGTTTTCCCGACCAGGTGAGAATATCTCGGATCGGAGGGATTGACCGCGACGGCGGTATCGCCGAGCATCGTCTCGGGACGGGTGGTCGCCACGACGACGGACTCTTCCGAACCCTCGACGGGATATTTGATGTGCCAAAAGAACCCCGCGTCCTCGGAATACTCCACTTCCGCGTCAGAAAGCGCGGTCTTGCAGCCGGGGCACCAGTTGATGATGCGGCTCCCCTGATAGATAAGCCCTTTATGATATAAGGTAAAGAACGCCTCGCGGACGGCGTTGGAACAGCGCTCGTCCATCGTGAACGCCAGGCGCGACCAGTCGCAGGAAGAGCCGATCTTTTTGAGCTGTTCCACGATCCTGCCGCCGTATTTTTCTTTCCATGCCCAGGCGCGGCGGAGAAATTCCTCTCTGCCGAGTTCTTTTTTGTCGATCCCCTCTTTTTTGAGTTGTTCCACGATCTTGACTTCGGTCGCGATGGAAGCGTGGTCCGTCCCGGGGAGCCAGAGCACGGAATAGCCCTGCATCCGCTTGAAACGGACGATGGTGTCCTGCATGGTGTTGTCCATCGCGTGCCCCATGTGGAGTTGTCCCGTGATGTTGGGAGGAGGCATCATCACGGTGAAGGGCACCTTTTCGGGATCCACTTTCGCGCGGAAATATCCGTTCTTTTCCCATTCAGCGTAAATTCTTTCCTCAAAGTTTTTCGGATTGTACGTCGTTTGCATTTCTGTCATGATCGCGCTCTCTTACAATGTAATACGGAGATTATTATATTCCTTTTTGCCGCGGTTGTCAATAAATCCGCCCGCGACATAAGATATAATATTAAATTTTTATGGAGCTGTAAGCATGAAAAAAATACTTGCATTTCTCACGGCGGCGCTGTTCGCAGCGCTTCCCCTCTCCGCCTGTGCGCAGGCGGACGACGGGATCACGAAGATCCGACTCAACGAAGTGACGCATTCCGTCTTTTACGCGCCCCTCTACCTCGCCGACTCGCTCGGATATTTCGAGGAAGAAGGGATCGAGATCGAACTGACCAACGGCGGCGGCGCGGATAACGTCATGGCGGCGGTGCTTTCGGGCGACGCCGACATCGGATTCTGCGGCCCCGAAGCCGCGCTCTACGTCCTGCTCGGCGGCTCGTCCGACGTGCCTACCGTCTTCGGGCAACTGACCAAGCGGGACGGCTCTTTCCTCGTCTCACGCGTGGAGGAACCCGATTTCGAATGGACCGACCTCGAAGGCAAGGAGATCCTCGCAGGCAGAAAAGGCGGCGTCCCCGCAATGACGTTCGAATATATCCTCAACGAAAACGGGATGTATAACGGGACGGACGTCACCCTCAATTTCGACGTCGCGTTCGACCTGATGACGGGCGCGTTCGAAGCGGGCGTCGCCGATTACTGCACGATGTTCGAACCGACCGCGTCCGAATACGAAGCGGCGGGAAAGGGCTATGCCGTCGCTTCCGTCGGCGAGGCTTCGGGCGAAGTCCCCTATACCTGTTTCATCGCGAAAAAGACTTACATCGACAAAAACGAAGAGACCGTGCGCGGATTCCTGCGCGCCGTCACGAAGGCGATCGGCTATGCGCAGACGGGCGACGCGACGGAGATCGCCAAAGCGCTCGAAGGGCAATTTCCCTCTACTTCCGTGCAATCGCTTAAAACGAGCGTGGAGAGCTATCGCGCCATCGACGCGTGGGTGAGCGATATGATGATGACGGAAGAGAGTTTCGATCGCCTGCAAGACATCATCGACAACGCGGGAGAACTGCCCGCGCGCGCCGATTTCGCCAAACTCGTCTGCAACGACTATGCACGGGAAGCGTGGGAATCCCTGCAAAAATAACGCCATGAAACGGGAAATTTTACGCTTCGACGACGTCGGCCTGACCTATCACACGCGGCGCGGAGAAACGCGCGCCGCGGAACATCTCTCCTTTTCGGTACGCGAAGGCGAATTTGTGGCGATTATCGGACCTTCGGGCTGCGGAAAGACCACCCTCCTCTCCCTCGCCGCGGGACTGCTGTCCCCCTCCGAAGGCAAGGTGGAAAACGCGGGCGTATCCTTCGGGTATATGTTGCAAAGAGACGAACTTTTCGCCTGGCGCACGGTAGAAAAAAACCTATTCCTCCCGCTGGAGATCAAAAAGATGGACACCGCGGAAGCGCGAAAGCGGGTGCGCTCGCTCGCGGAAAAATACGGGCTTGCCGACTTTTTGCAGAACTATCCCGCCCAGCTCTCGGGCGGGATGCGCCAACGCGCCGCGCTCATCCGCACGCTCGCGACCGATCCCGACGTCCTTCTGCTCGACGAACCCTTTTCCGCGCTCGACTATCAGACGCGCCTGAACGTCTGCCGCGACGTAGCGGGGATCATCCGCCGCGAGGGAAAGACCGCGCTCCTCATCACGCACGACATTTCCGAGGCGATCTCGCTCGCCGACCGCGTGCTCGTCCTCTCCGCGCGCCCCGCGAAGGTGGTCGCCGCGCACGAGATGGATTTCGGCGAGGAGAACGATCCGCTCATACGCCGCGAAAAGAAGAATTTTTCAGGCTGGTTCGAATTACTCTGGAAGGAACTCAACGGATGAAACACCAAATCACTTACTCGCGCGAACACGCGCTCTTTCTGAAAAAATGCCGCCGACACACGGTGATCGTGCAGCTTTTCCGCGTCGGCGTGCTCGCCGCCCTGCTAGGGCTGTGGGAATGCGTGGCGGCGTTCGGCTGGGCGGATCCCTTCCTCACGAGCTCGCCCTCCCGCATCTGCGCGACGGTCGCCTCCCTCTACCGCGAAGGCACCCTGTTTTACCACATCGGCGTCACCCTTGCCGAGACGATCGTCGGATTCCTCATCGCCGTCGCCCTCGGCACCTCAATCGCCCTCGCGCTGTGGTGGAGCGAATCGCTCCGTCAGGTCGCCGAGCCTTACATCGTCGTCCTCAACGCCCTGCCCAAGATCGCGCTGGGGCCGCTCATCATCATCTGGTTCGGCACGGGGAGCAACGCGATCGTGTTCATGACCGTGCTCGTGGGGCTGATCGTATCCGTCATGCACATGCTCGGCGCGTTCGTCGCCACAGACAAAAACAAACTCTTGCTCCTGCGCTCGATGGGCGCGAACAAGATACAGATCCTCACCAAACTCGTCCTGCCCTCCTCCCGCGCCGCGTTCATCTCCATGCTGAAAGTCAACGTGGGGATGGCGTGGATCGGCTCGATCATGGGCGAATACATCGTATCCAAAGCGGGACTGGGGTATCTCATCGTCTACGGCGGTCAGGTATTCAAACTCGACCTCGTGATGAGCGCCACCTGCATCCTCTGCCTGCTCGCGGCGGGAATGTACTTCCTCGTCGTGCTTCTGGAAAAGAAACTCGTAAAAAGCGCCGAGCGCTGAAAGGCAGAGCCCGCCCGTTCCGAGAACGGGATACAGCCAGCGCACGATCCCGCCGAGACCGAGACGGGAAAGCGCGAACGCCGCAAGGAAGGTCCCTCCCTTCGCGGCGTTTTTTGCGCGCTTCTTCTTCGCGTCCACGGCGGAAAACAGCGGATAGAGCGACGAACCGAGAGAGGTCAGGATCGCCAGCGCGCAGACGGGCGCAAAGAACGCGTTGCCCCGCATCGCATAGAGAAAGGGCATTTCCGCGTCCCGCGCGCTTTCCCCTTCCGCGGCGACCGCGCGGAGGATACAAAGAGCGCAGAGCGCGACGATCGCCGAGGCAAGCGCGGCGGCGGGTACGGGCGCTTTCGTTCCCTTCCCCGCTTCCGTGAGAACGGGCGCCGCGAGGAGGACGTTCATCCCCGCGTACAGCGGCCAGCCGCCCGCACGGCTCGCCGCGGGCGGAACGGGCGCGGACGCCCCCGCCCCGCCTGCGGCGAGGACGAAGACGACGATGACGGGAACGAGCAATGCGTTGAGCGCGGAGATCCCCTTCATCCCGCGGGATAAGAAGGCGGCGACGAGCGCGCCGCCCCCAAGGGAAAGCAGCGGACTTGCGGGAGGATACAGCGCGTCGAGCCCCGCCAGCATCGCCGCCGAAGGGATAAAACATGCCGCGGCGCACAGCGCATGGACGGCAGTGGCGCCGCGGCCGAAGACGGCGCGGACGGCGGCGCGGTATCCCCCGTACTTTTTCCCCACGCACAGAAAGAAAGACGCCGCCAGAAAAAATGCCGCGAACGAGAAAAATACGGCGGCGGAAAATCCCTCCGCGGGGAAAAAACGGACGAGTTCCGCGCCGGATACGAACCCCGCGCCGATCACCGTTCCCACGATCAGCAAAGTCAGCCTGATAAGTTCCATCGTACCCTTATATGCCCTTTTTTGGAAATTTATGACTTTTTTCGCGCAAAAACGTTAAATTATGTCTGACATAATACTTCATGTATTGACATTTTCCGCGCAATGATGTATAATGAACGCGAATTCGAAGGAGGTCTATCATGGACGAAGAGTTCGGGCGCGACGACGAAGCGCAGGAAGCATCCGAAACGGAAGCCTCTTCCCGCGAGGAAAAGACGATCAGCGCGGATCTCATCCGCGGTCACATCAACACCATCATTCTCCGTGCGCTCTACGACGGAGACAAATACGGATACGAGATCATCAGCGAGATCGAGCAGAAGAGCCACGGGCAGTATTCCATGAAACAGCCCTCCCTTTACAGTGCGCTCAAACGCCTGGAAAGCCAGGGCTATATCACTTCTTATTGGGGCGGCTCGGTCAGCGGCGGGAGAAGAAAATACTTTTCCCTCACCGAAGAAGGGCGCAAGATCTCCGAGCGCAACCAATCGGAATGGGAATATTCGCGCACGGTCATCGACAGCCTGATCTCGGAAAAACAGTTCGATTTCAACAACCCCGCCCCCACCGCGGTGGATATGCGGGTGCTGAAACAGACGACTTCCCGCGTGCCTTCGCGCGGGCAGGACGGCGAATACGACGAGGAGTTCTCCTATACGGGCGGCGCGGACAGCGCGGAACAGGCGCGACTCATCGAAGAACAGGCGCGCCGCGAAGCGGAACTCGAACAGGCGCGCGCCGCGCTCGAAGAAGAGCGCGAACGCTCGGAAAAAGAACTCGCCGAATTGGAAGAAGCGAAAAAGGCGCTCGCGGAAGAGCGGGAACGCTCGGAGCGGGAACTTGCGGAACGGGAAGCCTCCCTCCGCAGCGAGCGCGAAAAATATGAAGAAGAGCTCGCGGAGCGCGAGCGCAAGATCGAGGAAGAAAAACAGGAAATCGAAGCGCTCCGTTCCGAGCAGACGGAACAGATCCGCATCACGCAGGAGACGTACAGCGAGCAGCTCAAAGAGCGCGACGAACGCATCTTGCGCGCGCAGGAGATGCACTCGGAGGACGTCCGCGCAAGAGAAGAAGCGCTTCGCTCCGAGCGCATGAGATACGAACAGATGCTCGCCGAACGCGAACGGTTGATCGCGCAGGAGCGCGCGGAACACGTCAGGGAGCTGGAAGAGCAGGAACAGCGCATCCGCGCCGAACAGGAGAGAATCTTCGCTCAGCGCGAACGCCAGGTGATCCACGAGAACTATCTGCGCCTGGTCAGCAGCCCTCCTCCCGCCGCGCAGGAGCCGCAGGAGGAATATTCCTACTATACGCCCCCCAATGCCGCCGCGGAGGAATCCTCTTCCGAATCTCTGCTGTATGCGAAAAAGCCGGAATCGGAACGCGAATACCGTTCCATCATCCATAAACTGTATGCCAACGCCGTGAAGGAAGAAGAACCCGCGCCCGAGGAGGAAGCGGAAGAAGAGAGCGCCGAGGAACGCGCTCCGCGCCGCACCCCCGCCGCACAATCGCTCGGGCGGATCGATTTTTACGATCTGGAATCGCGAGCGGCGCAGGACGGGATCCGCATCACCACTTCGGGCGGCGTCAAACAGCGCGAACCCGCTTCCGCGAGCGTCGTCAACAAGGGGAAAGCGCTGTTCTTCTCGGCGATCGCCGCGTTTTTGTTCAGCATTGCCGTAGGCGCGGTCGCCCTCGTCCTCAAAGACGCCTATGCGATCCCCGCGCTCTTCCCCTATCTCATGTGGGGGATCGGTTTTGCCCTTCTGCTCGTCACGGGCGTCGCGTACGCAAACCGCTTCGGAGAACATGCGCTCCGCCGTACGGGTAACGCGATCCCCAACGCCATCGTTGCCTATATCCTGCTCGCGATCGCCGACGTCGTCGCCGCGCTTGCCTGCAAGATGAACTTTGCCGATCTGAATGCGATCGTCGCTTACATCGTATTCCCTTGCGTATATTTCCTTGCCGTCATCATCTTTGCAGTCACCTATGTGCTGATCGTAAAACCTTCGAAAAAATAAATCTGACAGAATATGACTGCGGCGCCGCCGCTTCCGAAAGGAAGCGGCGGCGCCGCAATTTCGTCATTTTCGTTTGTCATCTATCGTAGGAGGAGCTTATCCGGGCTTTGCCGCAACGCTCTTGCCCGATCTCGGGAGGTCGGCTCCCCGTCAGTGCATGGTAAAATACTTTTTGAGTTTGGCGTATGCCTTATAGGTGATATACTTGACCTTGTCCACTTTGAGTTTCATGAGATCGGCGATCTCGACGAAGGACAACCCGTTGACATAGTGCATACGGATGAACTGCTCTTCGCGCGTAGAGAGGCGGGAAAGCGCAAAATTCATCTCCAAGCCCGTGGCGATCTCCTCTTCGCCGCAGGCGCTCTCCGGCATCGGGAAGACCTCGGCATACAGCACGCGGCCGTTTTTCTTTTTCCAATTCACCGCCTTGTTGTGCGCGATAGTAAAGATCCACGCAAAACAGTTCGTGCGTTCCCGTATGCTCCCGCTTCGCTCGATGACTTCGAGAAAGGTATCGTGAAGGATGTCCTCCGTTTCCGTCGCGCTGTGAACGATGGAATAGACGAAGGAAATCAGCGGTCTCCGAAGACCGTTATACAATTCCTCAAACGCATTGACGCTGTTTTCCCCGATCTCTTTGATCAGTTGATTGATTCGCTCTTTCTCCATTTTCCCGACGAACCGTCCTATCCCCCCGTATAAGTGACCCCTGCCGAAAAAACCGCGAAATTCCTCACGCGGAAAAAACGCGGAGTAAGCCGCGTTCTTTTTGTGATAGATCTCTTTATGTCCGTCTTAAAGTCTTTCGTATGCAAATTGCGCCGCGCCGAAAATACCCGCATCGTTGCCGAGTTCCGCGCGCACCAGATCCAGCCGCGCATACGTTTCGGAAACATAAATGCGCGGATAGACGTATTCACGAAGAGGCGCGAGCAGATTCTCGCCTTCCGCGGAGATACCGCCGCCGAAGAGCACCGCTTCGGGACGGAACAGATTGACGAGATTGACGACGCCTTCGCCCAGATAGGAGATATATTCCTCGACGACGCGCTTGGCGACGTCGTCTCCCTCGCGGGCGCAGGCAAACGCCGTCGCGCCGTCCGCCCCTTCGGGCGTCCCCGCGCGCTTCCACATCGAACTTTCGGGATGAGCGATCATCTCGCGGCGCGTCATGTTGATCAGCCCCGTTGCCGAAGCATACCGCTCAAAGCAACCGCGTCTGCCGCAGGTGCAAAGCTCTCCGTCTTTGCGGATGACCATATGGCCGATCTCCGTTCCCGCGCTGCGGAATCCTTCGAAGAGTTTTCCGCCGATGACGATCCCGCCGCCGACGCCCGTTCCCAGCGTAACGAGAATGCTGTCGCGATAGTTTTTCCCCGCGCCGAACTTCGCTTCGCCGAGTGCCGCCGCGTTCGCGTCGTTGGTCATGAAAACAGGCTTCCCCGTATATTTGCGCACAAGTTCGGCAAGCGGAACGTCATGCCATTGATAGTTGGACCAGAAAACGACCGTGCCGTTTGCGCTGTCCACCACGCCGGGAGAACCGATGCCGATCGCCTGGACGTCGTCCATGCTCTTCCCGGCTTTTTCCGCCGCCGCCGTACACAGCTTGGCAAGCGCGACCGCCGTCTGCTCGGGCGAATCGTTTGCGCTCGTCGCCACGCGGGATTTCCCCGCGAGTCCCGCCTGCTGCAATAACGCCGCCTTTGCGGACATCCCCCCAAGATCAACGCCGATGACCATGTTTCGTCCTCCCGATCGCTCGTTTTGTCATTTCCTGTATACTTTCAACCACTCTCCGAGACGGGAAACAAATTCTCCGTTCGAAGCGGTCTTTTTCATCATATCGATGACGCCTTGCACGTTATCCGTGAGCCCGCGTTCCCTGAGCTGATAGACAGCGGCCAGCTCGTCAGCGCTCAGGAGCAGCTCTTCTTTTCTCGTGCCCGATCTGCGCAAGTCGATCGCGGGGAACACGCGGCGTTCCGCAAGGTCGCGGGATAAGAAAATATCCGCGTTTCCCGTGCCCTTGAATTCCTCGTAGATGACGTCGTCCATGCGGCTTCCCGTATCGACGAGCGCCGTCGCGAGGACGGTGAGGCTCCCGCCTTCGCGCGTGTTTCGCGCGGCGCCGAAAAAGCGCTTGGGTTCCGCCAATGCGCTCGCTTCCAGCCCGCCCGAAAGCGTTTTTCCGGAATTTTCCGCGCAGACATTATAGGCCCGCGTGAGTTTCGTGATGGAATCGAGCAACACGACGACGTCTTTGCCCGCTTCCGCCATACGCTTTGCGTGTGCAAACACCAGATTTGCCGCGCGGATGTGATGTTCCGCCCCCTCGTCAAACGTCGAATAGACGACCTGTGCGTCCGGAACGCTCGTGCAGAAATCGGTGACTTCTTCCGGTCGCTCGTCGATGAGCAGGACGATGAGCACGATCTCCTCGCGCTGTTTCGCGATCGCATCCGCGATCTCTTTCAGAAGCGTGGTCTTACCCGCTTTCGGCGGCGCGATGATGAGCGCGCGCTGACCTTTTCCGACGGGCGCGAACAGGTCGATCATGCGCAGGGAAAGAGAATCCCCGCCTTCGGAAAGCGTAATGCGCGAATCGGGATAGATCGCCGTCAGCGCGTCGAAATTGCGGCGCTGTTCATATTTTCCGAGCGGCAATCCGTTGACGCTCAGGATCTCGTCGATCGCCGACGAATCGTTTTTTGTTCGCTCTTTTGCGGTGCAGGCGACAAAATCGCCCTCCCGCAGGCGGAAGGAATGGATGACAGACGCGGGCACGAACACATCCCCGTCGGACGAGGGCTGACAGTTCCTCGCGCGGAGAAATCCGTAGCCGCCCTGCATGATCTCGAGGATCCCCGAATAGACGGGCTTCTCGTAAGGACCGCCTTCCCGCTCGACGTTGACTTCGAGCGCGTTCTCTTCCTCTTCGTCGCGAATGGCGTAGAGCCTCTGCACGATGGATGGATCGAAAAATTCTTCTTTGATGGGCGCGCCGCGCCTGGATTTTCCGACGGGCGACGTTTTCCCCGTGAGGATCGCCACGATCGCTTCGGTAAGATCTGATTTGGAACGCGCGGTCGGTTTCTCGACGCCCAGCTCCCTGCCCACGCTGCGCAGAGCGTGGATGGGAAGCGGTTCGAGCACTTCGCGATAACGCGCTTCTTCCGTCCTGAGATCTGTCACTGATTTTTCTCCAACATGATGATTTTTGTGCTCTCTTCCGTGATGTCGTCGCGGAACAGCTCCAGCTCGTCGCCTTCCTTCATCTCGATCTCTTCGCTGTCGAACAGCCCGAGAAATTCGTCCGGTTTATCGATGTCCAGCTTGAGCCCCTTGGTCTTATAATGCATGGGGATGACGATCTCGGGCATGATGCGGTCGACGTATTCCTTCGCCTGTTCGGCGTCGATGGTGTATTTCCCGCCGACGGGGATGAGCAGCACGTTGACGGGAAGGATGCTTTCGAGGAGCGAAGAAGAGCATTCCTCGCCCAGGTCCCCGAGATGGCAAATGTCCAGCCCGTCCATGCGGAATTTGAAGATGATGTTATCGCCCCGTTTTTCTCCGCGTTCGTCGTCGTGATAACTCTTGATGCCCGTCACTTCCACGCCGTCGATGTCGTGCGTGCCCTCTTTATTGATTATGATGGGACTTCCGAGCAACGCCTTCACGTTGTTGTGGTCGTAATGGGAATGACTCACCGTCACTGCGTCCGCCTTGACGGCAGGCATTTTGTATCCGACGTTTCCGTACGGATCGGTCACAATGGTCGTACCGGTGCTTTCCGTCAGGACAAAACAGGAATGTCCCAAGTATCGTATTTTCATTTTTCCTCCGAACTGATTTTTACCGCGATCTTCATCGAAATTTTCTGAGATCTGCCGGGATAGCGGATCTCGTAATCCAGCCTCACGCCGATCCCGCCGTCCGTCTGCGTTTCGCAACGATACGTCCGCACGGGCACGCGCCCCTCTCCGTCGCCCAACCGCAGGACGAGTTCCCCTTCGCGCTGCGTCGAATAAAACGCCGAATAGCAGACGTTCCCCTCGCGGCGGACGGTCAGAAAACCCCTTCCCGCTTCCAGCTCGACGCGGTCGCCTTCCTGCCGATATTGCAGGAGAACGCCCTCCGCCGTGCGCTGTGCGTATCCGGAAGAACGGCTGACGGAAAGTTTCCCTTCCGAAAGCGTCCGAATCGTGATCTCACACTTATCCATTATCTCTATTATAAAGCATATTCTTTTATTTGTAAATGAAAAGAAGCCGTTTTTTAGAAAATTTAACGTCCGCGCCTGATTTCTTCCCGCTTTTCGCGCCCTTCGCGGAGCAACGCGCGCATTTTCTCCTCGTCGCACGAAGCGAGAGCGTCGCGATACTCCGTGAGCCGTTCGATCAATCCTTCCGTCTCTTCGAGCAGCGACTCTCTGTTACAGAAATACAATTCCGTCCACAGATTTTCGTCCACGCCCGCAATGCGAGTCATGTCCTGAAAACTTCCGCCCGTAAAACCCCAGCTCTTTGCGGCATACGGGCTCTTCACATAGGCGTTGGAGACGATGTGCGCGAGCTGAGACGTGATCGCGATCTTGCGGTCGTGCTCGGCGGCGGTGCAATGCACGATGCGCCCGAACCCCATCGCGCGGGCGAGCGTTTCCACCGTTTCCAGCGCGTCGGGATCCGTCCTTTCGCAGGACGTGACGATGAAATTCGCTCCTTTGAAAAGGGTCGCGCTCGCCGAACGGATGCCGCTCGTCTCCTTGCCCGCCATGGGATGCGTTCCGACATAGCGGTAATTGCGCGGACGGGAAAAGACGAGCCGTTCCAGGACGCCCTTCACGCCGCAGATGTCCGCGACGATCGCGCCGTCTTTGAACTTTGCCGTATCCAACTCCCGCATCGTGACGGCGGGCGGAAGCGCGAGAAAGACGACGTCCGCGTCCTCATACGACTTTTCCTCGCCGTCGATCATCCCGTGCTCCAATGCGTATTCGACGACGTTCTCGCTCCTGTTTTTTCCGTAAACGGGATACCCCGCCGCACGCAGAGACGCGCACAGCGACGCCCCGATGATGCCCAGTCCGGAAACGACGATCTTCATCCGATGTTCCTCCTTCAACCCCTTTTCGAAAGGCGGTCGATCTCTTCGCAATAGCGCACGGACGCCATCGCGTCCTTGCCGTAAGCGTCCGCGCCGATCTTCTTCGCATAATCCTCGGTGAGCACCGCGCCGCCCACGATCACCTTGCACGCGGGCAAGCGCTCGCGCAGGAGCGCGATCGTCCTTTCCATCGCGGGGACGGTGGTCGTCATGAGCGCGGACAGCCCGACGACGGGCGCGCCGCTCTCCTCCGCCGCCTGCACGATCTTCTCGGGCGGGACGTCCCTGCCGAGGTCGATCACGCGGAAGGAATAATTTTCCAACAGCGCCTTGACGATGTTCTTGCCGATGTCGTGGATGTCCCCTTCGACGGTCGCGAGCACGACGGCGCATTTGCGCGGCTGTTCCTCGCCCGCGCCCGAAAGCGCGCCGCGGATCTCCGCAAACGCCGCTTTTGCCGCCTCCGCGCTCATCAGGAGCTGCGGCAAAAACACGCGCTTTTCTTCAAATCCCTTGCCCACCTCGTCGAGCGCGGGCACGATCTCGCGATCGATGATCTCCAACGCGCCCGCCGACCGCAGCAGTTCTTTCGCGCACGCCGCCGCCTGATCTTTCAGCCCGCGCACGATCGCGCCGCGCAGTCCTTCCGAGGGAACGCTTTCCGCCTTCGCGGGCGCCGCCGTCACGCTCGCGGCAGGCGCGAGACCGGCGGCAAAGGAAATATATTCCGAACAGTTCTCGTCTGCGCCCGTGAGCGCGAGGAAACTGCGGTATGTCCTGATCATCTCCGCGGAAAACGGGTTCATGATCGCCGCAGAAAGCCCGCGGCCGAGCGCGAGCGCAAAGAACGCGGACGTGATGAGTTCGCGGTTGGGAAGCCCGAACGAGACGTTGGAAACGCCTAACACGGTATTCGCGCCCAGCTTTTCCCGAAGGAGCGAAAGTGCGCCGAGCGTGGCGCGGGGCGCGGACGGATCGGCGCTGACCGCCATCGCGAGCGGATCGAACACGATGTCTTTGCGTTTGATCCCGTACCGTTCCGCCGCGCGCAAGATCTTGCGCGCGATCTTCAGCCGCCCTTCCGCCGTCGCGGGGATGCCCGTTTCGTCCAGCGTGAGCGCGACGACGAGCCCGCCGTACTTCTTCACGAGCGGGAAGATCTCCTGCATCGAACTTTTCTTGCCGTTGACCGAATTGACCATCGGCTTGCCGTTATAGCGGCGCATCGCGCGCGCGAGCGCCTCGGGCGAGGAACTGTCGAGCTGCAACGGCAGAGCGGTCACTTCCTGCAAGGCACACATGACGCGGACGAGCGTTTCTGCCTCGTCCAGTTCGGGAAGCCCGACGTTCACGTCCAGGATGTGCGCGCCCGCCTTCTCCTGTGCGAGCGCTTCGTTGAGGATGTATCCGACGTCATTGTCGCGGAGCGCCTGTTTGAGCAGTTTTTTTCCCGTGGGGTTGATACGTTCCCCGATGAGCACGGGAACGTTTCCCAAGCCGACCGCGTGGGTATAGGAAGAAGCGACGGACGTCGCACGTTCGACGACGGGCAGCGGTTCCGTTCCCTTTATTGTATCCGCGGCGCGGCGGATATATGCGGGGGTCGTGCCGCAGCAGCCGCCGAGCATCCTCGCGCCGTCTTTCGCGCACGAGAGCAGATTTTCCGCAAAGAACGCCTCGTCTTCGTCATAGACCGTCTTATCGTTCTCTTCGCGCGGCAGTCCCGCGTTGGGTTGCACGATGACGGGAACCGAGCTTTCTTCGTACATCTGCGGCAAGAGCCGCGCCATCTGCGCGGAGCCGAGCGAACAGTTCATGCCGAGCGCGTCGACGCCCAGCCCCTCTAAAAGCGCGACCATGGCGGGAATATCCGCGCCCGTCATCAGCTTGCCGTCCGCGCCGTAGACGTTGGTCACGAATACGGGGAGAGAAGAATTCTCCTTTGCTGCCAGCACCGCCGCTTTGGTCTCGTAACTGTCGTTCATCGTCTCGATGAGGATGGCGTCCGCGCGGTCGCCGATCAGGCGCACCGTCTTGGCAAACAGTTCGACCGCATCCTCGAAATCGAGATCGCCGTACGGGCGAAGCAGTTTGCCCGAAGGTCCTATGTCGAACAGGATATATCCCCTGCCTGCCTGATCCGTCGCCTTGCGCGCGCAGGAAAGCGCGCCGTCTATGACCGCTTTGAGTTCCTCATCCGAATATTTGAGGGCATTCGCCCCGAAGGTATTCGTCGTGATCGCGTCCGCGCCCGCCGCGAGATATTCCGAGTGGATGCGCACGATCTCGTCCGCGTGCGCGAGGTTCCAACGTTCGGGGAGTTCCCCCGCGCACAGTCCGCGCTCCTGCAACAGCGTACCCATGCCGCCGTCCAGAAAGAAAAATCCGCGTCCGATCGCCTGTAAAATATCCATAATTCAATCCTCTTCGGACGCGCGGTAAACGCAGTCCGTCCTTTCGCAATCCGCGCAACGCGCGTTGGGGCGGCAGGGCGTTTTGCTCAGCCCCACGACCGCCGTCACCGATTTGGTCGGAGACATCAGAAGCGAATCGTTCAAAGTGATCCCGATCTCCCGCTCGGGCGAAAGCAGTGCGAAAAACTGCCGTTGCGCCGAAAGCGGAAAATCCCCGTACCCGGGCGAAAAGCGCGGGCGGGGATACAGCGGAGCGCACTCTTTGGCAAGATCGCGGCAGAATTCGTCGCACAGTTCTTCCGCATACGCCGCCCCGATCGCCAGCGCCATCGCTTCCCGCAGGGGATCGACGCGCGCATATCGGGAAAGCACGCGATCGGCGCCCATGCCGATCGTCGCCGCGAACAGCACGGCTTCCCCGCACCCCGAAAGGTTGCGCTTCAAGCCCTCGCTCTTCGTGCGGACGAGGGATAGGACGAGTTCTTCCCCCTCCTCCGCAACGGGCACGCGGACATAGCACACCGCGGGCGTCATCGCCCGCTCCACTTCCGCGCGCACCCGTTCCAGCTCGGCGAGCACTTCCCGTTCGGGCTCCGCAGAACGGTATCCCAGATAGCGGAGCGCCTGCTTTGGGGGAAAACGCAGTCGGGGATAATAGCTTCTGTAACTCATTTCCCGACGATCTCGCTCAGATTTTCGCGGATCTTCGCCGCGACCTGCGGTTTGTTCATCGAATAGACGTGAACGGCGTTCACGCCGTTGGCATACAGGTCGATGATCTGCTCGGTCGCATACGCCACGCCCGCCTGCAGCATCGCCGCGGGACTGTCGCCGTAACGGTCGACGATGCGTTTGAACCGCTCGGGCAGATACGTCCCCGACAAAGCGCAGATGCGCGCGATCTGTTTGGGATTGGTCACGGGCATGATGCCCGCCACGACGGGCACGGTGATGCCCGCTTCCCTGATCTGATAGAGAAAATTATACAAAATATTGTTGTCGAAAAACATCTGCGTGGTGAGGAAATCCACACCCGCGTCCACTTTTTCTTTGAGATGCGTAATATCTTCCCTGCGCCCCGACGATTCGACGTGTCCCTCGGGATAGCATGCCGCGCCGATGCAGAAATCCCCCTCTCTGCGGATCCGCGCCACGAGTTCGGAGGCATAGCGATAGGCGCGGGGCTGCGTTTCGCCGCCTGCGGGGATGTCGCCGCGGAGCGCCATCACGTTTTCCACGCCCGCCGAGCGCATCTGCGCAAGGAGGGAAGCGACGGTCGCCTCGGGCGAATTCACGCAGGTGAGATGCGCCAGCGGCGTTGTGCCCTTGGAAAGGATCTCTTTGGCAATCTCCAGCGTGTATTTGCTCGCATTGCCCGCCGCACCGAACGTGACCGACATAAAGTCGGGGTTCAGGCGAACGATCTCGTCCACCGCGTTCTGCACGCTCGCATAATTGTCCTGCGTTTTGGGAGGGAATACCTCGAAGGAGAGCGTAGGAACGCCCCGTTTTAAGATCTCTGATATTTTCATGACAGTACCTTCTTACGATCGGACCGCGATGCGCATGACCGCACCGTGATCTCTTAACTGTTTTCTGCGCCTTTTCCAGTCGGGCAAGATGCGCTCCACCTCCGCCCAGAACGCCTTTCCGTGATCGAAATGGCGGGTATGGCACAGTTCGTGGACGGCGACGTATTCGGCAAGCTCCGCGGGCAGGAACGCCACGCGGAAGGAATATGCGATCGTGCCCTTCCGATTGCACGAACCCCAGCGGCTGCGCGCCGACGAAACGCGGACGGCAAGGTATCGGAACCCGAACTTTTCCGCGATCTCCTTTGTCTTTTCGCCCATCTCCTGCGCCGTGAGGCGTTTCAGCAGGCGCACGAGCGCACGCTCGCGCCCCGCCGCGGGAAGGAACAGCTCATCCCCCGCCACGCGGCTCCTGCCCGTGCATACGCGGTAATCGCGCCCGAACAGGCGGAGGGACGTGCCGTCGGCAAAGGTGACGAGCGCGGCGCGGGAACAGTCGTCCCGCTTTTTTTGCAGCCAGGCGGCGTGTTTTTGCACGAAATCGGAGATCTCCCGCTCCGGCATGGCGAACGGAGCGCGGACGACCGCTTCCCCCCGTTCGTTCACGGTCAGGGACACCGTCTTCCTGCGGCTTCGTATGAGTTGATAAGTTTCCATGCCGTCCCCCGCCGTATGCGAAAAATCTTCGCGCCTTTTTATGATTATATCATCTTTTTTTGTTTTTTACAAGAAAATCGCCTGCATTTGTCGTCGCAAACGCGAATTTCTTGACCTTTGCCGCCGTTTTTGCTATACTTATCCTATCATGAAGGAGCTTTATCCCGTCAGAAAATTCCATCCGTCGGATACGGTCGCCGTCTCCGTTCCCGCGTCCAAGAGCATCACCAACCGTGCGCTCCTGCTCGCCGCGCTCTCGCGCGGTACCGTCTCGCTTTCGGGCGGGGCGCTGAGCGACGATACCCGCGCATTTTTTAACTGTCTCCTGTCGCTCGGGATCCGCGCCGAACTCAAAGACGGAGAACTCCTCGTCTGCGGTTGCGGCGGCGACATCCCCCGCAAAAAAGCGGAGATCGACGTGGCGAGCGCGGGAACGGCGGCGCGCTTCCTCACCGTTGCGCTTGCCTTCTGCGGCGGAGATTATACGATGGACGCTTCCGAACAGATGCGGCGCCGTCCGATGAAAGAGATCCTCGACGTGCTCCGCGAAGCGGGCGTACAGATCGAATGTTTGCGGGAAGCCGACCATTTCCCTTTCCGACTTCGCTCAGGCGGCATTACCGCCTCCTCGATGACGGTGGATACGGAAAAAAGCTCTCAATACGCCAGCGCCGTCCTGATGGCGGCGGGCGCGATCGGGCATCCTTTTTCCCTGCGCCTGACGGGGACGCGCACCCACGGGAGCTATATCGGCATCACTTTGCGCCTTTTGGAGGCGTTCAACGTGCCCTTCGAGCGCAACGGCGACGTGATCGCCGTCTTCCCCTCCCGCAATCCCCCCGCGCATTACGCGATCGAACCGGACGTCTCGGGCGCCTGCTATTTTTACGCCCTTTCCCTGCTCTTCCGCACGCGCGTGCTTGTGCGTGGCGTTCGGCAGGACAGTATGCAGGGGGATATGAAATTTCTCGCCCTTCTCAAAGAGAAAGGCGTCGTCTTCACGCAGACGGAGGAAGGATTGCTCGCCGACGGAAGCGACGTCGCCTCCTTCGGCGGATTTGACGCGGACATGAAGGATTTTTCCGATCAGGCGCTCACCGTCGCCGCGCTCGCGCCCTTCGCGACGGGCGAAACGCGCATCCGCAACGTCGGGCATATCCGCTTGCAGGAATGCGATCGGATGCGGGCGATCGCGGAAAATCTCAACGCGCTCGGCGTTCCCGCCGAGATCAGAGGCGACGACGTCGTCATCCGCCCCGCCCCCGTGCGCGGCGGGCTCGTGCGCACTTTCTCCGATCACCGCGTGGCGATGGCGTTTACGCTCATCGGGTTAAAGACGGGAAACGTGACGATCGAAAACCCCGCCTGCTGTAAAAAGACGTTCGAGAATTACTTCGAACTCATCGACGGACTGACAAAATAAAGCGCTTCTCTTCCCCGCCGCAGAAATCGGAGCGGCCGCGGCAAAGCGCAAAAAGAAGCGGAGCCGCATGCAAGCGGTTCCGTGCTCATAGCCCTATCGGAAACGCCCGACGGCAAAGTCGGGCGTTTTTCATATAGTCAGAGATTTTACACACAGTCAAACGTTTTACAAAACGAAGCGCCGCCGCGCGGGAACTCCCGCGCGGCGGCAGTTTTATGTATCCGCTTATTCTCCGCCCGTCGTCTGCGGCCAGACGCGGTTGGCTTTGAACCACTCCGTATCTTTGAGGATGGTCGAGTTTTCAGAGCACCAAAGTTTGAACGTCTTTTCCGTTTCGGACTCCGATTTCCCATAATAAAATACAATATCGCCGTTCATATCCTTGTATCCGTTTGTCTCCTCATCCCACATAATGGTGACATATATATTTTGAGTATATGCGGAAATACGGTCGATAAACGCCTGTGTCGGAAATACGTTTTCCTCTGCCGAGCCGTATTCGTTATAGCCGGCGCAACAGCTTACAACGGTATTACGGGGACGGATGACGCTCAGAAGCGCTTCCGTGGAGGACGTTTCACTGCCGTGGTGTCCCGCTTTATAAAGATCGACCTGCGGAAGCTCGTTCTCTTCCACGAGATGCTCCTCGCCTTCTTTTTCCAGATCGCCCGTGAACAGACAATTGATCTTTTCATCTCCGATCTGTTGTGTCAGGAGCATACAGACAGAATAATTATTTTCATCGCCCGATTCATGTTCATAATAATAATTATAGAGGATATTCATGGAGACCGTCTGCGCTTCGTTAAGATAATAGGTACGTTGCGCCCCGTCTTCATTGTTCCAACACTGCAATCCCGTATATATTTCCGCGCCCTGCGACTGCGCATATTCGATCGCCGTACAATACCGACTGTACAAAGTCGGATTTCCCGCAGCCGTTTCCGTTTTCAGATTTGTACGCGCAAACTGAATGACCGTTCCGATCTCATAGCTATACAGAATCCCGTTATATTTCCCGCCCGAACTCGTGCCGACCATCCCCGCTATATGGTCGCTGTCTCCGTGCGTGACGATGACATATTCCAGCACGCCGTCGGTACAATAGACATCGAGATATTCCTTGATCGCTTCCGCATTTCCCTGCGTGGGACCTGCATCGATCAGAACTTCGGTATTGCCCACTTTGATCAGCGTACAATCCCCGCTTGCTTTTACCGACGGAGCGATAAAATGAACGGACATATCCGCCGCGGCAATTTCGGCGACGTCGCCCGTTACTGCAGGGTCGGTATTCGGTCCTCCCGGTTGCTCCGTCTGAGGAGGATTGAGCATGGCGAGCAGATCGTCCCATGTTTTGCCCTTGTAAATAAACCAATAATAGTACGCGGCGGCGAGGAGCGCGATGATGAGAAGAATGATCATCAACGCGAATAGGATCCCCCGCTTTCCGCTTATCGTCTTTTTTCTTCGTTTCGCCATAATGTATCTTACGCCGATCTCCTTGTGAAATTACTTTAATAGGTAAATTTAAGAAAACTCCAACTCATGGCGGGAAGCCTGAGCGACACCTTGGAGCCGCCCCTGACGGTCGGAAGATCTTTCTTGTGCGGCACGACCGTATCGGGATGATCGAACCCGTTGACGGCGAAGAGATCGGAAGAGGTCATTTCCACATAATCGCACGCCGCAAGTTTCCCGAAAGAGCGCAATTCCAGCTCCACGTCGCGCGATTTCTGCGCGTAATTGCACAGGAACACGCACACTTCGCGCTTTTCGCGGTCATGCGTCACCGCCTCGTTGACATAACGCGCCTCACCGTACATATTTTCAAAACAATCGGAATCGGAAATGGTGCGCACCGTTTCCCCGCGGGCATTGTTCGCCGCGTAAAAGAAGGGGTAAAAGGATGTCTGACGGAAGGTCCCGCCGCCCTTTTCCGTCATGATGGGCGCGATGACGTTGACGAGCTGCGCGAGGCACGCCGCTTTGACGACGTCGCAGTTGCGGAGCAAGGTGTTCATGAGTCCCGCGAACACGAGGCTGTCCTGGAAGGTATACACGTCTTCGAGGATGTGCGGCGCACGCTTCCACAGCGGTTCCGTCCGCGGCGCGTTGACCGTCCAGATGTTCCACTCGTCGAAGGAGATCCCCACCCGCTTTTGCGAACGCACTTTCGCGCGGACATATTCGATGGTCGCGCGGAGCGTGCCGATATATTCGTCCATATCGTCCGCACTGCCGAGGAAATCCTCAAGCGGGCGCTTGCGTTTGGCGCTGTACATATAGTAACGATGCATGGAAAGCAGGTCGACCTGCTTGTAGGTATGTTCCAACACCGTTCTGTCCCATTCGGGGAAGGTTGGCATCTCGTGATTGGAAGAGCCGGAGACGATGAGTTTGAGCTTGCCGTTCGGTCCGGGCTTGCCGTCCATCTCGCCGTTGCTCCAACGCATGACCTTCGCCGCTTCGAGCGCCTTTTTGCCGTATTCGTCGGCGGAGAGATGCCCGATCTGCCAGGGCCCGTCCATCTCGTTGCCGATACACCAATATTTTACGTTATAAGGCTCTTCCGCGCCGTTGGCGCGGCGCATATCCGAATACTGCGTGCCGCCCGCGTGATTGCAGTATTCCACGAGGTGCGCGGCGTCCATGATCCCCGCCGTGCCCATGTTCACCGCCATCATCGGCTCGATCCCCGCCTTTTTGCACCACTTCATGAACTCGTCCGTACCGAACTCGTTGGTCTCCGTGGTGAACCAGGCGAGATCCAGCCGCGTGGGGCGCTGTTCGCGCGGTCCGATGCCGTCCTCCCAGCGATACCCCGAGAGGAAATTTCCGCCCGGATAGCGCACGATGGGAACGGAAAGTTCCCTGATGAGTCCGATCACGTCGCCGCGGAACCCGTCCGCGTCCGCAGTGGGATGATCGGGCTCGTAAATGCCCTCGTATACCGCCCTTCCCAGATGTTCGATGAACGAGCCGTAGATGTGTTCGTCGATCGCGCCGATCTTCAGATTTGCGTCCGCAAAAATCCTGACTTTCATAATTTCTCCTTATATGAGTCCGAACATGGCGGCGATGTTCACCGTCGCCTCGTTGATGTTGTGCAGGAACTTGTTGAGCGCGTTTTCCGCGCCCTTGTCGATCTCGCCGTCCTCCGTCGTGCGGAGCACGGAAATGATCATGTCGAAATTCATGTAAATGACCTTGCACTCCTCGTCGATCGCTTTCAGCGCGGGATCTTCGCTCCCGTGCTGGATGCGGTACATCTCTTTGATCGTTTTGTTCATGTCCGTAAACAGTTCGACGTTCGCCGTCTTGAAGATCTCGACCAGCGCGCGGTTGAGTTTCATGAGCTGTTCCAGAAAGGCGAGAACTTCCTTGCTTGCTTGTTCTTCCATTAAAGTTTCACTCCGTTTTTTTCGAGAAGGACGCGCGCCGTTTCCACGCTGTCCACTCCCGTTTTGTTTTTGATGGGCGCAAATTCCCGCTCTCTGATCACCTCGAAGGGAAGACAGCTCCCCGTCAGGCGTACCATGTCGAGAATGAGCGTTTCGAATTTAAAACCGTTTTCCCGCTCGGGCGTCACGAGCTGTCCCCTCTCGTCGAGATGCGGGATCTTTTTTCTGACCACGTGCACGGGGATGCGCCGATCGGCGATCTCTTTCAAGATGTCCGTACGGAAGAGATAATTGAGAATCACCCCGTAACAATAGGCGAGGTCGCCCGATTCGTCGCGCAGGTTCGCCATCTCCTCGGTGAGTTCGTAATATTCGATGATGTTGGGCTTGCCGTCTTCCAGGCAGAGCACGCCGACGCGCTCGTGCGGTTCGGCTTTGAGCACCACCTTCGCGCCGCACCCCCTGCCGCTCAGCGCGGTCGCGCCCACAAAGACGGGATCGGCGATGCGTTGCAGGACATTATCCACCGCAAATACGTTCAGCCATTCCACGCCGCGCGCCCTGAGGTCTTTGTCCAATCCCGCGCGGACCAAAGAGGAATACCAGCCCCCGTTCCCGTTGGGAGACAGCGCGAGGCTGTCCTTGCGTTCGAGGAGAAGTTTTCCCGCTTCGTCCACGCCGGGCGCCATATCCTGACGGAAGAAATACACGTCGGACGCGGGATACCCGAAGAAATCGTGCGCGCGGAAAAATTCCCGCGTCGGCGCGTCGTTCTTTTCGCTGGTCATCACATACAGCGGAACGGTCGCGCCGCATTGCGCGCAGACGTCCTGCAAATTGCGGATGAGCTGTTCGAAGATATAGAGCGGGCGGGTGATCCCGACGTTATACGTCCCCTTGGGCGCGTCCGAACCCAATCGCGTTCCCTGTCCTCCCGCGAGGAGCACCGCGCCCACTTTGCCCTCTCGGACGAGCCGTTCGCCGCAGGCGGTAAATTCCGCGCGACGGCGTTCGATCTCGGCGGTTTTCAGTCCCGAAATGGGCTCGATCTTTCCCGAACCGCTGAGGTTTTCGGGATGTTCGTAACGGGAGATCAGCTCCCAATCGATGTTCCCGACCTGTTCGAGCAACGCCTTTTGCTCCTCGGGAGAAAGTTCCCCGTAAAAGCGAAGGACGTGCTCCTGCCCGTGCGCCTTCAATTCGCGCAAAGCTCTTTCGTATTCCATTTTCATTTCCCCCTATGTATGTTACAGAAACCAGACCTGCATATCGTTTTCGCCCCGATTCGCCCAGGCGTAATAAGGTATGAGCCGAAGCGTGACGTTCTCCCGTTCGGGCGGCTCGTAAGAATAGAGCGCCGCGCCCGTCGTGAGCCGCTTGGCGGCGACGGTGACTTTCAATCCTCCGACCGTCTCCACCAAAGCCCCTTCAAGCGAAGGGATCTCCAGGTTGCGCAGGTTTTTGCCGTTGTCGCACGACTCCGCGCAGAGCACGAAGGGACCGTATTCCACCGCCTTCCTGCCGCTGTTTTCCCAGACGTTCTCGTTTGCGTATACGAAGCGCGGCTTCATTTCAAATTCCGCTTCGACGAGCGTCTCCCCGTCGACATCGAAATACAGATAGCCGTCCTTTTCCCGCGGCTTCACAAAACCGCCGTTCACTTTACAGGCAATGCTGACCTGCCACGCGGGGATACGGAGCGCGAGCGTTCCTTTGCCCTCGGCGCGGACGCGCACCGTGCCGCGATACGGCATCTCCGTCTGCACTTCGGCGCGGAGCCCTTCCGCGCAGACGGAAGAGGAAATGTACTGATTGACATAAAGCACTCCCTTCTCCGTGCCGTAGATATAATTCCCCAGCTCGCCGAAAAAGCGCACGAGATTGGGCGGACAGCAGGAACATTCGAACACTTCGACGCGTTCGATGATGGGCTGATAGGGTTTCTCCTTCAACCCGCGCACATATTCCGTCATGCAGGCGTGGCTTTCCAAGGGATTGGTATAAAAGAACCCCTTCCCGTTTTCCGATTCGCCCGCGAGGATGTTGTTGTAGAGCACGCGCTCGAAGATCTCGTGATAGACCGCGCGGTTTTCCGCTTTCGCCAGGCGGTCGCAAAAGAGCGCGAGCGCGATCGCGGAACACGTCTCCGTATAGGAATATTCGTTGGGCAGGTGATAAGCGACGGTGAACCGTTCGCCGAGATAGCTAGATCCCGTGCCGCCCGTCAGATACATCTTTTTCCCGACGATGTCCGCAAAGAGCGCGCGGGCGGCGGAAAGCAACGCGCCGTCGCCCTCGATCCGCCCCACGTCCGCCATCGCGATGTAGAGATACAGCGCGCGGACGGCGTGCCCGACCGCCTCATTCTGCTCGCGGACGGGCAGGTGGCTCTGATCGTATTTGCGGTCCGCCCACGGATAGATCTCCTCTTCCCGTTGCCCGCGCTCGTCCAGAAAGAACTTCGCGAGGGAGAGATACTTCTCCTGCTTCGTATATTCGTACAGCCTCACGAGCGCAAGCTCGATCTCGGGATGGCCGCAGGTCGTAAAGCCCGCGTCCCTTTTCTCGTAAAAACGTTCGCAGATGTAGTCGGCATAGCGTTTCATCGCAGCGAGGAGTTTTTCTCCCTGCCCGCAGGAAGCAAGCGCGACCGCCGCCTCGATGAGATGTCCCGCGCAATACAGTTCGTGCTCCGTACGCTCCTTGAATATGCGCTCGGGCGCATAGACCTGATAAAAGCTGTTGAAATACCCTTCGGGGCGCTGAGAGGCGCAGATCGCGTCCACCGTATCGGCGACAATCGCGGCGATCTCCGCGCTGTAACGCCGTTTCTGCATATATGCCGCGGCTTCCAGCCATTTGGCGACGTCCGAATCGTAAAAGATGTGCGGCGGCGTCTCCTGCTTTTCGCAACGCACCGCGCGGAAACGTCCCGTCTCTTCGAAACACCGATACACGTTGGGAAGAGAGATCTCCGCATTTTTATCGATGACGTCCGCCCAGAAGCCTTCGCCGAGCGCGACCTTGTCAAAAGAAACCGTTTCCATAACTTCTCCTTGCCGTTATTATAGAGAATCGGCGCAAAAATGTCAACGGATGAACGCGCATCCGCCCTTTTTCACTCCTCTTTCGCCAGCAAAAACGCACCCGCGCGGTATTCCCCGCCGTCGCGGACGACCAGTTCGCCCCGTTCGAGCGAATAGGAAAGGTCGGTGAAGGCGCGGAGCACGCGATACCCCGCCGCGGGAACGCAAATATCCCCCTTCCCTTCCAGGCGATGCACGATGACCAGTCTTCGGTCTTTTAAGTCTTTGACATAGATCTGCCTGCCCTTCGGCTTGCGGTAGTATTCCACGTCGCAGTCGATGAGCGAGATGTCGCCGTAACGCACCACGTCTCTGACCTCGCGGTAAAAATCGAGTCCTTCCGAAATGCACTTCACCTTTTCGGGCGGGAGCGCGAGGACATCGCCCGAGAGACACACGCGCCCGAGAAACGCCGCGCAAAGCGAATAAATGACGCGCGAAAGGCTGTCTTTCTCGCGCAGGACCGCCCAGATCTGCGATTGTCGCGCGGGCACCACGCGAGAGACGTTCGCCGCGACGAGCGGGATCTCCGCGCATTCGTGCGCGTCCGAGAAGGAACACATGGAAACTTTGCTCATGCGGTAAGGCTCGATGCGGCTTCCGCCCGAAGAGCAGTTCTCCACCACCATCCCGGGGACGGCTTCGCGGATGCGCGCGATATAGTCCACGCTCTCCTCCGCGATCTGACGACCGCCTTCCCCGAGCGCGGCGCCGTCGTCGCTGTCGCAGCCGATGCCGATATTATCGTTATAATCGATCTTGATGTATTCGAACCCGTTGTCTTTGAGGAAGCCGAGCATCCGTTCGGAAAGATAGGAACGCACCTCTTCCTTTCTCAAATCGAGGAAGCGGCGGTTTTTGGAAGTGAGCGGGAAGCCGTCGCGCATTAAAAGCAGATCGCGCCGTTCAAAGCACGCGCTGTCCCGCCCCGCGACTTCGAATTCGAACCAGATCCCCGCCTTCATGCCCGCCGCGCGGATCTTTTCTGACACGCGGGAAATGCCCGCGGGAAAGAGCAGTCGGCTCTGCTCCCAATCTCCGATCGCGTTGCACCAGCCCTTGTCGTCGGGTTTGTACCAGCCGCAGTCGATCATGAAATAGCCGATCGGGAAGGGTTTCAGGGCGGCGAGGATGGCTTCGATGTTTTCCTCGGAAGGACATCCCCACGTCGTACAGTATTCGTTGAACAGGACGGGCATCTCCTCTTCGCTTTCGGGCACGTCCAGGCGGGAATCCGCCTCGTGCAGGAGCGCGTTGCAGACGGCGTTCACGCCGCCCGAGCGCCTGACGGTAAAGAACGCCTCGTGCGTTTCAAAACTCTCCCCGGGCAGGATCTCCTTGCGCCAATGCGCAAACTCGTAATCGCCAAGCCCGCCCGAAAGCGCGCACGTCTCCTTCTCCTGATATACTTCCATCTGCCAGGAATAAGGCGCCTCCGCCGTCGCGCCCCAGATGACGCCCTTCTCGTCTTCGATCGCCGCGAACGGATAATAATCGCGCACGGGCATTGTGCCGCGCTGACCGAACTTTTCGACCTTGACGCCGTAACGAGCCCAGCTCATATCCAGCCCGAGATGGGAAAACGAGTCGCTTTTCAGTCTGCATTCCCGCGACCAGGCGCTCGTCATGCGGTGCAGGGTAAGACCGCGCGTGGAAAGATCTCTCCGCCCCGTCGCCGCGATCCCGCTCAGCGAAAAACTTTCCAGCATTTCGAGAAGGCGGCTCTCCCCGCTATGATTTTCATAGCGGACGCGAACGGAAAACACCCCCGTCGCGGGCGAATAGGAAAGATAATGCACATAGTCGTTGCCCGCGCCGTCCGAAAGGCACGTCGTGACGGAAGTCCCGTCCGACGTCTGTTCGGTGACATGAAGGAGCGTGGACGAGCGGTTGCGCATGGTCAGTCCCTGCGTATAATCGATGAGGTTCTCGTCGCCCGCAAACGCGACCTGCACCAAAGAATCGCAATGCAGTTTTTGCGCGTTCACGGAAAGAGCGGCGGGATATGCCGCAAGACCGATCACCGTTTTCCCTTCATGCCCCTCGACGGGCGTCTCTACATAGTATACGGCAGTATCGCCGAAAATAAATTTACGATAAAACATAGTTCTCCTTGACCAAAGGCTCCGTCCGCGCCTTTCCGCGCGAAAATGGTTCCCGCGCCGAAAAAACGCACCCGAACAGCGTTTTGCAACAGAGCCGCGCCCTTCAAGCGCAACGCCCGTGCTCGTGCCGAAAAACGCACCCGCGGGCGTTTTTGCGACGAAACCGCGCCTTTTTCGTATCTTTTTGGAAGAGTTTCCCCCGAACGGAGCCGTTCTTGTCATACCGCGAAGGCGATCGCGCAACGGCTTCGGAAACAGGCGCGCTTTTTGAAAAGAGCGGCATTATACAATGCCGCTCTTACCGTTTTCAACGGGTCTCCGCCGCGCGGTTTACTCCGCAAAGCGGATTATTTGTTTTTCCAGATGACGTCGGAGTACATGAGATCTTTCTTGAACTGATTGATCTCCGTGTGTTCGTCGATGACGACGACTTCGATGCCCCACATATTGCCGAGGTCGACCATATCCTGCACGGAAAGCTGCGAGGAAACGACGGTGTGAGGTGCGCCGCCCGCATAGCGCCATGCGGCCACTAGTTCCGCGGAGCTGGCCGTATACTTCCACATCAGACCGCCGACGGGAAGGTTGGGCATCTTCTTGGGATATTTGATAAGCTCGATCTTCTGCACGATGAGGCGCATGCGATCGCCCATATCGATCATGGACACCGCGACCGCTTCGGGAGCGGAAATGCCCTCAAACACGAGACGCGCGGGATCGCTCTTGCCGCCGATGCCGAGCGGGTGCACCTGAATTTCGGGTTTGGTCGCCGCGAACTGAGGAGAAACTTCGAGCATGTGCGCGCCGAGGCAAAGCCCGTCTTTGAGATCGTAGGTGTAGTCCTCCATCAGACCGGTGCCCTTCTGTCCTGCCATATACTGCATGACCGCGCCGAGCGCCGCGATCTTCCAGTCGCCTTCCGCGCCGAAGCCGTAGCCCTTGCTCTGCAAGTCCTGAATGGCAAGTCCGGGAAGCTGATTGAGCCCCTTCAATGCGCCGAAGTGATCGACGATACCGATATAGCCGCCCTTATCCTTGCAGAACTTGTCGATCGCGATCTCATACTTCGCCTGCTCGCGGACGACGTCCACGCGGTCGGTGCCCATGGTATATTTCTTGGCATATTCCGCCATGAGCGCGTCCACTTCCTTTTCGGTGACCTTCTCGACGTACTCGACGAGATCGCCCACGGGATAGTAGTCTACTTCCCAGCCGAAGCCGATGTGCGCTTCTACCTTGTCGCCTTCGGTGACTGCGACGTTGCGCATGTTGTCCGAGAAACGGCAGACTTTGACCGTCTTGGAGAACGCGTAGCCCGCCGCGACTTTACACCAAGCCGCGAGCTCTTTGAGCGCCGCTTCATCCTTATAGTATCCGACGATGACCTTGTTGTCCATTCTCAGACGGGAAACGATATAGCCGAATTCTCTGTCGCCGTGCGCCGCCTGATTTTCGTTCATGAAATCCATGTCGATGGTATCGTAAGGCAGCTTTTCGTTGTACTGCGTCGCGAAATGGCACATGGGTTTCTGCAACATGTGCAGTCCCTTGATCCACATCTTCGCGGGCGAGAAGGTATGGCACCAGGTGATGATACCGACGCAGTTCTCATCCGCATTGACCTGCTTCACCGCCGCAATGATCTCTTCCGAGCTCTTGCAGGTGGTGAGATATTTGACGGTGACGGGCATCTTCTCGTTGACGTAATCCGCCATTTCCTTGGAGTGTTGCGCGACGTGCGCGAGGACGTCGTCTCCGTAAAGCGTCTGGGAACCGGTCAGCCAGTAAACTACTTTTTCTTTCATGATATTACCTCTTTCCTTAATTATAATATGGTTTTTATGTTTGAAATCGGGCGGGCGCCCGTCCTTCCCCGCCGTCGGCGGGGAGATCGCTTATTTCTTTTTTGTCTGTCCGTAATAAGCGTTCTTGCCGTGTTTGCGCATATAGTGCTTGTCCATCATGAACTGATCGGCGCGGGTGACCTGCGGATTTACCGCTTCGGTGATCGTCGCCATCTTCGCGACCTCTTCAATGACCGTCGCGTTATAGACCGCGTTGTCGCCGTCCTTGCCGAACGAGAACACGCCGTGGCTCTTGATGAGCACGCCGGGAACTTCGAGCGGCTTCAAGCCGTCCTGACGGAACTTTTCGATGATCGCAAGCCCGGTGTTCTTTTCGTATTCCCCTTCGATCTCCTCTTTGGTAAGGGAACGCGCGCAGGGAATGTCGCCGTAGAAATAGTCGGCGTGCGTGGTGCCGTAGAAGGGAATGCTCCGTCCCGCCTGCGCCCATGCGGTCGCAAAGGTGGAATGGGTGTGCGTGACGCCGCCCACGTCGGGGAACGCCTTGTAGAACTCGATGTGCGTCGGCGTATCGGATGAGGGGCGAAGATCGCCTTCCACCACTTTGCCGTTGAGGTCGACGACGACCATGTCTTCGGGTTTCATGTCGTCATATTCCACGCCCGACGGCTTGATGACGATGAGCCCGCTCTCGCGGTCGATCTCCGACACGTTGCCCCAGGTGAAGAGCACGAGCTTGTTCTTCACGAGATCGAGGTTGGCTTTGAGTACCTTTTCCTTTAATTTTTCCAGCATAATTTATTTCTCCACTCCTTATGGTTTTCCCTTATTTCATGGAAACGACCGCCTGACGGACGATGGGAAGTCCTTCGACATAGCGCTTTGCAAATTCGTCGAAGCCCTTGACGTCTTCGGGATCGGGCGCCAGCGTGACGCCTTCCTGTCCCGCAAACACCTTGTTCGCGAGGTAGTCTTCGAGGCTCTCGTCCTTGTCCTTGGTGATGACGTAATTCGCGAGGATCGCGATGCCCCATGCGCCGCCCTCGCCCGCCGTCTTCATGACGGTGACGGGCGCGTTGATCGCCGCCGCGAGATAGCTCTGCCCCACGCGTTCCGTCTTGAACAGTCCGCCGTGTCCCGTGATCGCGTCCAGCTTGACGCCTTCCTCTTTGAGCATGATGTCGCATCCGACTTTGAGCGCGCCGAGCGACGCGAACAGATGCGCGCGCATGACGTTCGCGAGCGTAAATTTGCTCTCGGACGTACGCACGAAGAGCGGTCTGCCCTTGTCCACCTGCGTGATGTGTTCGTTGGAGACGTAGTTATACGCCAGAAGTCCGCCGCAATCTTTGTCGCCCTTTTCCGATTCGAAATAGAGCATATCGTAGAGCGCGGGCTTGGAGATCTCCACGCCTGCGAGTTTGGCGAATTCGCCGAACAGCCCCACCCAGCCGTTGATGTCGGAGGTGCAGTTGTTGCAGTGGACCATGCCGACGAGATCGCCCACGGGCGTCGTCACGAGGTCGATCTCGGGATACGCCTTGGACAGTTCCTTTTCCAGCACGATCATCGCGAACACTGACGTTCCCGCGGAAACGTTGCCCGTGCGCTGCTTGACGCTGTTGGTCGCGACCATACCCGTGCCCGCGTCCCCTTCGGGAGGACAGAGCGGGATGCCCGCTTTGAGGTTTCCCGACGGATCGAGCAGCTTCGCGCCCTCTTCCGTCAGTCTGCCCGCCTCTTCGCCCGCGACGAGGATCTCGGGAAGAATGTCCTCGATCTTGAAGGGAAGATGCTTGTCCGCGACCAGGTCGTTGAACTGTTTGAGCATGGTCGCGTTGTATTTTTTGGTCTTGATGTCGATCGGGAACATCCCCGACGCCTCGCCGATGCCGATGACCTTTTTTCCCGTCAGCATCCAGTGGACATAGCCTTCGAGCGTGGTCTGGAACGCGATCTTATCGACGTGCTCCTCTCCGTTGAGGATCGCCTGATACAGGTGCGCGACCGACCAACGCGCGGGAATATGATAGTTGAGCAGCTCGGTGAGTTTTTCCGCCGCGGGCGCCGCGTTGTTGTTGCGCCAGGTGCGGAAGGGAACGAGCAGCTTTCCGTCGCGGTCGAATACCATGTATCCGTGCATCATCGCGGAGAAGCCGATCGCGCCGATCGTGGTGAGCGTCACGCCGTATTTCGCCTTGACGTCCGCCGCCATCTTGCGATAGCAATCCTGCAACCCCGTGTGAATGTCATCGAGCGTATACGTCCAGATCCCGTTGTCGTGACGGTTCTCCCAGTCGTGGCTGCCCGAAGCGATGGGAAGGTTGTTCTCGTCCACGAGGATCGCCTTGATCCGCGTAGAGCCGAACTCGATGCCGAGCGCGGTCTTACCGCTCTCGATCATTTTCTTCACTTTTGAATCCATAAATCCACCCCTTGTTTGTTTTATACACAAGTACATCAATATTATAAAGAAAAACAGAGGAAATTGCAATACCTACGGTGAAAATATTTATAAATTTTTTTTCTTTTTCGCCATTCCCGCCGACGGCCGCGCCGCCGCCGTACAGCTGCCGCCGTCTTTCCCGCGGAGCACGAAAAAAGAGGCGCCTGCGCGCCTCTTTTTTCTTAAAGCAAGATACAGATCACGCCGCCCTTGCCCTCGTTGACGATGCGCGTGAGCGTCCTGCGCATCTTTTTCTGCACCGTTTCCGCCATGGAGCGGTTCTTGACGTACAATTCCTCGCCCAGCATCTCCCTGAGCGTCCTTCCGAACATATTCGTATTCCAGGCGCGTTCGGGCTGCGTCTGCAACTGCTGCGAAAGCTCCCTGACGAACGCCTCGCTCTGTTCCTCGTTGCCCAGCGTGGGGCGCACCTGCCCGTTGACGTCCACGCGGATGATATGATAGCTCGGTGCGTCCGCTTTGAGATCCACGCCGAACTGTCCGCCCATCTTCACCACGCGCGGATCGGCGAGATTCATCTCCCCGCCGTCGGGCGAGACGATGCCGTATCCGTACGCCTGCGCGTCGGCAAACGCCTGACGCACCCTCTCGTACAGTTTTTTTGCCTCCGAAAGGGACGAGACGTAGCTCATGAGCGCAAAATCGTCTGCGATCTCCTCGCCGCACTGCTCGGAGAGCACCTCGTAGAACACCCCCTCCCGCGCTTCCACGCGGCAGGACACCTTCCCCGTGGCGAGGTCGGGCGTCACGCTCACGGGCGGAAGCAGTTTCCCGCTGTCCGCGAACAGCGCGTCCAGAAGCGCGCAATCGCTCATTTTGGAGATCTTCGGCGCGACCGAACGCACTCCCGCGAGCAATTCGGCGACGAGCGGCGTATCCGCGTCCAACGCGCGCATCCAATCGGGAATGTCAATGTCGACGGAAACGACGGGGAACTCGAAGAGCACCCTGCCGAGCACCTCGGCAAGTTCTTCCGCCGTCGCCTCTTCCGCGTTGAGCGCGACGACGGGCGCACCGTATTTTTCTTCCAACGCCGCGCAGAGTCCTTCCGCCTCCGACGGGCGGCGGCAGTTCATCAGGATGAGATAGGGCTTGCCGATCTCGGAAAGCTCCTGCGCCGCCTTTTTCTCCCCTTCTTCATAAGCGGAACGGGGAAGATCGGTGACGGAGCCGTCCGTCGTCACCAGGATGCCGATGGTCGAATGCTCGCGGATGACGCGGCGCGTCCCCTCTTCCGCGGCGCGGTCAAAGGGCATGGGAGATTCCGACCACGGCGTTTTGACCAGGCGGGGTTTTCCGTCCTCTTCGAACCCGTTCGCGCCTTCCGCGGGAAAGCCCACGCAGTCGATAAGTCTCACGCGCGCCTCCGCGCCGCGCACTTCGATCTTCGCCGCCTCGTCGGGCACGAATTTGGGTTCGGTCGTCATTACCGTCTTTCCCGCCGCGGACTGCGGAAGCTCGTCGACCATCCTCGTCTTGCCCGCGCCCGAAACATAGGGAATGACCACCTGTTCCATAAAGCGCTTGATGAACGTGGATTTTCCCGTGCGGACGGGCCCCACCACGCCGATGTAAATTTCTCCGCCCGTGCGGGCGGCGATGTCCTCGTAGACGTCGTAATTTTCCATAAACAAAAAGCCTCCGCCGCAAATACTTTGCTTGAATACTATATGGCGAAGGCTGTTCGATTATGCGGTTTTTCTGAAAATAGGCTCAGGCGTCCGTCTTAGGCGGCTCGGAAAAATCGGGCGTCATCTGCGATTGCTCCATCACCTCGCGGTAATAGGGATCGTCCGAAAAGTCGCGCGTTTCGGTATATTCGCCGCCGAGCGCCTCGATGGCGTATTTGAGCTCCTGAAATTCGACGTAATTGATGTCCTCGCGCGCGATGGTATCCAGCAGGACGGGCAGAGCGCGCGCGTCGCCGTATGCGGCGAGGTAGCTCGCGTGCATGGGGATTTCATCGGGCGCGGTGCGGAACTCTTTGATCAATACGTCGAACACGCGGTCGTCTTTCTGACTGCAACGGGAAAGGATCTCCAGCATGTATTCGGGCGCGATCCCCTTTCCGTACAGTTCGAGCGCCTTTTCCTTTGCGGGATCGGCATTGGATTTGATCTGATCTGCGACCGTGTCTTTGATCTCTTCGTCGTGATCGCCCGCGATGATGTCGAGATAGGCGCCGAACGCTTTGGGGTTTCCGCCCGCCGTGTTCACGGCAAGTGTGAGGAGCTGTTCGTCGTCGCTCGAAAGAAGGCGCAGAAGGCTTTCGGGGCAGTCGCGCTTTTCCAACTCGCGGCACAGAAAGTCGGAGACGGGCACCGCCTCCTTTACGTGACGGACGAGCGTTTCGGTCAGTTCCTCGTCCGACATCGCGGCATAATACCCCTTGGGCGTGTTCCCCGCGCTCTTGATGAAGGTGTCCCCGAATTTCGCATACAATTTGGGGATGACCGATTCCCACTGCTTTTCGCTGTATTTCCCCTCGTTCGCCTCGATATACTCGGCGAGCTTTTCGTCAAACATTCCGTCAAAGTCGATGAGTTTCATTCGCATTTCTCCTTTTCCCTCAGAGGATCTGATCGAGGATGTCTTTCACGATCGGCTCTTTTGCGTCGAACAGTTCCGCCATTGCCGAAAGCGTCCGTTCTCCGTCGCGAAGGTGCGCTTCGCGATAGATCACGCAGGCAAGTTCCGCCGTTTCGTCCATATAATCCCATGCCTCGCGGTCGGCGAGTTCGCGATAGGTCTCTTCCGCCGCCGAACAAAGCTTGCGTTCGTTCTCTTCGCCGAGCAGTCCGTAGCGGGCATAAGCGAGAGAAAACGCCTTCATGAACGCCTTGTATTTGCGGTTCCCGATCGCGATCTTATGCGTGAAAAATTCCTTGTAGATATGCCCGAGCACGGTGCCGAAGGAATTTTCCTCGTTGCGAGCGGCGAGCCTTTCCAGAAGCTCGAGTTTCATGCCGTCGTTGCCCTGAAAATCCAACAGGATGTCGCGCAGGAAGGCGTCGAGGCGGCACTGGTCCGCCACTTTGAGGGCGAGCTCCTGCAATTTCGCGTCCCGCCCGTCCATCTCGTCGAAGGCGATCCAGAGGAATTCCTCCATGTCGGGCAGTCCCGATACCTGCGCCGCTTCCTCGGGAGACGCCGCAGATACCGCGGAAAGAAAATTCTTGACCGTCTCATATTCCGCCTGCGGAACGCGGTAATAATAGGTGGTCTCCGCCTTCCTCTCCCCGTCGCGCGCCTCGCGCATCCGCGTGAGATAGTACCGCGCCACCGCCGCATGCGGGTAGATCGTGCAGAGGCGGTCGAGCGAGTCGATCGCTTCCTCTTCCTTCCCCGTGCGGTATGCCGCCACCGCGTAAAAATACAGGATGTTGTTGTCGTAGGGCAGTTTCTCTTTCAGGCGGGAAAGCACTCTGTATGCGTCCTCGTCCATGTCGTTCTCGCAGAGTACGGTCGCGATCTTATACAGCTCGTCCGTCGAATCCGTCTCGATCTGCGCGAGGCGGGCGGCGACGCGGCGGCTCTCCTTTTCCCTGCCCTGTTCGGACAGCACCGCGGAATAGGTGGACAGCGCCTGCACGTCATCGGGATGTTCTTCGAGCAGTTGCAGGCATTCCTCCTCCGCAAGGCGGCTGTTCCCCTGCAAGAGGGAGCAGACCGCGGAAAGCCCGCGCGCCGTCGCATAGTTGGGGCTTCCCTTTTCGATGTCGGAAAAGGCGTTCTTCGCTTCCGAGAGCTGTCCCGTTTTCAGAAAGAACACTCCTCTTTGCACGTCCTCGGCGTCGTCCCGCTCTTCGGGAGGATACACCACGCGCAGGCGGGGCTTCGCCGGCTTGGCGAACATCCGCATGATCTCCAGCTTGCTCTCGGCGGACATCTCCTCGTCCGTCGTGATGAGTTTGTTATAGTAAAACGCAGACTGCGCTTCGTTGCCCATGTTCATGTAATTGACGGCGAGCCCCTCGTACCCTTCGGGGAAATCCGCCTCGTTGCAGGTATCGAGGAAGTGGAACCAGGCGTCCACCGCGAGCGCATAAAGCTCCATGCTCTCGTAGATGTCCGCCGCGAGCACCGCCGCGTCGCAGTTTTTTTCGTACATCCCGTTGCGCTTGTTGAGCATGGTGAGCGCGCCGAAATGATCGCCCGCGTCCAGCCGCCGCGAGGCGCTTTCCAGGAGAAATTCGTCGCTGAAATCGAGTTTTTGAATTTTATCGTCCTTGCGCATATCACTCCCCGCCGCAGAACAGCTCCGCGACGTCCTTTTCGTAGAAATCGTAGTCGGTATTGCAATAGTGGCAATGCACGGAGACCTTTCCGTCCTCGCGCACGATGGTTTCAAGCTCGTCCCTGCCCATGGAGCGGAGAATGTCCGCGATCTTTTCCCGCGAACAATGGCAACGGTAGACGATCTCCCGCTCCGTCCAGTCTTCCGCGCCGAAATCGCCGCGCAGGATCCCTTCCGCGCCCTTTTCCGCGATGAGCGCGCTCACGGCGGAATACTTGGCGATCTCCTCTTCCGCCTTCGAAACGCTCCCTTCGCTCGCCCCGGGAAGCGGTTGCAGGATCACCCCGCCCGCACCGACGCATTTCCCTTCGGAAGAGATCTTCACGCCCAGCGCAAACGCCGTCGGGCGCTGTTCGCTGACAAAGAAATAGGAGGAAAAGTCCTCCGCGATCTCGCCCGAGACGAGTTCGCACGTCCCCACGAACGGCATAGCGCCCTTTTCCTCGCGGATGACGGTGAGCGTGCCGTCTCTGCCCACGCACGCGCCCACGTCCAGCTTGCCGTCCGCGCGGGGCGGCAGAGAGACGTCGGGATGTTCGATGAATCCGCGCATCCCCAAAGAAGCGTCGCCCGAAACGCCGATCTGTCCGCCCGCGCCGCCGCCCTTGATCGTGACGGAAAGCGAATCGTCTTCCCCTTTGAGCCAGCTGCAAAGATAGGCGGACGCGGTCAGCGTCCTGCCCAGCGCGGCGGCCGCGACGGGGGAAAGGCGGTGGATGCGGATCGCCTCGTTCACGAGCGCGGTCGTATCCAGCACGGCGAGCGAGACTTCGCCGCCGAAAATGAGCGTTTTACAGATCTTGCTTATGCCCTTCTGCATAGAAAGTTGATCCGGTCGCTTCCCGCTTTCTCCTCGCCGAGATGTCCTTCGACGGCGATCGGCGCGAACCCCGCCGCGCGCAAAGCGGAAAGGACGTCGTCCTCCTCATGGATATATTGGACGTGCTTTTCGTCCGAACGGACGAACCGCCCGTCCGCCTGCCGCGCGAACAGCGTCACGTCCATCTCCACGCTTTCCCCGCGTAATTTGCTGAAACACAGATAAGTCACTTCCTCTCTGTCGTCCGCAAAGATATTATCCCCCACTTTTCCGCGCAATTTTCCCGCCGAGCTGATGTCGAACCAAAAAATTGCGCCTTTTTTCAGACAGTCCGCCACACGGCGGAACGCCTGCGCGAGCTTTTCCTGCGGGATGTAATTGAAACAATCGTTGGGCGCGAGCGCAAAGTCGTAACGCTCGGGCGTATGCAGTCTGAGGACGTCGGACAGGACGAATTCCGCCCTCACGCCCGCCTCACGCGCCTTTTTCGCGGCAACGTCCAGCATGGGCGCGGAAATGTCCGTCCCCGTCATGACATAGCCCTCTTTGGCGAGCGCGCGGCAGAAATATCCGCTCCCGCAGCCCACTTCGAGCCCCTTTTTCCCCGCGCCGAGCGCGGAAAGCCCCCGAATAAAATACTGCGACCATTTCTCATAGTCGCAGTCGTCATTGAGATATTCAAACCATTCGGCGAGCGAATCGTACGCCTGCGGCATAACACTCCTCATTTGCGCTTGTTGAGCATCTTGGGCGGACGGACTTTCTTTTTCTTCTTGCCTTCATCCTCTTCCCTCAACGCCTTTTCGCGCTCCTCAAACTGTCTGTTGTATTCGACGTATTTTTCCTCGTCCTTATGTTCTTCCTCGTACGCCTTCACGTCCTCTTCGATCGCCGCTTTGCTCTCTTTCAGGCGGCGGAGATCGTCGCGGGAGAAGGATTCGGGAAGCTGATACACTTCCATGCCGTCGTCGATGGGTTTGATGGGACGGGAAACAAGCTTGGACTTGCCCTGCGCCACGATCATGCGGCGGTATTCCGCCATCGCCTTACTCTCCTCGATCGACGCGCTCACGGAAGCGTCGCCGTCCTTGCGGCCGTCCTTCTTGTAAAGCCCTCTGCCGATGGGCGCGTTTGCGAGCTTGGGATTGACGAATTTGTCGAACGCCCACTGCGAGAAATCCATCCACACGAGCATGGCGTGCGAGAATCCGAGAAGCAGAAGCCAGACGATGCCGAACGCCATCAGCCACATCACGTCGGAAATGAGCAGGATGACGGGCAAAAGCGCGATCGCCGCAAAGAAGACGGTCTGCGGGAACGTTGCGATCGTCATGATGAACGCATTGCGGAAGAGCGCCCAAGGACCCTGTTTATAGTTCACGCCGAGCGAGATCATCCACAGGCAGACGAGCAGGGCGAGCGCGAGGATGATGTATCCCGCGACCTTACCCGCGATGAACCACCCGTACCCCTTCGCGCCGAGCACCACATACAGGTTGGCAAGATCGCTCATCGAGGCGGTCACATAGAAAAGCACCGTGAGGATGAGCGTGCTTTCCAGCACGTTCCAATAATTGCGGCGGATGCCGCGAAGGAAATCGTTCGCGAAGAAAATGCCTTCCGTCCACAGCATATTGCGGATGATGTACATCCCGCCCGAAAGCCCGAGCGCCGCGATGAACGCCGCGGGAAGCAAGAGCGCGTAATAGACGTTGTCGATGCGCATGAGCAGGAGCTCCGCTGCACCCGAGATCTCGGGGATGACGGGATACCCCACGCCGAGCCCAGATCCGAACGGACCGACCGCGCCGTTCGCGATGATGCTGATATATCTGAAAATGAGGATCGCGACGATGGGCGCGAAGGTGACGAGAACGAGCAGATTGATGAGGATGAGTTTGCCCAGTCTCCCTTTCAGAATATCCCAAAAGAGCGACCAGCGGTTGGTGGGAAGCGTACTGCGCGCGTAATCCTCGCTGCGCTCCTTTCCTTCCAGCCAACGGGCGATCAGCCCTTTGTGTTCTGCGTTTGCCATAATTTATCAACTCCGAAAAGTGGGTATCTTCTGCAAAAACGGGATCCCCGTTTCTGCAACAATGGTATTGTACTACAAATCGAAAAATATTTCAATTAAAATCGGGCAAATTCTTTGACATTTCTGTGAGCGTATGATAAAATAATTTCGCTGAACAGAGGAGCGGACGAACATGAGTATCCGTCGAGAGAAAAGGAAGGCTTTTCGCTCGCATCGACGGAGAAAGGGTATCTCCGCCGAAGCGCACTTCCCCTTTCGTCTGTGCGCTGGGGATGAGGGATAATACCTTCATCACTGTCACTGCGGTGGAGCACTTTTCGGCAAATAGCGGAAACGGGTGTAACTTGCGGTGACGGATCACCGCTTTTTTTATGCAAATCAATTTTTGTCATACGGAGGAATTTACCGTGAAAAAATGGAAAGTCGGCGTCATCGGCGCCACAGGTATGGTCGGACAGCGTTTTGTCACCCTTCTCGACGGGCACCCCTGGTTCGAGCCCGTCTGCCTTCTCGCTTCCGCGCGCAGCGCGGGGAAGAAATATCCCGAAGCGGTCGGCGAAAAATGGGCGATGAGCTCCCCCATCCCCGAATATGCAAAGGACATCGTCGTTCTCGACGCGGAAGCGGACGCAGAGCGGCTCGTCGGCAAGGTGGATTTCGTCTTCTGCGCCGTCAACATGAAGAAGGACGAGACGAAGGCGCTCGAAGAAAAGTACGCGAAGCTAGAGATCCCCGTGGTCTCCAACAATTCCGCGCACCGCGCCACCAAGGACGTGCCCATGATCATTCCCGAGATCAACGCCGATCACCTTTCCGTGATCGCGGCGCAGAGAAATCGCCTCGGGACCAAGCGCGGTTTCATCGCGGTCAAGAGCAACTGCTCGCTGCAATCGTACGTTCCCCTGCTCCACCCCCTGCTCTCCTTCGGCGTGAAGAGCGCGGCGGTCTGCACCTATCAGGCGATCTCCGGCGCGGGAAAGACGTTCGAGACCATGCCCGAGATCGTGGATAACGTCATCCCCTACATCGGCGGCGAAGAGGAAAAGAGCGAAGTGGAACCGCTCAAGATCTGGGGCAAGGCGGAAGGCGACGGCATCGTGAACGCGACCGCGCCCGTCATCACCGCGCAGTGCTTGCGCGTACCCGTATCCGACGGTCACACAGCGGCAGTCTTCGTCTCCTTCGAGAAAAAGCCGACCAAGGAGGAGATCCTCAGCGCATGGGCAAACTATGCGGGCGAACCGCAAAAACTCGGACTCCCCTCCGCGCCCAAGCAGTTCATCCATTATTTCGAGGAAGACAACCGCCCTCAGCCCAAGCTCGACCGCATGACCGAGCGCGGCATGGCGGTCTGCGCGGGACGGCTGAGAGAGGACAATCTCTTCGACTATAAATTCATCGGCTTTTCGCACAACACCCTGCGCGGGGCGGCGGGCGGCGCGGTCCTGCTCGCGGAACTGCTCGCGGCGAAGGGATATTTCGACTGACGCATTCTAAGCGCGGCGGCAAAACTCGCCCGAACGCAAAGAAAAATCAATTTTGCGCGTCGGGACATACACTGTAACGATAAGGAGCGATTATGACTGGATTTTTCAAGGGAACGGCAACGGCAATGATCACCCCCTTCCTCGCGGAGGGCGGCATCAACTTCGACGCGTTCGGGAAGATGATCGACTATCAGATCGAAGGCGGCACGGACGTGCTCGTCGTGCTCGGCACCACGGGCGAACCCGCGACCATGACGGAAGCGGAAAAAGAAGAGGTCATGCGCTTCACCGTCGAACGCGCGAAAGGCCGCGCGAAGATCGTGTTCGGTTCGGGCAGCAACAGCACCGCGAAGGCGATCGAAGCGAGCAAGAAAGCGGAAAAGATGGGCGCGGACGGACTGCTCGTCGTCACCCCCTATTACAACAAATGCACGCAGAACGGCATTTACGAATATTACAAGGCGGTGTGCGGCGCGGTGAAGATCCCCGTCATCTGCTATAACGTTCCGCCCCGTACGGGCGTGAACATCCTGCCCGCCACCATGGAGCGGCTCGCGGAGATCCCCAACATGGCGGGCGTCAAAGAGGCGTGCGGCAATATGGAGCAGATCTGCGAGACCATGCGCAGGATCCGCGGCAAGTGCGATCTGTATTCGGGCGACGACAACCTCAACCTGCCCATTCTCGCGATCGGCGGAGCGGGGCTCATCTCCGTCGCCTCCAACCTCGTGCCCGCGGGCGTCAAGCAGTTCTATAACGCATTCGCGCGCGGCGATCTCGCAGAAGCCAACCGCTTGCAGGACGCGCTCCTGCCCCTCATCGACGCCTGCTTCACCGAAGTCAACCCCATCCCCGCCAAAGCGGGCATGGTCATGCTCGGGTTCGATGCGGGCATCCCCAGAGGGCCTCTCACCGAGCTGGAAGAAGCGCACAAAAAGGTCATGGCGGACGCGCTCCGCGCTTACGGCATGAAGGCGGTGAAGGCATGAAGATCCTGCTCTGCGGCGCCTGCGGCAAAATGGGAAAAAACGTGACGGAAGTCGCTCAGGCGGCGGGCGCGGAGATCGTCTGCGGCGTCGATCTGTACCCCGCCCCCATGCCTTATCCCGTCTTCCCTTCCTTTTCGCAGGTGACGCAAACGCCCGATGTCGTGATCGACTTCTCCTCCGCGAATGCGCTCGGAGAGCGGCTCGCCTTCTGCGCGGAACGGAGCGTGAACATCGTGCTTGCCTCGACGGGATATTCGGACTCCGACCTCGCGCTCATCGCGGAATATGCGAAGCGCATCGCGATCTTCAAGACGGGGAACCTCTCCGTCGGCGTAAACCTTTTGCAATTCCTCGCCAAAAAAGCGGCGGAATTTCTCGGCAACGGGTTTGACGCGGAGATCATCGAACGGCACCACAATCAGAAAAAAGACGCGCCCTCCGGCACCGCGCTCATGCTCGAACAGAGCGTGAACGAGGGCTTCGGCAACAGCAAACACCCCGTGTTCGGACGGCACGGAAACGTCGGAGCGCGCGATAAGAGCGAAATCGGCGTCCACGCCGTGCGCGGCGGGACGATCGTCGGCGAACACGAGGTCATGTTCGCAGGCGAAGACGAGATCGTCACCCTTTCCCATTCCGCACGGTCGAGAAAGGTGTTCGCTTCGGGCGCTCTGAAAGCCGCCGCATGGCTCATCGGGAAGCGCCCCGGGCTGTACGATATGACCGACCTTCTGAGCGAACTGCTCTGACCGACCGCTCCCCGCACGGGGAGCGGTTCTTTTTCTGTCCTTCTCAACGCGAATGTGCCCGAACGGGATACGGGCGCGCGAGGCGGCGTTTTTTTGCGCGCCGCCCCTCAATTTTTTATTATTCGCCCTTTTCCCTTGCATTCGCGCGGGCGCTGTGTTATAATGATCGGGAACAAAACATACTACGGAAAAGACATGACGCATTTCGCACTTCTCTCTCTGTCGACGATCAACTACGGATCGTTTGCATATTTCGTGTGTTTTCTCATCCCCGTATTTCTCACCGCGGGGCTGTATTTCCTTTTGCGCCGCCGCTCTGCGCGGACGAAAAAGATCGTCGTCGCCGTCCTGCTCTTCGTCAATCTCGCCCAGCACCTGTTCAAGAGCGTGATCTATCCGCAGTATTACGGGCAAGGGTTCGCCGCCATCAACACGGCGTATAACATCTGCGCCTTTCTCATCATCGCCTCTCCCGTCGTCTTCTTCACGAAGAGCGGCGTATGGAAGGACTTCATCGCCTGCCTCGGATGCGCGGCGGGCATGGGCGCCATGCTCGTCCCCTATTGGTTCATCGGGCAGACCGTCTTTCAGTGGGAAGCGTTCCGCTTCTATTTCTGTCACGGACTTCTGTTCCTCACTTCGGCATTGCCGCCCCTCCTCGGGCTTCATCGCCTGAATTGGCGGAGTTTTTGGAAACTGCCCTTTCTCTACTATCTGATGCTCGCGATCATCCTCGTGAACGACGTCGTATGCTTTTCCCTGGGGATGTACGGCGATCCCGCGGGCGACCTTTGGGCGACGCTCGATTCCCTCAACCCCGGCTGGTGCATCCGCCCCAACCCCTCGTTCGGCGTGATCAACGACATCATTTTTGCCCTTACGCCAGACGTCTTCCTCGGCGACGCGGCGACGGGGAAACCGTATGTGCCCATCCTCTGGTATGCGATCCCCCTCTATCTGCTCATCGCCGTCGCGGGGTTTGCCGTGCTTGCCGTCGCCGACCGCAAGCGCCTGAAAAAAGATTTCGCCGATCTCAGGCAACGCCTTTCCTCTCTGCGAAAAAAGCGGACGAAGGAAGACGCGGACGAAGCCGACGAACAAAAGAAATGACGGTTTTCCCCTTCCTTACAAAAAGAAACCGCGCCGCACTGTTTTTCAAAAAACAGCGCGGCGCGTATTTTATTGTTTCTTTGATTTCTGCTTTTTTTCCTTTTCTCTGCGGCGCATCTCCGAAAAGAAATCGCTGAGCACTTTCGCGCATTCCTCCTGCAAGACGCCTCCTTCCACCTCCACCGTGTGATTGAGCAGGTTGGCGTTGGCGAGTTCTGCGGTGAGACTGCGCCCCTTCTGTTCATACGCGCCGAAATACACCTTGTCGATGCGGGCGTTCAAAATCGCGCCCATGCACATGGGACAGGGCTCGAGCGTGACGTAGATCTCCGATTCGGGCAGGCGCCAGGAATGCAGTTTTTTGCACGCCTTGTCGATCGCCCGCATTTCCGCGTGCGCGCTCGCCATCTGCAAGCGCGTGCGCAGGTTATATCCGCGCCCGATGATCTTCCCGCGATATACGACGACCGCTCCGATGGGGACTTCCCCCTTTTTTTTCGCCTTTTCCGCAAGGCGAAGCGCCTCGCGCATAAATTCCTCGTTCATCTCAGTTCCTTTGCGAGCACGGCGAGCGCGCCCGCGTTCCTCGTTACAATATCTTCCAGCGCATCCCCGCCGAGCGGATGAGAAAGCGAATCGTCCCCCGCTTCCACGGTAAAGGCTGGGATCTTCAGCCGCAGGATGCACCAATCCTTATAGCCTCCCGCCGAACGGGGCGCGTCCCGCAGGGGATACCCCGTATATGCGGACAACGCGCGGGCATATCGCATATCCCGCCGTCTGCGCCACGGCGGCTGACGGAATTTCCAATAGATCTCCCCGCCCTTCGTGTGATAGCTGACGGTAAATTGAGGGCGCACCCGCAACGTAAAATCGCGGAGCGCGGCGCTCTCCGCCGCGCAAAAGGGCGCGCTTCCGATGTAATTTTCCGCAGCGGGAAAGCGCACGTTCTTCGCGCCCGTTCCCCAACGCGCGTCAAAATTGACGTTGAGATCGACGCCGCGCGCGTTCGCCTTCCAGAGGGAGAAATCGTCACCCCCGTTGAGTCCGCGCAAAAAAGCGCGGTATCGCGAAGAAACGCTGTCCGCGCCCCGCTCGCACAGGAGCGCGCCGTCCGGATTGACGAGCGGGATCACCCACGCCCCGCCTTCCGAAAGCCCGCGCGCGATCTGCTCCATGCCCAGCCGCGCCGTGATGTGCTCCCGCGCGTGCATCGCGCATTGGCACACGCCGACGGGATATTTCTTTTCGCCGACAAAAAAGGCATAAAGATCCCGCCCCTCTTCGCTTTTGCCGATCAGACACTTTTCGCCTCGGTAATGCAGATAAAACCTTCCGACTTCTTCATAAATATCCACGCCTCATTGTATGAAGGCGAACAAAAAAGCGTTTACTTGTGATATTCCGCGCCCGCGTTGATCATGAACGCGCGATACACCTGCTCGGCGAGGATGACGCGCATGAGCTGATGCGGGAATGTCATTTCGGAAAAAGAAAGCAACTCGTCCGCCGCGCGTTTGACGGACTCGTCCAACCCGCAGGAAGAACCGATGACGAAGGTGATCTCCTTGCCCTGATCGCACAATGCGCGCAGTTTTTTCGCAAACGTCGGGGAAGAACATCCCTTCCCCTCGACGGCGAGCGCGAAGGTATATCCGCGCAACGCGCGCAGAATATCCGCCGCCTCCTCCGCGAGCGAAGCGCGTTCGGGCAATTCGCGGATCTCCGTTTTGCAAAAGCGGGAAAGACGCTTGACGTATTCCGCCACCGCTTCCCGATAAAAGCTCTCTTTGAGTTTTCCGACGACGACGAAATTGATCTTAACCATCGACGATCCCCGCGATCAGCACGCTCCCCCACAGCACGGCGCAGAGGATGAGCCCAACCGCCGCGCCGAGGAAAAAGAGTCTCCAACCCTTCATCCCCTTGCCGCCGCGATTGTTTTTATCGAAAAAAATCAGATAAACAAGGGACGCGGCGAGGCACACGCCCGAGACGATATAGAGCGGAAGTTTGACGGGATCGGGAAAGTCCGAATAGCCCGCCGCCGACAGCGCGAGAACGAGCGCGTTGTTGAGAAAATGCGACAGAACGGTGGGAAGAATGCTTCCGCACCGCAACGCCACGAGGGCGAAACAAACGCCGCAGACGAACTGATAGACGGTCTGCGCGGGATTGGTGTGGAACAGGGAAAACATCGCGCCCGAGATGAGCACGGTCGCCGCCGTGCCCCATCCGCTTCGGCGGAAATTCCCCGCGATGATGCCGCGGAACACCGTCTCTTCCAGCACGGCGGGAAGCACTGCGACGACGAGCATGGCGGGCAAAAGATTCCAGCCCGTGAGGTCGGGCAGTGAGATCGCCGACTGTTCGTAACCGAACAGGGCGAGAAATTCGAGGAAAAGTCCGTTGAGTTCGGACAGCGAAAGCAGTCCGAACTGCAAGACGATCGCGATGAGAAAATACTGCCATTTGCACCCGCCGAATACGGAACGGAGCGGCGCTTTGGAGCGGACGAAATAGACGCACGCCGCCGCCGCGAAACAGATCTGCGGGAGCAGAAAACTGAGGTAGATATACCACTGCGACTGTTCGTATCCCTCGCCCGCCGCCTGCGCGATGAAGACGACGAACAGCGACAGGATCACGGGCAAGACCGCCGAGACGGAATAACTCACCCCCGCTTCGCGCAGACAGATCTCGCGGAATTGCTCTTCGTTTGGCACATTCTTTTCTTTCATGCGGATATTATACAGGAAATCGCAAAAAAATCCAAACAAAAACTTTGCTTTTTGAAAAAATTCTTATATAATAGAGGGCGAGGTCACGATCATGAGAGAAATCGATACGAAAGAAATATCCGACTGCGTATACCGCCTCGCCGCCCGCGCGGGGCTTGCGCTCACCCCGTCCTGCCGAGCCGCCCTCTCCCGTGCGGAAGCGCAGGAGACGGGCGCGGCAAAATTCGCCCTCTCCACCCTCCTCGAAAACGAGCGCGTGGCGCAGAGCGAAAATATGCCCGTCTGCCAGGATACGGGGATGTGCGTCATCCTTTTAGAGATCGGTCAGGACGTCCGCCTTACGGGCGCGCCGCTTGCAGAGGCGGTCAACGACGGCGTGCGCCGCGCCTATCGCGACGGAAATTTCCGCAAGAGCATCTGCGATCCGCTCACCCGCGTGAACACCGCCGACAACACGCCCGCGCATCTGCATACCGAGATCACGGAAGGCGACCGCGTCCGCGTCGCCTGCCTGCCGAAAGGCTTCGGGAGCGAAAACATGAGCAAATTGTATATGCTCACCCCCGCGCAAGGGAGAGCGGGCATCGTGGAGGCGATCGTGAACACCGTCCGCGAGGCGGGATCCCGCCCCTGTCCGCCCGTCTATGTCGGGGTCGGGATCGGGGGATGTTTCGACTCCTGCGCATTTCTTGCCAAAAAAGCGCTCACGCGCGAAGTTGGCTCCGTCAATCCGCGCGAGGACGTCGCGTCCATCGAAAAAGAAGCGCTCGAAAAGATCAACGCCCTTGCGATCGGCGCACAGGGCTTCGGCGGCAAGGTGACGGCGATCGGCGTATCCTGCGAGATCGCGCCCACCCATATCGCAGGACTGCCCGTCGCGGTGAATATCCAATGCCATTGCGTGCGTTGCGAGAAGGAGGAGCTTTGAAGATGAAACGTCTGACTCTTCCGCTGAGCGATGAACAGCTCGCCGAACTGAACGCCGGCGACAGCGTGCTCCTCTCGGGCGTCGTCTATACGGCGCGCGACTGCGCGCATAAGCGCATTTTTGAATATCTGGACGAAGGAAAGGCGCTCCCCTTTCCGCTCGAAGGCTCCGTCATCTATTATGCGGGTCCTTGTCCCGCGCCCGAAGGGAAGGCGTGCGGGAGCTGCGGACCGACGACTTCCGCGCGGATGAACAGCTTTGCGCCCCGCCTGCTCGATCTGGGCTTAGGCGGGATGATCGGCAAAGGCGAGATGAGCGATGAAGTCGTCGCCGCGCTCGTGCGCAACGGAAAGGTCTATTTTGCGGCGATCGGCGGCGCGGGCGCGATCTACGGCAACGCGATCAAAAAGAGCGAATGCGTGGCGTTCCCCGACCTGCTGAGCGAAGCGGTACACCGTCTGGAAATCGAGGACTATCCCCTCGTCGTCGCCGTCGATTCGCGCGGAAACAGCGTCTATCAGAAATAAATCGGGACGCGTAAGAAAAAAAATTTAAGAAATCCCCTGAAAAACGCTTGCAATTTTTCGTATTTATGATATAATTTGAGAGCATTGAAACGGGGATATGGCTCAGTTGGTAGAGCGGTACGTTCGCAACGTACAGGCCACGAGTTCGAATCTCGTTATCTCCACCACAGAAAACCTAAATTGAACGATTTAGGTTTTTTTATTTTCCGAAACAGAAAAGACCTCCGACTCAGTCGGAGGTCTTTTCTTTGCGGCATCGGCCGCAGGCAAATGATGAAGAAGTTGCCGTATCGATGATTGATTTGTTCTCGCAATATGCCGCGTTTCGCCCGTCAGTTCCGCGTCTGCAACGCACGGATGAGCGCGTCTTTGATCGCATCGCCCCAAAGATCGTATCCCGCCGCCGTCAGGTGCAGTTTGTCGACGAAGAGAGAAGCCTGCAAGTAACCGTATCCCTCTTCGTAAATCCCCGTCCCGCTCGCCTTGAACAGCACGGAGAACACGTCGAGATAGGTATATCCCCCCTCTTTCGCGTACGCCTTCATCGCGTCGTTGATGGCGATCTCGTCCTTCGCGAACCCGCTCTCATAGTCAAATACGCCGACGATGCCCGAAACATAGAAGAGTCGTGCGTTCGGATACTTCGCCGCGAGATCGTCCATGAGCGCCTTGGTGTCCGCGATCGCGCTTTCGCGGGAATCCCCGACGCGGATGTCGTTTCCGCCGACGTGGACGAGCACATATTCGGGCTCGCCGAGGATGAGTTCGTCCAGCTTGGAACTCCACCAGTCGGACGTCGTGCCGCCGATCGCGATATTCACCGCGTCGAACTCGTCGGCAAACAGATCCACCGCCTGCGCGAACATCTCGCGGCTGAACTGCGAATCCCCGACCATGAGCAATTTGCCCGTCATGTCGGTATCTTTATATTGCTCCATATACCCGTTGAAAAGCGCGGTATAGGTATCCGTATAGGAAAGTTCCTGCGTGCCCCGCCAGCCTTCGGGGAGAAGCTCTTCCGACCATTCGCCCGTATAAGGCCCTACGCGGATGAGTCCGTTCCACGTCCCGCGGATATATCCCGTCGGCGCGCCCGAAGGATCGGCAAAACACATCACCCCGTTGCCGTACATCCAGCTATAATCGAGCGCGTCGAAACTGCCGATATACATCGAGATCTTATCGGATGCGGAACCGCCCGCGCTCGCGCCCGTGAACGTCGTATGGAAGAAGTCCTGCACCCCTTCCCCGTACCGCAACCATTGCCCGTCTGCGGTATAGAGCACGTCGCCTTCGTACCAGCTCCCGTCGTCAAAGACGATCTTTCCTTTGCCCTGCTGATCTCGCTTTACTTCGGGGAAGCCGCTCATCTCGCCTTCGAACCAATAGATTCCGTAACCTGTGCCCTGCTGATTAAACGTCACCTTGCCGACGCATCCCGCGGGGCTTCCGTTTTTGAACTCCCCTTCGTACAGCCAGCCGTATGCGAGCACGCTCCCGTCCTCTTTATAAGTATTCCAATCGAACGTACCCTGCCCGTGGAACTGCCATTGAGCGTTGAATTCGCCCGTATAGCTCATCGTGTTCGCATAAGTATACGTCCCGCGCACGGGCGCGCCTTCCGCGAACGTGCCTTCCAGCACGTCGCCCGCATTGCGCCATTCGAACTTCCCTTCGCCCGAATATTCGCCGTCCTTAAACCCGCCCGTATAGACGCAGTTGGTGAGCACCCATTCCAACGTTCCTTCGCCGGACGGCTTGCCGTTCACCAGCGTTCCCGTGAACTTGCGCTCTTTGTCCAGCATAAAATCGCTCACTTCCTGCCGTTCTTCCGTTCCTTCGTTCTTGTCCGGTCCCGTTTCCGCACAACCGGCAAGCGCGAATCCCATGCAAGCGCCTATCCCCGCCAGGAAAAGGCAAAAAAGCGCCGTCCGTCTTTTCATATTCCGTTCCTCCTTTCGCCGCGAAGACGGTTGCGATCGGACAAGCGGGCGTCATCCCGCGCCGATCGAAGCGCTGTTTCGCGCGTAAACGGAGAGAATTCTTCCCCGCTTCCGCCTTTATGATAGCACACGTACGAGAAATATCAATACATCCCCGAGAGATGTTTTTTATCTTTTGGTTTCGTATTTTCGGAAGTAAATCGTTTTTTGTTCCGCTCCATATATACTCCGCGGCAAGACAAAGCTCCCCGCCGCCCGCAGCAGCGGGCGGCGGGGAGCCGCTTTTCTCAACGATGAACGCCGCGCCCGACAGACGAACGCGCGCTTTCCCTTCGGCGGCGTGCCGTCAGCCCATGGGAACGATGAGTTCTATATCCGAATCGGGATAACTGCAACAGGGATGGATATAGCCGAACTTTGCGTCCGCAAGGCGGCGTTTGTCCGCGCCCGCGATCGTGAATTTGCCCGAAACGAGCTTGCTGTGGCAGTATCCGCACCCGCCCGCGCGGCATTTGGAGGGGACGTTCCATCCCGCGCGCTCCATAGCGACGAGCAACGTCTCTTCCGCGCGCGCTTGCGTTTCATATCTTTGGTCGCGGATGTGTACGACGAGCCGATAAGTCGCGGGCTTTACGTCGCGGTCGCCTACGCAGTTCGCCTCTTTGCGCACATATTTCCCCGTCACGCCCATGCCCGCAAGCTCTTTCTCCGCAAAGGCGTACATTGCCTGCGGTCCGCACATCATGGCGGTGAATTCCGCCGACGGAGCATATTTTTTGATGATGTCCGCGGTGATAAAACCGCTCTCGCACCCTTCCGCCGCCTCGTCGCTCAACACGCAGACAAAGCGGAATTTGTCGCTTTTCAGCGCTTCCAGCTTTTCGGCAAAGATGACGTCTTTTTTCGTGCGCGCGCCGTAAATGAGCGTCAGATCGAAATCCTCGCTCCCCTCTTTAAGCGCCTGCGCCATGCTGTAAAAAGGCGTGACGCCGCTCCCGCCCGCAAGAGCGACGACGTGCGCCCGATCGCGTACCCCGTCGTGACAAAAATCGCCCGAAGGATCGCCGATCGTGAACTCGTCGCCCGTCTTTGCGCAATCGAACAGCCAGTCGCTGAAAAAGCCCGATTTTTTTACGGTGACGGAGAGTTTCTTTTCTCTGAGCGCGGCATAGGGCGAAGACGAGATCGCATACGGACGCTGTACGAGGCTCCCGCCGACCTTAGCCTGCACGGTGACATACTGCCCCGCGCGGAAGAACATCGGCGCGGAAAGCGCGAAGGTATACGTCTTGGTATCCTCCGTCTCCGTCGCGATGTCGCAGAGCGTCGCCTTCTGACAGCCGGGGTGCAGGACCGCCGCCGTCTCGTTGACGCGGTAGGTCTTGGGAAGCGGCGTCGCGGGAGCTTCCGCCAGGCGCTTTTCCCGCGCGGGTACCATCTTTTTGAAACGCAGAAGGTCCATAAATCCGAAGATCTGTTTTTTGAAACGATATGCCATGGCTCAGCCCTCCCTCTTGATGTCGCCGACCGTCTGGCGCCCCGTGATGTCGCCCGAGAAATAGGCGCTCGAATAGCCCGACAGTCTCATGGAATAGCCGCCCGCAAAGCGGAGCCCGCGCGTGAGATGATCTTCTCCCATCATGAGAAGGCGCGGCATGAGCCCGTCCCAATATTGCGATTCATATCCGTAAATATCCCCTTCGGGATGCCCGCAATAGCGCGCATAGGTCATGGGCGTGGCGACGGCGATCTCCTCGACGCTGTCGGCGATCTTCGCGCCCGTATCCTGCTCGAAGCGGGAGATCATCATCTTGGCGACCGTTTCTTTGGTCCTGAAATAATCTTCCGCCTTCACGTTGCCCCAGTCGTCGCTCATATACAGCGTGGTGAAATACATCATGCAGGTCCCTTTCGGCGAACATTCGGGATACGCGCGGTTCAGGCAGACCGTCGCCTGTACGCTGTTGGTCGAAATATATTTCATCCTCTCGTACTGTCTGACCGAATCCATCGTATCGTAGAGGAAGTAGTTGTGATTTTCGATCCCGAGCTCGTCTGCGCTCTTGTTCAGCCCGAGGAACATGGTAAATCCGCGCCCCGCGAATTTGCGCGCGTTGGTCGCGCGCACGATCTTTTCGGATACGTGATCCATCATTTTTCCGTACACGACGTGCGGCGCACAGTTGGCGATGACGTGGCGCACGGGGATGTCCCTGCCGTCCGAAAGGCGCACGCCCGCAACGCCGCCGTCCTTTTCGTCGGTCAGGATCTTCACCGCTTCCGTATTGAACCAAACTTCGCCGCCCAATTCGCGGATGCGCTCCACCATGGCGAGCGAGATCTCGTGCGAACGCATCTTCGGCATCGCCGCGCCCTTCGTGATATAGCGGTAGACCATGGAAGCGTAATGCACAAAACTCAGATCGTCGCAATGCGCGCCGAGATAACACCAATAGGCGTTGAGGATGTCGCGCGCCTTCTTCGGCATACGGATGGCTTTGAGCACTTCGTTGACCGAATAGGAACCGCAACGCACGAAATTGCCGTACTTCGAGACCATGATCTTGGAGTCTGTCTGCCCGTTGACCGAACTGCTGTATGCCTGCGCCGCGTGGATCTCCTTTGCGAGCGCGAAAAATTTCTCCATGGAAGGACGGCTTCCGGGAACGTACCCTTCCATCCTGCCGATAAATTCCTGCACGCCGAAGGGCATCGTCGCGTCCAGCTTTTCCTCGCGCGAAAGGACGCGGTACGCTTCGGGGATCTGGAGCCATTCGATCTTGTCGGTCACGCCGAGCGAATCGAACAGATCGCGCACGTCCCCGCTGTTTTCCTTGGTCCCGAAATCGTTGAGTTCGTGCAGGGAAGCCTCGAATTCAAATCTCCCGCGGCGGAAGCTCGTCGCAAATCCCCCGGGGATGTTATGCTTTTCGACGACCAGCACCCGCGCCCCGCCCTGTAACAGACGGATCGCGGCGACCAGCCCGCCGTTGCCCGCGCCGATCACTACGGCGTCAAATTTCTCCATGTATTCCTCCTTTCCCCGCGGGACGTCCCGTCGGGAATATCCGTTCGCCCTGCTTTGGCACGGACATCGGTCTTATTATAATCAAAAAAGCGGATTTTGTAAATAGCAATCGAAAAAATTGTTGCGCATTTTCCCGTACCCCGCCGTATTCGGACGACGGCGATCGCGGCAATTTACGCCGCGAGGTTGGCAAGACGCATTTTTTGTGATATAATACGGATATGAAGCATTCTTTTCAGAAGACAATGAGCGTCCTTGCGGCGGCGCTGATCGCCGCCCTCGGATTCGGCTGCGGCGCGGGTACGGACGCGAGCAAAGCCGACGGCGTCTGGTGGTGGGATAACCGCCTGGACGATTCCTATCTCGACTTTGCCGCCGAGCACGGCGTCCGCGAGATCTATTACTACACCTCCTCCTTCACGGAAAAGACGGAAACCTTTCTCCGCAAAGCGGACGAAAAGGACATCGCCGTCTATTGGCTGAACGGAAAATATGAATGGATCGAGGACAGCGCGCCGCTTTTGGAAAAAATGCAGGAATATCTTGCGTTTCAGCGCGAGAGCGCCTATCCCTTTGCGGGCGTCCACCTGGACATCGAACCGCATCAGCATCCCGAATTCGACGAAAAGCGGGAGGAACTCATCCTCGGACTCGTCGCGCTCGCGCGCACGCTCGATCGGACGTATCCCGACGTTTCGTTCGGGTACGACATCCCCTTCTGGCTTCATGACGAGATCTCGGCGGACGGCGAAACCAAACCCGCCTACGCGTTCATGATCGACATCGCGGACGAGGTCACGCTGATGAGTTACCGCGACGACGCGGACGCCATCTATGACGTCGCGAAGGAAGAGATCGGGTATGCGATCAGCGCGGGAAAAACGCTCTGTCTCGGGGTGGAAACGGGCGAGAACGAAGACGACATCGTCACCTTCTACGAAGAAGGCGCGGCGTATCTGTCCGACCAGCTCGCCGCGCTCAGGGAGATGCTCCCGCAGGACTTCGGGATCGTCGTGCACCATATCGAAACATGGCGTTCTTTGCGGCGCTGACGCCCGCAAAATAAACAGCTCCGTCCCCGCGCGGGTTGTTCCCGCGGGCAAAACTTGTCCCGTCCGTAAAAAGCGCAAGACAACGTCTCGCGCTTTTTTGATTTTATGACAATTTTGCCACGTTCGGACGGGGTGGTCACAAAAGCGCGGACGCGCCTCATCCGCAGGTGAAATAAATCCAAAGCATATAACAAAACAAAAAAGGGCGCCTCCTGCGCCCTTTTGCTTTGGAGCTTGCACAATATAATACTGCTCATATCACATTTGATGTCCCTCTCAGGCGTTATATCATAAAAACGCCCCTTACCTTCCGACCGCAAAAGTTCGGAGCGCAACGGGCGCGCCGATCGTGCGCTTTCGAATGTGCGGACGAGGGAGTTTTTGTAAGCATAAATTTCCGATGCTTGAAAGAAACAGATAAGGGCGCGATCTGCGCCCTTATCTTCGGTTTGGGTTTAGTGGATAAAAATGCTACCCATAATAATCTGTACGCAGAAAGATTATTTTCGCTTAACACTAAAAGTTTCGCCGTCGCTACTTACTCAAGAAGTTGGCGTAACAGCGTCCCAATTTGAAAGTTGATTAGATTGTATCATAAATAATGCTATATTGTAAGCCGTTTAACATTTTTTATTATCTCTCGCGCCAGCTTCTGTACCTGTCATACAGTGGCAATACTTACTAGTTTTTACCGACGGATTGCAACTGTCACATATTTTTATGGACACTATTTTCAGGGAGGGTAAAATTTTGCACCCTTACTTGCACTCTTGCGTTTTATAGTCAAAAAAGCTGTATTTATGGCTATTTTTGCATCAAATTTGGTAATTTACCGTAAAGTAAGGGTGCAAAGCCTCTAAAGAAATCACGCTATATTTTTGGTAGATCTCTAAAATGCGCAAGAGTGCCAACTTTTTTGGTTCCAAACTCATACTAACAATTCCCGCAATTCCTTCATTTTTTTGCAGCCAAAGAAATCATCCAATTTCCCGTCCAACGTCATGCGCCGCTCTTCGGTGAGTTTCCCATAGCGCTCCACTTCGGGAAGGAGAACAACGTGGACAAGGGAACAAAATCTGTTCTTCCCCTCGACCGTCTGATGAAAAAGTGTCGCAAACTGCCGCTGTTTATCCGTCCAATCGGCGGGATTTCCGCTTGTATTTTCCATGAACAATGTGATATCCACATCTCCTTTCATGGCCGCAAGCCGAATGAGGACAGGATAGCTGTCCTTCCCTGCAAGAAAGCTTTCGCCGAAAAAAGAACGTATCTTCTCCGTGATAAACTCAAGGCGGGTATCCGTCTCGTTGAGGAAACTTATTTGCCCGAATTGCGCTGAATAATCGTCCAGCTTGTCCTTGCAGTAATTGATGATATCGGCAAGACCGTCCATGACGTATGCCATCAAGAGTTCAAGCTCATTCTTATACTGGCGCGCAATGCTTTTGCATTTTGAAAAAAGCTCTGGGTTATTTTTCAAAATCTGCGTATCCACCATTTCAACATAATCCTCCATCAAAAATTTCAGTTTCCTATCTTTTTCGCTTCTGCCGAGCTTTCCTATCACATTTTTCAAGATTTTCAAGATTGTTGTGTAGGAGTAGACGCACCAATGATCTTTATATTGATTGACTAGCCTTCCGTCTTTTAACTCTAATTCGTACGGCAAATCGCCCTCAGGAGTCAAGTAGACATAAATCTTTTTCCAACCGTCTTCCTTATACTTTTGATTGACGTCATCTTCATACGCTTGTAGTTGCGCGTCATGCGTCGTCGTTCCGACTTTGTTTTCAATGACAATCACGATTTTTTCTTCAACGCATTCGATCAAAATATCAATCCGACGCTCTTGCGAAATTAAACACTCTTCCGTTAAAACGTTTATCTTTTTTGCATTTAGAAGCGGTATAAAATCATTGATCGAATGAAACCCGATCTCAGCTAAAATTTCAGAATTACTGCGATGTCCGCCCTCCGCATTTTCGTTGAACAGCAATTCCAGCCAAGCCTTTAAAAAGGCATTGTCCAAATCGTGCTGCTTGCCCTTATAGGGTGTTAAGAGCCAGGCAAAAAATGCCGAATGTTTGACTTCCTGCCGCGCCATTCCGACGGCAGAAAAAATATTCATCCCCTTCGTTTCAGTTTCCCGGATTTTACCAAGCTCTTCTGCGAGGGCATCCATTCTCTTCACCAATGTCTGTTCTTCCTGTGTCATACTGTCTCCCTTACAGTTCCTTAAACTTTTTCCATATATTGACGAGTGCGTAGGTATCAAGCCCGCAATATGGAAGCAGATCGAAACATGCTTTCATCCATGATATTAAATCTGGTGCGACAAATTTGGTACTTCTCGATTATATCATAATTAAATTCGTTTTTCAAGATAGTCTTAGTGAATATTATGTTCATAATAATTATATATCTATTCAAAGGATTGCGCTATGAAAATAAATAAAGCTTCAAAAGACACTGTATCTGTCAAATCGCTAATAAAAAACAATTTCCATTATGCTCATTTGCTAAGTCTCTCAGGAAACGACTCTGATATCTCTGAAATCATAACTATACTGACTGATTTAGGATTTAGTGAAAAAAAGGCGTGGGATATTTTTAGAGAGGTCTATGAACAATCTGAAGTCGGAACTTTATATCCGGTAAAAGTCACATTGTTGCCACCGTTTTTTTGGTTGAATCAAGCAAAAAAAGAAAAGTATCTGCATGATTTAATGGAAGCCGATAAGTTGATGCAATCAAAAGCAATTTACGTTTACTCTCCCGATTTCGATTTTTCGGAAATATTGCTTGAATCAAATAACGATCTGATTCAAAATAAAGAATGGTATGTGATTTATTGACTTTTAAGCATTCTTGATGCGGGTGGCAGGAGCTTTCGCTTCGCAAAAAAGAAATGAGAGAGAATAAGTTATTTTGACAAAATCGTTGCTTCGTTTCTTTGAACCGTTCGCCTGCGCGGTTTTTTGCAAATGCGATGCTTTCCTAAGGCTCACGGTTCTCGTCGCGGGTCATCCGGACAAACATAAAAAGAGAGTTGGGTTCAACTCTCTTTTTTTGCGGGTAGCGGGTGACAGGACTGTAAGGAACGCCCGAAGGGCGTGACGGAATAGCGAGGAGCCTACCCGCGTAAGCCCTACCCTGCGACGAGCGTTTCGCTGATAGGCTCGTTTATCCTTTCCTCTTTTTCTGCAAGCCGCGACATCACTCAAAAGCCGCTTTCCTATTCTTTCAATTATCCTGCTTTGAGTGACCCATATTTCGGACTATCCTGATCACACGCACATAAGCGGCGCTACAAAAACGTGGCGAAAAAAACAGATGAGCAAAACTCATCTGATTTTTTGCGACCGTATAGCCAGCCGCGAACTGGTGCGGGTGACAGGGGCTTTCGCTGCGCGAAAAGAAAATGCAATGATGATCTTTCCTTATATCATTATCCCTGCTTGCATTTTCTGAACCGTTCGCCTACACACTTTTTGCAAATGAGCTACTTATCTAAGACTCACGGTTTTCGTCGCGGGTCATCCGGACCAACAAAAAAGAGAGTTGGGTTCAACTCTCTTTTTTGTTGGCGGAGAGAGAGGGATTCGGACCCCCGGACAGTTTCCCGTCAACGGTTTTCAAGACCGCCGCATTCGACCGCTCTGCCATCTCTCCATGGAAAAAGAACACATTGCGTGTTCTTTTTTCTTTTTATTCGGTTTCTTCCGATCATCTGTGTCTGCCGCGGAAGAACAGCGCCAGCGTGCCGACTCCCGAATGCGTGCCGATCACGCTCCCGACATAGTGCGAATAGATCTTGCGCTTTCCGAACTTTGCGCGCAGCAATTTGACGAGATATTCCACGTCTTCCTGACAATCGCCGTGGCTGATGAAAATAGGATCGTCCTCTTGCAGCATTTCCAGCTCGCTCATGTAATCGACCAGCGCGGAAATGGATTTCTTGCGTCCCATCGCCTTGCCGATCGGGATGAGGTGTCCCGCGTCGTCAACGTGCAGGACGGGTTTGATCTTGAGCATCGTGCCGATGACCGCCGCCGTTGCGGATACCCTTCCTCCCCGCTTCAGATGAAACAGATCGTTTACCGTAAAATAATGGCAGATGTGCCATTTCAGATCTTCCGTATACTGTTTGGTCTCTTCGATCGAAGCGCCGGAATCCGCCTTTTTGATGACGTAATAGAGCAACAGTCCTTCGCCCAGCGAAGCACACAGCGAATCCACGACCACGATCTTACGCTTGGGGTATTCCGCGGCGAGATCGCGGGCGGCGACCGCAAAACTGTTCGCCGTGCCCGAAAGCCCCGACGAAAACGCGAGGATGAACACGTCCTGCCCCGCTTTGAGCTTGGGCTCTATGTGCAGTTTCGCCTGTTCGGGCGAGATCTGGAAGGTCGTGGGCATCGCGCCGCCGCGCAGCTTATCGTAGAACTCCTTGACTTCGATCTTCTGCCCGTCTTCCCCCGCATAAGTCACCCCGTCAAGCATGAAACCAAGATTCACGCAATCGACGTCGCGTTCGGTATAAAAATTCTCCGGAAAATCGCAGGAAGAATCGGTAATGATAGCAAATTGTCTTTTCATTCTTTTTCTGCTCCCTTAGTTCATTTTCCCTGTCTCCGATACGATTTAAGGATACTATATTTCCGATGATTTGTCAAGTTTTTCTATGTAAACTATTTTAACGAAGTGAAATTTTTCACGCGGCAAGCACGGAATCGAAAACACACCGCGATGCCGTTTTTATCCCGCTCGACGGTCAGTTCCGCCCTTCCTTCCGTTTCGAAATATTCCCCCGCCACCCGTTCGAGGTCATGCAATGCGGCGAGGCGGCTCGCCTCGTTCATCTCCTCTTTATCGCCGTCCAAAACGCGGATGAGCCTTTGCTTGGAATTGCCGTTCCTGTCCATCTTCGCCTCCTTATTATCCGCGGCGGAATGCGCCGAACAGTCCGCCGCCCCGCACGGGATCGACCAGCTTCACCTTTCCGCCCGCATAAAACGCCGCCAACAGGCGGAACGCGCGCGAACGTTCGCATAAATTCTGCAAGAAGATCCCGTCCTCCTCGGGGATGACCGCGATGAGCGGCAGGCGCAGCGCGGCGGAGATCTCGGCAGGCGTGAGCACTTCCCCCCGCCGCACCATGTCCCGCCGCACCATGTTGACGGCAAGCCCCACGCGGGAAAGTTTGTAATTTTTCAGCATCCCCGCGACCTTGTCCGCGTCCCGCATGGCGGAAATGTGCGGCGTCGTGACGACGATCGCCTCTTCCGCCGTCGCGACGGCGCGGTGGAACCCCTCCTCGATGCCTGCGGGCGAGTCGATGAGGATAAAATCGAACTGCGGGGCGAGCGAATCGAGGATGAGCCTGATCGCCTGAGGAGAGACGTAGCGATCGGAAAGATGCCTGCTCGCGAGAGAACACAGCGTGGGATAGCGCGGGTGGCGCACGAGCGCCTGTCGGGGACGGCACCTGCCTTCGATCGCGTCTACCACGTCGTAAACGGCGAGATTCTCCACCCCGAGCACGACGTCGATGTTGTTCAGCCCGAAGTCGAGATCGCACACGATCACGCGATAGCCGCGCTTCGCGAGCTGAACGCCGAGATTTGCCGTCAGCGTGGTCTTTCCTACGCCGCCCTTGCCCGAAGTTACGACGATCTTTCTTGCCATGTTCCACTCCCCGCGCGCACGCGCGCTTTTTGTGAAATTATAGCGCATTCTTTCACGCCGTACGGGAGATATTTTGTCTTATTTTGAATAAGCACGTCGGATAAACTCCGTAATACAATCCCTTTTCACACTGCTTCTGCCCGATATTTTTTATTCAATCTTTTGCTTACGAGGGGAGGGGCTAAACATATGGATAACTCGACGAAAAAACGACTTACAAATTCAGAGATCGTCTGATTTGTTTTTTATACGTTAAAACTGAAAAAACAGATTAAAAGAATTGCCAGAAATTTTAATAATTACTAAATGATTTATATATATCTATATTTTCACAGTCGGTTTTCCACCATAGTCAGGTCTACTTAAATAAAATGTGATCTTCTTCGTCCTCATTAATTCCTTTTCATCCTTATCATATTGAATAACCTCGTAGGAATAACTTCCATAGGCAAGACCTGAAATCGATTTAAAGAATACATCCGGATCAACTTTATATTTTGCCATCAACATGTTGTCTTGATACAAAATAATTGTCGTGCTGAAATAAGTATCACAACAAGGTTGAAAATAGATATTTACCAAATCGGCACCAGTAGAATGTCTTACATGAGCCTGTGCAAGTAATGCTTCTTTGCGCTCTTGCTCCTTTTTTGCATAATACTTTTCTTTGTCTGCCATTACATATTTCACAGTAAATAATATTGGATCTATCAAGTCGTTTCTATCTTTAATTTTTATACGCTTAATCGGTTTTTTAAAATCAATTTCAAAACCTTTTACCGTAAACTCTCTGTCCCCGCGGGAAAGTTTTATTATATTCACTTCCTCCCATGATTTACCATTGAACGAATAATAGATGAGAACATCATCTATACATTTTTGAATACGAAATACAAGTAAATACTTTTCGATCGTAATATCGTCGTCCTGTTGCAATTTAATTGTATCGGAATCTAATACAATACTGGAATAAGACTTTGAAAAATCTGTTGGATACAAGTCAGCCAAAAAGCCTCCAAATCTTCCCATATAAGCTTTCTGATATTTATTCATATATCTCCCCCTCAATTCAAGCTACAAACGTAGTCTACGCATTTATTTAATTCATCAACAGACATATTTTCAGTTTTACTTTCTGCATGAACGATAGCATTCCTCTGTTTGCGAAGTTTATTGAGCAAGCTTTTCATTTCGGAATCACATCTTCCATCGCTACAATACTTATTAAGCATTTCCTCAAAAGTACCCTCATAATAACTTTTCAGTATAGCTTCTAAGCGAACGCAAAGTTTAATAATAACGATATCTATACTATTTTTTTGCAGTTCATCTGTGAAGTATTGCTTCGTCAATTCCTTCAAGACAATCTGCTTCTCATAATTAGGTTTAATTTTTTCAAGCTGTTTTTGCTTAAAATCATCAAAAAAAGCTAAAATCTCGTCAACGGACTTAAAATAAGGGATATGTAAATGATTTTCAGGACAAAGCCCAAGATACTTATAAGAACTGTTTATAGTATAAATTCCTTTTTCATCACTTCTATTCCCCCAGTTATGGCCTAACTCGACAAGCCGCTTTTCACATTTTTCAAACTCATTATTCACCACACAGTTCACTAAATCATCGCGTTCGGCATCTACTGCATATTCAAAAAATTTACGCTTATTAGGCAACTTAAAATAACGGCAAAACAGTTCCAAAGAGTGAACGGCATATTCATTGAGCGCCTGCTTAATCAAATCGTAATTTCCGCATGCAAATAGTTTCTCCAGATCTATCATACCATCTCTTACACACGGCAGAATTGCAGCTTCGTACTCGCTCACAGCCCCTGACGCTCTTTTAAGGTACAATTCAAATTCCCCACTCGGAACTTTTTTAGAGCAAATTTTGTTCAAGAATTGAGCATCTTCTATTCTGCCTTGCTCAATCAAATATCTCACAACCGCTGAATCAACATGTACAACAGCCGTCTTATGTACTCCCAAGGAATTTTTATGCTTTAAAATAAAATCTTTGTTCGCCTGTATAATAACGGAAAGAAACAGATTGATATATTCAGTGTTTTTATTATTGAATGCAAACTTCAATATTGCGGAATATAAAGCTATCCAGTCGTTAAATTGATCAATCGGGCTATTCTTATAGAGTGAAATGATATGCTCAACAATACTGTTTTTAACCGAAATTTTATTTACAATAAAATCCAAATACATGCCAATGTGGTAAAGGTTGTTTAACTCATTAGAATGAGTACTATAAGCAAAAAAGCCAATGGACACCAATTCCTTTAGTTTTTCAAAGCGGATGAGTAATTCTATTACTTCTCGCACATCATACCGCAGAGAATGACGGCTCATGTAGCTTTCAACTAAAGCCTTTACTCCATATTTTTCTATTAAAGCATCAAAAACCTTTGCGCTGTTGTATTGTGATATATAGTAGACAATATCATGCTGGCTATCATCTTTACGTTGAATAACTTGATCTGACAAAGCTTTAAACAAGTCAACGTCGTCATTTTTTGCACACAACTCTATTTGTGAAATTGTAATGACTTCTTTATCGGGGTCTTTCCCTGTCATCAGATAATCGATAGACACGTCAAAAACTTTTGCAAGCACAGGAAACTGTGAAATTTCAGGAAATCCCGCCTCGCTTTCCCATTTACTGATTGCCTTATCGCTGACATTCAATTTTTCGGCAAGCTCTGCCTGAGTCCAACCTTTGTCTTTCCGCAATGTAGCAATTGTCTTTCCAATGGTGAAGTTCTCCGTCATTTTATTCCTCCTTACATTTGAAATCAGTCTAACACATATTCTTAAAAAAGTAAACCTACTTATTGTTTACACGAATTGTAGAGTTTTTGTTAAACAATTATACAACTCTACGCTTAGTAGAATTATAACTCTAAATGAAAAAAATGTCAATGTTAATAAAATTTTAATAAATATTAATTTGAAATTTTAACAAATATACATTGAATATTGTAGCATGTACTTGTCTATGATAGGCATACGCAGCAGCAAAATCAATCGGTTGAATGGAAAGCAAGCACCAAGTGGTTATCAATTTTTCGCAATCGTGAAAAATGAAGTAGACATCAAGTTTAATCAGGCGAGAAAAATACTGAATGATCAAGGCATGAGAAAAGGCGTGGTTTCACACCACGCCTCACCTTAATACTGCAACTTACCGAAAAATCCCTTTGGGAATACGGTCATGCTTCGCCGCCGTTTTTGTTTCCCGTTCGGGAAACGCGCTTATTTACTTTCCATCTTTTTGACGTACGCTTCGTATTCGGCATCCGTCATACGAGGCACTTTGCCTTTTTTCTTTGCCATAGCCGTAACTCCTCAATGTAGTCGGTTACAGTATGCCCGCAACGCAAAGGAATTATTCCGTCCGAAGCGCGATCACGGGATCTTTTTTCGCCGCCGCAGACGCAGGAATGAGCCCCGAAATGAGCGTGAGCACCACGCTGATAAGGATCATGATGAGTGCCGAACCGAAAGGCAGGTGCGCGATGTTCGGGATCTGCGTGAGCGGATAGAGCGCCCCGCTGATGATCGCGGTGAGAAGATACGCGACCACGATGCCGAACAAGCCTGCAGAAAGCCCGATGATGAACGTCTCCGCGTTGAACAGATTTTTGATGTCCTTTTTCCGTGCGCCGAGCGATCGGAGAACCCCGATCTCTTTGACGCGTTCGACGACGGATACATACGTGATGATGCCGATCATGACCGAAGAGACGATGAGCGATATGCCCGTGAATGCGACGAGGACATAGGTGATCGCGTCGAGAATGGTCTGCACCATTCCCATCATCACGCCGATCTTATCGGTATAGGTGATCTTATCCGCCTCGTCCGTGCGGGTATTGTTCCATTCGTCCAAAGCGGCAATCACGCCGTCTTTTCCCTCGAAATCTTTGGGATAGATATAGATGGCATTGATACTGTCGTCGCCGCCGATATGACGAATCGCGCTTTCCTGTTCATAATTGAGATAAACTCCGATTTTCCCGAAAGGAGTTTCCTGCTCGTAATAGGTGGGATAATACCCGTTCAGATGGCTGGCGGGGGAACGGTAAAGCGTGACCGTCGTGCCGTCCTCCATGGGATAGGAGATCGCATTCGCGGGATCGTTCATCCACTGCACGATCGCGGACTGCATATTCTTTGCGATGTATTCGTCTACGAGCTGTTCGGTCAGATTGAGCCCGTTGGAGAGACAGCCGAATTCGTAATCGTCTTTCAGCCGAAGGATGCCGCTGACCTTGATGTCCACACCCTCCCCCTCTTCGGGCGCAAGCTCTGCTTTTTCGCCGCTGTATGTGAAGGGATAGATGTTTGTCGCGCCGTTCTTCTGATACACCGCGTCGTTATAAAAGAGCGTGAAGTGCTTCCCCAGGATCTCGTCGAAGGAAATGGTCAAATAATCGTCGTCCGAATCGCCGTCCTCGTCGAACAGGGAGAGGAAAGTCACTTCGTCGATAAAGCCAAGTTGTGCGAGCGTGAGGTCGGTCATATCGTTGTTCCCGCCGATGACGATGACCGCTTCGTCCGAACTTTGAGGGAACGTCCCCGCCACGAGATCGTATTGCGTGAGGACATATTCGGAATAACTTTCGTCCGTCAGATCGGACGTGCCCGGCATCTTGGTGACGACGTCGCCGAGATAGTTGATCAGATAGGCGAGCTGGGCGTATTCCGCCGCCTTGTTGGTCAGTTCGTCCGTGTAAAACGCTTTGAGCTCGGAAAGCGAGAGATTGCGGAGCACGCTCGTCTCTTCCGTCGTTCCCGTCTCCACCGACGTAAACAGATTGTCGGAAAGAAATACGCCGTATCCGTATTGGATGGCATAGACGTATTCGGAATCGATGGACTCCACATATTCCACATATTCGGGAGTGATGTTGTTGGTCACCGTCATGCCGTTGGCTAGTTCGGTGAGGAAAGAATTGACGTATACTTTATCCCCCAGTTCGTCCGCGGAGGGCATATCCTTGACCGACGAGAATCCCGTGAGCACGGAGGAATAGTCCAGCGACGTCTCCGTGATCTCCAGCGGATAGAAAGAGAGCATATCCTCTTCCGTCTTACGGATATACGATGAAAACCCGCTCGAAAGCGCCAGCACGAGGCAGACGCTGATGATGCCGATGCTCCCCGCGATGG
>CALVLH010000008.1 GCA_944336975.1 uncultured Clostridia bacterium
CGCAACTCTATTTTACCACAGATTTGTATGAACTTCTTTTTTTTCTCAATGTGTTGCACTTAATAGTATAATTCACCTTGTCAAAAAAAGCCCCCTCTCAGAGGGGGCTTCGCGCAAGACGATCATTTGCCGAACATGACGCGCTCGCTGCCGAGCAATTTCGCGATGAGAAACACGAGCAATGCGGTATAGCCGAGATTGACCGCCACCGAGACGAGCGCCTGCCACAGAACATAGCTGCCCGAAAGCACCGCCTGCATGGATACGACCGCGTTCATCACGGGGATGAGTACCGCCCAGCCGCCGACGACATTCGTGAACGCCGAGACGATGGAGATGACGAGCACGAGGATCATGACGACGCTCGTATAACCCGAAGCTTCCTTGACCGAACGCGAACAGGTAGAAACGGCGGTGATCGCGGAAATGATGAGCGGCACGACGCTGAAAATGAGCAAAAACAGGAGCAGATAACTCGCGAACCCGTAACTCGCGGCAAAGCCGCCGAGCGAGAGTCCCATGAGTTTGGGCATGGACAGCGCGACGCCGAGGAAACTGGAAAGGGCGCCGATCGCGGCGATACAGCTCAAAGGGATGACCTTGCCGAGCGCGATGTCCCTGCGCTTCACGCTCGTGACGAGGATGGTAGCGAGCGTCCCGCGCTCCTTTTCCCCCGCGACCGATTCGAGCGTGACGCCCATACAAGACGAAAAGATGAGCGCGATGACGATGAAGGGCAAAATCCCCGAGAAAACGGAAGAGATCAGCTCCCCTTCGCCCGAAAGATCGTACGCCTCGTCCCCCGCGTTGACGTCGAACTTGTTCGCGAGCGCGCTCTCGTACGCGTCGAGCGCGGAGACGAAAAGCTGATAAAAGGCGAGGCTCTCCTCATCGGCGGAACGGTAGTAGATCTCGACCTGCGGCGCGGGAGCCCCCGAAGCGGGATCGTATACGGCGATCTCTTCTTCAAAATTCTCGGGAAAGGCGACGTACGCGGCGATCTCTCCCGACTGCGCCTGCGCTTTCGCCCCGTCCCCGTCCTCTGCGTCCAGCCATTCGAGCGACCAGCCTTCGGGAAGCGCGCCGTCGAACAGGCGTTCCACGGAGGGCGGGAGCGAAGTCGCGGCGACCTTGAAGTCGTATCCTTTCGACTGATCCCACATCGCGCTTCCCATGACGGAATAGAGCACATAGATGAGGATGCCGGGCAGGAGCATGGTCGCCAGCAGTTTGGGATCTTTGAAAAAGCGAAGAAATTCCTTCTTCATCAGCGCGATGAGTTTCATATCTCTTCCCCCTTCACCGAACGGTAGATCTCGAAAAATTTTTCTTCCAGCGGACTCCCCTCGCAGATGTCCGCGAGCGAGCCGTCGCGTACCATTTTTCCGTCTATGATGATCCCCACGCGATCGCACAGCTTCTCCACGAGGGAAAAGATATGCGTAGATAAGATAACGCTCTTGCCCATGGCGCGCAGTTCGGCGAGGAAATCGGTGACTACTTTCGCCGTGAGCACGTCCAGACCGTTGGTCGGCTCGTCAAAGATGACCACGTCGGGATCGTGTACGATAGAGACAACGAGCGACACCTTCTGCTTCATGCCCGTGGACAGATCTTCCACTTTGACTTCGCGGAAGCGGTCGATCCCGAAACGCGCGAACAATTCCCTCTTGCGCGCGGAAAGCGCATCCGCCTTCATCCCGTGCATCTCCCCGAAAAAGTCGAAGAGAAAATCAGGCGTGAAGAACCCTTCCAATTTGAGTTCGCCCGTCATGAAGCCGATGTTGTCGCGCACCTTCTGCGGCTCTTTCACGATCGAATGTCCGCACACGGTCGCGTCGCCCGCGTCGGGGCGGATGAGCGTGGACAGCATCCGAAGCGTGGTCGTCTTGCCCGCGCCGTTGGGACCGAGTAACCCGTAGATCTCGCCCCGGTACGCCGAAAAGGACAGTCCGTCCACGGCGACTTTGCGCGAAACCGAAGTCTTTTCGATCCTCTGTTGTTTTCTGGAAAGGGTGAACGTCTTTTTCAGTCCGTCCGCCCTCACGATCTCTTCCATACAAAACCTTCCTTTTCTCTGCGGTCCCTGCCGCCTGATCGCCATCATCATACAGGAACGGCGCCCCTCCGTCAAGCGGAGAAGCGCCGTTTTTTCATATTTTTTCGCACATCCCGCGCGACGGTCCAATACGCCGCCGCAAAAACGCGCGCAACGCCGCGTTGCGCCTGCGCAAATACGGCGTTCCCGTCCCGCGCCCGCCGGCAAGCCGCTCAATAGCCGAGCGCTTCGTCGATCAGCAGGACCTCAAATTCCCCCGTCATCGGAACGCCCCACAGGACGGACAATCCGCGGCAGATGCGGTCGGGGCTCTTGCAGTCGTAACATCTGTCCGCCTTCGCCGCACAGGGCGTTTTCAGCCCGAGCCGCCTCGCGTTCAAAGGCGCCGCGACGTTCCTCGCGCGGTACAGCGCGCCGTCATAGTCCTTTGCGATCTTATTCTTCCCGACGATCAGATATACCTTTTCATGCCCGTAAAAGAGCGAGGCAACCCGATTGCAGTTCCCGTCTATGTTGACGATCTCGCCCGTCTCGGCGACCGCATTGACGGACGAAAGATAGATCTCGGCGCCGTTCGCCTTCCTCCGCAGCTCGCGGCTCTTCTCCCGATCGGTTATGCCCTGGTGCCAGTAGACCGTATTGTGCCTGCTCAGCCTGTCATACAGTCCCATCTGTTCCAGCGATACCGATCCGCCGAATCCGACCGATCTGCCGTCGATCTGAACGTCGATATAGTCGGCGGCTTCGGCAGCCGTGTCAAAGCACGACACCCGATACCCGAGTTTTTTCAGATTTTCCGCAAGCGCGTCAAACATCGTTCTTCCCTCCGTATCCCGTAAATCGGCGGCGCGGCGAACGCAGTGCCGCCGTGTCCGCATCGGATCCAAGCTCCCCTTCCGCGGAAAATGCGCCGTCACATCTCTTCCAGAACGGCAAATATCTCGTCATAACTGCGGGCGACGGGATGCGCGCAGCGTTCCGCCGCGCCCTGCGGGGCATACAGGATGAAGTCGATCCCCGCGCTTTCCGCGCATACCATGTCCGAGGTGAGGCTGTCGCCGATCCATACCGCGCGTTCCCGCGCATAATCGGGGATATGCTCTTCCACATACCGCGCATACTCGCGTGCGGGTTTGTATACGCCCATCTCCTGCGAGATGAACACCCCGTCCGCAAAGGCGTCCGCGCCCGTATCGGCAAGCCGCCTTCGCTGTACGGCGGCAGAGCCGTTGGTCACGATATAGATCCTTCCGCGGCGGGAAAGCTCTTTCAGGAACGTTTCCGCGCCTTCGAGGAGATGCCCGCAGGCGGAAAGCTCGGAAAAATATTCCGCGGAAACGCTCCCGACGTCCGCCGTCACTCCGAGCTCCTCAAACAACAGCGCAAAGCGCTCGCTCAGCAGTTTTTCGCGCGTGATTTCGCCCCGCTCCAATGCCTTCCAGAGCGAATCGTTGATCTCGTGATAACGCGCGAGCACCGCTTCCGAAGGGGAAACGCCGTGCCGCGCAAACACCCGCGCCGCCGCTTCCCGCTCGGAACGGGAAAAGTCGAGGATGGTCTCGTCCGCGTCCAGCAGAAAAATATCTTTCATCTTCGTTCCTCAATCGCGCACGACGGCGAGCTCGCGGAGCGCGCGCGTGTAGGCGATATATTTTTCGTTTTCGCTCATCCCTTTGTCGTACACCGCGACGACGGAAAATTCCAGCCCCTTGCTCTCGTATACGCTCATCACGTTGATGCGCGACTTGGAGATCTTGCCGTCGTTGCCGAGCAGATGATAGCCGCGGCGGTCGAACAGAGGCAAGTATTCCTCCTTGGCGATCACCGCTTTCAGCCCCTGTTTCTCGCGGAAAAACGCGCTCATCCCGCGCATTTTGAGCGTCTGTACCTCCGCTCCGTCGTATCCGATGGGCTGCATATCCACGTCGAGGATACCCGAAACGAAATCGACGATCTGATTGGTATTGCGATAATTCTGATTGAGTTCGTACACCTCCCCTTCCACAGCCGAAGACCAGCTTCTGACGCCGCGATAGGGCGTGATGTTCTGTTTGAGATCGCCGAACACGTTGAACGCGGCGTCCGAATGGATGCGTTTGAGAAGCGCATATTCCCCCTCGGAGATGTCCTGCCCCTCGTCGATGAACACCAGCCCGAAACGCGGGGAAAGCTGTCTGCCCGCTTCCGCGAGCACGAAGCAGAGGGCGTATCCGTCGGAGGGATAGATCCCCTTCATGCCGTATTTCGCCTTGTTCTTTTTGACCGTTTCCCGATACAGCCACCGCGCGATGTCCACGGCGTTTTCGCATTTCCCCGCCGCCGCGCAATAGCGGGACAGACGCATCACGTCGAAAAACTCGTGCAACAGCTCGCTCCCGTCGCAGATCTCCGCGATCTTGGAGGAGATGCTCTCCGCTTCCTGCTTCAATTCTCCGCGGCGGGCGATGCGGTCGGCATAGGTATAGATCTCTTCCGCGCCGCGCTTTTGCCTGTAACGTTTGAGATCGAGGATCTCCTTTTCCACCGTGACGAGGAAATTCTGCAGATCCTCCTGCGCCTGCGCGACGACGCGTTCGGTATAACGCGCGACGAAGTGGGCGGCGCGGTAAAATCCGACGAACTGCCGGTAAAAATAATCGGGACTCTTGATGTTACCTTCCAGGGCGTAAAGCAGGAAATCCTCCACTTCCGTCATCGCGCCCATCAGGGAGCGGAAGGGCTTGGTGAAGTAAAATCCGCCCTCTTTGTTCTCCTTCATTTCGCCGAGCACGGTGCGGCGGACGCGCACGCTCGCGTTTTTCACCCGATCGTAGATCTTTTTTCTGCGGCGGCAGTCGGAAAGGATCTTCTCCGCGACGGAGCGGCATTCCTCGCTCACGAACATCCCGTAGATCCCGTCGTATATCTTGGCGAGGCGGTTTTTCGTATCGCGCACGAAACGGGGCGAATAGAGATATTCGAGGTATTCCGCGGGCTCTTTCTCCTTGCCAAGCCGCGCGGAAAGGTCGATGCCCTCCGTCGCCAGCGCCTGAAAAAAATAATTTTGCAACGTGACCGTGCGCACCTTCTGCAATTCGAGCACCTGCGACAGTTCGTCAATGAAGGCGTTGAACGAATCGGACGGCGTGATGACGAGCACGTCGCGCGGGCGCAGGTTCTCGTTGTTGTACATGAGATAACTCAGACGGTGCAACAGGATCATTGTCTTTCCGCTTCCCGCGCAGCCCTGCAAAACGAAACTCTCCCGCTCGGGCAGGGTGATGATGGCGAACTGCTTTTCCTGGATGGTGCGGATGATGTCCTTGATGCGAAAATCGTCCTTGCGGCTCTTGATGATCTGCCGCAGGAAGGGATCGAAAAGGATCTCCTCGTCCCTGCCCGCGATCTCCTCGGGCGTGAGATAATCGCGCACGGAGAGATATTCGTTGCGGAAATCAAGCACTCTTCCGTTCTTAACGGAAAGCGCACGGCGCAATATGGTGCGGTATTCGTATTCGTTGATGGTAAAATTGACGCGGCTCTTCTGATAATAGCGCACGGCAAGCGGAGCGCGCCAGTCGACGATCTCGAGATTGACGTCCCCTTTCTTGCCGATATAATAGCTGTTGTACCCCTCCTTGCTGTCCTCGACGTCCATGCGCGCAAAATAAGGTTCCGCGAAAAAGCACTTATAGGCGTTTAGCTTTTTCGTCGCCGCGTCGATCTCCTCGTTTTTGCCGAGGATCTCGCGGTAGTCCTCCGCGGAATAATCTCCCCGCGCACGGATGGCGGCGATCTCTTCCTTCGCGTCCCTGATCTTTTTCTGATAAGGCAGAATATAGACGATTTTGAGCATGGCGAGAACGCCGCGAAGATGTTCGTCTTCGTATCTCCTCTGCGTCTCCTCGTCGAGCAACGCCAGAAACCACTCCTTATCCGCCTTCTTGTGCGGATTGAGCCGATTCTTCAAGATCGCCGGTATGTTATCTTTCATCTCTCCTTTCCGCGCATCGTGCGCCGAACGCGGCTCTCCCCCTTCCGGAAAAATACAAGTTAACTTATCATAGCACATTTTCAAAGAAAAAGATAGGGGTTTCCCGAAAAAAGTTCCCCTTGCGGCAAAATTTCCTTTTCCCGATCGTCAGACAGACGCAAAATGCCCCCTTTTTCCCCTTTTCAAGACAAAAAGCGCGGCGATCATCCGTGACCGCCGCGCCCGTTTTTCTCCGTCAATCGTCGTCGAAGGCGTTCTGGAAGTCTTCCAACCAGTCCTCGAACAGATCCGCGAACATCTCGTCCGCGTCCTCTTCAAGATCTTTCCGCACCTCTTCCGCTTCTTCGATGCACTCCTCGAGGATGTCCTTCCATTCCTCCCTGTCAAAGAGATCTTCCGAGATCTCGATGAGGAAATCCTCGCCGAGTTTCTGATATTTGAGGTTGAACGCCCTGACTTCCGCAAACAGCTCTTCGGGAGAGAGGTCGGGATATTTCGCGTCCAGCGCGCGCAGATCGTCCTCACAGGAGAGCAGAAGCGATTCCACATCGCGCACGAACTGCTGATACTGCTCCTGATATTCCCGCAACAGATGCGCTTCGAATTCGTCCATTTCCCCCTCGTCATAATCTTCGAGGATGTCGAGCAGGTCTTCCGAAGAGCATTTGACGACCGCCTCTTCCGCATATTGCGAATACTTGCGCAACACTTCCGCCGCCAGCCGCGCCTTGCCGTAAGAGACGCCGTACCGCTCGGAAAGTTCCGCGGCATAAGCGTCGTCGCTGTCCGCGACCTTATAATTGCTCGCCGTGAGCTGCGCGCGGATGCTCGCTTCCAGCGCTTCTTCGTCCTTTCCCGAAACGTAAAGCGCGATCCCCGCCTCCGTCATGAGGTTGCGCGAATCGGCGAGATCGGCCACGGTCACGCACGCCGTTTCCGCGGAAAGCCCTTCCAGCGTGCTGTGTACGAGCAGGACGGCGGCGTCTTTGTTGAGCGCGCGCACGCCCGTCACCGTGCCGTCCTCTACCGTCAATTCGACGGAAGGATTGATCTTGACGCATACCGTCGCATACGCGGGAACTGCCGCGGGTGCGGAATTCAGCGCAATCGGAAGCACGATGGCGAGACACGCCGCCGCCGTCGCAAACAGCGCCGCCAGACGCACGCCCAACCGCCTGCGCCCGCCCGAAGCACGGCGCACGGTCTTCTCTTCCGTCGCCGAAGGCGCGGAGGAAGCGGAACCAAGCGTTTCCTTTTCTTTTTTCCACTCTTCCGTGACGCGGGAAAGGATGTCTGGCGTATGTTCTTCTGTCTCGCGCTTCAATTGTCCGATCATCTCAGAACGCTTCATGCCTTTCCCTCCTTTTTCTTCCGCGCAGACGCGCTTTTTTCTTCTTTGAGCGCTTCCTTCATCGCCGAAAGCGCCCGTTTATATTTCCATGTCACCGTCGGCACGGGCATCCCGAGCATTTCGGAAACCTCGCGCCGCTTGTATCCGTCCGCCGCCACGAGCAGAAGCACGGTAAATTCGTCTTCGGGAAGCGTGCGCCGCGCCAGGTCGACGAGCAGTCCGTACTCATCGGGGCGGGACGTGCCGAACAATTCGGGGCGCTCCCGCTCGTCCACGCTCTCTTCCCGCTTTCGCTTATTGTAGACGTTGAGCGCCTCGTTGCGGGCGATGCGCGCGATCCACGCCGAGGCGTTCGTCCCCGCGCGATAACTTCCCGCGTTGCGCAGAACGCTCAGATAGGCGGATTGCATCACGTCTTCCGCCAATGAACGCTCGCGGACGATGGCGAGCGCGATATGATAGACCGTCTTGCTCGTGCGGCGATACAGCTCTTCAAACGCCGATTCCTCGCCGCGCGCGAGCGCAGTCATGAGCGCGTCCGTTTTCACTTCTCTCCTCCGTTCGCGCCGCCCCTCCTGCGGGCGGCGCGCTCTTTCCGCTGTCATCATAGCAGAAGGGAGGAAAATTGTCAACGGTTGCGGAGAGATCTGCGCCGATCTCTCCGCCCGTTCGCCGTTTTCAGTCATTCCGCTCGTCGGGAAGATTGCGGATCTCTCCGTTTTCGAAGGTATATTCATAGACCGCATTGCCGTTTTCGTCCGTCGTGCGGCGGATATGGAACTCTCCGTACGTTCCGTCGATCTCATAGCTGACCTTCATCTTCGCGTTTTCGCCGTACGATTCACGCTCCACCTTATATTTGCCGCGGCTTTCGCCCTGACGGAATTCCAGTTCGTATTCGGCTTCTTCCTTGCCGCCCTCGCGCTCCGTTTCGAATTCGACCGCCGTCTCTTCGATGAGCTTGCCGTTTTCGTATATGCTGTATACGTATTCCTTTTCCGTCTCGCCTTCCTCGACGGAGGTTTCCTGTTTTACCTGCACATACGTTCCTTTGTCCTGTTCGTTGAGGTAAGCGCGGATGTAGATCTCGTCTTCCGTCTCTCCCTCTTCGCGCTCTTCTTCTCTGCCGCCTTCCATCGCGTATTCAACGCCGTCGAGCACCATCACGCCCGTCAGGCGGTATTCGCGCTCTTCCTCGTCCTCCTCTTTCTCTTCGGAAACGAGCCTTTCCGTATAGTACATGAGATGCGTCACGTCGTTGCCTTCCATGTCCTTGCCCGTGATCGTCATCTTGTGCGTGTATGCGGCATACCCCTCGTCCTTATTCTCGGAAACCTGCGTATGCACGATCTCTTCTCCGAGCATCGTATCGAGCATATTGAAATACTGATTGAATTTTTCCGCCTGCGAGATCGCGGGATCTTCCGTCGCCGCGCCGTCGCCGCCGGGAAGCTCTTCCGTTCCGCCTTGCGCGGGATCCTCCGCCGCAAACGTCGCGCCGAGCGCCTTCACCGAAGAAAGCCCTTGGATCGCCTGCGCGGAAAACTCGCTCCCGAGCAGGCGGACGGTCGTCACCGCGCCCATGCCGTAAACGTCTTCCGTTTCGAGAGAGGTGCCTCCGCTCTTTCCCGTCTCGCCGCACGCGGCAAGCGCGATCGTCGCCGCCGCCGTCATCGCCATTCCCGTCAATAGCAAACTCTTTTTCATGTTCAGCCTCCTGCAATTTTTTTTGTTTCGGTTGCCCTTTCACTCTTACAACAAACGAAACGCGCATTTTGTTGGAGATTTCGAAAAAAAGTCAAAAAATATTTTGTGCGCTCATCGCTCCCGCGCGCCGAGCAACCGACGGACGCCCCGAGCTCGAACGACGCCGCGCCCGACGACGGGTTCCGTTCCGACCGCGCAGTCCTCTCCCGCCATGCCGAACCGCAACCCGAAGACAGAACACCCTATTGTGCCAATGACGAAGTTGCGCCAGCCGCGGAATCCCGCGGCGGGCGCAATCCTTGCCGACAAAAAAACGGCAGACAACCGTCTGCCGTTTTTTGCATGTTTGCTGTTACTGGCTTTCGGGAACAGGCTCTTCCGTCATCATTTCGCGATAACCGGAATTGACCTGCGGGGAAAGTCCCTTGTAGTCGCGCATACCCGTACCTGCGGGAATGAGCTTGCCGATGATGACGTTCTCTTTGAGCCCGATGAGCGGGTCGTTCTTGGTCTTGATCGCCGCCTCGGTGAGCACGCGGGAAGTCTCCTGGAAGGAAGCCGCCGACAGGAAGGAATCGGTCGCGAGCGCCGCCTTGGTGATGCCCAGAAGCACGCGCTTTGCGGTCGCGGGAACGCCGCCCGCCATGATCGCTTTCTCGTTCTGCTCCTCGAAATAGAACATATCCACCAGTTCGCCGGGGAGCATTTCCGTCGTGCCCGCGTCCTCGATGCGGACCTTTCTCAGCATCTGACGGACGATGATCTCGACGTGCTTGTCGTTGATGTCGACGCCCTGAGAACGATAAACGGACTGTACCTGTTCGAGGATATAGTCCTGAACGCCCTTGACGCCCTGCACGCGGATGATGTCCTGCGGGTTGACGGAACCCATATTGAGCAATGCGCCCGGTTCGACGAGATCTCCCGTCTTGACCTTGAGTTCCGCGTTGAAGGGAAGCACATACTCTTTGAGCTGTTCGCCCGTATCCTTATCGCGCACGACGACGTGATTGAGATTGTCGCTGTTGTCGACGGAGACCACGCCGGAAACTTCGCAGATGGTCGCAACGCCCTTCGGCTTTCTCGCTTCGAACAGTTCCTCGACGCGGGGAAGACCTTGCGTGATGTCGCCCGTCGCCGCGATACCGCCCGTGTGGAACGTTCTCATCGTGAGCTGAGTACCGGGCTCGCCGATGGACTGCGCCGCGATGACGCCGACCGCTTCGCCGATCTTGATAGGAAGGGTGGTCGCCATGTTCTTGCCGTAGCACTTCGCGCAGATCCCGTAACGGGAGTTGCAGGTGAAGATGCTGCGGATGCTGACGCCGCTCTTCTGATATTTTTCCATTCCGGCGATGAGTTTCGCCTTGCTCTCGGTGATCATTTCGTTGCAGGGAACGATGACTTCGCCGTTGTCGTCGGTGATGTCCGCCGCCGCAAATCTGCCCGTCAGTCTGTCTTCGAGCGATTCGATCAGCTCGCCGTTCGCGCCGTAGATCGCATTGACCACCGTGCCGCGGGGACGCTTGCCCGCGCAGCAGTCCTCTTCGCGGATGATGACGTCCTGCGAGACGTCGACGAGACGTCTGGTCAGATAGCCCGAGTCCGCCGTTTTGAGCGCGGTATCCGCAAGACCTTTACGGCCGCCGTGCGAGGAGATGAAATATTCGAGAACGGAAAGACCGTTTCTGAAGCACGATTTGACGGGGACTTCGATCTTTTTACCCTGAGGGTTGACCATGAGTCCGCGCATACCCGAGAGCTGCTTGATCTGGTCGATCGAGCCGCGCGCGCCCGAGTCCGCCATCATCCAGATGGGGTTGAACTTATCTTCCGCACCCTGCTTTTTCAAAAGGCTCGCCACTTTGTCCGTCGCCTCGTCCCAGACGGAAATGACCGCATGGTAACGCTCTTCCTCTTTGAGGAGACCGCGGGAGAATTTCTTGGAGATCTTGCCGACCTGCTCTTCCGCATTTTCGACGATCCCGTCCTTTTCGGCGGGGATCTTCATGTCGAAGACGGACGTGGTGAGCGCCGCAAGCGTGGAATACTTGTAGCCGCGCTCTTTGATCGCGTCGAGCACCGCCGACGCCTTGGGCGCATAACCCGTCTTGAAACAAGCCTCGACGATCTTGGAAAGGTGCTTCTTGCCGATCGCCTTGGAGCCCTTGATGGATTCGATGAATTCGGTGGAAAGCTCGAGTTTGAGGTAATCCTCGGGCGCTTCGCGCTTGACGAAGCCGAGGTCCTGCGGCATATTCTCGTTGTAGATGATCCTGCCGACCGACGTCTTGATGACGCCCGTGACGTATTTCTTGCCCGTCGCTTCGTCCACCGAAACGGTCACGCGGCCGCGGATGCCGTTGTTTGCGACGGCGCCATCCCTGCCGAATTCCTTTTCATAGGACGCGTCCACGTCATCGAACTTGCCTTCGGGAAGTTCCACCGTGCGGCGGACGTAGATCTCGTCCTGACAATGCGTGTCTTTGAGCTGATAGCTCATCATCGCCTCGTCGAAGGAAGCGAAGATGGGCGGAACGTATTCTTCCCCGTCCTCGCTCGGTCTGCACATCTCGTTGTACCTCTTGCCCTCTTCTCTTCTGGAAATGGTGAGATAGTACGCGCCGATGATCATATCCTGCGTGGGACTCATGACCGATTTTCCGTCCGCGAGCTTTAAGATGTTGTTCGCGGAAAGCATGAGGAAGCGCGCTTCCGCCTGCGCCTCGATGGAGAGCGGAAGGTGGACCGCCATCTGGTCGCCGTCGAAGTCGGCGTTGAACGGTCCGCAGACGAGGGGCGAGATCTTGATCGCTCTGCCCTCGATGAGGACGGGCTCGAATGCCTGAATGGACAGTCTGTGCAGCGTGGGTGCGCGGTTTAAAAGGACGGGATGGTCTTTGATGACCTCTTCGAGGACGTCCCAAACGAAATCCTTCCCCTTCTCCACCGTTCGCTTCGCGCTCTTGATGTTGTGGCAGCGGTTGGTCTCCACAAGGCGCTTCATCACGAACGGCTTGAACAGCTCGATCGCCATTTCCTTGGGAAGTCCGCACTGATAGATTTTAAGTTCGGGTCCGACGACGATGACCGAACGGCCGGAGTAGTCGACGCGCTTGCCGAGCAGGTTCTGACGGAAACGTCCCTGCTTGCCGCGGAGCATTCCCGAGAGCGATTTGAGTTCGCGGTTGGAAGGTCCGCTGAGCGGTTTGCCCCTTCTGCCGTTGTCGATGAGGGCGTCAACCGCCTCCTGCAACATACGCTTTTCGTTCTTGACGATCATCTCGGGCGCGCCGAGCTCGATCATCCTCTTCAAGCGGTTGTTTCTGTTGATGACTCTTCTGTAAAGGTCGTTGAGGTCGGAGGAGGCGAATCTGCCGCCGTCGAGCTGTACCATGGGGCGCAGTTCGGGCGGAATGACGGGAAGCACGGTCAGGATCATCCATTCGGGACGGTTGCCGCTCTTGCGGAACGCCTCGATGATCTCGATGCGCTTGATCGCCTTCACGCGCTTGGGTCCCGAAGGATTGTTCGCGATGATCTCCTTCGCTTCCTTGCTCTCCTTTTCGAGGTCGACCGCCATGAGCAGTTCGCGGATCGCCTCCGCGCCCATGCCGACTTTGAGCCCCGTCTTGGAGGAATCGCCCATCGTCTCTTCCAGCTCGCGGAGCTGTTTGTCGTTGATGACTTCCTTATATTCCAGCCCCGTCGTTCCCGGATCGAGCACGACGTACGCCGCGAAATAGATGACCTGTTCCAGCTGCTTGGGGCCCATGTCGAGCAGGAGCCCGATCTTGGAAGGCACGCCTCTGAAATACCAGATGTGCGAGACGGGCGCGGCGAGTTCGATGTGTCCCATCCTCTCGCGGCGGACCTTCGCGCGCGTCACTTCGACGCCGCACTTCTCGCAGATGATGCCCTTGTATCTGATCCTCTTATATTTTCCGCAATGGCACTCCCAGTCTTTGGTCGGGCCGAAGATCTTCTCGCAGAACAAGCCGTCGCGTTCGGGTTTCTGCGTGCGGTAGTTGATGGTCTCGGGCTTGGTTACTTCGCCGTACGACCATTCCCTGATTTTTTCGGGAGATGCCACGCTGATCTGAATAGAATTGAAATCGTTTAATTCGTACATATATTCCGCCTCTCCGTATTATTCCTCGTCCTTTCCGTCCGCATTGTCGTCATCGTCGAACAGCGAGCTGAACGAGAAGTCGTCGTCCACGTCGGACAGGTCGTCCTCATCCTCCTCTGCGCCCTGCTCGTTGAACAGGTCTTCGGAGACGAAGTCTTCGTCTTCTCCCGCCTCGTCGAAGATGGAGCCGATGCTCTCGTCGTCCTCTTCGTCCTCCTCTTCCATGCCGAAGTCGAAATCCTCCTCCGTCGCGGGAAGTTCTCTGCGGGGCTCGTTGCCTCTCGTGTCGTCCTCGTCGTCAAATTCGCGGATGATGAGCTCGTCGTTATTCTCCGTCAGCACTTTGACGTCGAGCGCGAGCGACTGCAACTCTTTGAGCAGGACCTTGAACGCCTCGGGGATACCGGGCTCGGAAATGTTGTTGCCCTTGACGATGCTCTCGTACGTCTTGACGCGCCCTACGACGTCGTCCGACTTGACCGTGAGGATCTCCTGCAAGATGTGCGCCGCGCCGTATGCTTCGAGCGCCCAGACTTCCATTTCGCCGAAACGCTGTCCGCCGAACTGCGCCTTGCCGCCGAGCGGCTGCTGCGTGACGAGCGAGTAAGGACCGATGGAACGCGCGTGGATCTTGTCGTCGACGAGGTGGATCAGCTTGATCATGTACATGATGCCGATCGTGACGCGGTTCTCGAACGGTTCGCCCGTTCTGCCGTCGAAGACCTGGAACTTGCCGTCCACTTTGCCTTCGGGGTTGAAGAGATTGTTCTCCTCGAACAGTTTCTCGATGTCCTTCTCGGTCGCGCCGTCGAATACGGGCGTCGCGATCTTCCAGCCGAGCTGGCGGCAGACATAGCCGAGGTGCACTTCGAGGACCTGACCGATGTTCATTCGGGACGGGACGCCGAGCGGATTCAGAAGGATCTGCAAGGGAGTACCGTCGGGAAGGAAAGGCATATCGCTCTGCGGAAGGACGCGGGAGATGACGCCTTTGTTGCCGTGACGGCCCGCCATCTTGTCGCCGACCTGGATCTTACGCTTCTGCGCGATATATACGCGCACCAGCTTGTTGACGCCGGGCGAAAGCTCGTCTTTGTTCTCTCTCGTGAAGATCTTGACGTCCACGACGATACCGCCTTCCCCGTGGGGAACGCGCAGGGACGTGTCGCGCACTTCTCTCGATTTCTCGCCGAAGATCGCGCGGAGCAGGCGCTCTTCGGGCGTGAGTTCGGTCTCGCCCTTGGGCGTCACTTTGCCGACGAGGATGTCGCCGCTTTGCACTTCCGCGCCGATACGGACGATACCGTCTTCGTCGAGGTCTTTGAGCGCGTCGTCGCCGACGTTGGGAATATCGCGCGTGATCTCCTCTTCGCCGAGTTTGGTGTCGCGCGCTTCCGTTTCGTGCTCTTCGATGTGAATAGAGGTGAAGACGTCGTCCTGAACGAGCTTTTCGGAGATCAGGATCGCGTCCTCGTAGTTATAGCCCTCCCACTCCATGAAGCCGACGAGGATGTTCTTGCCGAGCGCAAGTTCGCCGTTGTTGGTGGAAGGTCCGTCCGCGATCACCTCGCCCTTTTCCACTCTGTCCCCCGTCGTGATGATGGGACGCTGGTTGAGGCAGGTGCCCTGGTTGGAACGTTCGAATTTTTTAAGAGGATATTCGGTGATGAAGCCGCTGTCCTCGCGGATCTTGATGAGATCGGAAGACACGCCGACCGCGACGCCCGCTTCCTTGGCGCGGACCATGACGCCCGAATCGCGCGCGATCGCCGCTTCGATGCCCGTCGCGACGATGGAAGATTCCGTCTTGAGCAGAGGAACCGCCTGGCGCTGCATGTTCGAACCCATGAGGGCGCGGTTGGTATCGTCGTTTTCCAGGAAAGGAATGAGCGCGGTCGCGACGGAGACGAGCTGCTTGGGCGAGACGTCCATGTAGTCGATGCGCTCTCTCGGGAGCTCGGTGATGAGTTCCTTATGGCGGCAGCCGACGCGCTCGTTGACGAAACGGCCTTCTTCGTCGAGCGGCTCGTTCGCCTGCGCGACGATATAGCGATCCTCTTCGTCCGCCGTCAGATAGTCGACGTGATCGGTGACGATCCCCGTCTCTTTGTCCACTTTGCGGTAAGGGGACATGATGAACCCGAACTCGTTGACCTTGGAGAAGGTCGCGAGCGAGGAAATAAGACCGATGTTCTGACCTTCGGGCGTCTCGATCGGGCACATTCTTCCGTAATGGGAGTGGTGAACGTCGCGGACTTCGAAGGTCGCTCTGTCGCGGTTGAGACCGCCGGGGCCGAGCGCGGAGAGCTTTCTCTTGTGCGTGAGTTCGGCGATCGGGTTGGTCTGATCCATGAACTGCGAGAGCTGGGAAGACCCGAAGAACTCGCGGATGACCGCGGAGATGGGACGCACGTTGATCAGCCCGGAAGGCGTGACCTCCATGGGGTCCTGCGTCGCCATCCTCTCCTTGATGAGACGTTCGAGACGGGACATCCCGATGCGGAGCTGGTTCTGGAGCAGTTCGCCCACCGAACGCACTCTGCGGTTACCGAGGTGGTCGATCTCGTCGATCGTGCCGATGCCGTATTTGAGATCGAGGTTGGTGGACACCGCCGCGACGATGTCGTCCACGGTGATGCACTTATGGTTGAGTTTTTCGACGAGGGGTTTGATCGCCTTCTTCTCTTCGGGCGTGACCTCGTTCCCCTCCCGCGCGAGAAGTTCGTGGAACAGTTTGGACGCCGCGACGAATTTCAGGCGGTTTTCCCTGCGCTTTTCGCGGTTCTTCTTCTCTTCCTGCTTCTCGTCCGCTTCCGGTTCCGTTTCGCGCGTATAGTACACCGCGTTGATCTCGCCGATGTACTTTTCCGCCACTTCCTCGACGGAGAGCGTCTTGCACTCCTCCGCGAGCTGCGCGGAGAAACGGAAGTTGGGATAATAGACGGTCTTCAAAAGCCCGAACGATTTGGGATCCTTGTCCGAGAGGGCGTAGAAATCCACCGTGTTGTTGGCGATGATCTTGTGACGGATCTCCCCGTCGGCGGGATCGTTGACGAGCACGAAAACTTCGTTCACGCCCGCGTTCTGGATCTGTCTCGCCTTCTCTTCGGAGACGACCTCCCCTTTCGCCGCGAGCAGTTCGCCCGTTTCGGGATGGAAGATGTCGTCCGCCGCACGGCAACCGGGCAGACGGTATGCGAGGTTGAGCTTTTTGTTGAACTTGTATCTGCCGACCTTGACCACGTCGTAACGGCGGGGATCGAAGAACAGGTTATTGAGGTGCTGACGGACGGATTCCTCGGTGGGAACTTCGCCCGGGCGCAGTCTTCTGTACAGCTCAATGAGGCCGTCCGATTCCGAACGGGTGGTATCCTTTTCGATGGTCGCGGCGATCATCTTGTCGCCCTCGAAGAGCTCTTCGAGCGCGCGGTTGGAACCGTAGCCGAGGGCGCGCAGAAGCACGGTCGCGGCGAGCTTTCTCTTGCGATCCACGCTGACCCAGAGCACGCCCTGCGAATCCTGCTTGAATTCCAGCCATGCCCCGCGGTTGGGGATGACCGTCGTCTCGAACATCTCCTTGCCCGCCTTGTCCTTTTCCGAGACGTTGTTCACGCCGGGGGAACGGACGAGCTGCGAGACGATGACGCGCTCCGCGCCGTTGATGATGAACGAGCCGTTCTCCGTCATCAGGGGGAAATCGCCCATGAAGACGTCCTGATCGATGACCTCGTCCTTGACTTTGTTGACAAGGCGGACCTTGACGCGCAGCGGAAGCGCGAAGGTAGCGTCGCGGTTGCGGCACTCTTTTTCGTCGTACTTGGGCTTTGCGCCGAATTCGTGATCGAGGAAATACAACTCGAAGTGATCGCTGAAATCGGTAATGGGCGAAAAATCTTCAAAGATCTCCGAGATCCCCTCGCCGATAAACGCGTCGTAACTGTCCTTCTGGATCTCTACGAGATTGGGAATGTCGATGACTTCGTTGATTCTGCCGAACTTTCTTCTTTCGGTTTTACCGTACTTTTGGATGGGTAAGTTCATCGGTCAATTTTAACTCCTTTTTTCGTTGTTATCATTGGCGATCTACCGAGTATATCTTTTCATCGATAAAAATCGAAATGTTCTTTTGAAATTTTCTTTTTCTCCCCTTTACTTTCGCGCACGGATACGCTATAATAGGAAGGAAAAAGCGGATTTTTCCGCCCGTTTTGCCCCCGTTTCCGGCAAAATAGCGAAACTATCCAATCATAAACATAATGATACAGTATGTTATTATAAACCACGCGTGAAAAGATGTCAACCCTTTTTGCGCGGCGAAAAAAATATTTTTCTTTTTTCGGGAGAAACAGATGAGAATCGACAAATTTTTGAAAATATCCCGCATCTTAAAACGGCGCACGCTGGCGCAGGAAGCGTGCAACAAGGGCAAGATCGTCGTCAACGGGAAGGAGGTCAAGCCCGCCTACCGCGTGAAGGTGGGCGACGTCGTGGAACTGCAATACACGTCGGGCACCGTGCGCTTCCGCGTGAAAGAACTGCGCGAGTTCGTCAAAAAGGACGACGCGCAGTCGCTCTTCGAGATCCTGCCGTGATCAGCGTCATCGTCTGCGCCGCGGGCAGAGGCGCGCGCGCGGGATTTTCCCGCAACAAACTGCTCGAAGAATGTAACGGACTTCCCCTTCTCGCGCATACCCTTTCCGCCTTTTCGGGGCAGGCGGACGAGATCCTCGTGACCTGTTCCGAAGAGGACGAGGCGGCGATCGGAGCGATCATCCGCACTTTCCCTCACGCCCGCACGGTGCGCGGCGGAGCGACGCGCGGAGAAAGCGTGAAAAATGCGCTCGCCGCGGTCAGGGGCGAGATCGTGCTCGTACACGACGGCGCCCGCCCCTTCGTTTCCCCGAAAGTGATCGGCGACTGCATCGAGAGCGTGCGCGCCTTCGGAAGCGGCGTATGCGCCCTTCCCGCGACGGATACGACCGTCATCGCGCGGGACGGGCAGATCGTCTCCACGCCCGACCGCGAAGAGGTGTTCACCGTGCAGACGCCGCAGGGATTTTATACCGAGGAACTGCGCCTTGCATACGAGCGCGCAGGGGAGCGCGTCTTTACCGACGAAAGCTCGCTCTTTGCGGCGTATGTGCGCCCGCCCCGCCTGTTCCCGGGCGACCGCGCCAACCGCAAACTCACCTATCCCGAGGACTTCCGCTTTGCCGAACGCGTCGGCTTCGGCGTCGACACGCACGCATTCGGAGAAGGCGACCATATCCTGCTCGGCGGGGTGAAGATCCCCTCGGAGCGCGGGCTCATCGCGCACAGCGACGGCGACGTGCTCGCCCACGCGGTGACGGACGCCCTTCTCTCGGCGGCGGGACTCAAAGACATCGGCACTTATTTCCCCGACACCGATCCCGCCTATGCGGGCGCGGACAGTATGCAACTGCTCGGGACCGCCCTCACCCTTGCGGAGGAGAAGGGATACCGCGTAAAGAATCTCTCCGTTTCCGTACTCGCGGAAACGCCCCGCCTCGCGCCCTATATCGACGCGATCCGCGCCTCCCTCGCTTCCGCGCTCTCCCTTCCGCCCGACGGCGCCGCCGTCGCCGCGGGGACCAACGAGAAGCTCGGATATGTGGGCGAAGGCAAGGGGATCACCGTATACGCGATGCTGCTTTTATGCGGGAAATGATTTTCCCGCCCCTCCTCGGGCGCCTGCGCCCGCTCGCATCCCGACCAATCCGACGGAAAATTCATCATAAGGAAACCGATATGGCGAAAACGACCACACAATTCGTATGCACGGAATGCGGCTACGCTTCCCCGAAATGGCTGGGGCGGTGCCCTTCCTGCGGCAAATTCAACTCGATGGCGGAAGAAGCCGTCGCGCCCGCGGCGCCCGCGAAAGGGACGGCGGCAAGGCGCTCCTCCCGCCCCGTTCCCCTCTCGCAGGTGCAGTTCGAAAAATACGAGCGCGTATCCAGCGGCATTCCCGAACTGGACGTCGTGCTCGGCGGCGGGATCGTGCGCGGCTCGCTCGTGCTCATCGGCGGCGATCCGGGCATCGGCAAATCCACTCTTTTGACGCAGGTCGCGGCGCATCTCGCGCGCGAACATAAAGTACTGTATCTCTCCGCGGAGGAAAGCTGTTCACAGGTCAAGCTCCGCTGCGAACGATTACACCTTTCTTCCGATTCCCTGCTCCTGCTCAACGAGACCTGCATCGACGACGCGGAAGAAGCGTTCGCGGAAGCGGAATACGTCGTCATCGACTCCGTTCAGGCGGTCTATACGCAATCGCTCTCCTCGGCGGCGGGCAGCGTGGGACAGGTGCGCGAATGCGCGAGCAAACTCATGCGCATCGCCAAGAGCCGCGGGATCACCTTCTTCATCGTAGGACACGTCACCAAGGAAGGCACGCTCGCGGGGCCGAAGGTGCTCGAACACATCATGGACACCGTCCTCTACTTCGAAGGCGAGCGCACGGAGAATTTCAAGATCCTGCGCGCCGTCAAAAACCGCTTCGGCTCGGTGCAGGAAGTGGGCGTATTCGAGATGACGGACGAAGGCATCTTCGGTGTGAGCGATTATTCGGGATTGTTCCTCTCGGACAGCCGCGGCGAAGCGGCGGGCGCGGTCGTCACGCCCAGCGAGACGGGCAACCGCTGCATGATGGTGGAGATCCAGACGCTGATGGCAAAGACGGCGTACGGACTGCCCCGCCGTATGCCGCTCGGCGTGGATTTCAACAAACTCGTGCTCCTCATCGCCGTGCTGGAAAAGCGGTGCGGCATCCCCCTCGGCACGCAGGATATCTATCTCAACGCGATGGGCGGGATACGGCTGAACGAGCCGAGCGTCGATCTCGCGATCTGCGCGGCGCTCGCGAGCGCGGAACGCATGATCCCCGTCGACAAATATACGGCGGTCTTCGGCGAAGTGGGTCTCACGGGCGAGGTGCGCGGCGTGAGCTATGCGGACAAGCGCGTGAACGAATGCCTGAAAATGGGATTCCGCCGCGTCGTCCTGCCCGAGAAGAACGCGAAACAGTGCGAAAAGTTCGCGGGAAAGATCGAACTCGTCCCCGTCCGCTATGTGAGCCAAATGGTCAGAGCGCTCTTCCCGTCCCGAAAGCCGACCGCGCCCGTGACAGACGCGGACTGACAGAGCGCAGAGCAAGACAGAACGGCAGTCAGACCGCGCTGAGATCGCGGAAAAGCCGACAGACAACAACGTCGGCAGAAAGATCGGAATCGCCGATACACGGCAAACGATAGCGTAAAAAGAACGGAATTGCCGATACGCGGAACATAAACGTATCGGCAAAGCAAAAAAGCGCGCCCGCGGCAGTTGCCGCGGGCGCGCTTTTTTCTGTCTTGTTTCAACTCCGGACGCTTAGCTTTCCCCGTTTTCCGACGGACCCGATCGGTCGGGAGTTGCCCCGCCCTCGGACGCGTTTTCTTCGGTGGACTCTTTCCCGTCCGACAGGCGCGCTTCGTCGGAAGTGTCCTTCCCGTCGGGCAAAGTCCCCTCTTCCGCTTCCGTCTGCGCGGCTCCGCCGTCGTCCGTCCCTGCCGCAGGCAGTTCGCCGACGGGCGGCAGATCGCCCGTATTGCGGCGGATCTTCGCCCATTTGGGTTTGCAGAAGAGCCCGATCGCCATCGTCACACAATAGACGACGGTAAAGACGGGAAACAATAACGCGCCCGAGAGCAGATCTCTGCGCCGCCGTGCGCCCATCTTTTTATAGTCGAGCAGGATAAGGAGCAATCCCTGCGCGATCCCCGCGAAGAGGAAGAGCACGCCGAGGCAGATCCCGACGATCGCGAGGAGTTCGTAGAGCCCTGCGCCCGCCAGCCCCGCCGCCGCCATGTCCGCCGCCGTAAACATCCCGTTCGCGCCGAGATAGGCGACCGCATAGATATAGTATGCGGGGATCCAGGTGCAAAGAAGCAGGCAGATGATGTTGAACAAATAAGTGAGGATCTGTTCGATGAAGGAAAACCGAAGCTGACGGACGGAATTCCAGAGCATTTTCAGGGTATATTTCCCGAGCAGGCGCGCATTTCCCGCGGCGATGCGCTTGTTTCGGTTCATCGTGTCGCGGAAGGAAGACGGCAGGTCTTCATAGACGACGGCGTCTTCCACATAATGACAGCGGTGCCCTTCCAGCATCCTCTTGAAACAGAATTCGGTATCTTCGCAGATGCTCGTCGTATCGTCTCCGCCGATCGCGCGGATGATCTTCATATCCGTCATGGAGCCGGGACCGTTGACGTGCGCGTCCAGATGCAGGCGCTCGCGCACGCGGCTGGAAAAACGCGAATCGAAGATATAATACAGCCCGCACGCGCGGGTAAATTGGTTCTGCGTCATATTCAGCGCGGACTCGTACGGGCGGGCGATCTCCGCGCCGCTCGAAAACGCGTCGTTCATGAGATCGAGAAACTCGTCGTTGACGTGATTGTCTGCGTCCAGACGGACAGAAAAATCGTAATCGATCTCCGTCGCGAGGATATGTTCGTACGCGTGTTTGAGCGCATACGAGACGATATGATGCGCGGGATCGGGATCGTCGCACACGAGCACGGTCGCCCCCGCTTTGCGCGCGCGGGCGGCGGTGTCGTCGTCGCAGTTGTGCGCGACCACATACACGTCGAAGAGTTCTTTGGGATACGTCTGCTTTTCGTACAATAAACGCACGGTATTATAGATGACGTCCGCTTCGTTGTGCGCGGGAATGACCACACAGATGCGGTGCTTTTTGTCGCTCTTTGGAAACTTCTTTTTGGGGAGCCAGAAGAGAAACATGAAGATAAACTGCATGATGAACGGGATCCCGATAAAGATCAGGACCACGTTGTTGATGATCGTCAGGACATTATATAATTCGACGTGCCACATCGGTCTTTCTCCTTGCGTTTTCAAAAACAGGCGCTTTCCGCTTCCGCGGAACCGCGCGGCGGTCAGACGCCGTATCCGAACGATCTGAGATACAATCTCTCCGCTTCCGCCTGCGTGGGTTCATACGCAGACTTTTTGATGTTCTTGTTCTGCATCGCGTGCGCCGCATATCCGACGAGCGTTTCGCGCGGGATCTCCTCTTTTTCCCCGATCAGCTCCGCAAGACAGGAACAGAAATTCTCCACGCTCCCGCATCCGCACGCCGACACGATCTTCTTCACCTGCGGAAGTCCCTTTTCTTCGCACAGGCGCAGCATCTCGCCGAGCAGAAGCCCGTTCGCCCTGCCGTGATCGATGTGATGAAAATAGGTGAGCGCATATCCCATGCCGTGCACCGCCGTCGTCCCCGACTGCGCGATGGTCATGCCCGCCAGCGCGGACGCATACAGCAGTGCGTCGCGGTCGTCCGCCGTGAGCGTCTCGGCGTGCGCCTTGGGAAGAAGCGGATAGAGGATGCGCATACTCTCGCAGGCAAGCGCGTCGGAGATCGGCGTCGCGTTGCGGGAAAGCATCCCCTCCACCGCGTGAGAAAGCGCGTCCATGGCGGTATTCACCGTCGTCGCACGGGAGAGCCCGTTCATATATTTCCCGTCCAGAAAAGCGTAAACGGGAAACATCGCGGGGCTCGTGATGCTCGTCTTGGTCTGCCCCTTATCGTTGGTGAGAATGGAATAGGGCGTGACCTCGCTGCCCGTGCCCGCCGTCGTGGGGACGTGCGCCATCGGGAGCGCTTCCGCGCGATACCCGCCCGCAAAGATCTCCTCATCCGTGCGCGGCTGGACGCAGAGCGTCGCGATCGCCTTCGCCGCGTCCATGGGAGATCCTCCCCCGATCGCGACGACGAAATCCGCACCCGCGCTTTCCAGCAGAGCGATCCCTTCGCGCACGCAGCCGACCGTGGGATTGGGCGTCACGCGGTCAAACAGAGTAAACCCCTGCCCGTTTTGTTCCAGCGCGGCGCACACGTCCGCGAGCGCGCCGTTTTTCGCCGAGCTTTTGCCCGTGACGATGAGCGCATGCGTCCCGAGCGTGCGGAGCGCGTCCGCGTGTTTTGCGATGCAATCCCTTCCGCAAAAGATCTTCGTCGGCATATAATATGTAAATTCCATACCGTTTTATCCCCTCCCCGAACGCGCCGTCCGATACGCGGCGTTTTTTTATTCCTCTCCCGTCCACGTCGCCACGGCGGCGTAGATAGGCAATCCCTGATCGGAAAAATGCTTTTCGTATTCGGTTACCACGTTGTCCGCGACGTACTCGCTCGCATGAAGATCGCGCGTGATCTCGGAACAGACGAACCCGTTCTCCGCAAACTGCTGCAAGGAGTATTCGAAAAACGCCTCGCTGTCCGTCTTCTGTCGGATGTCCCCGCCCTTTTTGAGCAACGCCTTGTAAATGGCGAGGAAGCGCGGCGACGTGAGCCGCTGTTTGACGTATCCCTGCTGAGGAAGCGGCGTGGAGAAATTGAGATAGATGCGCTCCACGCTCCCCTCGGGCAGATAACAGCATAAGATCTCGGCGGGCGTATTCAGAAACCGCACGTTGGGAATGCGTTCTTCCTTGATCCGCTCCATCGCCGTGAGGATGACGTTGGAACAGACTTCCACCGCGATAAAATTGATCTCGGGATGCCGCTTTGCCATTTCCGCGACGAAACCGCCGTTCCCGCACCCCACTTCGAGATGGACGGGATTGCCGTTGCCGAACAGGTCGGAATAATCGACGAGCGCACGGAAGGTCTCCGCCGCCTCCTTGACATTGGGACAGGGCTTGCCGCGCGCGATCAAAAGATCCGCGCATGCCTGCATGCGCGGTTCGAGATTGCGTTTTTTATGCATCCTCATGTTACTGTTTCCCCGTAGAGCCGAAGCCGCCCTCACCCCGCACCGTCGCGGAAAGCTCTTCGCTCTCCGTAAACTCCGCGGTATAATAGGGTGCGACGATGAGCTGCGCGATGCGCTCTCCGTCCGCGATCGTCCTCGCCTCGACGCCGTGATTGTGCAGAGCGACTATGATCTCGCCGCGGTAATCGCAGTCGATCACGCCCACTTTGTTCGCGGGCGCGAGATCGCGCTTGCAGGAAAGCCCGCTGCGCGCATAGACCAACCCTACCGTGCCCGCGGGCAGTTCTATCGCAATGCCCGTATGTACGAATACCGTTTCGCCCGGCAGGATCTTCACTTCGCCGTCCGTGCAGGCATAGAGATCGGCGCCCGCCGCATAGGCGGAGCCGTAGGTGGGAAGATGCGCTTTTTCGCTGAGTTTTCTGACGTTCACGCGCATAATCTTATTCCCTTTCCTCTTTGATGAGCTCGCGTCCCATGAGAACGCCCATGACGGACGCCATCATCAGTCCGCGCGTCCAGCCGCTCGAATCTCCCAGGCAGTGCAGCCCTTTGACGTTCGTGTTGAAGTGTTCGTCCATCTTCACGCGGTTGGAATAGAATTTGAGTTCGGGCGAATAGAGCAGCGTTTCGTACGCCGCAAACCCGGGCACGACCTGATCCATCGCCTGGATGAACCCGATGATGTTGGTCATCGCGCGGTAAGGCATCCCCGCCGTGATGTCCCCCGCGACCGCGTCGGGAAGGGTGGGACGGAGATTGGAACGGGACAGCTCGTGCTGCCAGGTGCGCTTGCCTTCGAGGATGTCGCCGAATTTCTGCACGAGGATCTTGCCCGCGCCCAGCATATTGGTGAGTTCCCCCACCTTCTGCGCATATTCGATGGGCTGATTGAAGGGCGTGGTGAAGTTATGCGAGCAGAGAATGGAAAGATTGGTATTCTGGCTTTTGAGGTCTTTATACGAATGCCCGTTGACGACGGCGAGATTGTTGTCGTAATTTTCCTGCGCGACGAACCCGCCCGGGTTCTGGCAGAAGGTACGCACCTTGTTGCAGAAGGGCTTGGGGTATCCGATGAGCTTGGACTCGTAGAGCACCTCGTTCACCTTTTCCATGATCTCGTTGCGCACTTCCACGCGCACGCCGATGTCCACGGTGCCGGGCTCGTGCGCGATGTCGTGCTCCGCGCAGATCTTTTCCAGCCAGTCGGCGCCGCGGCGCCCCGTTGCGATGACGGTGTGTTTCGCGCGGATCTCGAGGCTCTCGCCTCCCTTGTGGATATAAACGCCCAGACAGCTGTCGCCGTCCAGAATGATATTGTCGCATTCGAAGCCGAAGAAGATCTCCACGCCGTTGATGAGCAGATACTGCTCGATCGCATAGTAAAGATCCTGCGCCTTTTCCGTGCCGAGGTGACGGATGGGACAGTCGACGAGTTTGAGCCCCGCCTTGATCGCGTTCTTGCGGATCTCCTTCTTCGCCTCTTCGTTGCCCAGCCCTTCGATGTGCTGATCGGCGCCGAATTCGAGATAGATGGAATCGGTATAGCGGATGGTATCCTGCACGCGCTCCGCGCCGATGAGGTTGGGAAGATCGCCGCCCACTTCATAACTCAAAGAGAGCTTTCCGTCCGAGAACGCGCCCGCGCCCGAAAAGCCCGTCGTGATATGGCAATACGGTTTGCAGTTCACGCATTTTTGCGTGACAGATTTGGGGCATTTGCGCTTTTCCACGGGCGCGCCCTTCTCCACCACCACGATCTTCTGCTTGCTTCCCTTTTTCAGCATCTCCATTGCGGTAAAGATCCCCGCAGGGCCCGCGCCGACGATGACAACGTCACAATTCATAACTTTATCCGTCCTTTTCTGACATACGGAAACAGCATACTACAAACTTTTCGATTTGTCAACGGTTTCCGCCTCTTCCGCGGCGAAAGCCGCCCCGAAGCGGGGAAAGAAGCGCGAAGAATGCAGGAGCGCGGAACCCGCAGAGGCGCGGAACTCCCGCGCGTCGCCTTTCTTCATCCCGACGCGGCAAAAGAGAAGCGACGCGCGCGGATTTGCCCGAATATCTTGCGAAAAAAGAGATTTTATGTTATAATGTGTGACAATCCGAAAAAAAGAGGTGTCGTCATGACAGAAAAAAAGACAAAAACGCAAAAGAGCGCGGCTTCGGGCGATAAGGAAACGCGCAATTATCACGTTTCCACGCGCGCGGACGGCAAATGGCAGGTCAAATTCGCAGGCGGGGAAAAGGCGATCAAGCTGTTCGATACGCAGGCGGAAGCCATCGCCTATGCAAAAAAACTCGCGCAAAATCAGGAAGGCAGCATTTCCATCCACAAAAAAGACGGAAAGATGCGCAAACAAAAATACTGACGCGCTCGCTTGCAAGCGCGAATTCCGCGCGGCGGCGGCAACGGAAAGGAAAAACGGTCGGGGAGCGATCCCCGACCATTTTTTTGATTGTTATCTGCCGCGCACCGCGGGCGCGATCTCTCCCCCGCCATGCGTTAAAAACGCACCGTGTACATGAAATATCCGCTGTGGAAGAGGAAATTGTCGTCAAAAAATTTCTCTTCCAGATCGTCGTAATACTCGCCGATCCATTTCAGCACGTCTTTCGCGACCTCGTCGGAGGGATTCTCCGCCAGCATCCGACGAAAATCGTTGGGAATGAACCCGAACCAACAGTCGAACAGCAGGCGGCGCTTGTTGAAATCCATAGACGCGGTGCTCAGCCCGCAGCGTTCCAGGCGGATATCCCTCGCGCCGAGCTTGCGCATGAGGTTGAAGACCTGCCGCGCGGAATGGCGCGAACCGCTCAGGAGATCCAGCTTATAAAATTCCTTGAACTGACCGAACAGGTTGTTCTCGTCGGGATAGGCGAACACCACCCCGTCGTCCACATCCCTGACGTATGCCACCGCGCCGGGATTGAGGAAACTTTTCAGTTTCTTCAACGTCTTGAAGGGATTTTCCAGATCCATGATCGCCATGGTAAGATTGAGGAAATCAAATCCCTCGATCCCCATCTCCTTCATCGCGCATTCGATCTTATCCTCGATGTCGTCGCTTCGGTTATCCAGATGGAAAAAGCGAGTATCGGGGTCTTCCGCGCACAGATCGTTCCCTTCGCGCACCATGTCCTCGTTATAGCAGAAACAGACGCGCTTGGCGATCTCGGGACGGTTCAGCCTGCGCAGGGAACCGCGCGGATTGAGCGAATCGAAATCCAGCGCCGCCAGCCCCGTCTTCCCGAACAGCAGCTTGTCGTAGAAGGGAAGCTCGTAATCGTAAAGCAGTTCGTCCTCCATCCTCAGCCGCTTGATCTCCACAAAGTCTTCGGGGGAATAGTACTGCACGTTCTTCCTTTGCAGATTGGTCTCGGGCGTTTTCTCCTTGGTCTCGGGCGTCTCCTCTTTCAGCCCGAGAATGGGGACGAGCTGATCGTACAGCTTATTGATGGACTGTTCCAGCGGCTCGCTGACCGCGTCGATCCAATGCAGACGCTTGACATAATATTCCATCGCCTTGGAGAGCATCCCCTCGTCCAGTTTGAAGGGCACGATCGTGATCTCCCCTTCCATGATGCGCTTATATGCCATCTCCACTTCGTTGAGGACGTGCGGGGAATTGGACGCATTTTCGTTGAGGATGAGGATGAACACCTTGCACGCCTCGATCGCGTCCACGATGGACGTCGCATAGTCACCGTAGACGTCCCGCGGGGCATACCAACAGCGCACCCCTTTGGATTCCAGCACGGCGCAGATGTTGTCCGCCACCGATTTTGACTGATGTTCGTAACTGATGAAAACGTCCATTATCCTTCCCTCTTTTCTCGTTTTTCTCTTGTCATTTTATAGCACGGCACCGCGGTGAACCCGGGATACTCGTATTCCGTCCTGAATCCCGCCGACGTATAGACCGCAAACGCCGCTCCGTTCGCCTTGACCGTTTCGAGCTCGTAACGGCAATCGTCCGAAAGCACCGCCCCGAGCATCTTCTTCGCGATCCCCATGCCGCGGTACAGCTTGTTCACGCATACGTTCGCGATATATACCCCCTCCGATCGGGTGTCGAGCAGGGCGTAATATTCGCGATAGACCTTTCGGAACCGCTCGTCCACGATCGCTCCCGCCCGCACAAAACAGTCGATCATGCTCTCGGGCGTCACGGTAAACGGCTTTTCGATCGCCACGACGATCCCGACGATCTTCTCGTCCAGCACCGCCACGGTGATGTTCTTGTAATGGTAGAGGGTGTCCGAGGCGATCATCTCGCAGAGCACCGCACGCGCGCGCTCCAGATCGTTGTCGTAAAGATAGGGAAATATATAATCGTCCGTATAGTAAATGAGTTCCGCGACCGCGCGGAAATCGTCCCTCGCGTTGAGTTTGCGGACGATTACCCTGTCCCGTTCGTCTTTCATCCTTTGCTCTCCTTATCCGTCGGACGGAAGATATTTTTCATGGTAAACGGTCTCGTACAGTTCCCCCGCAAGCCCGTCGAAATCCTCCGTCGGGGCGGGATAGGTCATCAGATACATCGGGACGCGCCCGCTGTCCGCCCGATAGGCGGGCTGCACGTAAGGATGAGGATTGATCTCAAACCCGTGACGGCGGTAAAACGCGATGCGGCGGCGTTTGATCTCGTCCTCCGGCTTTTCCACTTCCAGGACGACCCTGCCGAATTTGCGGCAGACGCAATCGATCGCTTCTCCGCCGCACCCCTTGCCGCGGTAGGCGTCGTAGATGACGAAATGCTCGACGAATGCCGCCCGTCCGAGTTCCCAGATGCAGATGAACCCAAGCCGCGCGCCGTCGTCGCCGAGAACATGATATACGGTATATTTCTCCTCGTCGAGAACGGCAAGCGCCGCGGCGGGATCGCGCAGTTCGTCGCCGATAAAATTTTGCTGCATGGCGGCGTAAATCTCCGCCATCTCCTCCCGTCTGATCGCTTCCAGCTTCATGATTCCTCCCTTTCCGTCCCGCACAGCAAAGCGAGCCGCGCGGACCTTTTTTACCGCTCCCGCGCCGCTTCACGGCGCGGGAGCGGTAAAAAGGCGCGGAAACACAATATATTATAACACAGCATTTACGGTATTTCAAGTACTGTAATGAATTTTTTTAGCGCCGTTGCGCTCTTTTCCCGTTCTTTTTTGCGCAGCCGCGCTTTCCCGACCTCTTTCCGCGCGCTCCCCTCTTCCCGCCCGAACAGGCGCCCTTCCCCGAGCAAGAGACAAAAAAGATATTGCCAATCCGCCCGCGGCGTGTTATAATGGAGAAAAGGAGAAAGAACATGGCAGAAAAAAAGACGGCTCCGAAAAAAGACGGAGCGGCAGACGGACAGGAACGGGCGCGCAATTATCACGTCGCAAAGCGCGCGGACGGAAAATGGCAAGTGAAATTCGCGGGCGGAGAAAAGGCGATCAAGCTGTTCGACACGCAGGCGGAAACCATCGCCTACGCAAAAAAACTCGCGCAAAATCAGGAAGGCAGCATTTCCATCCACAAAAAAGACGGAAAGATGCGCAAACAAAAATACTGACGCACTCGCAAGAGCAACGCCGCGCGACGCGCGGCGGCAGAAACGAAACGGAAAGCGGACGGGGAATGCTCTCAGCATCGGAGAACCTCCGCAGTATTAAGTCTGCGGACGATCTCCTTTTCCCATACGCCTTTCATCCTTTGCTTCCCTTATCCGTCGGACCGAAGATATTTTTCATGGTAAACGGTCTCGTACAGTTCCCCCGCAAGCCCGTCGAAATCTTCCGTCGGGGCAGGATAAGTCATAAGATACATCGGAACGCGCCCGCCGTCCGCCCGATAGGCGGGCTGCACGTAAGGATGAGGATTGATCTCAAACCCGTGACGGCGGTAAAACGCGATACGTCTGCGTTTGATCTCGTCCTCCGGCTTTTCCACTTCCAGGACGACCCTGCCGAATTTGCGGCAGACGCAATCGATCGCTTCTCCGCCGCACCCCTTGCCGCGGTGCTCGTCGTAAATGACGAAGTGCTCCACGAACGCCGCCCGTTTCAGCGCCCAGATGCAGATAAACCCGATCCGCACCCCGCCGTCGGAAAGGATGTGATAGATCGTATAGCGTCCGTCGTCGAGCACGGCCGTCGCCGCGTCGAAATCGCGCAGTTCGTCGCTGATAAAATTGCGCTGCATGGCGGCGTAAATGTCCGCCATCTCTTCGCGTCTGATCGCTTCCAGCTTCATGATGCCTCCCTTTCCGCTCGCACGGCAAAGCGAGCCGCGCGGAACCTTTTATCGCTCCCGCGCCGCTTCACGGCGCGGGAGCGGTAAAAGGAGCGGAAACACAATTCATTATAACACAGCCTTTTCAGCCTTTCAAGAGCCGAAAAATTGTTTTAAAAAAGACCGAAACGTTGCGTTTCGGACTTTTTTATCGGTTATGCCGTTACGAATCCAATTCCTGCAACCGTTTGAGCATCTGCGGGATAACCCCCTGAGATACCAGATCGGTCAAGATCCCTGGAATAAACATATCCTGCTGAACAAACGCGGAAAGACAGACGCAGATCTCCTCGCCCGACATCGTAGGCGCTTCGTTCTTCAAGGCTGTTTTGCTTGCCATCACGCGCGAACCCATCGCTTCCATGGCGTTGGGATTCATCAGTCCGGATTCCATGAAATCAGCAGCGAACGCTTTGATTTTATCCTCGGGTGCCGCCCCGGAAGAAAAAGTTTCAAGATAAGCCGTAATTTTTTCGTACATATTCTCTCCTCCTTGCTTGAATTATATCACCGGCACGACCAGAAGTCAATAACTTAAATATAATCTCTTTCTCCGCCTTACGACCGATCAACGAAAGCTTTTTCAACATTTTTCTCTAAAAATCAAGGAGATCCCCGCGATGTCGCTTCACAGCAATGCCGCGAAAGAGAAATTTGACATATCTACTCATACTAGACGGAGCAAATTTTATGTGCCGCAACATGACCAAAATTACGCCGACATCGTATCGCTTAAATGGATATAAGAAAATTTTTATATGAAAAAAGGTCAAAAACCGCAGTTTTTGACCTAAAATTGCTTATTTTTACTCTTATTTTCGACATAGCAAAACCAGAGTCTCGACGTGTTTTGTCTGAGGGAACATATCGTACGGTTGCAGGAACGAGATCTCGTATTGTCCGTCGGCGGGATCGCCCTTTTCCAGCTCGCCCGAAGGCGTTTCTTTCAGCGTTCCCGTCAGAATGCCCAGATCGCGGGCAAGCGTCGCGGGATTGCAGGAGATCATCACGACGCGCGCGATCTTCTGCGCGAGGATCGCCTTCAATACCGACCTGTCCGCGCCCGCGCGAGGCGGGTCGAGCACCACCGTCGCGTTGGGATGCCTTCCGATCAGTTCGGGAAGCACGTCTTCCACCCTGCCGCAAAGATTGGTCATCTTCTCCGAAAGCCCGTTCTTTTCTTTGAGCGAATCGGCGCAGGCGCTCGCTTCGGGCACGATCTCGATCCCGTAAGCGTGCGCGCATTTCTTGGCAAACATGGCGGTGAGAAGTCCACCGCCCGCATAACAGTCGATGATCACGCCGTTTGCGTCCGTGACCGCGAGGGAGACCGCCTTGTCGTACAGCTTCCCCCGTACGCTTTCGTTGACCTGTACGAAGGTATTTGCGCCCGCCTCGAACGTAACGCCGCAATCGGTGCATTCATATATGCCGGGCCCTTTGAGAAGGAGAAACTCCTCGCCGAACACGACGTTGGTTTTTTTGTCGTTGATATTCAGATAGAACGAATATTCCGCAAAGATCTCGTCGAGCAGGAACAAAAAATAATCGATTCCCTTGAGATCGCGCTCCGCGGAGACGAGCGTGACGATGAACTTGCCCTTAAGTTCGCGCACCACAATATGGCGGAGCTGTCCCGTTCCATCCGTCTCGTCGTAGCCGTCCAGACCGCATTTTTCCATAAACCTGCCCAAAGCGTCAATAAGTTTTCCCGCCCAGGAAGGGTGGATGGGACAGTCGGCGACGGGTACGATGCGATGAGATCGCTCGGCATAAAACCCGACGACGTTCGCCCCGTCCTTCCTGCCGATGGGAAGCTGCAATTTATTGCGGTAGCCGTATTCCTTTTCGCTCCGCTCGCATGCGGGAACGGGATACTCTATGCCGCCGATCTTGCGCAGCGCCTCTTTGAGGATGTTGCTCTTGACTTTGAGCTGAAGGCGGTATCGCATGTGCTGCAACTGACAGCCGCCGCAGCGGAAAAACGCTTCGCACTGCGGGCGCACGCGATCCTCGGCGGGCGTATAGATCTCGACCGCTTTTCCGTAACACACCTTATCTTTGCATTTGAGTACGCGAATCTTTGCCTTTTCGCCCGGCAGAAGATAGGGCACGAAGACCGTTGCCCCGTCCGCTTTGACGATCCCCTCTCCGTTCGTGCCGAAGGATTCGGCAATTCCGTCAAAAATCTGATTTCTTTCCATTGTCTACCTCCCGATTCTGCGCACGACGACGTCCACCGATCTCTGACACATAAAGATCATATAATCGTAGACGGCGAAAAAGAGCGTTCCCCCCACGATGATCACGGGAATGATATATTCGTTGATCCAATCGACGGCGACATTCATGTCGAACACGAAGCGCCAGCAAAGATACATGGCGGCGTCGAACCAGACCGCCTTGACCAAAAAGCAAACGATCTTGTTCCAACCGTATTTCTTCTGTAAAAAATTGACGAGCGGATGAAGTCCGAAAAAGACGAAAAAGGGCAAAAGGCGCCATGCAAACGCAAAGCCGCAAAAAATGCACGCGAGCAGACCGGAAGCGATATAACAGAGCACGTCGCCGAGGATGAAGCCCTTGGACAACGGAAGCATGAGCGCGAAACAGCCGACGATATAACCCGTCGCGAGCAGGACGGGATTGAGCGAACCGAGCGAGAGAAACACGGTCGCGATCGCGCAGGAGACCGCGGAAAGCGCGATCTCAAACGCTTTGGACGGTTTCTTCTCCATTTACCTGCAACCGCAGCACAGATTGAACAGGCAGTTCACGCAAAGATAGGTATAACAGCAGCTCGCGCAAGTGGAACACCAGTTCCCGCCCATCTGCTCGGAGTCCGATTGCACGTTGGGATTGGTGTTGGGCGCGCCGCCCGTCTGGCTCTGATAATTGACGTGAGCGTTCAGCTTCTGATAGGCGTCCTGATATTTGGAATTGACGGGATCCATCTGCATCGCGATCTCGAGCTGTTTCTTGCTCTCGTTCATCCAGTTCTTCTTATAAAAGACGACCGATTGCAGATAGTGCCATTCCGCATTGCGCTCGTTGAATGCGTCAAGCTTGGATTGTGCGGCGGCGATGTCGCCCTTGCGGATGAGATCGGCGACCTCTTCGAACGCGCTCTCTCCGTTCGTGTTCTGTTTGTTTTCTTTGCGCTCCGACGTGAGTTCCCGATATGCCGCTTCCAGCCTGTCGAGCATTTTTGCGGCGTTGTTGCCCTCTTCGCCGGGCAGCCAGCGCTCCTCGTTGTACTTGGCTTTCAGCGCGGCATAACTCGCGTCGATCTCCTCGTCCGTCGCGTCCTCCGCGACCTGTAAGATACGATAATTTTCCTTATTCATTCTGTCGTCCTTGTCAGATTTTTTTCTCTATTTTTCCGCACTTTTCACAGCGCATCACGCGCGCGGTCTGCATCGGCACGCCGCGCAGGATGATATTGTCCGTGAGATCGCGGTTAAAGCTGAACCCGACCCCAGAGAGATTTTCCCGCATCGCGTAAAACGTCGTATCGAAGAGGAAGGAAAGGTCTTCCCCGTGCTCCGCGATCAGGCTCTTCTTATCCGCGCTGCCGTACGAAAGCACGAACGGGTTATAAGCGCCCTTCTTTTTGTCCTTATCGTAATCGTCCAGGGCGTCGATGAGGTAGATCCATTTCCCGAGCGCATAAAACAGTCCCGCGCTCGCCTCGCTCCTCTTTTCCCCGAGAAAATGATCGCTCAACTCGCGCATCATGTTCGCCGTGGCGTCCGCCGCGATGTCGGGAGAAGCCGTCTTCGCCCGCTCGCACGCCGCCTGAGCGCGCATATTCCGATCGACGATCTCCGTCAGCTCGGGATACCGCTTTTTTGCCCGAAGGAATCCGCGGCGGAACCAAAGCCGCGCCCCTCTGCCGCGCTTTTCGTCCTCGATGTCGTCGGTGAGTTTATAATACACCAGCACGGTATTGAGCGCACCCAGTTCTTCGGTCAGTTCATCTACCGCCGCGATGGGACGGCGCACGATCATGTGTTCGAAACAATGCTGTTTCTCCACGCGGATGTCCTTCCCGCTCATATTATGCAACAGGGCGGACAAAAACGCCATATCGTAAGAAAGTCCCATGCGCGCGGCGTGCCCGCAGGATGCGCCGATGCCCTTGCACACTCCGCAGTACAGCGCCTTGTAGAGCATGAAGTCCTTGACGTAAAGGTTGGGCAGATCGTAACGGACATACCCGAACATCGCTTATTCTCCCTGATAAAATCCGATTTTTCTGTATACTTTGGAAAGCATCTTTCTCGCCGCCTTGTAAGCGCGTTCCGCGCCCTCTCTGAGCACCTGATTGAGGTATGCCTTGTCTGCGAGCAGGCGCTTCTGCTCTGCCTGCACGGGCGCAAGGACGTCCGCGACCGTCTCGCCGACGGCGAGCTTGAAATCGCCGTAGCCCTTGCCTTCGAACTGCTTTTCTGCCTCGGCGACGGTACAGCCCGAAAACGCCGAATAGATGTTGAGAAGATTGGTCACGCCCGGCTTGTCCTCGGCCGCGACGATGCGGTTGTCGCTGTCGGTGACCGCGCGGCGGAATTTGCGCAGGATGGTATCCCTGTCGTCCGAAAGATAGACGGAAGCATTGGGATTTTCGTCCGACTTGCTCATCTTTTTGGTCGGCTCCTGCAAAGAAGCGATCTTCGCGCCCTCTTTGAGGGTATAAGCCTCGGGAACGCGGAAGGTCTCGCCGTAGCGGTTATTGAAACGGACGGCGATGTCGCGAGCGATCTCCAGATGCTGGCGCTGATCGACGCCCACGGGCACAATATCCGTCTGATAGAGCAGGATGTCCGCCGCCATGAGGACGGGATAGTCCATGAGCCCCATGTTGATATTTTCCGCGTGTTTCGCGCTTTTATCCTTGAACTGCGTCATGCGCTCCATTTCGCCCACATACGTCATGGTATTGAGCACCCAGGTGAGTTCGGCATGCTGCGGGACCTGCGACTGCACGTACAGCGTGCAATGCGCGGGATCCACCCCGCAGGCAATATACAGCGCGAGCAATTCCACCGTCCTGCGGCGGAGTTCCGCCGGTTCCTGACGGACGGTGATCGCGTGCATGTTCGCGATCGCGTAATAACACTCGTATTCGTTTTGCAGTTTCACCCAATTGCGGATGGCTCCCGTATAGTTCCCGATGGTGAGATTTCCGCTCGGCTGGACCGCCGAATACAACACTTTCTTTTCCATATTCTTCCCGCTTAAAACAAATTTTAGTTATTATACCACATTCTTTTGTAAATTGCAATGCGTAAAGCAAAACAATCGCGGCTGTTCACCGAGATATGCGGCAATTTTCACCGCGATTGCACAATTTCGCACGGAAAAAGAAAAACAGGGAGTTCCCCTGTTTTCATTAACGCGCAGACGGCGTTCAGCCGACAAATTTGAGAACTTCGTCGAAGAGCTTGTCCGCCGCGGACGTCTGCTTGAAGCGGATCGTCTTGTAACGGAGCGCTTTCAGGCTCTCGGGGACTTTCATCGCCGTGAGAAGATTGATCCGCTTGATCCCCTTGAAGCTGTCCTTGACGTCGTTGCCCGTCAGGGCATACAACACGTCCTGCGGGAATTTATAAGGGCTCGCCGTGGACACGACGACCATAGGGATCTCCTCCTTGTCGTGGCTGTCCTCGCGGTATTTTTCATACTGTTGCGCGACGTGCATCGCCACGCCCGTATGCGTATCCATCGGATAGCCGTATTCGGTGAAGAACTCGTACATACAGTCCACCGTCTCGTCCTCGCTCGTGCAGCCCGCAAAGAAATTTTCGCGGATGAGCGCGGCCTCCTTCTCGCTGACGCGGTATTTGCCCGTCTTGGAAAGCTCCTGCATCCTCTGCGCCGTCAGTTCGGCGTCTCTGCCCGAGATCTCGAAGATGAGACGTTCGAGGTTGGAGGAGATGAGAATATCCATGGACGGCGACATGGTCTTGTAGAAGGGGCGCTTCACGTCGTACACGCCGCTCGCGATGAAATCGGTGAGAATGTTGTTCTTATTGGACGCGCACACAAGCGTGCCGACGGGAAGCCCCATCTGCTTGGCGTAATATGCCGCGAGGATGTTGCCGAAATTGCCCGTGGGGACGGTGAAATTGACCTTGTCCCCCATTGCGATCTGTTCGGAAGAGACGAGATCGAGATACGCGGAGAAATAATAGGCGATCTGCGGGGCGAGCCGTCCGAAGTTGATGGAATTGGCGGAAGAGAGAAGGAAATTCCGCTCTTTGAGCTTCGCCTGGCATTCCGCGGAATTGAAAATGCGCTTGACCGCGCTCTGACAATCGTCGAAATTGCCCTTGACCGCGACGACGTTGACGTTCTCCCCTTCCTGCGTGCACATCTGCAATTTTTGCATTTTGGAGACGCCGTCGTCGGGGTAGAACACCATGATGCGGATGCCTTCCGCGTCCTTGAACCCTTCCAGGGCAGCTTTGCCCGTGTCTCCGCTCGTTGCGACGAGAATAAGGATATTTTCTTTGATGCCGCAAAGATCACACCCCTTTCTGAGGAGATACGGGAGCACGGTGAGCGCCATATCCTTGAACGCGCAGGTCGGACCGTGGAAGAGTTCGAGCATATACATCCCGTTTTCCACCTTGACGAGCGGGGCGGGATCCCCGTCCTCGAACTGACCGTACGCCTTCCTCAACGCGGCAAGCAGTTCTTCTTTGTCATAATCGTCCAGATATTTGTGAAGGACGAACGCCGCGCGTTCGGGATAGTCCATGGCGAGCATCTCTTCCAGCTCTTCGCGCGAGACCGCAGGGAAGCGTTCGGGCACGAACAGGCCGCCGTCCGAAGCGATCCCCTGTACGATCGCATGTGCGCCCGTTACCCGTTCCTTTCCTCTTGTGCTTACGAAATACATTGTATAAACTCCTTGTTGAAACAATCCAACTCTCGGGCGGTCGCCCGAGAGTTGACTTTGACCGTTTCAGATTGAATTGACTTCCTCAGAGATATTTTTTGATGAAATCGGGCAGATCTTCCTGCGCGCAGCTGCAGGTGATGTACATTTTGAGACTGCGCAATTCGGAGACCTTTTCCAGCATATAGAAGAAGGCGGACATTTCGCCGAGCCCCTTCCCCGCGATCCGCGCAACGCCGTCGACGAAGATGTACTCGTTATCGTAGTTCCCCGCGATCACGCCCTTGATGAAACCGCACAGCGCGTCCTCACCCGCGATCGCATAATCGCTGACGTCGATGAAGCGCACCTCGCGTTTCAGATCGTACATATATCTCTTCGTATCCGTTATAAAAATCAGGTGTCCTTTTGCGTCGGCGACCGCCGCATTTGCCGCGTCGATGATTCTCTTCGTTTTGCCGCTGCCCTTGGGTCCGCAGATGATTTTGATCATATTGTCAGGTTCCTCCTTGCACGCCTTACGGCGAATCTGTTTATTGATACTATTCTACCAAGTTTTTATGCACAATTCAAGACCTTTTGCGAAAAAAAGATAAAATTTTTATTGCAAACTGCGCATAAACGCGTCGATTCGATTGAGTCCTTCCAGCATATCGCTCATGGAAAGCGAATAGGAGATACGCACGCATTCGTCGTCGCCGAAAGAAATGCCGGGCACGACCGCAACTTTCGCCGCGTCGAGCAGAGCGTCCGCAAACGACACCGAACCGTCGATGACCTTGTTCCCGAATTTCTTGCCGTACGCCGAATCGACGATGAGCATCGCGTAGAACGCACCGTCGGGCACCACGCAGGACACCCCTTCCATCGTCGCGATGCGTTTGAGCATCGCCTCTCTGCGCTTGGCGAAGATGGCGACCATCTCTTCGACGGACGCCTCGGGCGAATTGAGCGCCTTGATCGTCGCATACTGCGCGATCGAGTTGGCGTTGGACGTCGCATGACTCTGGAAGGAGTCGATCGCCTTCGCTACGTCCTTGGGCGCCGCGAGATAGCCGATGCGCCAGCCTGTCATCGCATACGTCTTGGAGACGCCGTTGACGGTGATCGTGAGTTCCTTCATCTTCTCCGAGCTCGCCGCGAAGGAGAAGGGCTTCACGTTGCCGTAGACGAGTTTTTCATAGATCTCGTCGGAAAGGACAAAGATCTCCGCTTCCTCGCATACTTTCGCCAAAGCGCGCACTTCCGCTTCCGAATACACCGCGCCCGTGGGATTGGACGGGGAATTGAAGATGAGCATCTTCGTCTTGGGCGTGATCGCCGCTCTGAGCTGTTCTGGGGTGAGTTTGAAGCCGTTTTCGCGCGAAGTGCGCACGATGACGGGAACGCCCCCGCACACCTTGACCACTTCGGGATAGGTGAGCCAGTAGGGCGCGGGAATGATGACCTCGTCCCCTTCGTTCAGGAGCGCATAGCAGGCGTTGAAGATGGAATGCTTTGCGCCGTTGGAAACGATGATCTGAGAAGAATCGTAATCCAAATTATTGTCCCGTTTGAACTTTTCGCAGATGGCGCGACGCAGTTCGAGGAGTCCCGACGAAGGCGTATATTTCGTATGCCCCTTTTCGAGCGCGGCTTCCGCCGCCTCCACGATGTGCGCGGGCGTGTTGAAATCGGGTTCGCCGACGCCGAAGGAAATGACGTCTTCGCCCGCCGCCTTCATCGCCTTCGCCTTCGCGCTGATCGCGAGCGTCAGCGACGGAGAAATGGTGCGGATGCGATTTGCAAGTCTTTCTTTCATGGTTTTGCCTCCTGTATGGTTAAAAAAATCTCAGACGTGATCAGTCTTCCTCGTCCGGACCCGCAAGCTGCGCTTCGCGGTCGGCGAGGGCAAGCGCCTCCACCATCTCGTCGATCTCGCCCATCATGAACGCGTCGATGGAAAAAAGGCTGAGTCCGATCCTGTGATCGGTCACGCGGCTCTGCGGGAAATTATAGGTGCGGATGCGCTCGCTCCGATCGCCCGTGCCGACCAGGCTCTTCCTGTTTCGCGCCTCTGCGTTCGCCGCCATGCCGTTATAATAATCGTACAGACGCGTGCGCAGGACGCGGAACGCCTTTTCTTTGTTTTTCAGCTGGGAACGTTCGTCCTGACAGCTCACCACGATGCCCGTCGGGAAATGGGTGATGCGGATCGCCGTTTCCGTCTTATTGACCTTCTGCCCGCCCGCGCCCGAGGATCGGAAAAGATCCACGCGGATGTCCTTTTCGTTGATCTCCACTTCCACTTCTTCCGCTTCGGGAAGCACGGCGACGGTGACCGTCGAGGTATGCACCCTGCCCTGCGATTCCGTTTCGGGAACGCGCTGTACGCGGTGCACGCCGCTCTCGTATTTGAGCAGGCGGTAGGCGTCTTTCCCCGTCACGTTGACGATGACTTCCTTCATGCCGCCTAGTTCCGTCTCGTTCATGTCCACGACGTCCCATTTCAAACGATGACGTTCGCAGTAAGCCATATACATGCGGTACAGTTCGTAGGCGAACAGCGCCGCCTCTTCCCCGCCCGCACCGCCGCGGATCTCCAGCGTACAGCCGCGGCTGTCGTTCTTGTCCTTCGGCAGAAGCAGGATCTTGAGCTCCTCTTTAATCGTTTCCAGGCGCTCCTTGCAGGCGTAACCCTCGTCGAGCAGCATCTGTTTCATCTCGCCCGTCTCCGTTTCCGCTTCCGCAAACGCCGCGTCCGCCTCCGCCTTCACGCGCAGGTAGTCTCGGTATTTTTCCGCCGTCTCTTCGATCTCCGCCCGCTCTTTAGAAAGCGCCGTCCACGTCTCCATGTCCGCCATCGTCTCCTGCGAAGAGAGCTGCTCGGACAGCGCGTCGAACCGCGCCAGAATTGCGTCGAGTTTCGAGAACATATCTCTCCTTACAGCACGATCTTGACGATGCGCTCTTTTCCTTCAAGGTCCTTGACGACCATCGCATAGTCGCACTTGCTGAAGATCTTCAAAATCTCCTGCGCCTGATTTTCGCCGCATTCAAGGATGATCATCCCCCCGCGGACGAGATAGCGCGGTAACTTTTCCGCGATGCGGCGATAATAATCCAGCCCGTCCGTGCCCCCGTCGAGGGCAAGCCTCGGCTCGTGGTCGCGCACTTCGCGTTGGAGCCCTTCGATCTCCCCGCTGGGAACGTATGGAGGATTTGCCGTGATGAGGTTGAACCTGCCGCGGATCCCGTCGAACAGGTCCGCCTTCACAAAGGTGACCGAAGCCTTATTGATGCGCGCGTTTTCCCTCGCGACGTCGAGCGCGTCCTCGGAAATATCCGCCGCCGTCACCGTGACGTTCTTGTCTTTCGCCGCTTCGCAGGCGATCGCGACGGCGATCGCGCCGCTGCCCGTGCACAGATCGAGCACTTTGTCTCCGTCCTCCACCGTGCGCACCGCCTGTTCGACGAGCACTTCCGTTTCGGGACGGGGGATGAGCACGCGCTCGTCCACCTTGATCGTGTAACCGTAAAATTCCGTATTGCCGAAGATATACCAAAGCGGTCTGCCCGTGAGGCGCTCCTCGAAAATATCGAGCACTTTGCGGCATTCCGACTGCGTGACGACGCGCTCTTCGGAGAGCTGGCTCCTCGGCACGTTGAGCGTGAGGCTCAGGATCCATTCCGCGTCCGATTCGTCGATCCCCTTTTCCGCAAACTGCTTTTTCATGATCGCGGAGAGCTTGGACAGCTTGGTCTCGGTCGCGAACAGCTTTTCGGGCGATTCGGGATCGGCGTCCATCTCGAGCACCTTCTCGAATGCCGTGATCGCGCATTCGATCATTCCCTCGTCGGGTTCGCGCGTGGTGAGCATCTGAAGCGCCAGCCCGGGCGCTTTCAACGGGAATACGAGAGGAGACTGCGTCTTGGCGAGCAGTTTGAGGATCTCATACGAAACCCCCGCCACGACGGGCAACAGAATGAGTTTGAGCAGGAACTTCAACAAAAAATTGACCGCCGAATAGGGCGTGAAGATGATGTCCGCCACAAGGTAATTGGCGAGCGCGAACACGATGATGGAGATGACCATCACGAGAAAGAGAAAGGTCGTGCCGCATCGGTCGTGCACTCGCGTGCATTTTTTGACGTTTTCCACCGTGAGGGGAAGTCCGTATTCATAACAGGAAATGGTCTTGTGTTCCGCACCGTGATAGCAATACGTCCTGCGGATGCTCTTGGAAAGGAGCGTGCAGAGGATATAGAGGATAAAAATGATCAGACGGAACCCGCCCTCGATGAGATTATACCAGATCCCGTTGGCGGGGATCGCGTCGGGGAAAGCGCGGGAAATGAGCTCGGTCACATATTGCGGCAGGAACATGAACAAAACGATGGCGAGCACGACGCCGATCACCGTCGCGATGACGGCAGCCAACGAATTGAGGCTCACCTTCCATTTTTCCGCCATCCATTTGCCGAACTTGGAGGGGTTCTGCGTTTCCCCCATCGCCACTTCCGAACTGCGGAGCAATGTCTTCATGCCGACCACGAGAGACACGACGAAGTTGATGACGCCGCGCACGAAGGGCACACGCGTCCATTTGCTGCGCTTTTCGGGCGGCGTGATGCGGAGCGCCTCCGTCTGGATGACGCCGTTTTCGTCGCGCACGGCGGTCGCCATGCCGCTTTTGCCGCGCATCATGACGCCTTCGAGTACGGCTTGCCCGCCGATATAAGTACAGGTTTTCTTCTTTTTCATGCTTCTTTCCCTATTTTGCGATCCGCGCGGGCGCGCCCGCGCGGAATAACAAAACAGCCCCAGGGACCTGAGGCTGATGCTTTGTTAAATTCCGTATCTTTTCTTGAATTTATCGACGCGTCCGCCGGTGTCTACCAGCTTCTGTCTTCCGGTAAAGAACGGATGGCACTTGCTGCAGATGTCCACCTTCATCACTTCCACGTCTTTGGTGGTGCCCGTCTTGAACGTCTCGCCGCAAGCGCAGACGACGGTCACTTCATGGTACTTCGGATGAATGTCAGCCTTCATTATACTCACCTCGCTGTTATGTTCTTTATTTACAATGCTTCCTCATTATATCCGTTTTTTTTTCGTTCGTCAACTGTTTTTCAAACCCAAACAAAAAAACTTGCCCCCCGAAAAAACTTTTTTTCGCGCCGTTTTCCCCTGCCGAAACGCGCCCGACGCTCCCTTTCCGCGGAATAATCGCAGCGTAAAAAACCTTTGTTACGCGCAAGACGGGCAAAACTTCCCCGAATTGCTTGCAAAATGCTTGCGCGTGCTGTATAATATAACGAAAGAAAGCAAACATTGTTTGAAGGAGTGCCTTTCATGAACGTGTGGAAACTGGTCTCTGCCAACCGCCTCAACAGAGAAGAAGCGGAGATCCCCGAACCCAAAGAGGGCGAACTCAAGATCCGCGTCACCAAAGTCCTCGTCAACTGCATGGACGCTTCCATCTACAACGGCGACCTCAAAGTCACCTATCCCCTCATCCCGGGCAGATTTGCCGTGGGGATGATCGCGGGAGAAGACGGACCCGTCGGATTGGAGCACGGAACGCGCGTTCTTCTGCATACCTTCCGCCCCGCGCCCGACACCGGCACGGCAAAAAAGGACTTCACCGAAGAGGACTACGAGATCGCGGGGCAGACCGCGAACGGCTATCTGCGCGATTTCGTCTGCCTGCCCGAGGACGAAGTTTCCGCCATTCCCGATTCGGTCAGCGACGACGCGGCGCTCCTCATCGAACTCGTCGCGCTCGCCAAGGCGACGCTGGACGCGCTCGACGTGCGCAAAGGTCAGCACGTCGCGGTCATCGGCGGGGATATGCTCGGCGTCATCCTCTGCCAGCTCCTCATCTATCAGCAGGCTTCCCCCATCCTCATCGACAACCACACCAACCGCCTGGAATTCGCAAAACAGTGCGGCGTATATTATACCCTGTTTGCGGACGATAATCTCATCGAGAACGTCGCCCGTCTCACGGGCGGGAGATTCGCGGAGAGCGCGATCTACGTCACCTCTTCGGGCACGCAGGATAAATCGCTGCCCTTCAAGGTGTGCGCGCCGCATACCGCCGCCGCCTATTCGGGCTTCCACGGCCGCGATCTCACCGTGAACCTCGACCTCGCGCTCAAAAAGCAGATCACGATCTACGGCATGACGAACGGCGCGGATTACATCCCCGCCGCGATCAACCTTCTCGCCAATAAGGCGATCGACGTTTCCCGATTCGAGCGTCGCGCGTTCAAAGCGGACGACTGCGAGGCGACTTTCGGCGAAATGGGCAAGAATCCCGCCGATCGCGACATCCGCGTCCTCAACATCGCGGAACTCATCTGATCGTGCGGCCGCCGAAAGGAGGCTATGCGTAACTTACGACACATTTTTTTCGGGAGGCTGTTCCCGTGTGCGGCGGCGCTCTTCGCGTGCGCCGCGCTCGCCGTGTGCCTCCCTGTTTTTATGCCATCCGCCTTTCCCGCGATCGCGTGCGCGGAACGTGCGTTCGCGCTCGTATGCGCCTTTTTGCTGCTCAATTCCCCAGCATTGCCCGAAGCGCGTTCGGCATGGCTCATCCTCATCCTTGCCCTGCCCTGGGCGGGCTCGATCGCGTACATGGTATGGGGACGACGTCCGTTTTTCGCCTATAAAGGCAAGACAAGGCGGGAAGAGAGCGCCTTACCTCGGACATGGTATGAAAAAAACCAGCCCGATCGCCTGCTCCTCGAATGCGCGGCACTGGCGCAATCCGAGGCATGCCCCTGCCATGCCGCGTCCGCGCATTACTTCGGCGACGGGAGTCAGTTTCTCGCCCCCTTCCTCGAAGACCTGCGGAAAGCGAAAAAGTTTTTGTGGCTGGAATTTTACATCGCCGCCGAAGGCGAATTTTTTGAAGAGACGCTCTCGGTGATGGAAGAGCGCGCCGCCGCAGGCGTGGACGTGCGCTTTCTCTACGACGACTTCGGCTGCGCCTCGCTCCCGCGAAATTTTACAGAGCGGCTTTCCCGCCGCGGGATCCGGGCCTGCGTTTTTAACCGTGCGCACCCGTTCCGTTTTTCCGCGCTCAACCGACGCGACCACCGCAAACTCGCGGTGATCGACGGCGAATGCGCCTACACGGGAGGATTCAACCTCGCCGACGAATACGTCGGAAAAAAGATCCGATTCGGACATTGGAAGGACGCGGCGCTCCGCGTCACGGGGGCGGCGGCGGCGCGATTGGCGGAGCTGTTCGCGCGGCAATGGGCGTACCGTCATCCTGAGCAATTGCAATCTGACCTGCACGCCATCCCGAGCGGAGACGGCGAAGGCGCGCCCTGCGTGCCCTTTGCGGACGATCCCTTTTTACCCGACGCGCGCGTCGGCGCGGAGATCTTCCGCACGCTTGCCGCGGGAGCGGAACGATCCCTCTACGTCTGCACCCCCTATCTCATGCCCGATCGCGCCACGGCGGAAGCCCTGAAAACGGCGGCACGGGCTGGCAAAGACGTGCGCGTGCTCATCCCGCACATTCCCGACAAAAAGGCGGCGTTCGCGCTCACCCGCTCCTTTGCGCGGGAACTGGAAGAGGCGGGCGTCAAGATCCGAGAATATTTCCCCGGATTTCTCCACGCGAAAGCGATCGTCTGCGACCGCACGCACGCCGCGGTCGGCTCCTATAATCTGGATTTTCGCAGTCTGTATCTCCAATACGAATGCGGCGCGCTCCTTGCCGATCAGGCGCTCGCCGAAGCGGTGCGGAAGGATTTTCTCGACGCATGGGAGCTATCCGTACCCCTTTCCCCGCCCTCGAAGGCGGAACGCGCGGCCGCCGCGATCCTGCGCCCGTTCGCGCCCCTTTTCTGACGCAAAAGAAACTTCCCTCGGGAGTGAAGAACCGATATGATAAAATTTATCGCGTCCGACTTAGACGGGACGCTTCTCGACGACAACAAACGCCTCCCGGAGGAGATCTTCGGACTTATTGACGCGCTTTCCGAGCGCGGCGTGCTGTTCGCGCCCGCCAGCGGCAGGCAATATGCCAATCTGCGCACGCTGTTCGCGCCCGTCGCCGACAAGGTGCTCTTTATCTGCGAAAACGGCGCGCTCGTGCGTTACCGCGAAGAGATGCTTTACTGCAACCCCATCGAAAACGTCTATCTTCCCGACGCATTGGACGAGATCCGCGCCCTGCCCCACCTCTATCCCATGCTGTGCGGGACGGACTTCGCGTACATCGAAAACAGCGAGATGCCCTTTTTTCAGTATGCTATGCTCTCGTATACCAACTGCCGCAAGGTGGAAAACCTGAACGACGTGATCGGACGGGAGAACATCTGCAAGATCGCCGTCTACGACGAGATCGCGGCGGCGGAGAACTGCATCAAGGTGCTTCCCGCCCGCCTGCCGCGGCTCAGGACGATCATTTCCGGTTTCGATTGGTGCGACGTGTCCTCCCCTTCCGCCAACAAAGGCGAAGCGCTCCGCTTCATCCGCAAGGAGTTTTCCTTCCGCAAGGAAGAATGCGTCGCCTTCGGCGATCACATGAACGACTACGAGATGCTCATGCAGAGCGGCTATTCCTTCGTCACCGAAAATGCCTATCCCCCCTTGAAAAAACTCATCCGCCGCACCGTCCCCTCCAACGCGGAGGGAGGCGTATTGCAGGCGATCCGAAAGATCATAGATTGCATCGACAAAGGAGAACCTTATGAAATTGCTCATTGCGTCTGACATCCACGGCTCGGCATATTACTGCCGCCTGCTCCTGCAACGCCTGGAAGAGGAAAAAGCGGAAAAGCTTCTGCTGCTCGGCGATCTCCTCTATCACGGCGCGCGCAACCCCCTCCCGCGGGAATACGATACGCTCGCCGTCGCGGCGATGCTCAACGGCGTCAAAGACCGCGTCGCCTGCGTGCGCGGAAACTGCGACAGCGAAGTCGATCAGATGGTGCTTGACTTCCCCATCGGCGCGGAATACTGCATTTTCCCCGTGGGCAAGCGCGTCGCCTATGCGACGCACGGGCATAAAACGCCCGCCTGCCTCAAAAAGGGCGATCTGCTTTTCAACGGGCATTTCCACGTCCCCGCCTTCGAGGAACGGGAGAACTGCACCTACGTCAACTGCGGTTCCGTCTCCATCCCCAAAGAAGACTCCCCCCATTCCTATCTCGTGCTCGAGGGGGAAACGCTTTGTTGGAAGGACGTCGAAACGGGGCTTCCTTTCCGCACGGAAACGCTGTAACGCGCCTTTCCGTTCCGAACGCCTTCGCCCGCAGTTCGTTTCCGCCTCCGAACGCGTCCGACAGCCCGAAACTCTTACCCGTCCCGTCCGCCTGCGCTCCGAACGCAGACGGCGATCTCCCGTCCTTTACATACCCCGCGCGGGAAAATTTTTCTCCCCTATTGACAAATCGGACCGCACGGCGTATAATAAAAACAGATCAAAATAAAGGAGATCAAGAAAAATGGCTGGTAAAAGAGACTATTTTGGTTTGGGGTATATCCTCAGCGTTATCCTCGCGATCATTCCCGTCACCTCCTGGATCCTCGGGTTCATGACTCGTTTCCTCGAAGGTAAGATCATCGCGGGCATCGTGCGTATCTTCTTCGGCTTCAACATCATCTGGATCTGCGACATCATTTCCATGATCCTGAGAAAGAAGATCCTCCGCCTCATCCCCATTTAACGACTTCGACGAAAAAGCCGTCCGCATTTTCAGCGGACGGCTTTCTTCTTCTCCTTTTATTCTTTTTCTCCCTTGCCTTCCGCAAGGCACGCCGCCTTGGAAAAGCGGCACCCGCAGTAATTCTGACGGTAGAGGTCGTATTCTTTTGACAGGGAGACCGACTGCATATACCCGTTCTGCTTCTTGAAATCGGAAGGAAGATACTTCACGCCGTATTCCTCCTGCAAGGCAAAGCCGATCTCGTTGATCCATTCCGCATTCTTCAAGGGGCTGACGGTGAGCGTGGTCGCAAAATAATCGAATCCCAGCTCCTTGGCCTTCTGCGCCGTCTTTTCCATGCGGAGCCGATAGCACAGGCGGCAACGTTCCCCGCCTTCCTTCATCTTTTCTCGCCCGCTGGCAATTTTTTCGAAGTCTTCGGGCGAAAAATCGCAATCCAGCAGTTCTCCCCAACCCGTTTCGTGCAGGAGGCGGATCTGCTCTCGCTTGCGGCGACGATATTCCTCCTCGCTGTCAAGATTGGGATTATAATACAGCACGGTCGTACGGAACGTACCTTGCAACGTTTGCAGGCAATAGGTGGAGCAGGGCGCGCAGCAACTGTGCAGGAGCAATCTGCTTCCTTCGGGCGCCTTCGTCATCTCTTCGCGCATGACCTTATCGTAATTGATCGCGTTCATCCGTCGTTTTCACTCCCCGCCGCGTTCGCTCTCCTTGCGTTCGCGGGAATGTCATTATACTATATTATATCCGTTCGGGCAACCGATTTGCGCCCTCTGCGGCAAAAACTTACTCGTTTTGCGCAAATTTTTGCAGGTTGCGGATGCATTCCTCGCTTGTTTCGGGGGTATGTTCCAGCGGGAACGGGATCCCCATGCGGCGGTACTTTTCCAGGCACAGCTTGCGGAACGGGAGCAGTTCGATCTTTTCGATGCAGGAAAACCTCTCCCGCAGGGCAAAAAGCTTCCTGACGTTTTCTTCCCCGTCCGTCAGCCCGCCGACGATCACCTGTCGGATCCAGACCGCCTTTTCCCGCTCTTGCAGGCGTTGCAGAAAGGCGTCCACTTTTTCCTTCTCGCAACGGGTATTCCTGCGGTATGCCTCCGCGTCCGTGAATTTATAATCGAGGATGACGAGATCGGTCACGTCCAGCACGCGCTCCGTCCCCTCGCCCGAGATACACCCGCTCGTATCCAGCGCGGTATGCAGCCCCGCGCCCTTACAGAGGGCAAACCACGCGCGGATAAACTCGGGTTGTAACAGCGGCTCCCCGCCCGAAAACGTGACGCCGCCCCGCTTGCCGAAATATTCGCGGCACCGCACCGCGCGGTCGAAAAGTTCTCCCGCCGTCGTCTCCTCGCCGCCCGAAAGTTCCCACGTATCGGGATTGTGACAGTACAGACAGCGGAGCGGGCAACCCTGCGCGAACGCGACGAAGCGCACGCCAGGTCCGTCCACCGTGCCCAGAGACTGCACCGAATGGATCCTGCCCGTCTGCCTGCGCAATGCCTCTTCCGACCCCGCCGTGTCCGAAGCCGCGGACACGGCGGGGCGCGCCGCGGCGCATCCTGCCGCCGCGGACACGGTATCTCCGTCTTTTTGTTTTTTTGTCTGATCTTCGGACATGGTCCCCTCCGAAAAACGCAGAAAGCGGGCGTTCCGCCCGCCTTCCGTACCGTATGGTTTACATCGCGTCGTGGAAAGTCCTGAGAATGACTTCCCTCTGTTGTTCGCGCGAGAGTTTGTAGAAATTCACGGCATATCCCGACACGCGGATGGTGAGGTTGGGATAATCCTCGGGATGTTCGTATGCCTTCATGAGCTGTTCGCGGTTCATCACGTTGACGTTGAGATGATGCGCTTTGTGGCGGAAATACCCGCCGAGGATGCTGACGAGATTGTCGACGCGTTCCTCCTTCGTCTTGCCGAGCGCGTTGGGCGTGATGGAGAAGGTGTTGGAAATCCCGTCGCGCGCGTCGCCATAGGACAGCTTCGCGACCGAATTGAGGGACGCCACCGCACCGCTGTGTTCGCGGTTGTGCATGGGATTCGCGCCGGGCGCAAACGGTTCGCCCTTCTTCCTGCCGTCGGGCGTGGAACCCGTCTTTTTGCCGTACATCACGTTGGAGGTGATGGTCAGCGCGGACAGCGTATGTTTCGCGCCGCGATAGGCGGGCGTCTTGCGCAGATTGCCGATCACCTCATGCAGGATCCCCTTCGCGATGAGATCGACGCGGTCGTCGTCGTTGCCGTATTTGGGGAAATCTCCTTCCGTCACGAAGTCGACGATGATGCCGTTCTCGTCGCGGACGGGTCTGACCTTCGCATATTTGATCGCGGAGAGCGAATCGGCGATGACCGAAAGCCCCGCCACGCCGAACGCCATCAGGCGCTCCACGTCCGTATCGTGCAAAGCCATCTGGATCTTTTCATACGCGTATTTGTCGTGCATGAAATGGATGACGTTCATCGTGTTGACGTAAAGATTGCATACCCACGTCATATACAGGTGCAGACGGCGCATGACTTCGTCGTAATCGAGCGTATCGCCGCTCATCGGCTCCATCTGCGGGCCTAAACGCGTCCCCGTCGTGTTATCCACGCCGCCGTTGATCGCGAGCAGGAGCAGTTTGGCGAGATTGGTGCGCGCGCCGAAGAACTGCATCTGCTTGCCCACCTTCATCGCGGACACGCAGCAGGCGATCGCATAATCGTCGCCGTAGACGGGACGCATGATGTCGTCGTTTTCATACTGGATGGAATCGGTATCGATGGAGACCTTCGCGCAGAACGCCTTGAAGGGTTCGGGAAGGTTTTCACTCCAAAGCACCGTGAGGTTAGGCTCGGGCGCGGGGCCGAGCGTATAGAGCGTGTTCAACACGCGGAAGGAGTTTTTGGTGACAAGCGGTCTGCCGTCGTCGCCGACGCCGCCGACGCTCTCCGTGATCCACATGGGATCGCCGCCGAACAGTTCGTTATATTCTGGCGTGCGCAGATGACGCGCCATGCGCAGTTTCATGACGAAATCGTCCATCAGCTCCTGCGCCCCTTCTTCCGTCAGGATGCCCGCCTTCATGTCGCGTTCGATATAAATATCGAAGAACGTGCTCGTCCTGCCGAGCGACATCGCCGCGCCGTTCTGGTCTTTGTTCGCCGCAAGATACGCGAAATACGTCCACTGGATCGCCTCCCGCGCGTTCGCCGCAGGTTGAGAAATATCGTAACCGTAGCCGGCGGCCATCGTTTTGAGTTCTTCCAGAGCGCCGATCTGCGCGGTGAGTTCCTCGGAAAGGCGGATGTTTTCCTCGCTCATCATGCGGGTCCCGACTTCGCGCTTGTCCGCTTTCTTGCGCGCGATCAGTTCGTCTGCGCCGTAAAGCGCCACGCGGCGGTAATCGCCGATGATTCGCCCCCTGCCGTATGCGTCGGGCAGCCCCGTCAGCAACGCACAGTGACGCGCCGCCTTCATCTCGTCCGAATAGGCGCTGAATACGCCGTCGTTGTGCGTGGTGCGGTAGGTGAACAGCTTTTCGATCTCGGGAGAAAGTTCGTATCCGTACGCCTTGCACGCCGAGCGCGCCATCCTCATTCCGCCGAACGGATTGACGCCGCGCTTTAAGGGCGCGTCCGTCTGCAATCCGACGATGAGTTCGTTTTCTCGATCGAGATAACCTGGCGCGTATGCGCAAAGTCCCGATACCGTTTCGGTATCGACGTCGAGCACGCCGCCCTTTTCGCGCTCCGCCTTCTGCAGAGCAGAGAGCTTGTCCATGCAAGCCTTCGTGCGGGCGGTCGCCCCCGCCAGGAAGGCCGCGTCCCCTTCGTAAGGCGCGTAATTGCTCTGGATAAAATCGCGCACGTCGACGCTTTCTTTCCATTTTGTTCCGAGAAATCCTTCCCACTGCTTCGCTTCCATATCGCCCTCCTCTCCGCGCCTGATCTCTGCCGCAGAGTGTAGTACGATGATACTACATCTTGTGGTATCTGTCAAGTGTTTTCCAAGATATTGTGCCAATAATTTATTTTTATTTTTTGCGCGGAAACATGAGCGGAAAGGAAAAGTTTTGCCTGCGGGCAAAGAAATTCACCCTTCCCCTCTTGTATCGCGCCCGTCGGTATGATATAATGCGATCAAGGAGGGATTTATGGACGTAACCAATGCGGAACGATTTCTGAAAAGTTACAACAACATCGAAACCCAGCTCAAGATCCTCTACAACGCCAAGGCGACGCAGAACTTTACCGATCTCGTCAAGCGCTGTACCGAGCTAGACATCACCGTCCGCCGATACGAAAACGAGCTTATCGACTACGGGAAACTTCGCAACGCCATCGTGCATCGCTCGTCGGGCGGACGCGGGGAAACTGTCATCGCCGTGCCCTGCGACGAAGTCGTCGAACAGATCGAATTTATCGAAAAACTGCTCTGTCATCCGCCGGGGATCATGGATGCGATCAAGGTCAAGAAGATCGCCTCCGTCTTTGCGGACAAGCCGCTGATCACCGCCGTGGACGCCTTTGCGGAAAACTGGCAGAAGACGCTCATCGTCTACGATCACGGCAGGATGTGCGGCGTGCTCAATTCTTACGGACTCTATCGCATTCTGGGAGAACGGGTGCGAGCGGGTGAGAACGTGACGCAATTTCTTTTGACCGCCCTCTGCCGTGACGTCCTCGACGAAAACGAGCTCGCTAAATACCGACTCGTGGGAAGAAGCTCGACGGTGTTCGAGATCTTCAAGGCGTTTGAGGAGCGAAAGGGGCTGCTCGCCGTCATCGTGACGGAGAACGGGCAGTTGGGCGAAAAGGCGATCAACATCATCACCCCGTCCGATTTCCCCCGCATCAACCATTATCTGGAAACGTACAACGTCAAGCCGTTCTGAGTGGAAATGAGCGAAACTCACATTTTTCTATAACGGTTCACAGATATAATATGGTATAGATTTTATTTTCCTACAAATTTTTAAAAAATTTTTCAGAAAACAGTTGACAAAGAAAAAAGTTATGCTATAATAAAGGCACAACAAAGGAGCAAACATAAGGGCGTTGACCGAACTCGGAGGAAGTTCCCATTCCGAAGAAAAGCAATTCAAACGAACTTTTAAATGCCGATCGAAACAGCAAATTCTGCAGGACGAGATCCTTAAAAAAGAACTCGGCGCTCGGACGAAAAGCAAATAAAAGAACGGGAGAATCGCCTGACCGAAGAAGAAAGAACCGAATCGCGAAATAGGTAAACGAAAGCGATCCTATCTGCAGACGTCGATCTAAGAAAAAAATCGATGAGGAAAGCCTAGTTGAACCGGACAGCTCTTTCCGTTGGGTGGGTTTATCGAAACAGCGTTTCATTCGCAGATAAGATGCTGATCTGCGAAACAAAAAACCGATCCCCTTTCCCCAAATACTACTACAAAATGTACAGGAAACGCGAAAAAAAACGTTTGATTTCCGAAAAGAGGGAGAGAGATACAGTCGAGAGATTGAAATCGAAGGCATGAATCGGAACAGCGAAACGGCCGATTGTAAAAAGGAAAGAAAATTCCATCAGGATCGAAAATTTAACAGACGGAATGTCAAAAATGTTAAAAAGTGTAAGTACGATCCGAAATCGGAAACTTTTCAGAATCAGCAATCTGTAAAAACTTCATAAACGCCACAACAGGGCGGTGCGCTTACGAAGCGCACCGCCCTTAATAATTTCCCCTCCCCCGCCGCGTTCCGCCAAAACATAAAACGGCGTTCGGAACGGGCATGAACGGCGTCCCGCGCCTTGCAGACTTTGCGGCACGCCGAGAGCGAGCGACGGAATTGCGCCGCAAAGCGGCAGCCGAGACGTTTGAACGGGCGTGAAAAGATCGCTCCTGTTTGAAATATCCTGCGGCGTAAAGCTCAATCGCACGGCAGTAAGGGTGAACGGAGCCAAGCTCGCGGCGTAACGCGCGGTCTCCTCGCGGAATTCCCCTTTCGCCGTTTGTTCTTTTGTTCCGTGTGCGCAGGCACGGATCCCTTTATATACGAAAGCGCCCCGCGGTCAGATCCGCAGGGCGCGTTTTCTTATGAATGATCAGAACTTCTTCTTCACTGTTTTGCGTGGCGCGCCTTGAGATATGCGTCGCGTTCGAGGATACGGTCGAGCACTTCGACCGACTTGGTCAGTTTCTCCTCGGCGGCGGAAACGCCGCTCATATCGTCGCGCGCCTTCCCTCCGAATTTGTAAGGGGCAAGGTCGTTACGCGCACCCTCCAAAAGATCGGAGATGTTGTCGATGTTCCCGTCCCGCTCCTTTTGCGCCATCCTGTCGGTGACGTATATGAGTTTGTCCGTGCGGTAAAGCAGTTTGGAGATCTTTTTGAAAAAGTCGTAACGCGACTTTCCCGACTGCGATTCCGCCTCGCGGAAACTGCGCAGATCGGCGCCGAGCGCTTCCAGACTCTTTTTCAGGTCAGAATGTTTGGGCAGTTTGTCCTTCTGTTTCAACATCCACAGGATCGCCAATCCGATGACGATGACCGCCGCATAAATAACATATTCGAGGATGATCTTGCGGAAATCCGCATCCTGCGTCTCCGCGATCGTTTCAAGCAAAAGCAGTCCGATCATTTTTTATCCGCTCCTTTTCCCCCTTGTTCCGCGTCGGAAAGCAAAGTGACATCCAGACGGTTGAAGGGCATTTCGATCCCGTTCTCGCGCAAGGTGTTGAAAATAATGTCGCGCAAGTCGAAGAAAGTATCCCAGTAATATTCGTTCGGCGTCCATGCACGCGTGGAGAAAACCAAAGATCTGCTGGCGTAATCCGCCAGGACGACGGACGGCGCAGGCGTCTTGACAACGTATTTATAAGAAGAAATGCCGTCCAGCAGGAGTTTCTTGATTTGTGCGACGTCCGAGCGATACGGGATAGGCACTTCGATGACGACGCGGCGCAACGGCATGGAACTGTTATTGATGAGCTTGGAGCTGAGGATCTCGCTGTTGGGCACGATGATCTCTTCGTTGCTGTAAGTGATGATCTTGGTATTGAACAGGCGTATATCCTGCACAAGCCCGTCGATGCCGTTCAGTTCGATATAGTCGCCCTTTTTGAAGGGCTTGGTAAAGATGATGATGACGCCGTTCGCGAGGCTTGCAAGGCTGTCTTTGAGCGCGAGAGCGACCGCGAGGGCGACTGCCGAGAATGCCGCGATGATCCCCGTCGTGGAAAAGCCGAGAGAGCTGACCAGAACGACGGCGAGAACGATGTACAGCAGGATCGTGACGACGGAAACAACGAACGTGGACGCCGATTTGTCGAGTTTGCTTTTGAGCGCGGTCGCGCGCACGACGTTCTGCACGATCTTGACGATCACGAGCCCCAACACGAGGAAGGCGATCGTCCTGACGATCATCAGTCCGCCCGTCTGCACAAATTCCGCTCCCATTTCTTTGAGAGTCTGCCAGAATTGATCCATATTTTCCGATCCTCCGCGAAAACGAGCTCCTTGCCCGTCCGCTTTTCCTAAGCAGTATATCACATCTCGTCAAAAAAAACAAGCGTTCGCGCAAAATCCCCTTCCGCGCGGACAAAAACGCCCGCCCTGCGTCTGTGCAGGGCGGGCGCCTTTCCGCTCTCAGCCTTCGTTGCCGAAATTCAACACTTCTTCGCGCGCGGGCACGGACTGCGCCGCGCCGCGCCGCGTGCAGGCGATGCTCGCCGCTTTGCTCCCGAACGCCATCGCCTCTTCCAGGCTCTTCCCCGCCGCAAGCTGTGCCGCCAAACCGCCGCAGAGAGTATCCCCCGCCGCCGTCGTATCCACGGCTTTCACGCGGATACAGGGATACCGCACGCTCCCGTTGCTATGGGCGATCTCATAGCCGTCGGCGCCGAGCGTCGTTGCGACCGTCCCTACGCCTGAGCGGAAGAGCTCCTCTTTGCCGCCGAGCAACTCCGCCTCGCTCTCGTTGGGGGTGATGAGATCGACGTAAGGAAGAAATTCCGCGATCGCCCGATCGGCGGGCGCGGGATTGAGGATGGTGTACAGTCCCGCCTCCTTTGCCTTTCTGAGCCCGTAACCGACGACGGGCACGGGATTTTCCAATTGCGTGAGATAGATGTCGCCCTCCCGCGCCTGAGCGAGAACGCGGTCGATGTCTTCCCTGCTCAGTTGCGCATTTGCGCCCTTGTCGAGGATGATCCTGTTTTCCCCGCCCGTCACGAGGATGACCGCAATCCCCGTCGGGCAGTTTTGCGCGCGGCGGATACAGCGCGTATCCACGTTCGCCGCCCGCAGATTTTCCATGAGCTGCTCCCCGAACGCGTCGTCGCCGACGCATCCGCACATCAGCACGCGGGCGCCGAGTTTACCCGCCGCCGTCGCCTGATTGGCGCCCTTGCCGCCGCCGTTGGTCATGAACCCGCTTCCCGTGAGTGTTTCCCCGCCGCGCGGGCAATAGGGCGCGTTGATGACGAGATCCATGTTCAGGCTTCCCGTCACGATCACCTTCCGTTGCATCTTTTATCCTCCTTCCGAAAAAAACGCTTCCCCTACCGCGCGGCTGACCGCCTTTCGGGGAAGCGCCCTATGTTCAGTACGTCGGAATGCGGCGGGGCGCCGCGTCAGGGGAGAATTCCGACGCCCTGCACGCACATCCGATCGGGCTTATTTGCTGCCCTTACCCTTCTTCTTCAAAAGGACGACGGCGACGATCACGCCCGCGACGACGACCACGCCGACCACGCTGAGAACGACGGGCAGCACCCATGCGTTATTCGCGTCGGGATCGGTGGGATCTGCGGGATCGGAAGGACCGTCCGTTCCGCCCGCATTGACCGTGACGGCGTAGGACGCGACTTCCGTTCCGTCCTTGACGACGGACACCGTGTAACCGCTCTTCATATCGCCGGAGGTGACGGCATTGCCGTCCGCGTCTTTGATCGTCATGGTATAACCGGGTGCCGCATACACTGCGTCGGTAAATTCGGAGACCGTCATCGCCTTTCCGATCGTGATGCCCGTTGCGGTAACGGTGACGTCCGAACTCGTATTGACGATCGCCTGCGAATAATCGTCGTTATTTTCTTCCACGGAAAGTTCTTCCATGCTCGTCTTATACATGGACACGCCGCCGATCTGCACGCCGCCCTGGAATATGTTGTTCTCGACGCCGCCTTCGAAGCCGACAAACACCGAATACGTTCCCGCCGTTTCCGCCGTGAAGATGAGGTTGACGGGCATATAAGCGTCGTCGCGCTCGAAGCGCACGTTCTGTTTTGCGACAACGGTGAGGTTATCCGTCGAATCATCCGCGTAAAGCGCCTCGCTGACCGATTCGTCGTCCCCTTCGATCACCATGACCGTGACGGGAGAATACAATCCGTCATAAGCCGCGGACGCGCCGGAAATGAGATAGGTGCGCATATATGCGGTGATCTTATACATCTGACCAGCTTCGAGCGTGACGCTCTGCACGATGCCGTCGTAAGGCGACCACTGGCTCAGCCAAATATCGCCTTGGGAGACGTATGCCTTGCCGTCCGCGCCGCCCGCTTCCCAGCCGAGCTGGCTGGATCCGCCGACTTCCCACCAACCGTCGCTGTTCTCTTCCAGCGCTCCGTTCGTGAGCAGGTTGGTCTTTCCTTCGGGCAGATCGAGCGCCGTCTTGAAGAAATAACATTCGTCCACATACAGCCCCGCGCCGTAGGTGCCGAAGCCCTTGGTCTCTACCTTCACGAAGGGATAGACCGTCGTGTTCTCGCCGACGTTCGCCACGACGGAAGCGAGCATATATCTCGCGAGGGAGATGTCCGAGCCGTCGATGGTCTTCACGGTGAGGACGTCCTCCTGATTCTCCGCGAGGATCCCGATCTGGACCTTCTGCACGCCCGCCGTCGCCTTGACTTCGCCCCACTTGGAGAAGTTTGCATAGAAGGCGTAATTGGAACCCGCCTCGACCGTAACGGGCTGTCCGACGGTCATGGAACCTTCCGCGCCGGACTGCGCGACGAGGTACAGCGTGTTGCAGCCTTCGATCTGTTTATCCTGCATATTCGAGCCGGGAACGTATGCGCTCGTCGTTCTCACGTCGTCGATTCCGGCGGAGAAACCCGTCGTCGTCTCGCCGATCTCCACCCAATCTTTGAGCGCGTTCGCGCTGGTGGAATCCTCGAAGCCCGCGTTTTTGAGCAGGTTTTCCGAACCCGTGGACACGATGTCCTGCGCATAGGTCACGGAAATGTCGTCGATGGTGACGTTCATCTTCTGTACGCGGACGTAGAAGCGGATGTTCGTCTCGTTGCCCGTCCTGATCCTCGCGCTGTACAAAGAATAGCCGTTGTGCGCCGACCAGCTCTCGTCCTCGTTCTGATAGATCTTGTCCTTATCGACGGAGTTATCCGCCCATCTGTGCTGTTCGCCGTAAATGGTCTCTTCCGCGCGTTCTTCGGACGCGAACCCGAAGAAGAGATTGGCGCTCGACATCGCCGTGTTGTTGTTCTTCACGCGGAGCGCGACATAGTACGTCGTGTTGGGAAGAACGGTGATCTTCTGCGAGATCTCGGGATAGCCGCTGTCGTTGCCCGCGCCTTTGAGCGTGATCGCCTGCGATCCGCTGTGCGCGTCCGTCGAGACCTCCCAGCTTCCCTTTTCTCCCGCCGCTTCGGACGTGACGTCCATCGTCCATGCGCCCGTATCGTCCGCGGTCACGCCTTCGAAACTTCCGTCCTGAATGAGATTGGAAGTCAGAAGGGAATCTTCCGTTTCCTCGCTGACGCCCTGCGCAAACGCGGAAAGCGTCTGCGCGGCAGGGACTGCCGCGACCATCGCCGCCGCGAGCATCAAGCTCCCCGCGCCGAGTGCTGTCTTGCTCCGTTTCTTCGTTTTCATAATATCCTCCTTATTTCATACGGTTTTCTGAAACGTAAAATCGTCCAGTCTGAGGTAATCGGTCGCGTTCGCGCCCGTGAGCACCGCCCCGATGCGGAGCGTATCGTTGTTGCCCGAGTTGACGGTCATCGTGATCTTCACCCAGCCGTCTCCCGTCTCGCAGGCCTTGCTGCGGAGCAGATCGCCCGAGGCGTTCCATACGGCGAGGGACAGTTCGGATGCAAACCCTTCGCTCGCCTGTACCATGCACGTCAGTTCGTAATTGGTGTTCTTTTCGACGGAAACGCTGTTGTAGAGGTTGACCTCCGCGCCTGGCTTTGCCGTGAGCTTCACGTTGGAAAGCCCCGTATACGCCGTCTGCGCCATCCATTCCACGGACGTGTTCGCCTTGCTGTCCGAACTCCATCCGTTCGCGATCTGATTGGTGCAGCGCTCGAAGCCGGGATCGGCGATGGTGCGCATGCGGTCCATCTCTTCCTCCGTATACGTCATCAGTTCCATCGGTTCGGGATATTTGCTGTTCTTGTATTCTTCGATCTGCGCCGTCTTCGCTTCCTGCGGGATGACGAAGCTGAGCACGTCGTCCACATAAGCCACCTTACCGCCCTCGCGGACGACGATCTCTTCGAGCAGCTTCACGCAAAGCTCCACCGTTTCGTCGATCGTGCTCGAACAGTACTTGAATTTCTGATCCTCGATGAGCCCGTTTTTATAGCGGTCGTCCAATGCGGAATAGCCCTTGATCGCCGCGAGGATGCCGCCCGTCGCCGCCGCCGTCGAGTCGGAGTCGTTCGCGCAGGAGATGGTCAGCCGCATGGACTTGTCCATATCCTCTTCGCCGTACAAAAGCCCGATGAGGGTGAACGCCGAACACATCTTCGCGTCGAGCAGGATCCCGTCGTAAGGCCAGCCGATCCAGTTATATTCCTCGCTCAGGACATAGGTGGAATATACGTCGTTGAAGTTTTCCTGCGCGGTCATGCCTGCGTCGTAATTTTCGAGCACGTTGCGCACGACGAGCGCCGACCAGGAATCCTCGGGAATGGCATTGAGCCCCGCCTGAATGATCTCGCCGATGTCGTCGGTGAAGAACGCCGCGCCGTACATGGCAGAGATGAACTGCATGGAATAGATCCCGTCGCCGTAACAGCAGATCTCGGCGAATTTCTGGCACGTCTCGTTGAGGAAGCCCGTCATGTTCAGTCCCAGCAATCCGCTAAACGACGCACCGCACTGATAGCTGTTCCCGTCGGGGTACGCGCCCGTCAGATAACTCGTCGAATACTTGGGATACCCTGAGAACGGAGGCGCGAACCCGCGCGCCAGGACGTCGTTGTTGGAGCCGTTCCAGAACTCGAAGTCCTTGTTGTACATATAGATGCCCAGCTCGCGGCTGGTCGCGTCCAGCCCGAGTTCGTTCAGCGCCTCGATCGCCGTCACCGTGAGGTAGACGTCGTCCTGCGTGTAAGCGTTCTGGATGATGTCGTCGTACCACCTCGGCAGCGAACTGTCGGGGATCCACGTCTTGTACCAGAACTCCACGGGATACCCGTATGCGACGCCCGCCATCGTGCCGACGAGCGCTCCCTTCGCCTTATCGCGATAGGTATCGATCGAAAGCACGGACGTCGTCGCGGGCAGGTCAGCCGAAGAAAGTTTTTCGTATTTTTCCACGGGCGGATCCTCCTCTTCGGGCCGACAGGAAGCAAATGCCGCGCAACTTGCCGCGAGCATGGTCCCCGCCAAAGCCACACAAACTGTTTTTCCGATGTTTTTCATTCCCTTCTCCTTCATAGTTCCTTTATTTCAAACCGACCGAAACGGACGACGCTGCCGTTTCCGACATACGCGCCGACGCACCCGTCGGTGATCGCCTCTTCGTCCGTGCAGACGAACATGATCTCCCCGTCCACGGCGGCGGAGATCTCCTTCCCCCGCGCCGTCACCGATATGCGGCAGGGCTTGCCCGAGGGCGGCGTCGCTTCCCGCTCCGCGAGCAGCGTTTCTCCGCCGTACACGCGCACAAGGCGCAGTTTTCCTCCCTCATAGGCGAGACGGTAATGCCTCCGCGCCCCGCGGACGCGGAAGAGGATGCCGAAATCGCCGCCGGAAGCGGGCGTCATCTCCGCCGCGAAAGAAAGATCTTTCATCGGCAACGACGTATAAAGCTGTCCGTTGCCGAGACACCGTCCCGTGAGCTTGCCCTCTTCCAGCGTCCATACGCCGTCGTAATGGGTGCATTGCCGCACTTCCGTGTGTTCCAGCGAATACGCTTCCGTCTCTTCCGAAGAAAAGTCGATCTCGTAATCGGGTTTCCCCGTACAGGAGAGCTCTTCGAGGCGCACCTCGCCGCCCTCCTCCGTACGGACGGCGAGCCCGATCTTTCCGATCAGCGCCGTCTTTGCGACTTCGATCTTCCACTCCGTCGCGCCCTCTTCGGAAAAATACGTCTTTCCGCCGTGCAGATCCTCGCAGAACAGGCGCACCCGCGCGCCGCCCGCCGTGCGGTAGCGGGCGCGGATGGTCTGTCCGTTATACGCCTTGGGGGAAAAGGCGGGGTCGTAGCGATTGTCGTACAGATCTTCTTTCCGATAATATGTCTTGTAAAATACCTTGCCTTCGCGGCCGTTTGCGGAGACGATCTTCAACGCGCCGTCCGTATGGGCGATACGGGCGTCCGCGTCCGCACGCATCCCGCTCACCGAACGGGGAAGCGCGAAATCCACGCGCATCTCGTCCGCGCCGAAGCGGAGCGAGGACGCATACTTTCCTTCGTACGTCTCCCCGCGCAGGCGGAGCGCCGAACGGAACACGTCGTAGGCGAAATTGGGGATGTTCACGATGTTGGCATAACCGAGCACGGAGGAACAGAGCGTTGTATCGCGGACGGGAGCGATCCAGGTATCGTAGTCAACCCCTTCCAGCGAGGTGAACACGCCCATGACCGTACCCAGGTTGCCGACGTTGCAGTCGGTATCGAAACCGCTGAAATTGGCGATCTTCAGCGTGCGGAGGAAATCCCCTTCCCCGTACAGCAAGGCGTATACCATGATCGCCGCGTTCGGGATGATGTGACAGTTCCCGCCGTATCGATCCTTCCAGTAATTGGCGCGGATGTAATCGAAGCACGCTTCCTGCGCGCCGCCTTCGCGGTAAAAGCGCATGAGATCGCGCACCGTTTTCGCATAACCGCTCTCCTTCGGGATGACGGACAGTCCCGCGAGCAGGATCTCTTCCACGCTCTTCGCGCCGAACGCCGCGCTGATCATCGCCGCGACGAAGCGCCCGCCGTCCGCGGCGACGCCGTCGTGCGAGACTCTCGCCGCCATCTCCGCAAGATCCGCCGCCCTGCGCTGATCGTACGGGGAAACCAACCCCCACACGTCGCTGAAGATCTGCCCGCCGATCTGCTCCGCCATCGTCCTGCCGTTTTGCAGGATACTGCCGCTCATCGGCGGAAGGATGCCTTTTTGCAGGTTCAGATACGCCGTATGTTCTTCGGAAACTCCGTAGCCGCCCCACCAGTAAAAACCGTGCTGATACGGCACATAGTTGAGCCAGCATTCCGCAAGATCCGCGTACCCGTAACGGGAAAGATCGGGGCAGTCGCGCAGGGCGCGATAGAAGAAGACGGGACCGTTGCTGTCGTCGTCGGCGGCAAAGTCGTTGTAATCGACGAAGTATCCCTCTTTGCCCGCATATTTTTCGCGGATCTGCACATATTCCCACATCTCCACGGGAGCGCCGTAACGGATGCCGATCGTCTTGCCCAGCCAGCCGAAATATATTTTTTCCAGATCGTTGTCGTTTAACTTTTTCACATTCTTAACCGCTTTATTTTATTCCCGTGATCTTGATGCCCTGCATGATGTATTTTTGCATGAGCATGAGGATCACCACGAGAGGGATGCAGGTGATCACGGTGGAAGCGAGGAGCATATCCCACGCCGTCCCCTGTGAATTCCTGAAATATGCAATTAACTGATTGACCTGATACAGGTTCGCGTTGCCGTGCACCGTCATGGACGGCCAGATGTAGGAATTCCAGAAACCCTGGAATACGCTCATGCCCATGATGATGAAAGGCGTGACGGACATCGGAAGAAAGATGCGGACGTATATCCCGAAACGGGAGCATCCGTCCATGAGCGCCGCCTCCTCCAACGAACGCGGCATGCCGAGATAATACTGACGGTAAAAGAAGATGGACCACACATACGTCACGCCCGGCAGAATGAGCACGAGGAGATTGTTGAGCATATTCAGCTTGCTGACGACGTAGTAACACGGGATGAGCGTGGCGATGCTCGGAACGAACATATTGACCGCATACATCGCCCACAGGAGCTTTTTCCCGGGGAATTCCAGACGGGCGAACGCATATGCCGCGAGGGAATTGACCGCCAGGCTCAGGACGAGCGCGATCACCGAGACGAGAAAGGTCATGCCCAGAGAACGCACAAAGGACACCCCGCGCGGGAAATAAACCGAATTGCCCGCAAACAGGTTGGCATAGTTTTCCGCCGTCCACTGTTTGGGGAAGAAATGGAAGGTGATGCTCTGGATCTCCGCCAACGGCTTGAACGAGGAGATCACCACCCACAAAAACGGAAACACGCTGCACACGAGAAGAATGATCCCCACGAGCCACATGAGCGCTGTTCCGACCGCCCGCATGACGACGGCTTTGTTCACTGTTTTGACGCGCTGCATATTCCCCTCCTCAGTCGAGCGATTTTTCCGAACTCGTCAGTCGGAAGATGACGGACGAGAGCGCCGTGAGCACCACCGCGACGACGAGCGACGCCGCATACACTTCGCCCATGTTCTTGCTGTAATTGAACTGATAGTACAGATAATAGATCGGGCCTTCCGTCGCGTGCATCGCACCGCTCCCGACGATCACGAGCGCGATCTCGTAAAGCTGGAAGGAACTGACGACGAGCGAGATGAGAAGATACATCCCGATGTTTTTCAGGCACGGCAGAGTGATATACACCGTCTGTTGCCACCAGTTCGCGCCGTCCAGCTTCGCCGCCTCATAATAGTCGGAGGGAATGTCGTGCAGCCCGCCGAGCATGATGAGGGTGGTATACCCCAGACCGTTCCACACCGCCGCGATACACACGGAGAACACCGCCCATCCGGGTTCGCCCGTCCAGTTGACTTTGGACAGCCCGAACATCTGCAAAACGCTGTTGAACAGCCCGCCGTCGTAATTGTAGAGGAAGGAAAAGATCGCCCCTACCACGATGCCTGAGATCAGACAGGGCAGATAAATGCAGACCTTGATGACCGCGGAGAATTTTGGATTGATCTTGACGATCAGATTCGCGATCAAAAAGGATAAAACGAGCTGCAAAGGAACGATGATCGCGATGTATTCCACCCCGACGAGGATGGAGCGATAGAACTCCGCGCTGATGCTCCCCGCCAGGATCTTGTGGTAATTGTCGAACCAGACAAATACGTTTCCGAGATAATAGTTGACGTCGAACAGACTGAAATAGGCGGAAATGATGAGCGGAACGGTGATGAACAGCATCATGAGCACGAACGACGGCAACAAACAGACATAAGCCGTGATCGCTTCGCCCTTCTTATATTTCCGTTTTTTCCGCGGCGCCTGCGCCGCTTCCGTCTGCGGCGCTTCGGCGATGACGTCGGTATCGCGCACTTTCGATTGCGTCATGGCGTGCCCTCCTTATTTGTTGAACGGATTGGTTCCCTGCATGACCTCCGCTTCGATGAGGTTGTTCAGATCTTTTTCCAACGTTGCGAGCGTCGCGTCAACTTCCTTTCCGAGCTGCGTGACCGTTTCCAACGCGTCCGCATATTTCCTGGAAATCTCCCAGATGTATGCGGGTTCCGCCTTCGCATAGGGCAGGATGCTGTCGGAGACGAAATTATAGAACGGATCGGCGGACGCCTCCTCGTTGTTGCCGAGCGCTTCTTCCACGCTCTTTCTCGCCGCAAACTTGGAATATCCGAGATCGCTCATGAATTCTTCCAGATGCGCGGTATCGCCGCCGAGCAGCCATTCGATGAACTGCCCGCACTCTTCGGGATGCTTCGCGTTGCCGTCGATCGCCATGCCCCAGCCGCCCATCGCCGCGGTCGTCTTGCCTTCCGTCACGCCGTCGATCGTCGGGCATACCACATAGCCGATGTCGGAAAGGATCTCGGGATAGTTGTTCTTGATCTGCCCGATCGACCACGAGCCGCCGAGCGCCATCGCGACGTGCCCTTCGGCAAGCGGAGTGATCTCGTTATAGCTGGAAAGCGCCACCGCGGGCGTGAGTTTTTCCGTATACATGGTCCGGAACATCGTAAAGAGTTCTTTATGAAATTGCGTGTTCACCGACGCATGTGACCAATCGTCATTGAGAAGGTAATATCCTTGCGAATTCTCGTCCTGTGCCTGGAACCCCCAAAGCACCCAGCCGAGCTGGCTGGAATTGGGCATCGCGATGCCGTAACGGTCTGTCTTGTTCAGCTTTCGCGCGTATTCCACCATCTCGTCCCAGGACGCAGGACCGACTTCGGGATCCAGCCCGACCTCTTCGAACGCGCTCTTGCGATAGAAGAGGATGCTGTACGGCTCGATGAACCAGGGATAGATATAATGGCTCCCGTTGACGTCCGTCATCTCGTTCACGTTGTCCAGAAGATCGGTGAAGCACGATTCCGACATATAATCGTCCAACGGTTTGTAATATCCCTCCACGGAATTGAGCGCCACTTCCGCGTAGTTCAGGACGGTGATCTCGGGCGCGGTGCCGTTGCCCTGCGCCGCTTTCAGCGTCTGCTCCCACGCGTCTTCGGGAACGAACGTCAGCTCGATGAGGTAATTCCCCTCCGTCGCCGCGTCCGTCGCGTTGAATTCGTCCACTTTATTCTGCAACCAGGTGCGCGTTTCCACTTCCGGGAACGTCTGACACCAGATGCGCACCGGCGTCTTTCCGTCATAATCGTCCCCGCCGCACCCTGCGAGCGCCACGGCGGATAACGCCATGACCGTGCCTACTGCGATTGCCGCGATCCGTCTTTTCATCTCAATATCCTCCTTGATGTAAACGTTTACATTATAAAAAATAAAAAATCAAATAATCTTTATTCTTTTTTTCGAATGCGCTCCCGTGCGATCTGCGGGATCCGCCGCGCGTTCCCGCACATAGCGCTCCCCTCTCTCCGATCACGCCGTCCGTGCGCATATCGGCAGATCCGCATCCTTTCCTCCATGGTGTAAACGTTTACATCATGGAACAAGGATCAGATCCTGCGTACGGAATCGCGTTCGACGAGCTTACGCTCGCAAAACGCCTCTCGCGCCGCGCCGTCGTAATCATAGAGGATCCTGTCGAAGAGCAGACGCGCGGCCTTCTCGGCAAATTCGGCGCTGTCGTTGATCACCGTCGTGAGCGCGGGTTTGACGATCTCGGACATGGCGATGTTATCCATGCCGACGACGGAAATATCCTGCGGGACCTCGATGCCCGCCGTTTGGAAATACTGAATGATGCCGATGGCGATCATATCGTTCGCGCAGGCGATCGCCGTCGGACGGTCGGAAAGCGAAGCGAAGTACGCTCCCGCGCGGTAGCCCCCTTCCAGCGTGAAGGAATCGGAAAAACAATATTCCTCTCTCCCCTCCACGCCGTATTCCGCGATCGCGCGGCGATACCCGGAAAGGCGGCGGTCGTTGAGGATGGACTTGGGATTCCCGCCCGCAAACGCGACTTTGCGATGTCCGTTTTCAAGAAGATGGGACGTCGCGAGATAGACGCCCTGCCCCGGTTTGATCCCGTGGACGGTATCGAAGATCTTATTGTCGAATCCCGACGAGGCGACGACGGGCTTGTTCAGTTCTTTTAAGCTCTCGATGATCTCCCGATCGTCGGAAACGGAACAGAATACGACGCCGTCGCAATTGAGTTCGGAAACCAGCTTGATCGCGTGGATCTCCTCCGCTTCCGACTCGTTGGTATTGAAAAGGATGACGACGTAGCCTTCCGCATGCGCGATGCTCTGCAATACGTCGTACAGTTTGGCATAATAGGGATTTTTGATGTCGGGGACGATGAGCATGATCTGCATAGAGCGACTGGTCTTCAAGCCGCGCGCAAACCGATTGGGCATATAGTGGAACTTCTCGATCGCCTCTTTGATGCGCTTTGCCTTCTCCTCCCCGACGTAGACTTCGTGATTGATAAACCGCGAAACCGTGGCAACGGACACGCCCGCTTCCCTTGCGATGTCGTTCATAGTGATCGATTTTTTAGTTTTGTAAACGTTTACATCCATTGCAAGTTCATGATAACACAGCATTTCCGCTTTGTCAACCCCTTTGGAAAAAAATTCCCTTATTTTTTTGGGGCTCTTTGAATCAAGAACACGGGCAAAATTGTTCTTTTCCGTTTCAACAAAGCGTCAAAGGCGCTTCCGCTGTTCGGAAGCGCCTTTGCGTATCTGTGCCGACGATCATATTTTCACTCTTCCTCGTCCTCCTCGTCGGCGAACGGAGAAACGTAATTCTTCTCTTCCCGCTCTTCCCCTTCGTCGCCGAAAGGATCGTCGCCGTCAAAGAGATCCATGCGCTCGAGCGCCTTTTCGTCCTCCTTCGTAAAACCCAACAGCTTAGACAGAAGCCCCATTTTTTTCCTCCTCCCGATGACAGTACTCCCAATACCAACAGCGATACGGCGTTTCACACTGTTCGCCCGTCGGCGCAAAGACCTCGTCTTTCTGTCGTTTGACCGCTCCCAGACGACGGATGTTTTCGTATACCGTGCGCCAATACGCAACGGCATACGCCGTCACATCCTCGATCGCGTATCCTTTTCCTTCCGCACCGCGCGTCACCACATAACAGCGGACGACGTTGACGCCGCATCCGCGCACGAGATAGCGCTGAAACGCAACGTCTTTTTTGAACTGCTCCTTTACTCCGTCGCTGTCCTTGACCTCGTAGATCTCGTATCCGTCCTCCGCGCGGCGCAGAAGATCCACAGCGCAGTAATCGCCGTATCGGCTGAACGCCGCTTCGCAGATGACCGGCGTGCCCGCTTCCAGGCATTCCTGCGTCCTGCGGATCATCGCCGCGTAGTCGAGCCGTCCGTCCTCGCGGTATGCGGTCGTCTCCTCATACGGTCCGAACATCCCCATCGCGCGGTCGCCGAATTCGTTTCCCTCGTCCAGCCGCTGTTGTACTTCGGGCGGGATGATCTTCTCCTGCGGGCGGTGCGCGTCCAGCCACAGCATCCGCGGGCATTGCATCCCGCGCATAAAATCCGTTTTCGTGACTCCCATAATGCCCTCCTCTCCCGCAGTTTAACGGCATAAATATGACATACGCCTGCGCGTTTTAATTTTTTCTTGAAAGCATTTCGCGGAGCGCATCCACGACAGGCGCGTCCGCGGGCGCCCATTCTTCGGGATCGAGCGCCTCCGCCGCCAGCCAGCGGGCTTCTTCGTGTTCGTTGAGCGCGTAATCGGAGCGCATCTCGCACAAAAAGGTATGCAGGGTGATGCAAAAATCGGGATACTCGTGCTCGACCGTCATAAAGGGCGCGATCACGCGCACGGCCATCCCCGTTTCCTCTTTCAGTTCGCGCACGAGCGCGACTTCCGCCGATTCGCCCTCTTCCAGCTTCCCGCCGATAAATTCGTATTTGTGCGCGACGTAGGGATATACGCTCTCCCCGCGCCTCGCCGCAAAGACGCGGCCGTCGCGGACAAAAATCGCGCCCGAGACTTCCAGACGCTTTTTCATGCGCGTTCCCCCTTTCCGTCAGACGGAGCGCCGTCTGCTGCCTCTTCAGCCACATTGTCTTCCGTCGCTTCTTCCGCCGTGCGGGGCGGCTCGGCCGCTTTTGCCTGCGCGAAGTCCTTTTCGCAGAAGGCAAGCAACATAGAATAGACGAGCGCGGGAAAGACATGGACGATGTGATTGTCCGCAAGACTCATTCCCGAAAGGATCGCGATGACAAAGAAAAAGAACAGGCGTTCGGACGTGGGTTTGCGGAAACAGAGATACAGCCCCTGGCAGACATGGAACGAGTAAGCCGCCGCGCCGAGGATGCCGCAACTCGCCAGCATCTGTACGAAGGTGTTGTGATACATATCGGGGAACAGCCAGTTTTCTATGTTATAGGACCAATCGGGCGCAATGGGAGTATAAAAACCCACGCCGAAGAGAGGCGCCTTGAGGAAGTTGTTCCAGCCGTGCGCCCAGATCTCGAATCTGCCGGTATCGTCAAAGCCGCGCTCGATATAATGCTCGAACAGTTCGGCGAGCTTGTCACGGAACACGACGCACGCGACCACAGCGCAGACGGCGAGAACGACGTCGATGATGCGGATCGCACACACGTTTTTCCCGCGGATGGCGAGAAGGACGAGGATGACGAGCAGGATGATCGCCCCTACGAGCACGGAGGTGCGGCTGCACGTCAGCACGACGCCGAGAAAGACGAGCAATCCGAGCAGATAATAGAGCCAGCCGTGTTTTTCGCGATAAGCGAGATAGAAGGGCGCGGGCAGGAACATGGCGAGCATCCCGCCCACGTTGTTGCTCATGCCCCAGCCGAGAATGATCTTATCCTTGTCGATGGAGCCGTCCACGATCACGCCGTCGAAGAGATACATTTCGGCGAGTTGCAACATGATCACCGCGCAGGCGAGCGTGAGCACGCGCGCGACGGAAAGCGCCGTCGTATCCCGCCATATCAGCGTATGATAAAAATAGACGTAGAAAAACACGAACGAGAAGGCGATCGCCGCGCCGAGCAGGAAATCGGAGAAGGTATATCCGCTGTAAAACGCCCCGTTGAGCAGGAGCGCCGCCGCGAGCGCGAGCAGTCCCCACCGCATGACGGGCTTCCCCTTGATCACGCTGTCCGTCGAAGGATAGACGATCAGCCGGAACAAAAAGAGCGCGAAGGTGATCGCCGCGAGCGTGCACGACGTCGCAAGAAAGGGTACGCCGTACAAAAAATCGGACGAATACGGCGGCTGAGAGGTATGCCGTTGGCTGATCGCATAGATGAACAGCACGAGCGGCGCGATGACTGGTTTGGAATCCTTCCCGAACAGCGTGACGAACCAGAAGATCACCGCCGTGAGCGCGAAAAAAGCGATCTCAACGCCGAGAAAGGAACAAAGCAACGTCAGGAACGCATAGACGACGGGAAAGATCTCCCCGTCGAAAAAGGCGAGCAATGTTTGTACGGCGGGATATTCCCGCGCTTTGCAAATCTTTTCGTAGATCATGATTTCTCCTCAAGGACGGACGCCCGTCCGTGTCAGCCTTTTATGGCGGAAAGCGCACGGATGCCGAGATATTTGCTCCCCGACGCCTCGTCCGCCGCCTGTTTCGCGCTGTTGTTCGCACTGTCCGATCCGTACATATAGAAACGGAAATCCTGCGATCCCGCCGCCGCGGGGAGGAACGTCCCCTGCTGTCCCGTTTCGCCGCCCGCATCCGCCAACATGGAGAGATTGACGAGGTATTCGTGACAGTCGGCAAGCGATGCGTCCAGTCCGCGCAGATCCACCTGCGAATAGTTTTTCCCGCCGCCGTACAGCGCGATCCCGCCGTGGACATATTCCACGTCGCCGCGGCGATCGATCAGCTCCCCGTATCCTTCGTACGTATTGCAGACGTAGTCGAGCATGGCGGCGATGTCCAGCTTGAACATCGCGCGGTCAGAATCGATGAGCGTGCTGCTGTCGACGAGGGAAAGGTCCTTCCAGTCGTACAGCCGCACGTCCCCTTCCAGCCGAAGCACGGCAGGGAAGGACGTTCCGCCCGTCCCGGGCCAGCCCTCGAAATTGAGGCTGGACTCCTCTTCGTAGAGCACACCGCCCGCGAAGTTGGTCTCTACGCCCACCGAGAACAAGCCGCTCGTTTCCAGCACGCTGTCTTTGAGCGTGAGATCGGTCATCACATAGGTATGATAGAAATAATCGTCGTCCAGATAATCGTTCGTCTGCACCGAATACGCCTTCCCGTTTTCGTCAAAGAGACAGGGTTCGGGAAGCGCCTTTCCGCTATCGGTGAAGTCGAGCGTCGAACCGTTCGCGCGAAGGGCGCGGTTGGAACCCGTCTTGACGATAAATTCCCGCGCCTGCGAGAAAATACATCCCTCGACGGTCACGACGATGCGCTCTTCGTCCGTCCCGCGGTTTTCGGAAAGATGTTCGATGAAATAGGAATTCCCGTCGCGGTTGCCGCCGTAAACGCGGACGACGTTGCGCCCGTTGCGCACGCGGCAGTTGATCAGTTCGGCGTCGGCGTTGATCTCGAGCGTCGTTCCTGTCTCGTTGAGATGGGACAGATCGTACGTTCCGTCGTCCGTCAGGAGCGCTTCGTCCGAACATCCCAAAAGGGTGAGATTGTAGAGCATGACGCCGTCCGTGCGGATGAGAAAAGCGATGTTGTCCTGTCCCGCGACGGAGGCGATCTGTCCGTAATCGACAAAATACAGCGGACCGCGGAAGATCTGACTCACGCCCGAAGCGTCCTTCGCGGCGGTAAAATAACCGGCGTTGACGGTATGCCCGTTCCCGTAGACGTCGCCTCGGAATTCGAGCGCAAATTTGACGTACGCCTCCGATTCCCTGCCCGTGTTCTTATAGTATTCCGTATTGTAGGTGGATTTCATCGAACCGAGCATATTGATGCGCTCGCCGACCGAATAAAGAGAACCGTCCGCTTTCGTCCCGAGCATGATGTCTGCGTCGAGCACCGCCGCCCGCCCCGCCTTGGATACGGCGTACAGCTCATCGCTCGTCGTGACGCGGATGGCGTCCGCGACAGCGGTCAGCGTGACCGCCGCGCTCACGCTCTGCGCGAAGGAATCGTTCCCCTTCCAGCTCGCGCGGACGGTCGCTTCGCCGGTGCCGATCGCGCGGACGTATACGCGCCCCCCTTCCTCCGATACCGAGAGCACGGAGGGATCGGAAACGGTAAATTCCAGATCGGAGACGGCGTCGACCGTCTCGGTATTGTAATAAGTGACGAAATTCAGCTCGTAACGGAAGGCGGTGAGCGAGCCGCCCGCCGAATATTGCCATCCCGCAAACGCGGTGCGCCGCGCCAATCCGACGTCCGTCTCGTTGATCGCCTGCACCGAGGTGACGGGACGCACGACGTTTACCGAGAGGCTGACGGGAAGCACGTCCAGCGCGTTCCCGTTGCGATAGGGCAAAACGCGGAGGGTGAACGAATCTTCCGAAGCGGAAAGGACGGTGCACGTCCTTCCGCCCTCGCCGACCGAGAGCGAGACCGCTTCGGGCGAAGTACAGTCGCGCACTTCCCACACATAGCTGATCCCGCCCACGGCGACGGAGGGCACCGCATAGAAGGTGACCGGCTCGCCGAGCAGAACGGCAAGCTGATCGCCGCCCTGTGCGGGAAGATCGGAACGGACGGTAAAGGCAAATTCCTCGAAGGAGAAGCGAATCTCGTCCCTTCCCCCGCCCGCCGCGATCTGCGCGGTGAATTCTTCGGCGCGGTCTTGCGCAAAAGTCACGGTCACGACATAACATCCTTCTCCCGCGCCTTCGGCGCGTTCGACGGTATAATCGGAAATGTTGGCGTCGGGCAACAGTACGGGCTCTTCTTCCGCTTCGACGTAAAACGCCGCCTGCGCGCTTTCCCGTTCCAGCACGATCGACGCGTCCGTGCCGCCGTTGACGGTAAACCCGGACACGGTATGCGGCTTTTCCGCAAAGAGCGTCACCGTGCGCACGATGTCGCCGAACGCGCCGTCTTTTACGGTAAAGGAGACGACCGCCTCGCCGCCGAAGGGAAGCAGAACGGTCCCCGCCGCGGCGTCCACCGCGGCAAAGCCCTCCGTGACCGCCGCCGAGACTTCGGAAAACCCGCTCGGCAGGATCTTGCTCTTATACGCGTATAGCCCCGTGTCCACGCGGGCGGAATACCCGTCCTCCCGCTCTTCGAGCAGGCTGTCGCCGTCGGGATCGTTCGCGGGATAAAGGGAGAGTTCCAGTCCGTACGGCTTGGAAGAGCTCACGATGACGGTAATGCTGTCTTTATATCCCCCGTCGTTGCTGACGGCGGAGACGCGGGCGGAGCCCACGGAAGACGCGTGAAGGAAGCCCTCTTCGTCCACGGAGACGGAGGCGAACTCCGTCCCCTCCACCTCCTCGACGAGGAAGGAATACGCCTTGTTGGAGGCGTTTTCGGGATATACCTTGGCGACGATCCGATAATCGTCCCGATAGGTCGCGAGGTCGATGCGGAGCGTATCGCCCTCGGGCGGATTCATAATCTCGACGGAATTGGCGGAGACGGAAACGCCCAGGCTCGCCACATTTCCCGAGGAAAAGACGGTGAACACGAACAGCAGCGGAAGAACGAGCATGAGCGCGATGATATTTTTTCTCATAATGCACCTCCACCGTCGAACGCGCGATATTTTTTATCCAACCGATGCGCGAGCAGAAAATACCCCGCCGCGGCGGCGCCGAGCGCGATGACGCCCGTGATCAGATAGGTCAGATATGCATACTGATCGGCAAGCCCGCGCAGGGAGAGCATCATGCGGACGAGGAGCACCGCGCCCCCGATGAGGAAGGACGCGAGAAGTCCCAGCACGACCACCGTGCTCACCGTATTGCCCGACTCGCGGATCTCTCCGTCCGCCTCGGCGGAAAAATCGGGATGGCGGAAATCGATCTTCGTCGCGACGCACACCTGGGCGAAACCGCACAACACGCCCGAAGCGAAGAGGAAGAGCGCCGCCCAGACGTTCAGATACCCCGTCGCCAGGAGCAGGACCGCCGAAATGAGTTGCGACACGGCGGTCACGATCATACACAGGATGACCTTGGACAAAAACACGGTACGCGCGTCGACGGGCATCGCCTTGACCGAAAAGAACATCTTCCCGTCGCGGCTGATGTTGGTCGTGCAGAACATATTGGCGAGCGAGCCGAACAGGAGCGTCAAAAAGACGGCGAGTTCGGCGTTGCACTGAATGCCGATGAGTTTGACCGCGAGCGACGAGCCGACGGACATACAGAAGTAGACCATGAGCGGCATGACGACGGCAACCGAAAAGTAAGAGAAAGTATAATTCGGCGTGCGGAAAATGGTGAGAAACTCCTTTTTGAGGAGCGCAACGAAGGGCGAATGCGGCCTTCTGAGCGTTTTTCTCCTGCCGATGAAATTGGACGCGCCCGAAATGCGCGATTGCAGCGCGCGCATCAGCAACAGACGGATGGCGATCAGAGAGACCGGCGCCGAGCCCGCGAGCAGGACGGCGATGAAGATCGCATTTCGCGCCGCGTCCTGACCGAGCAGGAAACGCGCCATCCAGTTGGCGGGATAAAGCGCGGCCGCCGCCGCGGCGATCTTGTCCATGACGGCTTCGTTGAAGAAATATTTGAGATCGTCGCCGAGAAGCAGTTCCTTGACCGCTTCCAATACCGCCGCATAGACAAACAGCAATGCCGCCGTGAGAAGCGTGACGACGATGAAATGGAGCGCGAAGCGGTTTTTCAGCGCCGTGCGCACCGCATGATACGGAAGCGCAAGCACGGACGCGATCGCAATGGACACGAGCGGCAGGACGAGGCAGGTGAGCGCCGTCATGCCATAAAACCACGCGCCCTGCGGCGCGTGCACGGCGACCGCTATGTTGACGGGGAGCACCGTGAGGAGGGCAAATCCGATCTGCCCGACATAGATGACGATGAGTTTGGACAGGTACAACGTCTTTGCCCCCACGGGAAGCGCGGCGAGAATGCGCATATCGTCCGCGGCAAAGAGCGCGTGGTTGATCTGCGACACCGCCCCCACCGTCATGAGCACGAGCACGAGCGTATACGCCGCCGTCAGGATCTCGAAGAGCCGTTCGGAAGGATTGAGGACGTAATCGGTCTTGACCTGAAGGTATATTTCGAGAAAGCGCCCGAAAAAGACGACGAAGCAGACGAGGAAGGCGAGGATGAGCACGACGCGCATCCCGAAGCCGACAAAGTCAAATTTCCCCTTCCCGATCCGCGAAAACTGCTCCTGCCTCTGTTTGCGGAGCAATGCGCCGAGCAGGCGAAAATCAATCTTGTCTTTCATGTTGTAAAAAATACTCCTCAAAATCGAAATGGGGATCGTTCTTTCTGATCTCTCGCACGTTCACGTCCGAAATCTGTTCCCCTTTGCGGATGAGAACGACGCGGTCGCAGATCTTCGCGACGGTCGCGAGCGCGTGCGAGGAAAAGAGAATACAGTTGCCCGCCGCCGCATATTCCGCCATATATTCCTGCACGGCGCGCATGGTGCGCGGATCCAGGCCAGTCATCGGCTCGTCGAGGATCCACAGGCGGGGACGGTGGATGAGCGAACCCATCATGCAGATCTTCTGTCGCATTCCGTGAGAATAGGAAGAAATGAGATTGTAGATACTTTCCCCCAGGGAGAACACCTTTTCGAGGGCGTCCAGCCGCTCCTTGCGGACGTTTGCGGGAACTTTATAGACGTCCGCCATGAACTCGACGTATTGCAGTCCCGTCATCTTGACGAACACGGCGTGATCGTCGGTGACGAAGCCCATATTGGACTTCGCGGCGACGGGATTTTTTGTGACGTCGAACCCGCAGACGGCGATCGTCCCCTCTTCGAACGGGAGCATCCCTTCGAGGCATTTGAGGATAGTGGACTTCCCCGCGCCGTTGTGCCCGAGAATGCCGACGATCTCCCCCGCATGGCAGGCGAAACTCACGTCGCGGACGGCATAGTCCGCCTTTTTGGAATATTTTTTGCACAAGCCGCGGATGTCGAGAACGACTTCGGGCTCATTGGGCTTTTGAGTGTCTTCCATACTTTTATTTTCCTTTTTCACAGAAATATGCGTTTGCCTGCGGAGAAAAAATCCCCCGCAGGCTTCCGCCGAATTGTTTTGTCATTGAACGGTCCATCCGCCCTCGCCGTAGAGATAAGTCTTGCCGACTTCGAGCTTGGATTCGCCCCCTCCGAGAAGTTTTGCCGTCAGATATACGGTGAAATATGCCTCACCGCCGGAAGGAGAATAATCTTCCTGGAAAGAACCTAATACTACCGTATAAAGTGTTTCCGTAGTATATTTTGTAGAACCCCAAGAATAACTTCCGGATACTTTTATTTCTCGACCAGTCGCATCCGTACTGATCGTAGCCCCTTCTTCCGCTGTGATCTCCACCGTCAAATATGCCGCCGTCTTTATTTCCAGATTACCTTTTAGCAAAAACACTGCCGGCGTTGTTGCATCATAATCGAATGTCGGCGTAATCCGGTATACTTTTGCAAGATTGGTGTATGGATAACTTTTAATCAGCTGACCATCCTGCCATTGCGTAAGCGAATCGCTGAAAGAATAATTATCCGTGCCGTAGGAGCTGATCCCGCCAGGGAAGTATTTTGTCGAACGATTCAAAAAGCTTGTTGCAGGCGCATCTTTTGCCCCTTCCACAACCAAGGTCGCCTCTTTTTCGACTACTAAAGCGGCTCCCGGCAGCAACTTCATCTGAGTTCCCTGAGATACAGTGGTGGTTCCGCTCATAATTGAAATGTGGAAATTCCCAGGGATTGGAACCTGAACGCCTTCTGTGCTCATATTGAGTCCGGCTATAGCTGCTATGCTTCCCAGATCTACCGTAATATTGTTCAATGCAATCGTACCACTCAACTCAAAATGAATTTTTCCGTTATCTTCGTCAATCCACTTGTAAATACTTCCATCGGTCAATTGCATGAAAGAAGCAGACGCAGTAGAAATAAATTTCACATCGCTGTTGACATTTTGGCTGGCCCCTGTTACAAATGCCTTAACATAATATGCGGAACCGCTTTGAAACTCTGTTCTGCATATTATTCCCGTCAATGCATACTGATTGACCGGGAACACAGTTCCGACGATGTTGCCTGAAATAGTACCACCTTTATATGCGGGAAGCGCAAAAGGTTCATAGGCAGTTGCTCCTGTTTTCACAACGATGTTCCCTTCGCCAAAGGTGAATCCCATGCTTTCAAAGTTTGCACCGCTTTCGAACACGATCAAGGAACCGATCTGCACATCCATTTGTCCGAAGTTTCCGTTCACGCTTGAAGTAGACGGCGCCGACGCCGTTGTAACAGCCGCATTGACAACTATTTCTCCATATACCGTGATCGACGTTCCGCTCGTTACAGTCAATGTGACATACGCCTTCCCCACGGCAGCAAAACCCTCTACAACATCTTTGCGATTGGCGCTGTAAGCATTGCTGTACGGGACCAAAAGCGTCACGCCCGACTTTACGGTATAATATCCCGTTCCGCTGTAAGGCGTTTGGTCTGCGGGCGCAAATGCCGTATCATGCTGTACAATGATCGTACCGCTTGAAACTTCGTTCAGCGCGTCCTCAATGGTATATTTCTCGGCATTGTCGCCCGTTCCTGTTCCGACAGACAAGACTTTCAGCCATAACCAATTCGGGTTCGCATTGCCGTTATTTTGGAACACGACGTCGAAATAAGGATTGTTTTCGTTGACGATCGTATAAGTTACCAGGTATGTGCTGCCCACGGCGGCATTGACGTTGCTTGCATCGGCATTGACGGAGAACATCGCCCTTTCCTCTGCCGACAACGTCCTGCCTTCGCCAAATATCTGCACATCGGGCAACTGATAAGAGCTCATTTCGGAATATTTGACGCTGTATTCCTTTTCAAGGAGGACCGTCACGGTCTCCTTACGGGCAGTGATCGAGATCTGCGTAAGGATCGCGTTGTAATTGACGGGGTCTCCGCAATAGTATGCGTCAAAAGTTCCCGATTCAAGCGCAGTATCCTTATCTGCCCAGGAAAATCCGTCGTTCAGCGCCACGTCCGTGAGCGTTTTGTTGTATCCCATCACGATATCCGTATCCTTTACCGCGTTTTCGGGAATATCGCCCGCGGTATAATCCGCCTTGTTTACCGTGACCGTGACCGTTGTGCTTGCCGCCTTGTAATTTTCCGTTTCCGCGACCGAAAGCTGTACCGTATAGCTTCCCGCATTGGTGAACGTATTGTCCGAATAGACCACATCGCCGAACAGAGCGCTCGCGCCCGAATTGACGGTGATGAGTTCTCCCGTATAGGTGTACTCCGTCCTTACCCCGCTCACATCGATGTAATTGGATACCTTTTCGATGGTGACGGTAAACGTCCCCGAAACCGTCTCATAGTTCTTGCCCGAAACGGTATAGGTGATGACGTATTCGCCCCTGTCGGTAAACTGTACCGATCCGATCGTCTCGCCGTTGCACCGATACGTCACGGTATAGCCGTCGTCAAACGCGCCCGAGACGGTCACGCCCGTGCCGAACGGCTCGCCGTCGTATTCCTTCGTCTGATCGCCGGGATTTTCTACCGTGAGCTGTGCCTGCGCGATGATGACGGTATAACTTCCGTTGGTCTCTGCATAGTTTTGGGAAGCCTTGACCGAATAGCTGACCGTATAGGTGCCCGCGTCCTTGAAGAGCGGCGCCGTGTCGTACGTCCCGCCCGCATACGAGAAGGAGATCTCGTACGTCGAATCGGGCGCGTTCACGGAGATCGCTCCCTGCGCCTGTCCGTTATAGGTATACTGATAGGAACTTCCGATCTTCACTTCCGCTTTGTTCACGGTGACCTTGAACGTTGCGCTCGCACTCTTATAGTTTTCCGTTTCCGCGACCGAAAGCTGTACCGTATAGCTTCCCGCATTGGTGAACGCATTATCCGAATAGACCACATCGCCGTATGTCGCACTTGCGCCCGAATTTACGATGATCTCCTTTCCCGTATAGTCATATTCGCCCGTCATGCCCGCCGTCGAAATGACGTTTTCCGCCTTCGCGATGACGATATCGTATTCGCCCGAGACGTCGTTGTAGTTCTCGTTGCCGCTGACGGTATACCCGACCGTATGCGTGCCCGCGTTCGTATACTGCGCGACCGCCGCCTGTCCGTCGTACAGAACGGTGAACTCATCCTCGCCGAACGCCGTGACCGAGATCGCCGCGCCCTGCGCCGTCCCGTTATAGGTGTAATTCTGCTGTGCCGCGCTGACGGTATAATCCGCCTTCTGCACGGTAAGCGTGATCTTCGCTTCTGCGGCAAGATAGTTTGCCCCTTCCGACGCGCTTACGGTGATCACATGACCGTTGCCCTCCGCGACTGTCGTAAAGGTATAATCTTCCGCCGTCAATACGCCGTCGCCCGTATACGTCACTTTGCCGCTGACAAAGACCGTCTGCGCCGCGCCCGTGTAGGTGTATTCCGTCTGCACGTTGTCCGTGCCGATCGTCGCCTGCGCCTTTTTGATGGTGACGGTATAGGAGTCCGTCTTTTCCTTATAGTTTGCGCCCAAGACGGTGTAAGTGATGACATACGTCCCCGCATTCACGAGATCGGTTTCGGGGTTGATCGGCTTGTCGTTGCACTGATAGGTTACGACATAACCGCTGTCCGCCGCCGAAACGGATACGGGCGCGGAGAACGACGTCCCGTTATACGTCGAGGACGTATTTGAGGGTAGTTCAATCGATACTTCCGCTTTGTTGATCGTGACGGTATAACTGCCGCTCGCGTCGTTGTAATTCTGATTGCCGCCGACGGTATACTCGACCGTATAAGTGTCCGCGTTCGTGTACTGCGCAACGGCTGTCTGCCCGTTGTACTTGACGGTGAACTTATCGTTCCCGAACGCCGTGACCGAGATCGCCGCGCCCTGCGCCGTGGCGTTGTAGGTATACTCCTGATCGGGAGCGGTGACGGCATAATCCGCCTTTTTGACGGTCACCTGAACTTCCGCGCTTCCCGCAAGGTAATTATCCGATTCCGCAACGGAAAGTCTGACGGTATGATCCCCCGCATTCGTGAAGATGTTGTCCGAATAGACCACTTCGCCGTATGTCGCGCTTGCGCCCGAGTTGACGGTGATCTGCGTTCCGTTATAGGTATATTCCGTCTGCACCCCGTCCGCCGAGATGACGTTTTTCGCCTTTGCGATGACGATCTCGTATTCGCCCGAAACGTCATTGTAGTTCTCGTTTCTGCTCACGGTATACTTGACCGTATAAGTCCCTGCATTCGTATACTGCGCGACCGCCACCTGTCCGTCGTACATAACGGTGAACTCATCCTCGCCGAACGCCGTGACCGAGATCGCCGCGCCCTGTGCCGCGCCGTTATAGGTATAATCCTGCCGTTCCGCGCTGACGGTGTAATTTGCCTTCTGCACGCTGAGCGTGATCTTCGCTTCCGCGGCGAGATAGTTCTTCCCTTCCGACGCGCTCACGGTGATCACATGTCCGTTGCCCTCCGCGACCGTCGTGAAGGTGTAATCTGCCGCCGTCAGAACGCCGTCGCCCGTATACGTCACCTTATCGCGGACGAGAACCGTCTGCGCTTTGCCCGTGTAGACATATTCCGTCTCCACGCCGTCCATGCCGATCGTCGCCTGCGCCTTTGCGATCGTGACCGTATAGCTTCCGTCTTTCCCTTCATAATTTTCCGCCGTAATAAAGTATCTGACGGAATAAACTCCCGCGTCGGTCAGGAGGGGCGCCGTCTCCGAAAGCTCCCCGCCGTTGACGGAATATTCCACTTTATATTCGGTTCCTTCCGCTCCGCGGATCTCGATGCCGAACGTCCGCTCTTTTCCGTCATAAGTGAGTTCTCTTTGCGAAGGCAACGTTATGGTGCCGGGGAACGCCTGAACGGAAAGGGTAAAGGAAAGATCGTAAGAGAACGCGAAATTTTCCGTGACTTCTTCGTCCGTACCTTTGACCTTGATCGCGCAAACGCCGTCTTGCCAGAAGAAGTATTTTGCAAAGCTCTCTTCGTCTTTTGCGATATACTCCCCTTCTTCCGTCGTATTGAGCACCACCGTTCCGACGAACTCGAACAGATCGTCTGCCTCGAAGAAGGAAATCGTCTTGGAGAGTTGCGTTCCGCTCGGCCCGCTGACAAACGCGTAGACGACGAACTGCCGCTTTTCTACCGTAAAAGTATCGCTTTGCGCGGTCACGTTATAGTTTTCATTTGCAAACCCTTCCGCGCCGACGGTATAACTTCCCGCCGCGAACAATTTACTCTCGGAATATCCCGTGTATGCCTGCCCGTCCCGATAATAAACGAGCGAGACCGCGCCGAGTGCGCTCTTGTCGTCGTCGAAGACGAGCCCGCTCGCTTCCCATTCCGCGGAAACCGTCTCTCCGAACGTATAGCTGTCCTTTTCCGCCGTGACGGTCACGGTGAGGTCCTTCTTCGCGACCGTGAACGAAGCGGATACGATGGCGATGTCATAGTTTTCCGACTCCGCCTCCGTCGTTGCCGTATATTCGCTCTCGCTCGCGGGGAATTGCGTCACCCGTTCGCCTTCCGCGTTCAGATAGAACACCGCGGGATAACCGAGCGTTCCGAGCGATTCCCCCAACACGAACCCCTCCGCGTTCACATAGCCGACGACGGCGTCGCCATAGACGAGCGCGGCGCTCCTCATGATAACGTTCAGCGTGAGTGCCTTCTTTTCCACCGTGAAGGAAACGGGAGCTTCATACGAGATCTCATAGTTCTCCGACGTATAGCCGCTCACCGCCACCGTATAGCTTCCCGCGCCGAAGTTCCCGTCCGCCGTGTAGGGCGCTCCGTTCTTCGTGTAGGTGAATTCCGCCCTTCCGCCCAGCGCGCTCGCGCTCTCGTCCCATACCAGACCTGCGATCGCCGTTTTTATCGTCGGCACGTCGCCGTAGGTATAGGTCTTTCCCGCCGACGCTCCCACCGTAAGCGCCGCCTTTGCGACCGTGAAGGAAGCCGCGTTCACCGTAAGATCGTAGTTTGCCGCGACATATCCGTCCGCAAACGTCGCCGTCAAGGAATATTTGCCCGCGCCGAGTTTTTCCGTAAGCACAGGCTCGTTGCCCTTCGTGACGGAATATGCGGGAACAAATTTCGCCTCGTCCCCTTCGACCACGCCCGTAAGGGCAAAGCCGAACTGCGCCGCCTCGCCGTAAGTGATGTTTTCCGCCGTCAAAGTCGCGCTCGCGCTCTTCTTTGCGACCGTAAACGTATCGCCCGTATATGCGATCTCGTAATTGTCCGAGGCATATCCCGAGACGGATACCTCGTATTCGCCCGCCGTAAACCGCTCTTCCGCGTATTCCGCGCCCTCCTTCGTATAGCTGTAAACGAGGGCGCCGCCGAGGGCATCTTCCCCCTCGCTGTACGCGAACCCTTCGAACGTTACGGACGGCGACGCGCTCTCCCCGTAAGCGAACCCCTCTGCGGCGACCTTCACCGTCAGCGCCGCCTTTGCGACCGTGAAGGAAGCTGCGGTCACGCTCAGTTCGTAGTTCGCCGCGACATATCCGTCCGCAAA
>CALVLH010000009.1 GCA_944336975.1 uncultured Clostridia bacterium
CAAAGTGTTCTTGAACACGACCGATTCGCCCATGGTCACCTGACCGTCGCCCGCGATCGCCGTCACGCCGTCCTTTTTGACGGCGCAGATGGTCGTTCCGCGAAATTCCATGTTATGACTCCTTTTCCCCGAATACGGTCAGGCGGAAGCGTTCGATCTCCGCCAACGCCCGCTCTCCGAGGAGCTGTTTTTTCTTTTTCTTGTCGCGCACTTCGGGAAAACCCGCGCGCAAAACGCCGTAATTGGCGTTCATCGGCTGAAAATCCGTACCCGCGCCCGCAATGTATGCGGACAGCGCCCCGCACATACAGGTATCCTGCGGCAGAGAGACTTCCCTCCCGTTCAGCCTGTTCCAGACGTGGATGCCCGCGAGCAGCCCGCTCATCGCGCTCTCGACGTACCCTTCCACGCCCGTGATCTGTCCCGCAAAGTACAGTCCCGGACGCCCTTTCACCGAAAAATCGGCGTTGAGCAGTTTCGGAGATTGCAGGTAGGTGTTGCGGTGCATCACCCCGTAACGCAGGAACTCCGCGTTTTTCAGGGCGGGAATGAGGGAAAACACCCGCTTCTGCTCGCCGAATCTGAGATTGGTCTGACACCCGACGAGATTATACGCGCTCCCCGCGCAATTCTCCTTGCGGAGCTGCAACACCGCATAGGGGCGTTTCCCTTCCCCGTCCGCAAGTCCGACGGGCTTGAACGTGCCGTATCGCAGGGTATCCGCACCGCGGGAAGCCATCACTTCGAGCGGCATACACCCTTCGAAGATCTCGCCCTTTTCAAATTCGTGCAGGGTGACTTTTTCCGCCGCGAGCAGTTCGGAGACGAACCGATCGTATTCTTCCTTCGTCATGGGACAGTTGATGTAATCGCCCGTCCCCTTTCCGTAGCGGTCGCCCGTGAAGGTATGTTCCAAATCGATGCTCTCCGCGCTCACGATGGGCGCGGACGCGTCGTAAAAATGCAGTCCGCCGCCTAATTCCCGCTCGATTGCCTCGTACAGCTTCCCCGCCGTCAGCGGCCCCGTCGCGACGATGCCCGCTTCGGGCAGCTCTTCCGCCTCCTCGCAGACGATCTCGATGTTCGGACAGCTTCTGAGCGCGTCCGTGATATACGCCGCGAACGCTTCGCGGTCTACCGCCAGCGCCCCGCCCGCAGGGACGCGGCTCTTCTCCGCCGCACGCATGGTGAGCGAGCCGAGGCGGCGCATCTCCTCTTTCAGAAGCCCGCACGCGTTGCCGAAAGTATCGTCGCTTTTGAGCGAATTGGAGCAGACGAGTTCCCCGAACGCGGGATTCTCGTGCGCGGGCGTGAACTTTTTCGGTTTCATGTCCGCGAGGACGACGTGCACGCCGCGGCTGCCCAGATAATACGCCGCTTCCGAACCCGCCAGCCCCGCGCCGACGATCTTAACCGTTTGCATCCGCACCGCCTTCCGCGCCGTCCGCGGGCGCGGGCTTCGCCGCGATCCGATAGCCGCATTCCTTATTCACGCACTTGACGGTGCCGCGCGGCGTCTTCACGAGCGCGCCGCCGCACTTGGGGCACTTCTCGCCCGTGGGGACGTCCCAGCTCATGAACTTGCATTCGGGATAACCGCTGCAACCGTAATACAGCTTGCCCGCGCGGGAGCGCAGTTTTTTGGTCGGTCTGCCGCATTCGGGGCAGATCCCCTCGTATTCTTCCTCTTTCTTTTCCCCGAACGGGAGCGTGGTCTTGCACTGCGGATAGTTGGGGCAGGCGAGGAATTTGCCGTATTTCCCGCTCTTGACCACCATCATCGCGCCGCACTTGGGACAAGGGGTATCGGAGACTTCCGCCTCCCCTTCGCTGACGATGTTGGAGCAGGCGGGATAATTGGAGCAGGCGAGATACTTGCCGTACTTGCCCGATTTCCTCACCATGGGATGCCCGCACTTGGAGCAGAGGATGTCCGTCGGCTCGTCGCCGTCCGCATTGGCAAAGCGCAGTTTTTCTTCGAACGGGGGATAGAACTCCGCGATGATCGCGTGCCAGTCCTTGCCGCCCTCCTCGATGTCGTCCAGCTTTTCTTCCATGTCCGCCGTGAAGCCGACGTCCATGATGTCGGTGAAGTACTTGACCAGCATATCGGTGATCTGATAGGCGATCTGCGTGGGGATCATGTACTTGCCGTCCTTTTCGACGTATTTTCTCTTGTTGAGCACGGAGATGATGGAAGCGTAGGTGGAAGGTCTGCCGATCCCCTTTTCTTCCATCGCCTTGACAAGGGAAGCGTCCGTATAGCGCACGGGCGGCTTGGTGAATTTCTGCTCCGCCTTGACGCCGTTGCAATCGAGCGCCTGTCCTTCGTTGAGGTCAGGAAGCAGCTTTCCGCTCGTCTCCTCGTCCTCTTCCTTTTTCGTCTCCTGATAGATCGCCGTAAATCCCGCGAATTTGAGCGTTTTTCCGCTCGCTTTGAGCGTATATTCGCCGTTCTCGATCTCGATCTGCATGGAGTTGTATTTCGCGTCCGCCATCTGCGAAGCGATGAAGCGCTCGTAGATGAGCTTGTACACGTTGTAATGCTTTTTGTCGAGCAGTTTCTTGACCGACTCGGGCGTGCGGGAAAGGTCGATGGGACGGATCGCCTCGTGCGCGTCCTGCGCCCCCTTCTTGGAGGCGTAGACGTTCGGCTTCGCGGGACAGTACTCCTTGCCGAAGCGCTCCGCGATATATCCCAGCGCCGCCTGCTGCGCGTCCTCGGACACGCGGGTGGAGTCGGTACGGATGTAGGTGACGAAGGCGATATGCCCTTCGCCCTCCACGTCGATGCCCTCGTACAGGTGCTGCGCCATGAGCATGGTCTCGGGCGCGGTCATGCCGAATTTATTGGAAGCATCCTGTTGGAGCGTGCTCGTCGTGAACGGCGCGGGCGCGTGCGAGGACGTGACCGATTTTTTGACGTTGCCGACGACGTATTCGCCCGCCGCGAGCGCCGCGAGGACGGCATCCGCCTCTTCCTTGTTCGACGGTTTGAATTTTTTGCCGCGTTTCTTTTCCAGCGCGGCGCGGAAGGGAGAGAATTTCTTTTCCTTATCCTGCAATTCCGCGGTGATCGTCCAGTATTCTTCGGGGACGAACGCGGCGATCTCGCGCTCCCTGTCTACGACGAGGCGCAGCGCGACCGACTGCACTCTGCCCGCCGAAAGCCCGTTGCGGATCTTGTTGTTGAGCAGGGGCGAGAGCTTATAGCCCACCAGGCGATCGAGCACGCGGCGCGCCTGCTGCGCGTCCACGAGGTTATAGTCGATCTTTCTCGGGTGGCGCAATGCCGTTTCCACCGCTTTGGGAGAGATCTCGTTGAATTCGATGCGGTTCTCCCCCTCTTCGGGAAGCCCGAGCACCGTCTGCAAATGCCAGGAGATCGCCTCGCCTTCGCGGTCCGGGTCGGTCGCGAGATATACTCTGTCCGCCTTCGCCGCCTCTTCCGTCAGGCGGCGGATGGTATCCTCTTTTCCGGGCGACGTGACGTATTTCGGTTCGAAATTGTTCTTGACGGAAACGCCGAGCATCTTCTGCGGAAGGTCGCGGATATGCCCGCCCGACGCGTCCACGCGGTATTTGCCTTTGAGGTATTTGGAGATGGTTTTCGCCTTGGACGGCGATTCAACGATGATCAGATCCATAAGACTCCTTTTATTCACAGGGCGGAATAGCGGTTCCCGCCCGACTTGACGACGATATTTTTGATTTCCAGGGAAGCGAGCGTCGCCATCGCTTCGGGGAGGCTCATGCGGCAGAGCTGCGCGAGTTTCGCCGCATGCAGCTCTCCGTGTTCGCGGAGCGTTTCCGCGACCAGCCGCTCTTCCTGCGTGAGAGAAACGCGTTGTTCCTCGGGCGCTTCCATGCCGTAAGCGGAGAGGATGTCCTCCGCGCCCGTCGTAAGGTACGCGCCCTTTTTGATGAGTTCGTTACAGCCCGCGCCCTGCGCGATCCCGATGTTGTAGGGAAACGCGAACACGTCCCTGCCGTATTCCGCGGCATATCCCGCGGTGATGAGCGCGCCGCTGCGCTTTTCGCGGGCGGATACGACGAGCACGCCCTCCGAAAGCCCCGCCAGAAGGCGGTTACGCGCGGGGAAATAATACTTCGCGGACGGCGCATCGGGCGGATATTCGCTCAGGAGCAGTCCGCGCGAAGCGATCTTCTCTTTGAGGGACGCGTGTGAGCGGGGATAGCAGTGATCCAGCCCGCAAGGAAGCACGCTGATGAGATCGCCGCCATCCAGCGCGCCGTCGATCGCGGCGCGGTCGCCGCCTTCCGCGAGCCCTGTCACGACGACAAAGCGGGACGCGATCTTTTCCGAGACCGTGCGCGCCTGTTTTTCCGCCCACGGCGGAGTCATGCGCGAGCCGACGATGCAGAATCTGCGGCGTTTCAGCAGTTCCCTTCTGCCCGCGCCGTATAAAACGAGCGGCGGATCGGGGATCGCCTTCAAGCTCTCGGGATAATCCTCGCTGACGAGGGAGATCGCAAAATATCCCTTTTCGTCCAGCGAGCGGACCAACTCGTCCGCCTGCCGTTCGCGGGAAGCGCGGTCAATATTATATACACGCCCTTTCCCGTCTTTTATCACGGCGGAGGAAAATTTTTCCCATTCGCCGAGGAGCACGGCGGGATCCTTTGCGGCGCGGAGCAACGCGATCTTGCCGCGATACTCGATCTGCGGGAGAGAATCCAGCCATATCATTGCCCTTTCTTCCGCCGTATATTGCATAATCACTCCATTTTATCGTAAGTGCGATAGGACACCGCCTCAAAGACGTGGCGGGGCAGGATCTCCTCGCTCGCGTCCAGATCGGCGATGGTGCGCGCGACTTTGATGATGCGAGAGCGCGCCCGCGCGGACAGCTTCATGCGCTCGAACGACGCGCGCAGGATGTCGTCGCATTCGCGGGACAGCGGGCAGAATTCGCGCAGTTCGCGCTCGCCCATTTCCGCGTTCACGGAAATCTCCCTGCCCTCGAAACGGTTGCGCTGAATGCGCCGCGCCGTATCCACGCGCTCTTTCACCGTGCGCGAATCTTCCTGTTCCTCTTCGCTCGTGAGTTCGTCGTAGCCGACGGAATCCACTTCCACCTGCAGATCGATGCGGTCGAGGAGTGGCCCCGAGACCTTCGCGCGGTAGCGGCGGATCTCGGCGGGCGTACAGGTACAGGTCAGATGATCGGATCCGTAATTGCCGCAGGGACAGGGATTCATGCTCGCACAGAGCATGAACCGCGCGGGATAGGTGACCACGCCCGCCGAACGGGTGATGGTGATGACCCCGTCCTCGAGCGGCTGACGGAGCGCTTCCAGCGTGGAACGCTTATATTCGGGAAGTTCGTCCAAAAACAACACGCCGCCGTGCGCCAGGGAGATCTCCCCCGGATGAACGGCGCGGTTTCCGCCTCCGCACATGGAGACGGTCGTCGCCGTGTGGTGCGGCGTGCGGAAGGGACGTTCGAGCACGATCCCCTCTTCGTTCAGAACGCCCGCCACCGAATGGATCTTGGTGATCTCGAGCGCCTCGTCAAAAGTTAGATCGGGCATGATCGTGGGGATACACCGCGCTAGCATGGTCTTGCCCGTGCCGGGAGGTCCCACCATGAGAAGGTTATGCCCGCCCGAAACGGCGATCTCCAACGCGCGGCGCGCCATGGGCTGCCCCTTAACGAAGGAGAGATCGACGGCGGACTGCCGCCGCGTGACCAGCGAGAAAAAATCCGCGCTCTGCTGCTCTTCGAGCGGCGCGGCGCCCGTGATATGTCCCACGACCTGCGCGAGCGTTGCGGCGGGATAGATCTTCGCGCCGCGAAGGAATCTCGCCTCCTTGGCGTTCCCGCGGGGGATGACAAAGCGGGTAAACCCGTGCTTCTGCGCGGAAATGAGGATGGGCAGAAGCCCGCTCACGGGGCGCAGATCTCCGTTGAGGGAAAGCTCCCCGAGAAAGACGGTGTCGCCGAGCTCCGTCCCGACGAGTTGTTCGCTCGCTTTGAGCAGGCTGACAGCGACGGCGAGATCGAACCCCGCCCCTTCTTTTTTGAGATCCGCGGGCGCCAGATTGACGGTGATCTTGTGCAAGGGGAAGGCAAACCCGCTGTTTTTGAGCGCGGAACGCACCCGCTCTTTCGACTCCTTGACGGCGGCGTCGGGAAGCCCCACCATTTCGTATGCGGGCAGCCCCTTGTTGACGTCTGTCTCCACCTCGACGGGCACGCCCTCCAGCCCGTTCAGCGCATAGCAGATGACTTTGGCGATCATAGGCTCCCCCCTTCCTTATACCGCGGCAAGCCAGCTTGCGGGAAGCGGAACGGAGAAAACGAAAGGCACCATCACGACAAAGTAAAGCGCGAGAAGAACGACGAGCGCGATCTCCATCCCCTTTGCCGCGCGAGACAGTTTCGTCCCGTCCGAGACAAGCCCGCCGACGGCGATGAAGGAGAAGATCTGCGCCGCCGCAAAGGCGATGAGCCCCTGAGCGGAGAAGAATGCGCAAAGGAAGGAGAGCAGGAAGCCGACAAGGGCAACCGTTCCCCCACGCACGGCGGCGCGCGTTTCGCGCGTCTTTTCCGCAAGCCGCGCGCAGAGCACGACGCGGATGAGAGAAAGGATGAGCCCGAATACCGCAATGACGACGCCGACGACGTTGAACGCCGCGATCGTGACCGCAAACGTTTCCCCCGTGCCGCGGAACAACTGATATGTCAACGTCCAGACGGACTGCGCGGAGGAAAGGGAATTGGCGCCCGTAAACCCGCCTGCGATCCCCTGCCACAGGAGAGCGAAGAGGGAAAGCGCGGGAGACGCGGGATCGTCGAATACCTTGACGAGCGTGAAATACGCGGGCAGGACGGACAGAAGCAGGATCGCAAACAGTCCGACGAGCAGAGAACCCGCAAAGACGGCGGGCGCGATGCGGTTTTTATAGCGATATTCCGCGCGCACGGCGGAGACGCGCTCCTCTTTTTCCGGAACGCCTTCGCCGTCCGAAACGGGTTCTTCCTCCGCTTTCGCGAGATAAAACGCCTTGGCTTTCTGCTGGCGCACCATGCCCGCGACAAACAGACCGATCACCCCGAGCACGGGAACGGCAAAGACCGTGTTCACGGCGATCGCCGCCGCCGAAAAGATGCCCGCCGCAAAGACGGAACGGGCGCTCTTCACGTCTGCCCCTTTCAATCCCTTCGCATAGAAGGAATACGCCGCATATACGGCGGAGAGCAAGAAGAACACGCCGAGGAAGAGCGGCGTTCCCCAATGTCCGAAGCAGAAGGAATACCCGCCTAACGCAAACAGGAGCGCAAAGACGAACCCCGCCCTGTCGCTGCGGAACATGCGTTTCGTGAGCAGATACCCGAGGATCAGGCATCCGAAGGAAGCGAGGAACGGGAAGAAACGAAGCCCGAACGGACTCATGCCGAAGATCAGCGTGCCCAATGCGAGAATATCCAGACCAAACAGATTATATACGCGGTCCATGTGATAGACGTTCCCCTCGGTATAGGAATTGCCCGTGCGCATTTCCGCGATCGTCATCATGGAATAAGCCTCTTCTTCGCCGTAGCGGAAGAAAGACGACTGCGTAAGGACGGGAACCTTCTGCGCGTCGAGCATCTTTTCCGCCGCCTTCGCGTCGATGCCGGAAGAATAACCCTTTTCGATCTTGGCGGGCACGAGCGTGCCGTCGTCGGCGACGAACGCCACCTCGTTGACGAGCAGACTGCAATCGATCGCGGTCAGTTCATAATAGGCATAAGTGGAAAGCGAGTAGTTGACGCTGGAAAGATCGTAAGGGGTGAACCAGTTGAAGGAGATCCCCTTCGCGCTCTTTTCCTGATCGGAATAGAGGTTGTCCAGCTTCGCTTCGCCGAAGTTGGAAACATACCACGAACCCGTGGAAGGCGACGAAGCGCGGCGGACGCGGACGGTCGCCTGCGAACCGATCTCGTTGTAGATCGTGCCGATGTTCAGATACAGATATTTAAGAGATGTCTGCCCTTCCTGCTTTTCGAGGCGGAAGACGACGGACGCGCCTTTTTTCAGCTCATAACTCTCCCCTGTCGACTGAACGCTGCCGAGCGTCCCCATTCCGACCACAAAAAATACGAGCGCGAGAATGACGAACGCGCGCGCAAATGCGGAAAGCCTCTTCCAGGTTTTTCTGATTTTGTTCATTTCGATATTCCTTATTATATGATATTTCCTATTCTAACCGATAACGCGGCAATTGTAAACGATTTTTTGCGCATTTTTTTTGATTTTTTTCTCGCCGCGGGAGAAGAAAAAAAAGAAAACAGCCCGTCATTGACTTTTGACAGGCTGTATTTCTCATTGCTCGCGCAATTACTTCACTTCTTTGATTTTCGCCGCTTTACCCGTAAGGCCGCGCAGATAATAGAGCTTCGCTCTCTTGACTTTACCCGCTCTGACGACCTGGATGTAAGCTACCTTCGGGGAATGCAGGGGGAAGCATCTCTCCACGCCTACGCCGAAAGACAGACGTCTGACGGTGAAGGTCTCGCGAATTCCGCCGTTCTTCTTGGCGATGACGACGCCTTCGAAATTCTGGATTCTTTCCTTGCCGCCCTCGATGATGCGGTAGCCGACCTTAACGGTGTCGCCCACGTTGAACTGCGGAACGTTCTCTTTCAGACCTTCCGCTTCAATCGCTTCGATCAATCCTTTCATTGACTTTACCTCCATTGTTACGCGACGTTCATTCCCGAATACGGCAGAGGAACGCCCGAAGTCACTTGCTCATTATAAAGGATGCCGAAAAAAAAATCAACCCTTTTGCGCCCTGTTTTCGATATTTTTTTCGCGCACGGCAAATTTCTTCCCCCCTCGGAGCGGAAAACGGAGCGCCTCGCCCTTTTTTGCGCTCATTCGGGCAAAATCTGCACGATCCCCTGGACGGCGGCATAAGAATCGCGACGGATGCGCTCGCGCGAAAGCAGGTTTCCCTCCTCGTCGTACGTGAGCAGATAACTTTCGCTCGCCAGCCCCTCCTGCTCCGCGCGGAGCACCTTTTCTTCCGTCCCCTCCACATATTTCGCGGGCGGAGGCGCAACGCGCAGGAGCGTCTTGCTCTCCGTGGCATACCTAACCCCGCTCGGCGTGCCGAAAAAGGAAAAGCGCACCTCGCCCCCTTCCGCCTTCGCGAGCAGATAGACGGGAAAGGGATACGGGTTGACAAATTTGAGATCGCTCGCTTCGGACACCATCGCGTCCAGCGACGGCGCGACGTAGGAGACGCGCAGGGAATGCGCGCGGCTCTCCGTGATCTTCATGCCCGCAAGGAGCGCGGCGTTGAAGAGCGTGGTGCTCGCCTGACAGACGCCTCCCCCGACCCCCTCGACGAACTGCCCGTCCTGGATGACCGCCGCCTTTTCGAACCCGTTCTCCTGCGTCCTCGCCCCCACCGTCTTGTTGAAGGAAAAGACTCCCCCGGGCGGCACGACCGTCCCGCCGATGCGGGAAGCGGCAAGAAAGATGTTGTGCGAACGCGGCGCATTGGAAGCGTCGAAACGGGTGGAAAAGGAAGAAAGCGGACGGCTCTGCTCCCGCAGGCGTTCTTCCGTCACCGCGGGCGGGCGGGGGAAGACGGACAGCGTCACTTCGCTTTCCCCCTCTTCGAGCGCCGCGGAAATGTCGCGAAGCAGCGCGCGATAATCGCAGGAGCGCCCGTCCCGTTCGCGGATATATTCGAAGCCGTCTGCGTCAAAGCGCATCTGCGCATCCGTTCCCTCTTCGGCGTTCGCCCTGCATATCTTCTCCGCGAACGCCTCCGCTTCCGCGAACGTACGCCTGACCTGCGCGATGAGGGCTTCCCCCTTTTTTGCCCGCCGCAAAAGGGAGGACACGTCGTCCGTGAAACTGAGCTCGGGATATTCCGCGACGAAATCTCCCGCGGGCGAATGTACGATAAGCGGCGGGAGCGTCTGCGCGATCTGCCTGCGCACCGCCGCCTCCGCGGCGGCAAAGCTCAAGCCGCCCACCTCCGCGCCGTTCACCGTGACGCCTTCCGCGACCGTGCGCGCGCACCCGCACGATAAAAAAAGGCTCCCCGCAAGGAGGAGCGTATAAAAGCATTTTGCCGTTTTTCTCATGTTCCTTCGCCCCCGCGCGACGAAATCCCCAGCGCGGCGAGCAGATCGCCGTCCGGAAAGAACTCCGGTTTCCCCATCGTCCGCCTTCCGTCGTCGACGTGCATATCCGAACCGCCCGTCACCAGAAGAGCGTGCGACCGCGCGAACCGCGTGAAGTATTCCGTCTCTTCCGCAGTATGCGTCGTATAGACGCATTCTATGCCGTCCAGCCCTTCGGAAACAAGGCGTTCCATGAATTTTTCGCGCTCGTCGAACGGCTTGGCGATGCGCCCGGGATGCGCGAGCACGGCGATCCCGCCGCAGGCATGGATGGCGTTGACCGCGTCCGTCGCCGTGGGACGGCACAGGTCCGAATATGCGGGCATGCCCTTGTCGAAATAAGCGAGATAGGTCTCTCCCACCTTTTTGTTCAGCTTGCGCGCGAACGCCCTGACCACGTGCATGGTATGGATGGGCGCGTCTTTTTTGAAATGTTCCTTTTCCGCGTCGGACATGGTCACCCGCAACCCCAGAAAACGGTTGCCCTTTTCGATCATGTCCTCCGCGCGGACGAGCGCGCCGCGGACGCGCTCTTCGAGAAAACGGAAATACGCCTCGTCCCTGCGGCAGGCATAGCCGAGAACGTGCACCTTGCAGTCCTCGTACGAAGAAACTTCCCATCCCTGCACATAGGAAAGTCCCGCTTTGCGCGCGGCGGACGCCTTCTCTTCCGCGCCCTCCATGCTGTCGTGATCGGTCACGGAATACAGATCGAGTCCCGCCGCCTTCGCCCGGGCGGCAAGTTCCTGCGGCGTATATTTTCCGTCCGAATAGACGGAATGAAGATGAAGATCGGCTCTCACGGTACGATCCGCCCTCCCTGGATGCGTATTTTGTTCGTCTCCCTGCCGTACAGCGCGCGTTCGGCGTGCGTGCAGGTGAGGATGGTCTGCAAGTCCCCGATGCGCCCCACCAGCTTTTTCCTGCGGGGCAGGTCGAGTTCGCTCATCACGTCGTCGAGGATGAGCACGGGCGCTTCGCCCGTCAGCTGTTCGAAGATCTTCACCTCCGCGAGCTTCATGGAAAGCGCGGCGGTGCGCGTCTGTCCCTGCGAAGCAAATCCCTTCGCGTCCTTTCCGTCGATCAGGATCTTTACGTCGTCGCGGTGCGGGCCCACCGAAGTATATCCGAGACGGATGTCCCGCTCATAAGCCCCTTCCAGGGCGCGCAGGAGCGTTTGCGCGACCGTCTCCTCGTCCGCGCCGTAATCCCCTTCCATGCCGATCTCCAACGTCTCCGCGCCGTCCGTAAGATAAGCGTGCGCGTCCTTCGCGAGGGGCGAAAGCAACGCGACGAACTCCCTCCTCTGCCGCACGATCGCGGCGGCATAGCGGACGAGCTGTTCGTCCCAGACGGGCAACGTTTCCAGAATGAGCGAGGTATCGCGGTTTTTGAGCAGATTGTTGCGCTGATCGAGGATCTTGTTGTAGCGCAGCAGCGCGGTGCAGTAAGGGCGCGACGTCTGAGAAATGGAGAGGTTGAGAAAGCGCCTGCGCTCGTCGGGGCCGTCCTGGATGAGGCGCAGTTCGCCCGGGGAGAAGAACACGCTGTACATATTGCCGAGAAGATCGACGCTGCGGCGGATCTTGCTGCCGTTGACGCGCAGTTCGCGGCGGTTCTCGTAGATCTCCGCTTCGAGCGAAACGCCGCCGTACCGCCCTTCCGCCTCCGCGCGGATGTATGCGCATTCCTGTCCGTGGCGGATGAGCTGGCGATCGTGGCGGATGCGCAGAGACGAACCCGTGCAAAGGTAAAAGACCGCTTCCGCGCAGTTTGTCTTCCCCTGCGCGTTGCGCCCGAACAGGACGTTCACCCCGTCCCGGAAGCAGAAGGTCTCGTCCTCGTAGTTTCTGAAATTGTGCAGCGTTAATTTTTTTATGACCATTTCCGCAAAGTTCCGCAAAAACACTTTCTTTTTCGGCGATTTTGTACTATAATCAAACTGTATTATACCAAAAAACGCAAAAAAACAAAAGCATTTCAGAGGGAAAAATGGCGGAAAAAGCACAGTTTGAATTTTTATGGGATAAGATCCGCGACCGCGCGGAACAGCTTATCAAGCCCATCGCCTTCGAGACGTTCATCAAATCGCTCGTCCCCGTGGACGTCGTGAACAAAAAGATCGTCTTGCAGGCGAACACCGAGCTTGCGGCAAAACAGATCTATAAATCGCACGCCGACAAACTGCGCGAAGCGATCGTATCCTCCGAGGTCGGGCTCAGCGATTTCGTCATCATCGTCGAAGGCAGCGAGGAATATACCCTGCGCGAGGAATCGGACGCGCTTGAAGAAGCGGATCCCGTCGTCCTCGACAAGCGCTATACTTTCGATTCCTTCGTCGTAGGATCTTCCAACAAATTCGTCTACGCGGCGGCAAAGTCTGTCGCGGAAGCGCCGGGCGAAAACTTCAATCCCCTCTATATCTACGGCGGGACGGGGCTCGGCAAGACGCACCTCATGCAGGCGATCGCCAACGAGATCATCGCACGCCGCCCGACGATGAAGGTGCTATATACGACGAGCGAGAAGTTCCTCAACGAATATGTGGACAGCCTGTACACCAAAAAAAGCGGCGCGCGCGACAACGAGGCGCGGTTCCGTAACCGTTACCGCAACGTGGACGTGCTCCTCATCGACGACATCCAGTTCTGGGCGGGAAAATACGGCGTGCAGGAAGCCTTCTTCCACACCTTCAACGAACTCTCTTCTCAACATAAGCAGATCGTCATCTCATCCGACTGCCCCGCCAAGGAACTCTCCACGCTGGAAGAAAGACTGCGCACCCGCTTCGAAGGCGGGCTGATCGCGGACATCCAGCCGCCCGACCCCGAGACGAAGATCGCCATCCTGAAACGTAAGGCGTTGGAAAAGAAATACGTCGTGCCCGACGAAGTGCTCGCCTTTCTCGTCAAGGATTCGGACAACAACGTGCGCACCCTCGAAGGCAGGCTGAACACGGTCATCTTCGCGAGCAAACTGCACGAAGAGCCCATTTCGCTCAGCCTCGCGGCGACGGCTTTGCAGGAATCCATCAATACGGGAGATCAGGAGACGGTCACGCCCGAAGCGATCGTGCGGAGCACCTGCTCCTATTATTCCGTTTCCAAAGAAGACCTGCTCGGCAAGAACAAGCGGCAGGAGCTCGTCCGCGCGAGACAGGTGTGCACCTACCTCATGTGCGAGATGCTCACCCTCCCCCTCGTGACGATCGGGAAGGAGATGGGCGGAAGAGATCACACGACCGTCATCTATTCCCGCGACAAGATCGCCGAGCTCATGCGCGTGAACGACCGCGTAGCGAAAGACGTGAACGACATCAAGAGCATCGTGCTCAAACAGTGACGTCTCGGCCGTGCGCCGCGCATTTCATACCATGCGAAAGAAGAACCCCCGAAGCGGGGTTTTTTCGCGAAAAGGAAGCCATATGATACGTTTTTCGGAAGGACAATACGACGCCGTCGTCATCGGCGCGGGACACGCGGGCTGCGAAGCCGCGCTCGTCCTCGCGCGGACGGGCTTAAAGACGGTGATGCTCACCCTCAACCTTGATTCCGTCGCGTTCATGCCCTGCAACCCCTCCGTCGGCGGCACGGCGAAGGGACACCTCGTGCGGGAGATCGACGCGCTGGGCGGCGAAATGGGGCTCAACGCGGACGCGACCGCATTGCAGATGCGCATGCTCAACGTCGGCAAGGGCGCGGCGGTGCAGTCGCTCCGCTCGCAATCGGACAAGAACGCCTACCATGTCCGCATGAAACAGGTGCTGGAAAGCACGGACAACCTGCGCATCGTGCAGGGCGAAGCCGCCGAGATCCTCACAGAAGGCGGGAAATGCACGGGCGTCGTCACCTCTTACGGCGGCGTGTTCGCCTGCCGCGCGGTCGTCGTCGCGACGGGCGTCTATCTCAACGCGCAGACGATCACGGGGGAAGTCGTCAAAGACAGCGGCCCCAATGGATTCGCGCCCGCCACCCTGCTGACGGACAGCCTCATCAGGCTCGGATATTCCGTCCGCCGCTTCAAGACGGGTACCCCCGCGCGCCTGGACGGCAGGACGGTGGACGTCTCACGCCTTCCCGTGCAGGAAGGCGATCCCGACATCTACCCCTTCTCCTTCATGTCGGGCGGCGTTCCCAAAGATCAGACGCCCTGCTACCTCACCTATACCAACGCGAAGACGCACGAGGTCATTTTGAACAATCTCGACCGTGCGCCCCTCTACAACGGCACCATTTCCTCGACGGGGCCGAGATACTGTCCCTCCATCGAGACCAAAGTCGTCCGCTTCCGCGACAAGGAGCGGCATCAGATCTTCCTCGAACCCGAAGGGAAAGACACGTCCGAGGTATATGTGCAGGGACTTTCCACCTCCCTCCCCCACGACATCCAGAAGGAGATGTACCGCACCGTCGAGGGATTGGAACACTGCGAGATCGTCCGCTACGCCTATGCGATCGAATACGACTGCATCGACACGCTGGACGTCCTTCCCACCCTCGAATTCAAAAAGATACGCGGCATCTACACCGCGGGACAGATCAACGGCACGAGCGGCTATGAAGAGGCTGCGGCGCAGGGGCTCATGGCGGGGCTCAACGCCTCGCTCAGACTGCGCGGAAAGCCGCCCCTCGTGCTTCGGCGCGACCAGGCTTATATCGGCGTGCTCATCGACGATCTCGTCACAAAAGGCACGGACGAGCCTTACCGCATGATGACCTCCCGCGCGGAATTCCGCATCTCTCTCCGTCAGGACAACGCGGACGTGCGGCTCACGCAGCTCGGCTACGATTGCGGGCTGGTGACGGAAGAGCGCTATGCGCGCTATCTCGAACGCAAGGCGCAGCGCGAACGCTCGCTTGCAGAGCTGGACGGGCGCGCCGATCAGAAAAAGGCGAACGCGCTCGTGCAGGAATACGGCTACGCGCCCCTTTCGGGCGGCGTGACGTACGCCGATCTCATCCGCCGCGGCATTCCCCTTTCCGTCCTGCGCGAACGGTTCGGCATCCTCTCCGATCTCCCCCGCGACGTCGCCGACAGCGCGGAGACGGAGATCGTCTATGCGGGATACCTCAAACGCAACGCCGAGCAGATCGAAAAGGCGAAAAAGATGGAGAGCAGAGAACTTCCCGCCGACCTCGATTATGAAAAGATCGAAGGTCTGCGCCTGGAAGCGCGCGAAAAACTCAACCGCGTGCGTCCGCTCAATCTGGGGCAGGCGGAACGCATTTCGGGCGTCAATCCCGCCGACGTCGCCGTGCTCATGATCTATCTGAGCCTGCACGAAGGCAAGTAGCCCTCCCGAGAGAACGCAAACGGGCGCGGCTTGCGCAATTTCCGCAAGCCGCGCCCGTTTTTTCTCTATCTGATGACTTTACGCGCCCCCCGCGACGAAGTTGATCAAAGCCCTTCCAGCTCGTCGAGCGTGAGGGAAAAGGCGGGAATGAAATGCTCGAAGAAATAATCGAGGGCGCGCATCTTCTTTTCTTTCAGCGCCGCGCCGATCGTCTTTTCCGCCTGCGAGAACTCCTTGTTGCCCGAACGAAGTTCTTCCAGACACTTGATATAGGCGGAGAGCTTGTCCGCCGCCTTGACGAACGCATATTCCTCGCTCTCTTTATCCGCCTGCAAATACGGCTCGATCCCTCCGCGCATCTCGGCGGGAAGGGTATTCGCGATCTTTTCCACCGCGCGGCGCTCGAGTTTTTCATATTCGCCGTGGATCTGATTGTTGAAATATTTGACGGGCGTGGGCATATCCCCCGTCATGACCTCGCTCACTTCGTGATAGAGCGCGTACAGCACCGCCTTTTCCGCGTTCACGCTGCCGCCGAACACGTCGTTCTCGATGACGACGAGCGCGTGCGTGAGCATGGCGACCGACTGCGAATGCTCCATGATGTTCTCTTCGCGCACCGAGCGCATGAGCTGCCAGCGCTTGATGAATTTCATTCTGTCCATATAGGCGTAAAATTGTTCCATAACTTTCACCTCGGAAAAAATTATACTACATTTTCCGCAAAAATTCAATTGACTTTCGGGGGGAAATAGCATATAATATGCTCAACAAATCAATAATCCGTCGTGGGTGCCGTAAAAGGCTGAGATGATACCATTCGAATCGGACAAGGTAATACTTGAACGAAAGTACAGGATACATAAGGAATTTCCGCCCGCGCCGTTGCGCGGGCGTTTTTTTACGAGATCCGACGGACAAAACAAGGAGGTTGTATGTTTAACACCATTCTCTTGGCGGACGAAGCAACGTGGTATCCCGTCCTCTTCGATTCTCCGCTCAACGTCGCGCGCGCCGTCGCGTTCTGGCTGACCATCGCCCTCGCGATCGCGTTTATCGTCGGCGTTGCCGTCTCAAAAGACGATAAACGCAAAAAGTTCTTAAAAGTCAGCCTGATCACGGCTGTGGCGTATGCCTGCGCCGTCGGGATCACGCTCCTTTGCATGACCTTCGCGGAAGACGGCATCAAGCCCATTCTCTTCTATCCCCTGCTCGTGCTCGTCGTGCTCATCGCGGCTTCCGCCGTCGCGCTGTATTTCAACCGCTCGCTTGCGACGAAAATCGTGACGGGCTGTCTGACGGGCGGCGCGCTCATCGCGACCCTCGTCTGCTCGGGCGTCCATTTCGCGTCGGGCGAAGCGGCGGAAGACAACTGGCTGACCAACGATCAGGTCAATACGATCGGGCTTTACGTCAGCGTGGCGCTCCTCATAGCCGTCATCATCGTCCTCGCGTTCGTATTCGGCAGAAAGGACAAAAAGGGGTTCGATACCAAAGCTATCGCCTATGCCGCGATCTGCATCGCGATGAGCTTCGCGCTCTCCTATCTGCGCATCGTGAAAATGCCCCAGGGCGGCTCCATCACCATCGCTTCCCTGCTTCCCCTCATGATCTATTCGTATATGTTCGGCACCAAGAAGGGCGTATTTGCGGGAATGATCTACGGGATGTTGCAGGCGATCCAGGATCCTTACATCCTGCACCCCGCGCAGTTCCTGCTCGACTATCCCGTCGCATTCGCGGCGATCGGTCTTTCGGGAATGTTCGCCAAGGTTTCCGCCCTGGATAAATATCCCCAGCTCCAGTTCGCGCTCGGCGCGGTCGTCGGCGGCGTGGGCAGATTCATCGTCCACTTCTTCTCGGGGATCTTCGCGTTCGGCGCCTTCTCGGGTTCGAGCGAAATGTCCGAGATCGTCCTTTACAGCCTCGGCTATCAGGCGGCGTATGTCCTGCCCGACATCGCGATCGTGGTCGTGGTCGGCGTTTTCGTGTTCAGCTCGAAGAACTTCGTAAAACAGGTGCGCAAATTCAACACGACCGCCGAAGAGAAAAAAGAACAGCTCGCCGCGGCGCAGGAGTCCAACCCGCAGGCATAACGGCATCGTTTGATCTGTTACAAACAGCCCCCGAAAGCAAATACTTTCGGGGGCTGTTTTCTTTTTTTACTCATATATTCTCTTTTTCAGATTGCATTTTTTCCGCTTCTTTTTTCATTACAGAAACTGCAACAGATCGACGAGGATCGCAAAACCGAACAGGAGAATAAATCCCGCGACGTGGATGATCGCCTCCACCTTGCGGTTGACGGGCTTGCCGCGGATCCACTCGATGAGCGTGAACACGATCTTAGAGCCGTCCAGCGCGGGAATGGGCAGGAGGTTGAATACGGCGAGATTGACGCCGATATATCCCGCGATCTCCAAAAACGCGCGCATCCCCTGCGCGACTACCTGCGACGTCACCTTGATGGTCGTGATCGGTCCGCCGAGCGCGGAAAGTCCGAGCATCCCCGTCAGCAGTTCGCCCAAAATGCGGAAGATCTCCCCCGCAATGCGGAAGGAATAGACGAACGAACGCCCGAGCGTTTCAAAAAATCCGAACCGATAGGAAGCGGACGCGAGCATATAACCCGTATAGTCCTCCCCTTCCGTGTATCGGATGCCCAACGCTTCCCAGATCCCGTCCGTATCGGCGCTGTTTTTGCTGACCGCGTCCGTGCGGAGCATGACCTTGACCGTCATCTCCTCGCGCACGTTTTTCCCGTTTTCCTCGCCCACGACGCGCGAAATGCGGAATTGGACGAGATCGCCCGCCTTCTTGCCGTTGACCGCGCGGACGATGTCCGTCGTGAGATAGAGATTCTTCCCCTCCGCCTGCAAAAAGATGTCCTTGTCTTGCAGGCAATACTCCGCGGGAACGGTATCGGTCGGTTCCACCTCATAGGCGGCGAGCATGGTCTGCCCGTACGCGAAAAAACTGATGAGGATGATGACGAGCGCGAGCAGATAGTTCATCAGCGCGCCCGCGACGAGGACGATGATCCTCTGCCACGGCTTCTTTTTGGTAAACGAATTCGGATCGGGCTCCTTGACGACGGGATTGCCGTTTTCGTCCTTTTCTTCCAACCCGTCTTCGCCCTCGAACGCGCAATAACCGCCGAGCGGAATGGCGCGCACGGAAAAAAGTTCGCCCGTCTTTTTGTTGCGCTTTTTGAAGAGCGCGGGCCCGAAGCCGACGGAAAATTCGTTGATCTTGAAACGGAAGATCTTCCCCGCGATATAATGCCCGAACTCGTGCACCGTGATCATCACGAGGAGGATGAGAATGGCGAGCAGGACGGACCCGATCGTCGAGAACACTTCCGCCGCCGAACAGAGATTATATACCATAGATACGACCGAGCGCGAGTTTGCGCGCGCGAATGTCTGCCTCCTTTAACTGTTCATAAGATGACACCGTTTCGCGCGGAATATGCGCGAGCGCGTCTTCGATGATTTCCGAGATCTGCAGAAAGCCGATCTTCCCTTCCAAAAACGCCCTGACCGCCTCTTCCCCCGCGCCGTTGAGCACGGTCGGGAGCGTACCGCCCGCCTTGCCCGCCTGCGCCGCGAGGCGGAAACAGGGAAATCTCTCCTCGGGGAGCGGCAGAAAATGCAACGCGCCGATCTGAGCGAGGTCGGGCGCGGAAGCGCAGGGCAGACGTTCGGGATAAGTGAGCGCGAGTTGGATGGGAAGTTCCATCGTGGGATAACCGAGCTGAGCGAGCATCGCGCCGTCCTCAAACGCGACGAGCGAATGCACGATGCTCTCGGGATGCACGACTGCCCTGATCTTCTCATAAGGGGCTCCGTACAGCCAATGCGCCTCGATGACCTCATATCCCTTGTTGAGCAACGTCGCGCTGTCCACGGTGATCTTCGCGCCCATCTTCCAGGTTGGATGGCGGAGGGCGTCCGCCGCCGTCACGCGGGCGAGCTGTTCCTGCGTGTAAGAACGGAACGGTCCGCCGCTCGCCGTGAGGATGAGTTCGGAAAAGGAGGCGTCTCTGCGGAAGGAAAGTGCCTGCCAGATCGCCGAATGTTCGCTGTCCACGGGGACGAGATCGGCGCCGCTCTTTTGAAGTTCCGCCGTGACGAGATCTCCCCCGCACACGAGCGATTCCTTGTTCGCGAGCGCGACGCGCACGCCGAGCGAAGCCGCGCGCAGGGTATAGGCAAGTCCCGCGAAGCCGCCCGCGGCGATGAGCGCGACGTCGCACCCGTCGAACGCGTTCCGCAACGCTTCTTCTGCGGAAAGGCGCCTCGTGCCTTCGGGAAGATCGCATTCTCCCCCGTCCGCAAGCCCCGCAAACGCAGGTCTGAACTCGTGCGCGAGCGCGGAGAGCGTTTCCCCGTCTTCGCCCGCGACGAGCGCGGAAAAGGCAAATTTCTGCGGATAGCGGTGGACGACGGCGCAGACCTGCCTGCCGATGCTCCCGCTGCATCCGATGAGCGCAATTTTAACCATAGTCTCCTCTTTGTAAAAACGTCCGCCTCAGGCGGACGTCCTCTTTATCTTATGCAATCCAACGCGTCAACATGATTCGCGCCACGCAGACCAGGCAGACGATCAGGCTTGCATACAGGCTGGAATCGATCCGATCGAGCACGCCGCCGTGTCCGGGCAGGCACTTGCCCATATCCTTGATTCCGAGTTTACGCTTGATCGCGCTCTCCACGAGATCTCCGAATTCCGCGAACGCCGCCGTCAGGATCCCCAACGCGATGAAAAATACGAAGTTTCCCCAGCGGAAATTCATGTCGCCGAGCAATCCGTAATACAGGAAGAAGATCGCCGCCGCGCCGAACGCCCCGCCGATGAGTCCGCCCAGCCCGCCGATGAGCGTTTTGTTCGGACTGACGTTGGGAGCGAGTTTGGCGGGCACCCGCTTCCCGAACAGCTTGCCGAACAGGAAGGCGAAACTGTCCGCGATCGGGCAGATGGCAAAGACGTAAATGACGGAGATCTCGGAATATTCGGGCATATGGTTGCACCCGGCAAGCACGAGCAGAAACACCGAAGGATACATGAGCGCAAGTAACGCGCAGCCCGTGGATTCCAGAGAGACCTTTTCGTGCGCGAACACCATCATTCCGAAGAGAAGCGCCAACGCGCCGATGAACACGACGAAAGTGAGATGCGCCGAATAGTTGGTATTGGGGATGTATCCCAGATCGGGATCGACGGTGGGCGGCGTCGCGGTCAGTTTGAAGATCTCGTCGGAAACGACGAAGCATACGATCACGAGCGGAGCGAGGATGCCCACGATGATCTTTTGAGAGATGTGGATCCGATCGCCGAACGCCCGCAACATCTCGATCGTCCCGCACACCGAAAAGATGACGACAAGAAGATCGAAACACAGGATATGAACGTAAATCTTCAACAGGAAGAACGCGACCAGCACCAGCATGTACACGATCCCCGTGATCAGTCTTTTTACCATACAATAATCACCCGACGGGTATTGCCCGTTTATTTGATCCGCCCGAATCTTCTTTCCCTCGCCGCGTACGAGGCAAACGCCGCGTCCAGATCGCGGTTGGAAAAATCGGGGAATAACTTATCCGAAAAGTAAAACTCCGTATAAGCGCTTTGAAACAGCAGGAAGTTGGAAAGGCGGCGTTCCCGTCCCGTGCGGATGAGCAGATCGGGATCGGGCAGTCCCGCGGTGTCGAGAAATTCGCAAAACTGCGCTTCCGTCACCTCTTTTCCCGCCGCGACCGCGCGGTTCACCGCGCGCACGATCTCCTGCCGCGCACCGTAGGCAATGGCGAACACCAGCGTTCCGCCGCTGCCGTCGCCCCCTTTCTTTATGCCTTCTTCGATCAGCCGCGCCACATCCTCGGGAAGAAGTCCGATCTCCCCGATCACGCGGAGCGCGACTCCTCTCGCTGCAATTTTTTCCGTATCGCCGGAAAAATATTCGCGGATGAGGGAAAAGAGCCCCTGCAATTCCTCCTGAGGGCGATGCAGGTTCTCAACCGAAAGCGCGTAGAGCGTGAGCACTTTTACGCCCGAGTCAAAGGCGTGCTCCGCAAGTTTTACCATCCGCTTCACGCCGGCGCGATGTCCCGCGCTGCGCGGAAGCAGGCGTTTTTTCGCCCACCTGCCGTTTCCATCCATGATGATCGCGACGTGAGCGGGAATTCTTTCGTGCGTCTCTCCGCCGTATGCCGCCATCAGACGGTCATCAGCTCCTTTTCCTTTGCGGAAACGACCTTTTCGATCTCTTCCATGCTCTTGGAAACGCTCTTCTCGACTTCCGACTCACAGTCGGCGGCCGCGTCTTCGGAGAGTTCTTTGCTCGTCTTCATCTTTTTCAGCGCGTCCATCGCCTCTCTGCGGATATTGCGCGCCGCGACTTTTGCGTCTTCGCCCATCTTCTTGATCTGCTTGACCAATTCTTTTCTGCGCTCTTCGGTGAGTTCGGGGAACACCAGACGGATGACATTGCCGTCGTTGGTCGGATTGAGCCCGATGTTGGATTGAAGGATCGCCTTTTCGATGGCTTTGAGCAACGATTTGTCCCACGGGCTGATGACGAGACATCTTGCATCCAGCGCGGAGACGTTTCCGAGCTGATTCAGAGGACTCATGCCGCCGTAAGCCTCTACCTGCAATTTATCCAGGATGTGCGGATTGGCGCGACCTGCGCGGATGGAAGCAAATTCTTCGCGCAAGACGCTGACCGTCTTTTCCAGCTTGTCTTCGAGCACCAAAAAGATCTCTTCTACCTGTTCGTTTTCAATCATTGTCTCTCTCCTTATTCGTTTGATATGAGGGTACCCAGCTTTTCCCCGCAGACTGCGCGGATGATGGAGTCCTTTTCGTTGAGTGCAAACGCGAGCACGGGCACGTTGTTTTCCATGCACATGGTCGCCGCCGTCGCGTCCATCGCTTTCAAGCCCTTGTTGACGACGTCGCCGAAGGTCAGATGGTCATACTTCTTCGCGTTCGGATTGACGCGGGGATCGGAATCGTAGATCCCGTCGATGTTCTTTGCCATGAGCAGCACGTCCGCGTTGATCTCGCACGCGCGCTGTGCCGCCGCCGTATCCGTGGAGCAATAGGGATTCCCCGTGCCGCAGGCCATGATGACGATGCGCCCCTTCTCGAAATGGTGCAACGCCTTGCGCAGGACGTACGGCTCGGCGACCGAGATCATGTTGAGCGCCGTCTGCACGCGGGTAGGGATGCCCTTCTGCTCGATGGCGTCCATCATCGCAAGCGAATTGATGACCGTGGCGAGCATTCCCATGTGATCCGCCGTCGCACGGTCCATCTTCGTGCCCTGTCTGCCCCGCCAGAAGTTGCCGCCGCCGATGACCAGAGCGATCTCGACGCCCATCTCGTGCACTTTGACGAGCTGATCGACCACCTTTGAGATCACCTCTTCGTTAAGTCCGAATTTCTGCTCGCCCGCGAGCGCCTCTCCGGACAGTTTGAGTAAAACGCGTTTGTATTTGGGTTTCATGCCGTTATCTCCCTGCGTTCGTTTTAGACAGTATATCATAACCGCGGGAAAAAATCACCTAAATTTACGAGGAAACGAAAAAAATCATAAACTTTTCAATTCACACATCGCCCCGCCGCGCACCTATTCCTCTCACCCCCCGCCTTTACGCACCCCTTTCGCGACTCATCCGTCTGCGCAGGATGAGCATCCGACAAAAAAGAGACGAAAAAAGCGCCTCCGTTCGGAGACGCTTTTTTGTGCCCTGTTACGGGTTATTTCTTCATGGATTCGACCTGCTTTGCGACTTCTTCGGAAAGATCCTCGCTCTTCTTTTCAAGCCCTTCGCCCATCACATAGAAGCAGTACGCTTTCAGAGCAACGGGAGCGCCGATCTTCTTGGACGTTTCGGAGATGAGCTGCGCGATCGTCTTGTCCGCGTCTTTGACGAACTTCTGATCGAGCAGGCAGTTCTCTTCATAGAACTTCTTGATCTTGCCCATGACGATCTTTTCCGCGATCGCTTCGGGCTTGCCCTCGTTGATGACTTCCTTTTTGAGAATCTCCTTTTCCTTTTCGATGGTCTCGGCGGAGACTTCGGAAGCGTTCATATAAGCGGGCTTTGCGAACGCGACGTGCAGAGCGACGTCGTGCGCAAGCGCCTTCGTATCGTCGTTGACGGGCGCGTCAAAGTCGAGCATGACGCCCAGCGTGCCGCCCATATGGATATAGCTTTCCAGAAGGCCTTCGCTCGTATAGACGGTAAAACGGCGGACGGAGATCTTTTCCCCGATGACCGCGATCTGCTCTTTGATGAACAGCTCGACCGTCTTGTCTTCGCCGACGAGGTTCTGCGCGAGCAGTTCTTCGACCGTCGCGGGCTTGGTCGCCGCGATCTGTTTTGCGATGACCTTCGCAAGATCGTGGAATTTATCGCCCTTCGCGACGAAGTCGGATTCGCAGTTGACTTCGAGCAGAACGCCCGTGTTGCCTTCGATATAGCTCGTCACGATGCCTTCCGCCGCGATTCTCGTCGCCTTTTTCGCCGCCTTCGCGATGCCGCGCTCGCGGAGAAGTTCCGCCGCCTTGTTCATGTCGCCGTCTGCGTCGACCAGCGCGCGCTTGCAATCCATCATCCCCGCTCCCGTCTGTTCGCGGAGCGTCATTACGTCCTTTGCGGTAAATGCTGCCATATCTGTATTCTCCTTATTCTTTCCGAAATTATTCCGCTTTCTCTTCTTCCGCAGCCGCTACGACTTCCTCGATGGAAGCGGGCTCTTCCGCGGGAGCTTCCGCAACGGGAAGCACGGGCGTCTCGCCCTGGTTTGCCTCGATGACCGCGTTCGCGATGACGGATGCGATGAGCTTGATCGCGCGGATCGCGTCGTCGTTGCCGGGGATGACATAGTCGATGAGGTCGGGATCGCAGTTGGTATCGGTGATCGCGACGATGGGAATGTTGAGCTTGCGCGCCTCTGCGACCGCGATGTCTTCGTTATGAGGGTCGACGACGAACATCACGCCGGGCATCCCCTTCATCGCCTTGATGCCGCCGAGGTTTTCCTGCAATTTCGCCATTTCCTTTTTGAGCCCGAGCACTTCCTTCTTGGGCAGAAGGTCGAACTCGCCGCTCTCTTCCATTCTCTCCAACTTTTCGAGATACTCGATTCTCTGACGGATGGTCTTGAAGTTGGTCAGGCAGCCGCCCAGCCAACGGGAATTGACATAGAACTGTCCGCAGCGCTCCGCTTCTTCCTTGATCGCGTCCTGCGCCTGCTTTTTGGTCCCGACGAAGAGAACGCTCTTGCCCGCCTTGACCTGCTCGACAACGAACGTGTACGCCTCTTCGATCAGCTTCGCCGTCATTTCAAGGTCGATGATGTGGATGTCGTGACGCGCCGCGAAGATGTACTTCTTCATCTTGGGGTTCCATTTTCTCGTCTGATGTCCGAAGTGGACGCCTGCTTCGAGAAGCTGTTTCATCGTGATAACTGCCATTTTTGTTTCCTCCGTTTTACCTCCCCTTCCCGCATGGTTTCCGCCCGGTCTTCCGCATGAAAATATTTACGGACACGGAGGGCGCACGGCAAGGGTGCGTATTTTTAGCTATGGTATTGTACCATATCCCGCCGCCTTTTGCAACTTATTTTTGCCCGTTTTGCGAGATTTTCCGAAAAAAAGCCCTTCTTCGCATAAAAAAAGAGGCGGGCGCCGCCCTCCTCTTTTTTCTCTTGTCATGCGTTCCCGCCGATCAGATCGCGCCCGCTTCTCCGTCCGTTTCCCCCTCTTCTTCCTCTCCTTCCGAGGGTGCGGGGCGGGACAGGATGTCCCCGATCAAAGACAGGATCGCGTCCTTTCCCTCCCCCGTTTCGCCGGATACGGGATAGATGTTTCCCGTGCCGAGGGCAAATTCGGCGGCGAGCATCCGTACGTTTTCCTTGACCTTCATGCGCGAGAGCTTGTCCGCCTTGGTCGCGATGACCGTGAACGGGATGATGTGATAGTTCAGATACGCCTGCATCTGTTTATCGTCCGCGGTGGGCTTGTGGCGGATGTCCGCCAGCGCAAAGACGTGCGCGATGTCCTCCTTGCGGCGGAAAAACGCGTCGAGCGTTTTCGCCCACTTCTCCTTTTCCGCGCGGGAAACGGCGGCGTAGCCGTATCCCGGCAGATCGGCGAGCCAGAATTGCCCGAAATCGAAGTAATTCACGAGCCGCGTGCGCCCCGGCTCCGAACTCGTCTTGGCGAGCTTCTTGCGCCCCGCGAGCAGGTTGATGAACGTACTCTTGCCCACGTTGGACTTGCCGCAGACGGCGATCATCGGCTTTTCGGGGTGCAGGAACTGCGCCTCGGTCGCGGCGGAGGTGATGAATTTCGCCTCTTTAACCTGCATATCCGCCTCCCGTCACCGCCGTGCGGAACACCTGATCGATGTCGCTCACGCAGATGAAGTGCATATTCTTGCGGATGTTTTCGGGGATCTCCTCCACGTCTTTGCGGTTTTCTTCGGGGATGATGACGTCGCGGATGCCGATCCGGCTCGCCGCGAGCGCCTTCTCTTTGAGCCCGCCGATAGGCAACACCTTGCCGCGCAGGGTGATCTCGCCCGTCATCGCCACGTCGCGGCGGACGGGGCGTCCCGTGAACGCCGACAGGATCGCCGTCGCCATCGTGATGCCCGCGCTCGGTCCGTCTTTGGGCGTCGCGCCTTCGGGAACGTGGATGTGGATGTCCTTCTTTTCGAACTCCTCGCCGTCGATGCCGTATTTGTCGGCATGGGCGCGGATATAGCTGATCGCCGCGCGGGCGGATTCCTTCATCACGTCGCCGAGTTTGCCCGTCAGGAGAATATCCCCCTTGCCCTGCATCGCGGAGACTTCGATGGTGAGCGTGGTGCCGCCGACCGCCGTCCAGGCAAGTCCCGTCGCCGCGCCCACTTCGTCCTTGTCGCGCATCTCCTCGCCGTAATTATACCGCCTTGCGCCGAGGTATTTTTCCAGATTGTTCTTGCTGACCGTCAGGCTCGCGCCGTCCTTCCCCTTCGCGATGCGCACCGCCGCCTTGCGGCAGACCGTGCCGATCGTGCGTTCCAGACTGCGGACACCCGCTTCCATCGTATATCCGTCGATCATCGCGGCGATCGCGCCGTCGGTGATGCGCAGATTTTCCTCTTTCAGCCCGTTTTCCGCGCGCTTTTTGGGGACGAGATAGCGCTTGGCGATCTCCTCCTTTTCGTCGGGCGTATATCCCGACAGCTCGATGATCTCCATGCGGTCGCGCAGGGGCGAAGGGATGGTATCCAACGTGTTCGCCGTCGCGATGAACATGACTTTGGAGAGGTTATACGGAACTTCGAGATAGCGGTCGCGGAAGGTGGAATTCTGCTCGGGGTCGAGCACTTCCAGAAGCGCGCTCGCGGGATCGCCGCGCATATCCGCGGAGATCTTGTCCACTTCGTCCAGAAGGAACACGGGATTGACCGAACCCGCGTTCTTCATCTCGTAGAGGATGCGCCCGGGTATCGCGCCGATGTACGTTCTGCGGTGTCCGCGGATCTCGGCTTCGTCTTTGAGACCGCCCAGGCTCATGCGCACGAACTTCCTTCCCAACGCGCGGGCGATGGACTTCGCCACGCTCGTCTTGCCCACGCCGGGAGGCCCCACGAGGCAGAGGATGGGCGCTTTGAGTTCGCCCGTCAGTTTGAGGACGGCGAGATACTCCACCACGCGCTCCTTGATCTTTTCCAGCCCGTAGTGGTCGGCGTTGAGCACGGCTTCGACGTCGGAAAGCGATTCCGTGTCCTCCGTCTCTTCGTTCCAGGGCAGATCGAGCAGCCAGTCCGCGTAGTTGCGGAGCACGGTATATTCGGGCGAAGACGGCGGCATCTTATCCATGCGGGCAAGCTCCGCGAGCGCCTTCTCCTCGATCTCCTTGGGCAGTTTCTTGGCGAGGATCTTCTCGCGCAGTTTGATATTCTCCTCCACGTCGTCGCCCAGCTCCGCGTGAATGGCTTTGAGCTGTTCGCGCAGGAAGTATTCCTTCTGCGATTTGTCGATGCTCTGCCGCACGTTCTGCGCGATCTTGCGCTCGATGCGCGTGATCTCCAGCTCGTCGTTCAGGCACCGCTCGAAGAGTTTGAGCCGCTCGACGAGGTACTCCGTTTCCAGAAGCTGCTGCTTGACGTCGTCGCGGATGCGCATATTGTGCGCGCAGAGGTTGATATACGCGTCGATGTCGCCGAGCGTGGAGAGCTTGGTCTCCACCTCCTTGGGGATCTTGCCGTCGGCGAGGACGATGTCCTTGACGAGTTCTTTCGCCGTGCGGAAATACGCCTCTTCCAGCGTGGGATCGCCGTGGACGGCGGGCACTTCGTCCGTCACCGCATAGATATAGCCGCTCTCGTAGCGGAAATCGCGCGCGCGGGCGCGATAAAGCCCGTCCGCGATGATCCTCGCCCGATCGCCGGGGAGGCGCGTCACCTGACGGATGCGCGCGACCGTGCCGACGGAATAGAGGTCTTCCGCTTCGGGAAATTCCTTTTCTCCGTCCTTTTGCCTTGTGAGAAAGACGAGCTGACCGTTGTCGCCCGCCCGTTCGATCGCCGCGAGGGAAAGCCCTCTGCCCGCGTCGAACAAAACGGTGGTGTCGGGGAATATGACCTGCGTCCGCATGGGCACGACGGACAAGGTGTTTGTCTTATTCGTTTGATTTGCCATATTTCCTCCTTTGCTTTCGCGCCGCGCCGGGATCGGGCGGCGAAAATCTATGATACAATATTATATCACACGTTTTCGCTCCTTTCAATCGGGAAACGCGCGATATTTTCTGACAATGCTGCCTGAAAACGGAAACAGGGCGCGACAACAAAGCGCGCCCCGTCCGTTCAAGTCGGAATTATTCCTGCTCGAAGTCTTCTTTGCCTACTCCGCAAAGGGGGCAGGTGAAGTCGTCGGGCACGTCCGCCCACAGCGTGCCGGGCGCGATGCCGTTGTCGGGATCTCCCGTCTCTTCGTCGTAAACGTAACCGCATACGCTGCAAACATATTTTGCCATAAGATCTCCTCCTTTTATTCCGCAAAGCGCTTCTGCGCCGCGTTTCTTTATTTAAGGTCGGCCGCGATCGTCTCCGCCAACGCGCGGAGCGCCGCCGCCTGCTCTTCCTTCACCGAGGAAAGAACGGTGACTTTTTCGCCGATCTGCGTCATGTCCTTCATCGCGGAAAGCTGTTCCGCCATGCAGTTGCCCGCAACGGGCGCCCACGAACCGTTTTCCACGAGCGCGAACTTTCTGCCGCGGAAGTTATGCGCCTTGAGATCGGACAGGAAATTTTCCATGTTCACGAACACGCCGTTGTTATAGGTGGTCGCCGCAAATACGAGGTGCGAGAAGCGGAACGCCTCGGCTACAAGTTCGGAAACGTCCGTAACCGACACGTCGTACATCCGCACGTTGCGCACGCCCGCCTTCCCGAGCGCGAACGCGAGGATCTCCGCCGCGTTCTGCGTATGCCCGTAAACGGAAGCGTAGAAAATGACCACGCCATTCTCTTCGGGCTGATAGGAACTCCACGTCGCATATTTGCCTACATACCAGCCGATGTTTTCCCGCCAGACGGGACCGTGCAGCGGGCAGATCATGGAGATCTCCTTCCCCGCCGCCTTTTTCAATACTGCCTGCACCTGCGCGCCGTATTTGCCGACGATGTTGGTATAGTACCTGCGCGCTTCGTCCAGATAATCGCGCTCGAAATCAAGCTCGTCCGCAAAGATGTTGCCGTTGAGCGCGCCGAACGTGCCGAACGCGTCCGCCGAGAAGAGCGTGCCGGACGTTTCGTCGTAAGTGAGCATGACCTCGGGCCAGTGAACCATGGGCGCGAACAGGAAGCGCAGGATGTGTGTTCCCGTTTCCAAAGTATCGCCCTCTTTTACCTGCCGCATGCGGCAGGGACATACGCCGAAATACTGACAGATCATCGCCGCCGTCTTCTGATTGACGATGAGTTCCGCCGAAGGATATTTCTCCGTCAGGCGGCGGAGATTGGCGGCGTGGTCGGGTTCCATGTGATGCACGACCACATAATCGAGCGGACGTCCCGCGAGGACGTGTTCCAGCCCCTCGAAAAAGACGTCGCTCACCGCTTCGTCGACGGTATCGAACAGCACCGTCTTTTCGTCCGTCAGGACATAAGCGTTATAGGAAACGCCGCGCGGGACGGGAAACGCGCTCTCGAACAGGGAAAGACGGCGGTCGTTCCCGCCGATCCAGTACAACCTGTCCGCAATACAAACGGAATTCTGCATAGAATCCTCCGAATCTTTTGTTTTTCCCTATTATAGCATATTTATACCCGATAGGCAAGCGGTTGAAAACAGCGCATAAAATTTGTTTTTTCGCCGCGGCGCGGAAAACGGCAGGCGGTCGCCCCGCGCGGACACGGACGCACCGTCCTCGGCAAAAGCGGCGGCTCCGCGGGCAGCGCGGACGGCTCCTTTTTTCGGACGGTTCCCCTTTTCGGGCGCTTTGATAAAACATGACCGCCGCGGCGAATCGCCGCGGCGGTTTTGTCATTTGTATTTCTCTGCAATCAGCCGAGAGGGTTCATCTCGGTGACTTCCAGATAAAGCGTTGCGCCGACAGAGCCTTCGGGCATTGCGCTCGCGTCGCCGATCGCGCCCATGCTCGCATAGCCTGCGCCGAGGAAGACGGACTGCGTTCTGTCCAGCGTCACTTTCAGCTTGCAGCCGAAGTTGCGCGTGCCTGCGCCCATCTTGTCGGGAGAAGTGGGATCGTATTCATAGACAAGGAGCAACCCGTCGTTGGTTTCCAGCAGATTGAGGATGGTCTGCTTGGTGGTCAGGTTCGCCATGACATAGTATTTTCCGTCGATTTCCCTGATGCTTCCGCCGAAGACCGCAGACGCGACATTGCCTTCGCTGTCCACGGTGCTGAGCGTCTTGGAAGAAAGCGCGTTGCCGCTCATCTGGATGGTATACGCGCTGCCGTCGTTAGGGAATTCCGCGCGGATATACTTCGCGTTGGGAAGAGCCGCCGCTTCTGCCAACGTCTTTGCGCTGTTCGCGGCGCCGTCCGCCGCCGCCTTCCACGTCACGGAGTAATAGTATTTCAGACCGAAGCGCGTCGCCATGTATTCGTACGTCTTATAGCTGCCGTCGATATAGGTATCCGCACCCGGGACTGCGCTCGCGCCCGTCACGAGATCGACATCGCCTTCCGCGACTTCGCCTTCCGCTTCATAGATGGGAGCGTTGGGATCTTCATACTCGGGAACCGTTACGCCCGCCGCTTCGCACTGCGCACGGAACAGGTCCTCTTCTTCCGTCTGGGAACCGCTGCCCGAGTTTCCGCCCGAAGGAAGCACGCCGTTGAGGCCGTTCTGGACCGCCTCGACGAGCAGGTTGCTGGATACGGTCGCGCCGGCGACAACGTTCTCAATGGTGTTTTCCTTTGCGTCGTAAGAAACAGTCAGCGCCTTGACGTCGCTCACGGACTGATTGATGAGCGTGCCGATAAACGCCTCCGCGCCGTCGCGGAAAGTCTTGACGAAACCGTCGGTAGACGCCGAGTTCGCATAGTCGACGACCTCGATCGCGGAGATCTTGTTGTCCGTCACGGTCACGTTGACTTTCAGGGAGATCTTCGTATCGTGATATTCCGTTTCCGCATAACCGGTATAAATGTAATGATTGACCTCTTTCTCTACAGTCGTAGGCTCATCGTCACAACCGGAGAAAGCCGCAAGCCCGGCGACCGCCATCGAGCACGCCAGCCCGACCGACGCCAATTTCCAAAACTTTTTCATGGGTATCACTCCTTTGGAATTTATTCCGTAATCATTATACCAACATTCCGCGCTTTTGTCAATAGATGTATATTTTATTAAATTTTTGTGCGGCATTATTTTACTTTTCCTCCCCGCGCGGCATACAGAAAGCGGGCGGTCCTTTGCGGACCGCCCGCCCTGTTGCTTCCGTTCCGCGGCGGTTTCCCCCGCCGCGACCGTCTAAGATCAATCGTCTTCGCGGATCTCCTTAGGCGCTTCTTCTTTATGCTCCTTTTCCTTTACGGGTTCGGCGTCATGATAGCCTTCTGCCGCCGCGGCCGCCGCTTCGGCGCGTTTTCTGTCGCGCGCGGCGCGCTCTTCTTCCGTCATGCGTCTCCACTTTGCAAACAGGATGAGATTCTGTTTAGGCATCGTGGTGAGCAGAGCGCGGTCGCGGAACTCCTCGTCGTAATACCAGCCGTCGAACACTTCGCTCTCGCGTTCGGGGATGGGAAGATCGATGAGCGAGCTTTCTTTGAGTTTCTGAGGCGCGATCCCGCCGTTGACGTAGTTGAGTTCGTAAACGTGCCTGCTGCGCCAGATGAGGATCGCCGCCAACACGACCGCCGCGCACGCGCCGATCGCGACAAGGAACCACCACCAAGCGAAGCCCGTCATAGGGACAATATCCACCACCGCATAGTAGCTGAAATGTTCCACGAAGAAGTACAGTCTACCGTCCGCCCCGACGTGCGTGGCGAGCTCTTCCGCCGCGCCTTCTTCGGGGATATGCGCTATGCCGTACTTGCCGGCGGGATCGTCCAATCCTTCGACGGAAATGCCGACCGAGATGGGTTGCGACAGCGAAATCGAATTGCCGTGAGCGTCGACCAAAGCGATGTCGTACAGGCGCGCGAGTTTCATATTCTTCGCCAGCCCTTCGCCCGCCTTGCCGAGCAGAGCTTCTTCCGTGACGCGGATAAATACCAGCCTCGTTCCGTCGTCGAACCCGACGTCCGAACTGACCATGACCGTCGCGCCGTCTTCCGCCGTACCCGTAACAACCTGAAGCCGCCACTTCGCATACAGCGTAAGGTCGCCCGTGACCGCAGTATTGAAACTGTACTGTTGCGTGAGCGCTTCGTCGGTGAACCAACCGACAAACATATAGTTGTCGCGCGTCACTTCCGCATAAGCGACCGTTCCGCCGTAAGCGACCGTCTGCGCGTTCACTTCCGTGCCACCGTTCGCGACGAACGTCACCGTGTATTCTTCCGCTTCCCAGATCGCGTACAACGTCACGTTGCCCGTACTGCCCTTCGCGATCTCGGTCACTTTGTTGCCGCCCTCTTCCTTGTCGTACCAGCCGAGGAAGACATATCCCGTGCGGTTCGGCGCGTTCAGCGCGACCGTTTCCGTCTTCACCGTGTACGTCGCGGGGTTCTCCCCGTTCGCGCCGCCGTTGAGGACGTAAGAGATCGTATATTCGATCGCTTCCCACTTCGCCGTCAGGGTGAGATCTCCCGTGACCGCCGAAGTGAAGTCATACGCCGTTTCGCTTCCTTCCGCATACCAGCCGAGGAAGGTGTACCCCGTCCTCGTCGGCGCCGTCGGCTGCGTTGCCTTGCCGCCGTATGCGATCGTCTGTGCGTTCACTTCCGTGCCGCCGTTCGCGACGAACGTCACTTCGTATTCTTCCGCTTCCCAGACCGCGTACAGCGTGACGTTGCCCGTACTGCCCTTCGCGATCTCGGTCACTTTGTTGCCGCCCTCTTCTTTGTCGTACCAGCCGAGGAAGACATATCCCGTGCGGTTCGGCGCGTTCAGCACGATCGTCTCCGTCTCCACCGTGTACGTCGCGGGATTCTCCCCGTTCGTGCCGCCGTTCAGGACGTACGAGATCGTATATTCGATCGCTTCCCACTTCGCCGTCAGGGTGAGATCGCCCGTGACTGCCGCCGCGAAATCGTACGCCGTTTCGCTTCCTTCCGCATACCAGCCGAGGAAGGCATATCCCTTCTTCGTCGGCGCGGTCGGCTGCGTTGCCTTGCCGCCGTATGCGATCGTCTGCGCGTTCACTTCCGTGCCGCCGTTCGCGACGAACGTCACTTCGTATTCTTCCGCTTCCCAGGCCGCGTACAGCGTGACGTTGCCCGTGCTGCCCTTCGCGATCTCGGTCACTTTGTTGCCGCCCTCTTCCTTGTCGTACCATCCGAGGAAGACATATCCCGTGCGGTTCGGCGCGTTCAGCGTGATCGGCGCCGTCTCCACCGTGTACGTCGCGGGGTTTGCCCCGTTCGCGCCGCCGTTGAGGACATAAGTGATCGTGTATTCGATCGGGTCGAACTTCGCCGTCAGGGTAAGATCGCCCGTGAGCGACGCCGTGAAGTCATACGCCGTTTCGCTTTCCTCTTCGTACCAACCGAGGAAGGTATAGCCGTCCTTCACGGGATCGACGGGGCGCGTGACTTTTGCGCCGTGCAGATATTCCGCTTCACTCTTCGCGCCGTCTGCATTAAAGGTGACCTTATAGACGTTGATCTGCCAGCTTGCGACGAGCGTGACGTCCGATGCGGGCATCCTGTCGCTGTCAAAATTCCATGCTTTACCGTTATACGTCCATCCGTCAAAGGTATAACCTGTCTTAGTCGGATTGGTCGCAGGTTTGGTGATCTTTTCGCCGAACGTCACAGTCAGCGTTGCGCCATCCGTAAGTTCTCCGCCGTTGGGATCGAATGTAACCGTGTAATCCTTTGCGCTGACGGTTGCGGAAATTGCGATCGCGCCCGTGATGCGGTCGATCGTCAGTCTGCCCGTCGCCGCATCGTACGAATAATCGCCCTCCGCGAGCTGCTGTCCGCTCATCGTCACCGTGAGGTCGGAAAGTTCATAGCCGAGCGCGGGAAGATAGGTGACCGTATAACTCTGCCCGTAAGCCGCGACCTTGTCTCCGCCGCCGACGAAATCGACGTTGGACGCGCTTGTCGTGACGTCGTATTTGATCGCCGTCGCATTCGGATAAATGGTGATAGGTCGGGTGACGAAGGTCACTTCGGGCGCAAACGCTTCCGACTGTCCGCCGTCAAGGTAATACCAGCCGTCATAATCGTATCCCGTCGCCTTATAGGTGAACGCCTCGCCCTGAGGAAGCGGCTTGCCGTAAGTCGCATTGACGGTATAGACCTTTCCGTCCGCGTGTAAGACGGTGACGACGATCGCCCCTTCCGTCGCGGTATACTGCGCCGTTACCGTAAGCGCTTCCGTGAGGAATTCAAGGTCGCCCGTGCTTTTCCAATCGGACAGGTGGTGATACGCGGAACCGACGTTCACTTCGAGCGACGCGAGCATCGCCGTGACGTCCGTGCCATAGGCAAGCGAGATCTCGAACTGCGTCCAGCTATCCGTTGTCCCTACCTCATTGGTTGCGCCGTCGGGAAGTTTTGCAAAGGTCCCGCCGTTGCCCGCATTGACCGTGACGGTATATTCGATCGCGATGCCTGCCGCCTCGATGACGAGATCGCCCATGACGGACGAGATCGTCGCCTTTCCGTCTACGATCTGTGCCGTCTTGGTTTCTCCGCCGCCGACCGTATAGCTGACCGTTGCGGGAAGTTCGTATCCTTCCGCCGCCGTCAGGGTAAGCGTGTACTCTCCTCCGTGCTCAACCGTGCTGTCGCCCGAGAAGGTCACGTTCACGCCGTTGAGCGTGACGGTATAGACGTTGATTTCCCAGACCGCATACAGCGTTTTTTCGCGCGCGCCCTGCGCTTCCAGTCCCGTGAAGAGCAGATCGACGGGCACCTGCGCGCCGCCCGCATAGACGACGTTACCGCCGTCCGACGTCGCCCAGCCGAGGAAGGCATGACCTTCGCGCTCCGCCGCGGGCAACGTGATGTCGCCCGAGAATGCGACGTCCTTTGCGTCGGGAACGGAAATGCCGCCCTTTTCGTCATAAACGACCGTATACGTCTTTTCCGTCCAGACAGCCGTCAGCGTGACGATCCTGTCCTCTGGGATCTGATCTTCCGAGATCGTGAACTCTGCGCCGTCCGCAAAGACGGTGCCGTCCGCAAGCCGCCATTCCGTGAAGTCATACCCCACTTTGACGAAGGTATTGAGAGAAAGCGCCGTCCATGCGCCGAAGACGAATTTCTGATCGTTCATCGAACCCGTCGCGCCGTCGCCGCCCGCAAACGTCACCGTGAAGGTGATGTCCGTCCACTGCGCGTACAGGATGACGATGTCGTTGTTCTCGCTCGTCAGATCGCCCGCGCCCGTGTTGTATTCGTCGGCAAAAAACCGCCCGCCGCCGTCCGGCTGCGTATTCCAGCGCGCAAAGCTGTATCCGCCGAGTTCAAACGTATTTTTTGTGAGAGAAACGGGCGTATCGTATGTCACTTTGAGCGGATTCATCGAGCCAGAAGCGCCGTTGCCGATGAAGATGACCGTATAGGTGATCGCCTTCCACTGCGCGTACAGCGTATGCGCGGAATCGGTGGAAACAAGTGTGGTTTCCGTAATGCGTTCGCCGTTTTCCTGCGCCGTGAACCAGCCGAGGAAGGTGTATCCCGTCCTCGTCGCCATCGGCAGTGCGCCGTAAGCGGATCCGTAAACGACTTGCGCCGTCTTATCCTCTTCCGACACATTTCCGCCGTTGCCGTTGAACGTCACCGTATAGGTTTTCGCGCCGTAGACGGTATAAAAATCGATATACTGCACGTGATCGAACGGAACAAGCGCAGACTCTTGACCCTCGGACGAAATAAGATAAATTCCGCCCTCTGCCACGCGATAGCGGGTATAGATCTTATCCGACGGAACGCCGCCCGCATAGACGACGTGCCAGCCGAGGAAATCATATCCCGTCTTTTCTTCGGCAGAAGCTAAATCCTTTCTATCTGCCGAAACCTGATCTGCCGAAACGGTGAGATTCTCGATGACCGAGCCGTCTTCGTTGCGGTATTTCGCGGAATATTCGATCGCTTTGTACTGCGCGACGAGCGTAAGCCCGACGACGCCGTCCGTTTCCGTGCCGCCCAGGGGCGTCAGATCGGGCATCAGAGTATAAGAGAACGGCTTGCCGTTATTCGTATCGGTAGAGCTGATCTCCCATCCTACAAATTCGTAATATGCTTTGCCGACCTCTTTGCTTTCGGGATAGACGATGACGGAACCGATCGCGCCCGTAAAGGAATCGCTGCCGCCGTCATATTCAAAGTTCAAGCGATAGTTTACCGCCGTCCAACCCGCATACAGCGTGAGCTTTCCGTCAGGCATGACGGTATTTTTCGCGCTCTGCGTGCAGGAAGAATCGATAAACCAGCCATCGAAGACGTAGCCGCCGCGGGAAGGCTCGGGAAGGATGGTATTCCATGCATCGCCCGACCACATCTTCGTGCCGTACGGGACATTCGGAACGCTCGTCGTGCCGCTGCCGCCGCGCAGATCGAGCGTGAGCGTCCATGGATGCACCTTCCAATGCGCATACAATACGGTATTTCCCGAAACCGACGAATCGAACTCAAACGCGTTTCCGCCTTCTTGCGCATCGTACCAGCCCGCAAAATCATACCCTTCGCGGACGGGAACAAGAACGCTTTCCAGGCTTCCGTCTACAGACGTGACGCCGCTGAGCGTATAGTAGACCGTCCCCGTTCCGTCGTTGAGATAGAACGTGACCGTATATCCCTCGGTCTTGTGTGTAAACGTCGCGCTCGCTTCGTAATTGTGCGCGGGCATGGTATCGAGAGGCTGAGAAACGCCACCCGAAATCCACAGTCCGTTCAACGTATATTTCGTCTCGTCAACGGTGACGGAAAGCGAGTTGAGCGCCGCGAGCGATGTGCCGTATTTGACCCCGCTCACCGTCACGCGGTAGCTCCCCGCGCTTGACGTGGTGACGTCTGCCGCCGTCCCGAGCGCGCTTTGTACCGCCGTCCGAATGGCTTCTTCCTCGCCTGTCACGCCGTCGATCGTGATATTGAGCGTGAGCGTATAGACGTTGATCTCCCATTTCGCATACAATACAAGCGTGTAGTCAGGCATGGTCGAAGGACAAGGCGTTTGGAATCCGCTGTCCTTAAACCACCCTTTGAAGGTATGCCCTTCGCGCGAGGTGGTAATGCCCGAAAGTTCGTTGGCAAGATCCGCGCCGTATTTGACGCCCGCTTTATCCGCAACGGGAGTGCCGCCGTTGGTGATAAAGACGATGGTGTAGCTGCTGACGATCCACTGCGCCGTGATCGGTCTGTCGCTCGGATAGGTCGTATCGTCGCGCACCGCCGTGACGATCGTGTTATCGCTCGTCAGCCAGCCGTTGAAGGTGTTGCCGTCTTTCTTGGCAGACACGGACGCGGGAAGGGACGGAACTTTATTGTACTCCGCTTTCACCACGCAATAGCTTGCCTTCGCGCCCGCCGTCGTCACGGGCGTATTCGGATCGGAATAGAACGTCACTCCGTCGGGTATGGGGTCGGGAACGGTAAAGTAGCCGTCTTCGCCCGCATAGAACCATACGTCGTAGAGGTTGATCTTCCATATCGCGATGACGTTGAGCGCACCCTCATATTGCTTCTTTTCCAGAAGATCGATGAGTTCTTGGGCGTAGTTGCTCCCTTCCGCAACGGGGATGTAACCGACCTCTTCTCCGCCGCGGGAAACATACCATTGCGTGAGGGTATACCCCTCGCGCGTCGGCAAGGAGAACCCTTTAACGGAGTCTGCTTCGCCGTATCGATAACTGCCGTTGTACGTCGTGACGTTGCCCTGACCGGCAAACGTCCCGCCGTCGCCCACGCTGAACGTGATGTTGTAGGTGATCTTGCTGATCTTCACGAACAGCGAGAGCGAAAGCGTATCCGCAATGCCCGTCTGCGTCCACATATCCGCCGTGATCGCCGTGTTGATATTGACCGATTTGCTCAGGGCTTCGTCGAGATAGAAGCCGTCGATCTGATATCCCAGATAATCCTTGCTTCCCTGCTGTTTCTCATATGCTGCGCGCAGTTCGTCGATCGTCGGCAGTTTGCCGAACGCGGAACCGAAGGAATAGGTCAGACCGCCAATCGTGATCGGCGTTTCGTCATCCGCAAAAGTGAAGGCGGGATTGACCGTCCAGGGCGTGAACACGGCATAGACCACCATCGCGCCTTCGACGGGCGTATCCACGCTGAATTCGCCGCCGCTGTAAGTCCAACTGTTTTCAAACGTATAACCGAATACCTTCGTCAGCCGCTCATCTTTAAGCAGATCAAGATATTCCTGATATGCCTCGATGTCGTTTTTGATCGTCCCTTTTACGGCGACGGAGATCCCCGCAAGGAACTCGCCGTTCCGCCCGACAAAGTTGACCGTGACGCGGTTTTCCTCATACTGCGCGGCAAGGTCAAGATCCCCCGTCACGTTATAGATGGATCCTCCGCTCGGAGATACCGTCCAGCTGTTGAAATAGTAACTCGTTGCGCCTTCGATCTGAATGACATGCGCCAGTTCCGAAAGCGCGGCCGACGCGTCTTTGCCGTGGAGAACGGAAAGAGTGATGTTCCCGTTTCCGAACGAGAAGCCGAACGCCTTGAGCGCGCCCTGCGCCTCCGAAGGCACGCTCGCCGTCACTCCTTCGGGAAGATTCCCCTGAATGCCGATCGTGAGCGTCCATTGTGCCGTCTCGTAGCCCGCGTACAACGTCCAGCTCCCCGAACCGACGGTAACGCGGGTGGAAGAAGACACCTTTGTTTCCGGCGATGCCGTGGAATTGGTAAACCAGCCGATGAACGTATTACCCGTCGGCTCGATGATGTTCCATTCGTTTTCTGTAAACAAGAGCTGAGCGAGGGTATCGTAATAGAATACCTTTGCATAGTACAATCCCGTCGTGCCGTCGTATTGAAGGCCGAACTTCTCATGATCTTCGATCGTGCCGCCGCGCGCGTCCAGATAGACCGTGATCTCATTGCGGGACCACTCTGCCTGCAAGACGAAGTCGCCCACCGTATTGCGGCGGATACGCTCCACCGCGCCGTTAATCGTATAATGTTCGGCGTTGATCGCATCGGAAATGCTTTCCGTGTTCCCGTCAATGGAGACAAGGATCCAGCGAAGGAAGGTATAACCCGTCTTTTGCGGGATGGGCAGCGTAATATCCGCGGAAGCGACGGTGTAGGACCTGACGGGGTTGTTTAACGTCGCGCTCTGACCGTCCGCAAAGCCTTCGGTCGGCTCTGTGCGATATTCGATCGTATACGGCTCCTCCGTCCATCTCGCGGTGAGCACGAGCGTGCCCGCCGTCAGCGCGGAGAAGGGAACGGTCGCCTTGTTCGTTCCGTTCGCGTCCTGCAAGAGGATACTCGGCGCACTGCCGCCGCTGACGCTGTACTGGGTGATAAATCCTTCCGCGCCCGCATATTCCCATCCGCTGAACAGATACCCTCTGCGCTCGAGATTTGCGTCCGTCGGGAGCGAGATCTGTCCGCTCGTCTGAATGTCGAACGTCTTGTTGTATTCGCCCGACCAGGTGCCGCCCACGCCTACGACGTTTTCATAGGTGATGGTATAGACGACGGGTTCCCACTTCGCGTAGACCGTCGTGTTCTGACCGGGGATCGCGCTGAAATTGAAACTTTCGGTAAATCCGCTGTCCACATACCAGCCCGCGAAGGTATAGCCGACGCGGGACGGCGCGGAAGGCTGTTCGAGAACGGACGAACCGACCGCTTCGCCTTCTTCGGAACCATAGTCCACTTTATCCACGGGATAGCCGAACACATAATACCAGTTGCCCGAACCCGCGTCGTAATAGTGCTTATTGGTAAAGAAGTAATAGGTTTTTCCCTCACTATCCGTTCCGCTGTTGTCGCCGAAATCGAACGAGCCGCCGTTAAGGACGAAGGTGAGTCGGAATGTGGTCTCGTCGGTGACGGGCGTATCTTCCTCGCCCTCCTCGGACGAAGTGCGGTACTTGATCTGTGCGCTCGCTTTGCTGTATGCCGCAAGATCGATCGCCGTGCCTCCGATCGAAGTTTCCGAAGTTCCCGCGGTGTTTGCAAACGCCGAAAGCTGAGGATAGTAGGAATAGTTCACGCCGCCTTCTTCGGGATAGGTATAGAACGCCCAGCCCGTGGAGTTGAAGGTGGAGGCAAATCCCGAAGGCGCGCTGCCGCTGGCGTCCACGCGCATCTGCGAACTCGTGAGCCCGATCGCCGAAGAGATGTTCTGATCCAGCCCGAACTTCGCGTTGTGCTCGCTGTCGCCGATCGCCTGAACGGTCGCGTCCGTATATCCCGAGTATGCCGCGTTGGCGTTGTACGAGACGGTCGCGTCCAGCGAAGCGCTCACGCCGCGTCCGACGATCGCGCCGAGATAAGCGGCATAGACGGTATCCGAACCCGAAGTCAACATATATCCGCCGTTGTAGCGCACGCCGTTCACAAAATGGAAGCCCGTCGCCGTGACGTTGCCGCCGTTGAACGAGTTGGTGATGTTGGAATAAGCGAGATACCCCGCGATGCCGCCCACGCCCGCCCAGGATGTGACGTTACCCGTATTGTAGAGGTTGCTGATCGCCATACGGCCGCTCTGCGAAGCGCTCGTGACGTCGAACGAGGTAAAACCGACCACGCCGCCCACGCCGCGCGCGCCGAGATAATTTCCTTCCTGGAGTTCGGATAACGTCTGATCGCCCACATAAGTATAATCGTTCTCGTCCCCTATCGTCCCGCCGGAAGAGGGGATCTGCGCGACGAACGTCGCCGAGACGTTGCCCGAGTTATAAGAGTAGCTCACGCTGCTCACGCCGACCAGACGGCCGGTGATACCGCCCGTATAAGCCGTGATGAAGTTCTGCCGATAGCCCGATGAGAGCGTATAAGTCGCATACAGACCTGCCGTCGCCGCGATGTCGCCCCTGTTGAAGGACTGCGTGATCATCGCGTCCTCGGCGATGCTGTTGGTCAGCGAACGGAGCGTGCCGACCACGCCGCCCACGCCGTAACGCGCCGTAACGGCGCCGAGATTGTAGCCGCCCGTCAGGCGAAGGGTGACGCCCGCGCCGACCAAGCCGCCGAACCGCACGCCGACCGCGTCGGACATGATCTCGAGCTCGTTCCAGTCGTTGTCGACGTCGAGCTTTTTCGTCATATCCTTTCCTTCGCGGTGCAGATAGCTGACGCTGCCTTCGTTCGCGACAGAGCTCACGGAAGAGAGCGTGTAGGCTTCGAGAAGCTCATAGAAGGTGCCGACCACGCCGCCGACGTCGTGTCCGCCCGAAGTGATGTCCGCTTTATTGTAAATATCGGACACCGTGCCGCCGAACGCATAGCCGATGAGTCCGCCGACGTGCGCGTATCCGTGCACTTTTCCGTCCAACGTGAGGTTGCGCACCGTCGCATGATCGGTATAACCGAACAGCCCCACTCCGACGAGCGTTTCGTCGCCCGCGACCGTTCCGTTCCCGCCTTCGACCGCCTGTTTGTTGATATTAAGCGTTACCGTGCGCCCGTTGCCGTCGAACGTACCTTTGAACGGCGTGCCTTCCGCAACGCCCGTTCCGCCCGTCGTCGCGCTGTCCGTCCCGTAAACGGCGCGGGAAATCTGATCTTCCTGATCGAGATGATCGTTCACGCCGTCGTTTTCGTGCGCGCCGCCCGCAACGGAATTCGTGGAAACGCGGCCGATCACGCCCTTGAAAGACGAACTGTTGTCGAATTCGTCGTCAAGTTTGAAGTAATACCCCGCATAGTCTTCCGCGGTATAATCCACACTGCCGTCTGTAGCCTTGTTGGTATTATAGTAGTCGCTAAGCGCGCTATAATCCGCATTTTGATCCGTCCCTTTTGCCGTCCCGTTGACGGTCGCTTCGAGGATATACAGATCGTTGACCGTTTTGAGAAGGAACGGGCTGTTTTCGGTCCCAACGCCCGCGCCCGAGAAGATGGGCTCCCACTGCGCATAGAGCGTGATGTTGTATTCCGCGCCCGTGATGCGGACTTTACCGTCCTCGCCCACGCCCGTGGTATAAGCGGGCGTTCCCGTCGCGATCGCCGTAAGATCGGGCTCCTCTCCGTCTCCGATCGCCACTCCGTTCGCCGCCGCGGAGGTGTTCCATCTCGTGAATTTCCAGCCGACGAGCGTGTAGGCATTGGTTTTCAGGTTCTTATCCGCGTCGTCATATTCGATGGTCTGTTTCTCCATCGTCCCGCCGAAGCCCTGGAACCCGCTCGTGTCCGAACCCGTCACCGAGTTGGTGTCGAAGGTGATGTTGTAGGTATTGGATACCCAGACCGAACGGACGCTGACTTCCTGTTCCGAATCGAGATAAGCGATGTTGCCGTTATAGTCGTAGCTCGTATCCGTTCCGTTGACTTCCCAGCGGATGAGAGAGTATCCCTTCCGTGCCGCATAGCCCGAAAACGCCGCGAGCGGGAAGTTGGAGCCAGACTGCAATTCGAGCACGACCAGATCGCCGCGCGTATGAATGCGCCCGAGTTGTTCGGAGGAGATCGCAGGGGCATAACTTTCGAGCAGTTGTTTCAGATCGCCGGGGAATGTGACGTCGCCGCTCTGTGAGCTGCCGTCAAACCCGTCCGTATAGGTGAAATCGAACACGAACACGACCGATTTGCTCACGACAAGCGCATTGGCGACCGTCGTGTCCGCATTGGACACGATGAGCATATAGTCGGAGTCCATGTTGGCGACGTCGAACTTTTTGTCCGCATATTCCGCCGCAGAGGCATACCCGCCGACGGGCGCGCCATTCCACGCGGTCACGAAGGACAGCGGGATCTCGACGATGGTCGTGCCCGCCGTACGCGCCGCAGGGAAGGTGACGCCGATGGCAAACCCCGCATTACGGAAATTATTGCCCAGCGTGATGCGGTTTTCCATGTAAACCGCGTTGCCGTCGTAAGGGACCGCGCCCGTCTCCGCGCCGCCGAAGTTCACTTCGCCGTCGAGAATGACCTTGCTGTTTTCGCCGATCGCATAGACGGCGTAATTCTCCCCTTTCTCGTTCTGACACCGTCCCGAGAAGGTCGCCCCGTTGACGGTGAGCGTCGCGTAGTTGGAGACGTAGATCGCGCCGAATTTTCCCGAAGTATCCGCGATCTCGCCCCTGATCTCTGCGGAAGTGCCCTCGCCGAGATAGACCGCGCCCGCATTCCCCGAGGAAGCGTTGTTGCGGAGCGTAGCGTTTTCGCCGAGCGTGAACGAACCTCCGTTCGAGACGGAAACGAGCGCCATATCCGTACCCGCCGATTTGTTCCCGTCGAAGGCGAGTTTCCCGTTATCCGCATTGCCGATGGTCAGCGAGCCGCCGCTGACGGTAAAGAGCGCCTGCACGCCCGCGGTAAGCTGAAATCCGCTCGCAACGCCGACCGTGATGTCCTCGCCCTCCGCAGGCAGGATAGTAATATTTTCCCCGCTGATCGAAATGGGGCTGGCGATCGTCGCCGAACGAAGCACGCGGACGATCTGCCCGTCCTGCGCCGCCGCGACCGCCTTTTCAAGCGTGGTATATCTGTCTTGCGGCGAGGTATTATCGGTACTGTCATACACCGCCGCGACATAATCATTGGAAGCAACGTTGTGAATTCTCAGCGTATTTCCACTTTCGTAGAAGGAATAGTTCGTGCTATCGAGAAGGAACTTGTTGCGATCGACATATTCGGACGAAGAATAAGATACGATGGATTTACCGCTCCAAGACGATTCGTTCGACAGGCGCACGAGCGCCGCCAAACCCGAACCCGTAAGCTCTCTCGTGACCTGAATAGGCGCATTCGAAGAGTCTGTGGAAATGGCAAACGAAACGTTGTTGGAGCTGTCGATGGACGCATTGCCCGAAAGCAGAAGAAGGGAACGTCTGATCGCGCCGCTGCCGACGGTACCGCTCCTGTCGACGCAACTGACATAAGCCCCGCTTCCCTTTTCGTCACTATCGGCTGTATTGCCCGTGATCGTGCCGCCGTTCATTTCCAGATAGTTGCTGTTGGAATAACTGCTGTACCCGCCGTCCGAACCGTTGTCCGCGTAGACGGCAAGTCCGCCGCCGTAGACCGCACGGTTGGCGGAGATCTCGACGTCTCCGCCGAGCATCACTCTTGAACCGAAATAAAATCCCTGCGCGCCGACGCAGATCCCGCCGCCGTAGCCGCCGATCTTTGTCGAATCGTTTTGAGTCGTGTTGCGCGTAGCCGAAACGTTCCCCGTGATCTTACCGCCGCTGATCGACGCCACGCTCGTATATTGGTTGTTATCGGTACTGTATGACTTGGTATTGGAAGTCATCGCAACGCCGCCGCCGAATGCGGCATGGTTGCCGGAGATCTCGCCGCCCGTCATATTGAGTTCGGACAGCCACATGATCACGCCGCCGCCGAACCCGCCCGTGCTGTTGTAAGAAAGCGCTCCGCCGTACAGGTTGAATACGCCCGTATGGATACGCACGCCGCCGCCGTCCGCCGCCTGCGCCTCGCTCGAACGCTTGGAACCCAGTCCGTCCGAGCCGTGGTTATAGGATATCTCGCCGCCGTACAGACTGAGTACGGTATTCTCCGAAAAACTTCCCGATTCCAGGCTGATCCCCGCGCCGTCGGCGGAGCGCTCGCCCGACTTGAAAGACGTCCGCGGGTTTCTCGTCACGGCGCCGCCGTAAATGTTGATAGAAATATCGTTGCCGTTCCCGATGATCCCCGCGCCGCCGCCGTTCTGGCGAATAGAAAGATTGGCGTTGTATGCGATCTTCCCGCCGTAGAGATTGAGATCGGAACAGTTGCTCAGCGAAATGCCGCCGCCGCAGACATCAGACGCCGACACTGCATTGCGCACGATCGAAACTCCGCCGTACACATTGAGAACGGATGTGCTATCATAACTTTCGCCCACCTTGATCAATGGCGAAGAAGACGAAAAACTCGTCGTATAGACGGAACTCTGCTCTGCATTGTCGCCTAACAAAAATTCCGTCTTTGCCCCTGAGGTAAATCCCCCGTTTGCGTTTTTGCTCCACTTTGCGCCGCCGTCGAAGATGAGTTCGTTCGCGCCCTGCGTAAACACAGCAGACTCCGACGTGCCGCCGCCGAGGTTTACGTTTGTGAGGTTATAATATACGTTTGTGAGGTTATAATATGCAGATTGGGAAGTATTGACAAGCGTCGTCCTGCCGAACGAAAGGAGCGTTACGCCGTTCCACGAACGCGAACTTCCGTTCTGCAATGTGAATGCCGTTCCTGTCGTATATGTACTGTCGGCGGCATTCGGATACAACACCGCCCTCCCGCTGACGTTGCCGAGCGAGGAAATAAACGTAGCCTCAACGACTATGCCGTTGGTCACGGGTGCGGAAGAGATCGCGTCGTCATAGATCACGCTCCCCTCGTTTTTCACCGTGCCGCTAACAGAAAGTCCGCTCGCGCCGTCCGCGCCCGCTTTGAGGAACAGTGCGCCGCCGTCGTGATTGGAAAACTCTTTTTTCTGGTCGCCTTCAAGATAACTCGACGTCGTCGGCTCGGAAACGGTCAACGTCGCGCCCTCCGAAACGGCGATCGTTCCGCCGCGCGCGCCGTCGTTGTTGAGCGAGCCGTTGACGATGACGCCTTCGCTCTTGATCTCGGCGTAATCGTTCACCTTATTGGAGACGAGCATCTGTTTGTTCTGGTTGAACGCCATGCCGTTGATGACGAGCGTGCCCTCGACCGTGACGCCCGCGCGGAACACGACGTCCGAGTTGAAGGTGAGCACCGCTTCCTTCTGAACGGTCACGGGCACGTCGAAGACGATCTGCGAATAGACCGCCGTGTTTTCCAGCTCGCGCTGAACGGAGGGTTCTACCTCGTTGACGGTAACCCTTGCGCCCGACCTGATGACGATCTTATCGCTCGAATCGGTCACCGCCGCCGCGTTTATGACGACGACGGCGCCGTTTTCGTTCGTCTCGTCCCCGACCGTGACGGCAGTCTGCGTCTTCCAATCGCCCGCCGCGCCGTTGAGCGCGGTGGCTATCTTGGTCGCATCCGTTTCCGCAAATGCGGAATTTTCGCGCACGCGGAAAACGCTCCACAGCGCGACGGAGAAGAGCAAGAAGAACGCAAGAGATAATGCGATTATGATTCTGGACTTCGTTTTAGATGAAAATTTCATAGGTGATCCTGACCGGAATGATACTTTCTCGGAAAGGGAACGGGGCGCGTTCCGGCATCCGCCCTATTCCCGAAATAAAAGCGTTTTCCGCATATCGTTGCGATATACGGAAAGATTGCGCCGACGGCGCGGATTGATTATTTTGCCTGATCTTCTTTTGCGGACAGCGATTCGTCCTCCCGAAGGACGATCGCCCTTCCGCCTGTAAGAAGGATCATTTTAATGGCGCTCGCATTGAACGCGTCCGCGGTGACCACAAGACTGCGTTCCAGCGTATTTTTCCCCACGACGCGGAACCCCGTCGCGTCCTCCGCGACCAGCTTTTTGCGTTTGAGCACCGCGAGATTTACCCGCACGCCGTCGGGGAAATGTTCCGAAAGCGTGCTCACCGCAACGGAGACGATCTTCGCGTCTCCTTCACGGGGCGGCACCCGCTTGATCTCCGTCATCTCCCGCGCTTCTTGATCGCTGAGCGCGCCCACGTCCTGCACGTTGATGCGCTCGACGATGAGCGAGCTTCTGCCCGCCTTCGTGAGCGCGTTCCCGCCTCGGGCGAGCACGCACGTCTGATAATCGGGTGCGGTATATTTCGTTTTTTTCTGCAACTGCGCCAGCCGCGCCGTTTCCTCCGCGAAGAACATGGCGTATTTGCGGCTGCGGTTGCTCCGTACGTTGAGTTCGAGCGGAGTCTTCGCCGCCCACTTCTTCTGCGTGCGGCGGTGATGATACGTCTTTTGTTCGTATGTATCGGGATCGGGCATGAAATAGATGCGCAACGAGTTCCCGCGCACCGTCACCCGCAACAGCTCCTGCTTTTTGAAGCGGAAGAGCGCCTCACGCCGCGTATAGCGCACGCGCACCCCTTTGTATCCCAGCATGAGCCCGCACAACTGCGTATACGTCTCCTTATTGGCGATCGAGCCTTCTTTGAGGAACTTCAAAAAGCTCTTGGGATGCGGCGCGGACTCCGCTTCCGCAGGCAAAAAGATCTGCGGGCGTTTTTCCGCCTCGGGCGAGAACGGAATGGGGATATTCCACTTTGCGTACACGCGGACGTTTTCGCGCGGCATCGTGGAAATAAGCGCGGGGCGCGTGCACGCCTTGTCGAAAAACCAGCCGCCGAAAATACAGCCCGGTTTTTCCGCCTTCGGCATGATGACAAGCTGACTGCGCCGTCTGTGCATAGGCTTGATCGGCGCGCCGCCCTGCGTATCAAAATAGATCGTATGATACCCGAAAAGATTGACAATATTACCCATAATGAACCCTCACCCTTTCATTATTTTTTCCGATTTTTGCCGTGCGCTCCAAAGCACACAAATGTCGCCCGTCTCAGCTTGTTTTTATTTCCGCGCGGCGGAAATAAATCATAGAAAAACGAACGTAACACAAACGATGAAAACATTTAATACTTTTATATGAAAATTATACAACCTATTCAGTAAGTTGTCAATACATTTTCTCAGAAAAGCCGCCAAAGGAATATTTTAACAGAAAAAGGGAGCGGAATATCCCCTTTTATATGTATATCCCCGCCCTTTTCCTCCTTCCTCCGCTTCCCGAACCGCCTCTTTTTCTCGGAGCGGTACGCGCACGCTCATTATCTTTGACATAAATTTACGCACAAATTCATTTTTTCTCGCTACAACGTCCGCTCGGGCGCAGCGCGCCTCCCGCCGTCCGTGATAATGTATTCGCCGCGCAAAGGGATATGCGCGATACGACAAAATAGGACAAACGAAGCGGCGCACGGAAAGAAAACGGGCGCGGCGTTCCGTAAATGCGAAACTGCCGCGCCCGTCCCGATCGAGAGCTTTTACCGATCAGTAATTTTCTTTATGCACCTCAAAGAACGCCTGCGGATGCTTGCATACGGGGCAGACGTCGGGCGCTTTCGTGCCAACGACGATATGCCCGCAGTTCCTGCATTCCCATACGGTGACGCCGCTCTTTTCGAATACGGTCTTGCTTTCCACGTTTTTGAGCAGAGCGCGGTATCTCTCTTCATGTCTCTTTTCGATCGCCGCGACGCCGCGGAACTGCTCGGCAAGTTCGTGGAAGCCCTCCTCGTCCGCCTCGCGCGCCATGCGGTCGTACATATCCGTCCATTCCGCATTCTCGCCCTCTGCGGCATGGAGCAGATTCTCCGCCGTGTCGCCGATCCCGCCCAGCGCTTTGAACCACAGCTTCGCGTGTTCTTTTTCGTTTTCCGCCGTCTCCAAGAAGAGCGCGGCGATCTGCTCGAAGCCCGCCTTTTTCGCGACGGACGCGAAATAGGTGTATTTGTTGCGCGCCTGCGATTCGCCCGCAAACGCCTCCCGAAGGTTGCGCTCCGTCTTGGTCCCCGCATAGGGCGTCGCGGGAGCTTCTTCGATCTTCACGAATTTATCGGCAGGCTGTTTGCATACGGGACATCTGAAATCTGCGGGCAGAGGCCCCTCGTGGACATATCCGCATACCGTACATTTCCATTTTTCCATCTTTGTTTCCTCCGTTTTCGACTCTTTTTCGTTGAATTTGATACTTGCGAGCAATCCCTCGACGACGTCCGCGGGGATGCCGGGATAATTTTTGATGCTTTCCAGGAACTTCTTCGCGTTGAGGCTCTGCGGGAGCATATATCCCGCCTCCCGCGCGAGATCCTCCGCCATCAGCCGCGACGATTTTTCGATCGCGACGCCCAGTTCGTCGGGAAGTGCGGAAGCGATCCGCTCCGCCTCCGTCTTGCTCGCGATGAGCGAGCGAAGCGCCCGCACGACGTCTTCGCGTTTGGGCTGTTGGGGCGGATACTGCTCGGGGACCATCGAGATCGCCCCCGAAGGGCAGGCGTCCGCGCAAGCGCCGCAACCGACGCATTTCGTCACGTCGATGACGCTGTTCTCCGTATCCGTCGCGCCCGTGGGGCAGACGTACAGGCACAGACAGTCTTTGGTGCAGAGCCGTAAATTTCTGACCGCATATTTTGCCGCCATCACTTTGCCCTCCTTTGCTGTTTTTCAAACTTCCACGAAGGGACTTTGCACACGGGACACAGTTCGGGCGGCGCGTCGCCCACATAGACGAAGCCGCAGATCGTGCAGACGTATACGCCCGTATTTTCCGTCATTTTATTCCCCACTTTGGCATAGCGGGCGAGCAGAGATTGCAACATCCGCGTCACCTTTTCGCTCCAGACCAGACTGCGCATCGCGCCGCGGTCCCCCGCGCCCTGCGCCACGGCGTTCGCATACGGATACCCCTCGCTCAGATCTTTTTCGACGAGCTTTGCGACCGCTTTTGCGCTCTTTTTATCCGCCTTCCCCGCCGCCGCGCGGAAAAAACGCGCCAGGGCAAGGAACTGTTCCGCCTGTTGCGGCATAAACTGTTTTTCGCACCCGCGGGCGAGATTGGAGCAGATGACGCTCATTTCCATCGCCGAAAGTTCCCGCTCTTCGTGTACCGAGGGCGCGGGAACGGGCGTCGGTTTTGCCGCTTCGGGCTGCGCCTGCGGCGTCACTTCGCGGAACGCCTTCTTTCCCGCCCCGCACACGGGGCATCTGAAGTCGTCCGGCAGTTCCCCCTTATGGACGTAGCCGCACACCGTACAGATGTATTCTTTCATCCTTTTCGCCTCCTTTGACTCTATTATAACCGCTTTCGCCCGCGCTTTCCGTGACAAGGTCACACAGCGGCGCCCTCTTCCTCTTCCGCGCGCGGACGATGCGCCGCGCCCGATCTCTCCCCGCCGCGGCAAACGTCAGACTTCTTCCTCGGCGTCGATCCCGCGGGACAGCTCGCGCTGTTCCTTGACGAACCGCTTTGCGTCCTCGGCGCGGACTTCGGGCGCGGACGCGATCGGCTTTGCCTCGTGGACGACGACCTGCGTGAAGGGAATGTTGATCTCGTTTCTGTCAAACAGCAGTTTGAGCTGGCGGTTCATATCCCGCTCCACCTGAAATTTTTGCATTTCCGGGCATTTTGCCGTAAACCGCAACGTCACGCCCGAAGCGCCCAGGCGGGATACGCCCATATAGAACGGCCCTTCGGCGATGTCGGGGATCTCCTCCCTGATCGCGGGGAGATTGTCTTTGATGACCAGCTCCACCCGTTCGAGAGATTCTCCGTATTCGATGTCCACTTCGGAAACGGCGAGCGAGAGCTGACTCGTCATGTTGACCAGCGTGCGGATGTCCGAATTGTTGACGACCTTGATGTCGCCGCCCGCGTCTTCGATCTGCGTCGTGCGGATGCCGATCTCCTTGACGGTGCCGCGGAAGCCGTCCACCACGATGATGTCTCCCACTTCGAACACGTGTTCGAACACGATGAACAGCCCCGCGATGATGTCCTCGATGAGCGGTTGCGCTCCCAACCCGACAACGAGGCTGAGAATCCCGATCCCTGCAAGAAGAGCGGTCGTATTCACACCCCATGTGCTGAGCACGGCGAATATGAGCGCGATAACGGCGACGTATTTGATAAAACTGCAGATGAGATCGATCAGCGCTTTGCCGCGGCGCAGCCGAAGCGCCGCCTGTTTGAGCGCCAGCCTGATCACATACGAGAGCGTGAGCAGGAATATGATATAGCTCAGCGAACGCAACCAGACATTGCCCGCCTCTCCGGCGAAAATATTGATGCCGAGATAAAAGACGTCGTCCGCGTCAAAAATCCACCTGCCCGCGATGAGCAGGACAAAATATGCGAGCGCGACGGCGAGCGCAAGCGCGAAAAACAGAATGCCCGCGACGTTGCGTTCTTTTTCATTTTGTACCTTTCCCATATTTTCCTCCTTGATTTATCCGACGGTGACAGGCACCGTATCGATGACATACCCCCATCCCTGCGAAAAGAAACACAAGTACAGCACGCCCGAATCCTGCAAGGCAGACAGACTGATCGTGACCGTCTGCGACGGATTTAAGGCAAAATCGTCCAGTTCGACATCCTCCAGCCCGACCGCGTCGAAGCGCAGGCGATAGAGCGCCTCCCCGCTTTCTTTCGCCAGGAGTTCGCCGCCCGTATGCTTGATCGTGACGACGGCGCTCGTGCCCGTTTCCTCCCTCTCAAACGAAACTTCAAAGGTCGGATAGCTCACCTGCGGCTCTCCCGTCACGGCGATGAGCCGCGTTTCGATCGGCTCGGCGCCGTCCGCACGGGAACTCCGCGCCGTCGCCGAATACAGGTTCAGCTCGTAGATCTCCCCGCTCGCCGCATATTGCGTCAGAAGGACGACGGTGTTGTTTTCGCCGCTGTAGCCGACGAGCGAAGGCAGCGAATACCCGTTTACGGACACGCATTCGAAGGATACCTCTTCGGTCGACGCGCCTTCGGGCAGGGTATAGGAGATCGCCTCCGTGTTGCCTGCCAGCGCCTCGGCGTCTTGCGTGCGCGAGACCAAAGTCACGATCTCGCCCTCCGCCGTCCGCGTTTCCCCCTGCGAAGGGATGTTCAGATAGCTCGCCGTCCGCACCTGCGCGATATACAGCTTGCGGAAATCGCTCGCACGCATCACGACGGCGGTGTATTCGGTAAACGGCTCGCATCCGCTCAGGGCGCTCGTCCCCGACGCGTCCGAAGCGGAGACGGGCGACTGCGTCGTCGCCGCCGTCTGCTCGTCGATCAGCCTTCCGTCTTTGAGCAGGCGCAGGACGACTTCCTGTGGCTTTTCGCTCAGCAGATCGTGGCGGATCGAGAGCGATTCCTGCGACGCCTCCACCTCCGTGAATGCGACCAGGATGTCGGAAGTGACGAGTTCCCCCTCATACAGGCAGTGTCCCGTTTCGGGATCGCGGACGGCGAGTTCGTAGGCAGTATCCCGTTGCAATCCGCTCAGAAACAGACGTCCCGTCGCCAGGTCGATGCTCTGTGCCTGCAAGACGCCGTCGAGATATACCTCGAGATCGCGATCGGGAAGGGTTTCGGGATAAAACAGGAGCGACGCTTCGTTCGCGTTGACATATTCTTCTTCATAGTAGATCGCATTTCCCGTGCGCACCGTCTCGCTGTAAAGCCATTCCCCGTTGGCGGGATCCGATACCGTAACCGCGTATTCGGTGTTGGGAAACAGCCCTTCCGCCATGAGCATGGGCGAACCGCGGCTGAGCTTGACGTCCAGCGGCTGTCCGTCGAGCTGAACGTTGAGGCTGTATTCGGGAAGATCTTCGGCGGCGAACTGCAAGACGATCGCGTCGCCCGAAGCGCCGCCCTCGACGGGAAACAGCTTTTGTTCGTAGGCAAGGGTGCGATAGGTTTGAGAATAATACACCTTCCCGCCGTCCCCCTTCACTTCGAAGAGATATTCCTCGTCGGGCAGGAGAAAATCGAAATAGACGAAACAGCGATCTTTGCCCGCGGGCAATTCATAATATTCTTCCGCTCCGGGTCCGTTCAGGCAACCGATGAGGGGCACGTTATCGGTATTTTCCACGCTCAGCTCCGCCCACAGGCTATAAGAAGTGACGTCGACGTCGGTCGCGACAACGCTGACCGCCGCCATGAGAACGACCGCGACGGCGATGACTGCCGCCCCCACAACGGCTCCCGCCGACGTGAACAGCCCGCTCGCCAGCAGATTTTTCCGCCTTCGGTTGCGTTGAAGCGTTTCCCGCCTCGGCGCGGCGCGCACGGGCGCCTCCTCCGCATACTCCTCCGAACGGAAGAACTCGGAAGAGCGGAACGCCTCCTGCGCGCGATGATATTCTTCCGAACGTTGGCGCTCCTCCGAGCGATAGGTCTCTTCGTATTTCTGATATTCTCTTGTCTCCGACCTGTCGCGCATCGCATTCTCCTCCGCCGCCGCACGCCTTCAAGCGCGGGCGCGCGCTTTGCAGTACCATTATATCATACCATTGGGACGAACGCAAGACGTAATTTTTTCAGGGAAACGGGCGCACGGGAAACCCGCGCGCCCGAAAATCTCTCCTAATTTTCGGCATGAAAAAGCGCCCCCTTCGGGGGCGCGGTTTTGTTTATCTGACGCTGTACAGCAGTTCGGTATACGTCGGGAACGGCCAGTAATCGGCGGAACACAGCTTTTCCATGTTGTCCGCGCAACGGCGGATCTCCTCCATGTCGGGAAGAACGACGTGCGCCATCTTCATGGACGCGGGGCCTTCGTCCTTGGGCATCTCGGAAAGATCCTTTTCCAGCTTTGCGACCGCCGCCATCATCGCCTCGTTGAACACGGACAGCTTTTCGATGATCTCTTCGTCCGCCGTGCAGACGATCTTGTCGCTGACCGACTTCTTCGCCACCACCGTGGCGCAGAGATCGGAAATATACGCGTTCACCGCGGGATAGATCTCGCGCTTTGCCATCTCCAGCATGGTGCGCGCCTCGATGTTGATGATCTTGACGTAGTTTTCCAGCTGAATGTTCGCGCGGGCGATCGCCTCTTTCTCGGTGTATACGCCCTGACGGACGAACACGTCGATGTTCTCCTTCTTGAAGCATTCGGGAACGGCATCTGCGGTCGTCTTGTTGTTGAGCAGTCCTCTTCTCTCCGCCTCAGGCTCCCAATCGGGACCGTATCCGTCGTAGTTAAAGATGACGCGATAATGCTCTTTGAGCAGGCGCTCGGTATACAGCTTGCACGCCTTCTCAAAATCGGGCGCGTTTTCAAGCGCTTCTACCGCCTGCGAGAACATCTCTGCCGCGATCGTGTTGAGCACGATGTTGGGATCGGCGACGGAAGCCATGGACCCGAGCATGCGGAATTCGAACTTGTTGCCCGTAAAGGCGAACGGCGACGTGCGGTTGCGGTCGGTCGTGTCCATGGGGAAGATGGGCGATTCGGGAACACCGATGGAACCGGGCACCGCCTTTTTGGGAACATACTGTCTGCCCAGGACGATGCTGTCGACGAGTGCGCCGAGCTGATCGCCGAGATAGACGGAAATGATCGCGGGAGGCGCTTCGTCCGCGCCCAGTCTGTGATCGTTGCCCGCCGAAGCGACGGACGCGCGCAGGATGCCCTGATATTTATCCACCGCCGCGATCACGCAGGCGAGGATGAGCATGAAGCGCATATTGTTTTCGGGTTCTTCCCCGGGTTCGAGCAGGTTGATCCCCGTATCCGTGGAGAGCGACCAGTTATTGTGCTTGCCCGAACCGTTGACGCCTTCGAAGGGCTTCTCGTGCAAAAGGCAGGCAAGCCCGTGCTTGTGCGCGATCTTCTTCATCATCTCCATCGTGAGCTGATTGTCGTCCACCGCGACGTTGGTGGAGGTGAAAATGGGCGCAAGTTCGTGCTGTGCGGGCGCGACCTCGTTGTGCTTGGTCTTGGCGAGGATTCCGAACGACCAGAGCGTTTCGTCCAGATCGCGCATGAATTCCGCGATGCGGGGACGGAGTACGCCAAAGTAATGATCTTCGAGTTCCTGCCCTCTCGCGGGACGCGCGCCGAAAAGCGTCCTTCCCGTCAGAAGCAGGTCCTTTCTCTGTTTGAACACCTCTTCGTCCACGAGGAAATATTCCTGTTCGGGGCCGACCGTCGTGAAGATCTTGTCGCACTTGATCCCGAACAACTTCAAAAGGCGCTTCGTCTGCGTGTCGAGCGCGGTCATGGATTTGAGGAGCGGCGCCTTTTTATCCAGCGTTTCGCCCGTATAGGAGACGAATACCGTCGGGATATACAGCGTTCCCTCTTTGACGAACGCGGGAGAGGTGGGATCCCATGCGGTATAGCCACGCGCGGAATACGTCGCGCGCGATCCGCCCGAAGGAAAGGACGACGCGTCCGGTTCCCCCACGATGAGCGATTTTCCCGTGAGCTGCATGATGACCTTATCGCCCGAAGGCTCGATGAAACTGTCGTGCTTTTCCGCGGTGAGGTTGGTCAGCGGCTGGAACCAGTGGGTATAATGGGTAGCGCCTTTGGAAACCGCCCAGTCCTTCATCGCCGCCGCGACGGCGCCCGCGATGGACGTGTCGAGCGGATCGCCCGCGTCGATCGTCCGCCGCAGCGAACGGTATACCTCTTTCGGCAGCGAATTTTTCATCACTTCGTCGTTGAATACGTTACACCCAAATATTTCGGTTACGTTCATAAGCTCTCGCTCCTCGGCGACATTTTCGCGTTGCCTGCGATTCTGTCCCTGTTTTCTTAACATTATAAGTTTTTTGTCCCCCGAAGTCAAATATTTCTCTGGGAAAAATTGACTTTCTGCCTTATCGGAACATAATACGAGCCATAAGCGGAACTTATCCCGCCCCGCGCGCTCCCGAAAGAAATGCTTATCGCTTCCGCTGCCCGCAAAACGTCCCGAACGCCTTCCCGCACGCAAAAGGACGGCGCGCCGCCTGCAAAAAGAAAAACCCGACGCAAAGTCGGGCTTTTCTTTCCATCTGTCGGCGATCCGTAAGACGACGCATACCGCCTGTTCCGTCGGACAAATATGCTTTTTGGCACGCAACGCCGCTGATCAGCGCGTCATGATGCACTCTCTCGGCGTGAGTTTTCTCGCGCGCAACAGCAGATACGTCACGGAAAGCATGGAAACGACGAGGACGCCGCAGACGACCGCAACGATCCCGAGCGCCGAGACCCGCATCACGACGTTGGCGAGTCCGCCAATGAACGACGGCGCGGCAAACGTCACCGCAAGCGAGACGGACAGTCCGATCCCCAAAGAGACGACGGACATCATGAATGCGTCGAACAGGAACACGAGGAAGAGCTCTTTCGCGCTCGCCCCCCAGCTCCTCATCAGTCCGATGTCATATTTCCGCTGTGAAATATCCAGTTTCGTGCAGGTATAGATGAGGACTGCCGCCAGCAGGCACAAAACGACTCCGACCGCCGCCAGAGCGGTGATGACCCCGTCGACCGATTCCAATTTATTCCCGTCGGAATTCGCGCCCGGAGAAGTCACGGCGAGAAACGGAAACGCCTCTTTCAGCGTATTCACTTCCGCGCGGATGTCCACGTTTTCTTTGATATACAAACGAAACCCGGAGGGGCGGACGGTAAACAGCGACTCTTCCACATCGTCCGAAATGAGCAGTACGGGATCGTTTGAGCCCTCTGTCTTCTCCCATTCATAAATGCCGGAGATCTTTACTTTCACTCCCGTGTTGAAGCTGATCGCGAACTCCGCGGCATATAATTTATTTAACGTTGCCTCGTCCAGCGTCCCGTTTCTGATCTCCTCATCCTCGGGGAGGTCCTCATCGGGATAAGCCATCGCATAGAAACTTCTTACGTCAGCCGCGCTCACGGCGATCTGACCTTCTCCCGGCGCGGTGCCGTAGAGATAACTCTCCTCCGACGGACGCCTTACCAACGCTCGCGTATACAGGCTGGCCGACTGCGAAGATACCTTCATCGTATAGAGATTTTTTTCCCATTCTTCGATGATGTTCCTATAATCGTCATAATGCTTTTGCAGAATTTCTGCGATCAGCTCGTCAGAAAAATAAGACGGTATGACGATGAGATCGGAGCCCGATTCTTGATCGTATTCGGAATAAGATCCCGTCCGCGAATAATTGATCGCGGTAACGGTCACCTCCGTCTTTTCGCCGCTCGGAACAGTGCACCACAAAAGAAGCTTTTGTCCGATCATATCGTTCGGGTCTTCTCTGAGCTTTTGCGCCTCTGTTGCGCTCAATATGATCTCATCGGGCGAAGCGGGGATCTCTCCTTCGATCTCGAGCATATTCAATCGGTTACGGAAAAAGTCGTTCCATTGCACGACCTGTACGTTTTCGTCAACACTGAAAAATCCCATGCCGCCGCTGATCGAAACGCCGTCCTCTTCAGATGCATAGATATTCAGAAACCCGCTATCCAAATTCTGATAATAGGGCGTGATCTGTTCGTAGCGATCGGTGTCGATCGCCTCTTCCAGCAGCTCACGGCTCATCGGTTGAATTTTATCCAAATAAGGCGGAAACATAAAATCGCCGCCGCCATATTTCACCTCGATGCGATCCGTCTCAAACAGGGCGTTGTTGGTCGAACGCACGACATTGGTCCCCGTATCATAGAGATTGAGCGCCGTGGAACTTACCGCCACGACGAGGATGAGCGTGAGATAGACGAAAATCTGCGATTTCCATTTCCTGCGCAGACTGTCCGCGCCCAACCTCCAGGCGCGGCGCAAGGAAAAGCGCCCGCCGCGGCGGCGGGACGGAGGAGGCGTCTCGGCAAGTTCCTCTGCAAAACGGCGGTCCGAAACGACTTTTCCGTCCGAAAGCGTGACGATCCGATCTGCAAACCGTTCCGCAAGGTCGGTATCGTGCGTTACGATGACGACATAGCGGTCTTTTCTCAGATCGCGCAACAGGCGAAAGATCTCCGTCGCGTTTTCGCTGTCAAGCGCACCCGTAGGCTCGTCTGCGAGAATGATCTGAGAGCGTTTGAGCAGCGCGATCGCGATACAGACGCGTTGGCGTTCGCCGCCCGAAAGCGTCTCGCTGCGACGGCGGTACAATTTCTCTATTCCCACCTTTTGGAGCACGGCGCGGATCTCCTCTTCCTTCGCGTCGCAACCCGCAAGCGAGAGCGCCGTCGCGATATTGTCCGCTACGGTCGTTCCCGTCACGAGATTGTTTTCCTGAAAGACATACGAGATGTTTTCGCCGCGATACCGCTCGGCTTCCCGCTCCGTAAGGGCGGAGATATTCACCCCGTCCACCGAAACGGAGCCCTCCGTGGGGCGTTCCAGCAATCCGAGCTGATATAACAGCGTGCTCTTCCCGGCTCCCGACGTGCCGCATAAAAAGGTGATCTCGCCGCGCAGGAAGGTCAGATCGATGCAATCGAGCGCGACGGCGTCGCGATAGCGTTTGCTCAGTTTTTCTATCCTGATCATTGCATCCCCCCTTATGCGCTCAGCGAGCTAAAATATGCCGCATAACTGTAAAACAACGAAGGCGCGCCGCCCGGCGTTGCCGCAAACAAGCCGCCCTCGCACTGCAACGCGGATGCGAGCTCCCGCCATTCCGACTTCAACCTTTCCATCTCGGCGTCAAACCGTCCTTCTTCTTCCGTACCGATCTCTTCATAATCTTCGTCACTGTTCATTGCGAAAGCCAGCGTATTCCACATCAGCAGTTCGTCCCCCGTGACGGGAAGTTCACCCGCGCGCATCCTCGCAAAAATATCTGCGCAAGCGGAAAGGGCCTCGTCGCGGGAAAGGATCTCCGACTGCTCCGCGCGATAACCTCGCCCCTCGATCTGCTTTCGGTAAAAATCGATGAGCGTCGGATCATCCTTCGGAGCGACCGTCCTGACCGCTTTCGTGATCCGATAAGCGGCGGCAAGTTCGGACAGCGTCAGCGCTCCGCTTTCCCGCATTTGGTCAAAACGCCCGCGCATCAACGCGGTATCGACAGGAACGACAGTCTGAAGAAAGCCTAACGTTTCTATGTCGCAAAGATCGGAGATCGTCATAAAATAAGAAGCCGAAGCGCTGTTCATCGCCTGCGGGAATAAGGATTCCAGCTTTTCCAACGGCAACAGTGCGGAAAGCTCGGCTGTGCCGTCCCTGCCCGTATCGGCGACTGCATCGATCAGTTTTAACAATGCCAGAACGTCCGTCATATTTTCCGCCCCGACGGAAAGATCCTCCGATCGCGCCGCCGCAGGGAGCCATTGTTCCGTAAAATACAGTGAGATCTTATCGTGCGCATACGTCATCCCACGCTCTTCCGCGAGATCGATCAGCCGATACGCTACATACGTATTCCGCGCCGACGGCACGCCTTGGCTGCCGTCCTTTGACGAAGCGGACGCCTCCGTATCCTGCGTGAAATAGGCGTATTCCTCATCCTCATAATAGTGGGATGCGAGCAGTTCCGCCATCGCCTCCTCAACAGTCTCCGTAGCGGAAACAGCCGGCAACAATTCGTTTTGTATCGTGTACCAATTCGAAGACATCTCTAAAAATGCACCGCCTGGTTTCTCTTTGTTCGCACAAGCGGAAAACGATATGCCGACGAACATAGCGGCAAGACACAGACAAGCGGCTCCGCAGCGATGTTTTTTCAATTTTCTCCCCCTTTCCGTCCTCGGGCGATCATCGGCAAAGCCGATCGCCGTCCCGAGTGTCCCCGATTGACAAATTTTCCGCACATGGCGTTTTCTCGCAAAACGCACCGCGCTCTTAAATCGATTGAATTATATCATACCGCATTGCACTTGTCAATTATCCTGATCGCGAATGTTCCCCGTTTTGTTTTTAGAACACGATCCCGCCGCCATGTCCGCGTACGCCCTTTGCGGCAAAAGCCGTCTCGCTCGGGACATGGCGGCGGCTTTTGCGGAAAAAAACAGACACGGTGCCCTTTCGCAAAAAGCGATCAAAAAAAACGCCCGCTCCCCTTTCGGAGAGCGGGCGGGTTGACAATAGTTATCGTTCCTCTCGGAAATAATTGAGTCCGAGGCTCGCAGGCGGCTGATTTTCGCGCTTTTTGCGCATACTCGTCAGCACCAGCACGATGACGGTCACGACGTAAGGGAGCATCTTGATGATGTCGCGCATCGCGAACGTCACATCGAGATAGTTGGGAAGCAGGTACAGCGCCGCAAACAGGATGGAACCGAAGATCCCCAGCCAGGGTTTCCACATCGTGAAGATAACGAGCGCGACGGCGAGCCAGCCGAGCGCTTCGGTAGAGGTAAGACCGCTGTCCCATGCCCCCATATAGTCAAAGACATAGAACAGACCGCCCAGTCCCGAGATCGCGCTGCCCACGATCGTCGCCGTATAGCGATACCCCGTCACGTTGACGCCCGCGGCGTCCGCCGTCGCGGGATTTTCGCCCACCGCGCGCAGGTGCAGTCCCATGCGCGTTTTGGAGAAGCAGACGGACGCGACGATCGCGACCGCGATCGCGAGATAGACGAGGATCCCGTAAGAGAGGAACAGCTCGCCGAACCAGCCGAGTTTATCCGCAAACGGGAGCGACGCGCGGAAATATCCGCACAGCTTTCCGATCGCCGCGTCGAATTCCGTGCCGAAATTCGCCTTGATGAACTTGCCGAGCCCCACGCCGAACGTGGTGATCATGAGCCCCGTCACATTCTGATTCGCGCGGAGCGTGACGGTGAGGAAGCTGTACAAAAGCCCCATCAGTCCCGAGCCGAGCAAAGTGAACAGCAGCGGGACAAATACCGCGAGGAAGGGATTGATCTGCGCCGCGGCATTGACATAGATCATACCGCCCCAGCCGCCGAACGCCGCGCCCACACACATGATGCCGGGCGTGCCCAGGTTCAGGTGTCCCGATTTTTCGGTGATCGTTTCTCCTGTGGAGCCGAACAGGAAGACGGTGCTGAATCTGATCGCAGAAGCAATAAATGAGATAATGTTCATTCCGCTTTGTCCTCCCCGTCCGTTTTCTCCGTTTCTTTCGTCTCCGCGGTCTCGTCCGCGGGTCCTTCGCCGCCTTGCGGCTTATCCTTCCTGCGGAACTTTTCGCTCAGGAACGCCTTGCAACGCTGTGCGCCTTCTTTGACCTTCTGCGCACACTTCTTCGCCGTGTCGGCAACCGCGTCCGCGCCCTTTTTAAGCGCTTCGCCCGTCTTATCGACGATCTTTCTCAAAAGAGCCGCGTCCTCTTCTTCGGGCGTCTGAGCGCGCTCTTCGCCCTGTTGCGTTTCCTCCTGTGCGGTCGCTTCCGCCGTCTGTGAAGTCGTTTCCGCGCCTTCGATCTGCCGCGCCTCGCCTTGCGTTTCCGCGATCAACGCAGGCTCTGCCGCAACCGTCTGCGCCTTTTCGTGGCGGCGCTTGATCTGATAGGACAGGAAGAATTCGCAGCCGATGATGATGAAGAACACGATACCCGTGATGATCGCGGAGAACGCGTCGTTGGTGAGGTTGAGCGGGACCATGCCTCTGTCGAGGAACACGACGAGGAAGGAAGTGAGGATCATATACAGCGGGTTGAATTTGCCCAGCCAGCTCACGATGATCGCCGTGAAGCCCTGTCCGCCCGCCGTCGCCGTGGTGACGGTGCCGTTGATCGCGCCCGTGAGCAGGAGCCCCGCCACGCCGCAGATCGCACCCGAAACCGCCATCGTTCGGATGATGACCTTTTTGACGTCGATCCCGATATAACGCGCGGTATTTTCGCTCTCACCGACGACGGAAAGCTCATAGCCGTGCTTGCTGTATTTTAGATAGACGAACATCCCCGCCGTCAGAAGTGCGACGACGATGATGGGCAGAAGATACATATTCCCGAGTTGGGGAAGCATGATCCCGTGCAGGTGCGTCTCGTTTTTCAGCGTTCCCGAGCCGTCCTTGACCCAAACGTTGGTGAAGAAGGAGACAAGCTGCATCGCGATGTAATTCATCATGAGCGTGAACAGTGTCTCGTTGGTGTTCCAGAACGCCTTGAAGATCGCGGGAATGACCGCCCACAGAGCGCCTGCCGCGATGCCCGCGACGATCATGCACAGCCATACGACGGGTTCGGGAAGTTTGTCGCCGAGATAATACATACAGATCGCGGTGGCAAGCCCGCCCATGAGCACCTGCCCTTCCGCGCCGATGTTCCAGAAGCGCATCTTGAACGCGGGCGCGAGCGCGAGCGCGATGCAAAGGAGAATGCTCAGATTGCGGAGCATGACCCAGATACGGCGTTCGGTACCGAAAATACCTTCAAAGAGCTTTCCGATAAAGGTAAACGGATCCACGCCGATGAGGATCCATGAAAGGATCCCCGAGACGAGAAAGGCGCCGAGCACCGTGATGACACGGACGAGCAGCGCGCGCTTCCACGAAACGGCGTCCCGCTTAGAGATATGGAAGAGCGGTTCATGCACTTTGCGTTCAGTTTTCGTCATGAGCTTCCTCCTTTTCCGCCTGCGCGGGAATATTGCCCGTCATCAGCAGTCCGAGTTCTTCTTTCTTTGCCGTCCTGCCGTCCACGATGCCCGTGATCCTGCCGTCGCCGATGACCATGATCCGATCGCACAGTTCGATGAGAACGTCGAGGTCTTCCCCGACGAAGATGACGGCGACGCCGCTCTCTTTCTGCTTGTTGAGAAGATTATAGATCGCGAACGAGGAGTTGATGTCCAGCCCGCGGACGGGATACGCCGCCATCAGCACGGTGGGCGTCATGGCGATCTCGCGTCCGACGAGCACCTTCTGCACGTTGCCGCCCGAAAGCCTTCTGACGGGCGTATGCGCGCTCGGCGTCACTACCTCCAGCGTGCGGATGATGTCGTCCGCAAGGTGCGCGGGATCCTTGCGGTCGAGAAACGCTGACTTTCCTTTGCGGTAGCTGCGGAGCATCATGTTGTCCACGATGTCCATGTTCCCGACCAGCCCCATGCCGAGGCGGTCTTCGGGGACGAAGGAAAGGCGCACGCCTAAGTCGCGGATCTCCATGGGCGTCTTGTCACGCAGGTTGATCGCTTGAGGTTCCTGAGCGTTTTCCGCATCCTTCCCGTCGGCTTTTTTCGTCTTTTCGGACTGTCCCTGTTCTTCTTCGCCGTTTTCTCCTTTTGCGGGCGGGAAATAGGTAATCTCGCCGCCGTCGATGTGCTGCAATCCTGCGATCGCTTCCAGAAGTTCGCGCTGGCCGCTCCCCGCGATGCCCGCAATGCCGAGGATCTCGCCCGAACGCGCCGTGAACGACACATCGTCGAGCACCTTTCTGCCCTCGCGGTCGGAGCAGTCGATATGCGATACGACCAGACGGTCGCACACGTTTTGCGGCTCGGAGCGGTCGATGTTGAGGGAAACCTTCTTGCCCACCATCATCTCCGTAAGGATGGACTCGTTTGCCTCGGCGGTCGCAATGGTCGCGACGTGTTCGCCCTTGCGGAGCACGGCGACGCGGTCGGAGATCGCGAGCACTTCGTGCAGTTTATGCGTGATGATGAGGATGGACTTGCCGTCGTCGCGCATACGGCGCAGGACGGCGAAGAGTTTTTCCGTCTCCTGCGGGGTGAGCACGGCGGTCGGCTCGTCGAGAATGAGGATCTCCGCGCCGCGGTAAAGCACTTTGATGATCTCCACCGTCTGCTTTTCGGAGACGGACATCTCGTAGATCTTCTTTTTCGCGTCCACGCGGAAACCGTACTTTTCGGCGATCTCCGTCACGCGGGCGTTGACCTCTTTGAGGCGGTATCGCTTATCCTTGATGCCGAGCGCGACGTTTTCGCCCGCCGTAAAGACGTCGACCAGCTTGAAATGCTGATGGATCATGCCGATCCCGTAATGGAACGCGTCTTTGGGGGAGCGGATGACGACGGGCTGACCGTTGACGGCGATATGCCCCTCATCGGGGAAATAGATGCCCGAGATCATGTTCATCAGCGTCGTCTTTCCGCTGCCGTTCTCCCCGAGCACGGCGAGGATCTCCCCCTTATAGACGGTGAGATCGACGTCCTTGTTCGCCACGACTTCGCCGAAATATTTGGAAATGTGATTGAGTTCAAGCGCGACAGCCTGTTCCAAACCGTTACCTCCGTATGTCTTTTCTTTGGGTATCAAACGGAATGAGGCGGAGCATAACTCCGCCTTTTCCTTTCTGTTCAGTTTGCGTTTTCCGCCGATCAGGTCGTGATGCTCGTGATGCCGTCGATGATGATGTCGAAATAAGGAGCGGAGCGGTATTCCGATTCATGGAAATATCCGCCCGAAATCGCTTCCGTTTCGGGGACATAATCGCCTGCGTCGTCCACGTCCGCAAGGTAAGAATCGAGTTTCTTGCCTTTGACCGTGAAGCTGTCCGTATTGAACACTTTCAGCGTACCTGCTTTCAGCTGAGCCATGACTTCGTCAAGCTTTTCCTGCGTTCCTTCCGCCGCGACGTCCGTATTGAGGTCGAGGATCTGAACGGAATTCGTTTCCAGCGTGCCGACCCAGTCGGTCGCGATCTCTTCGCCGTTGAGGACGCAGTTGATCATGTACTCAAAGTAAGGCGTCCAGTTGACGCGGGAAGAGATGATATAGGTGTTGGGACCGGTCGACTTGGTGCTTCCGTTGTAGGAAACGTTGGGAACGCCCGCTTCTTCGCAGGCGCTGGGAGCGCCGAGAGAGTCCGCGTGCTGGCTGATGAGGACGCAACCTTCGTTGATGAGCGAATTTGCCGTATTCTTTTCCGCGACTTCGTCATACCAGCTGCTGGTGTAACGGACGGTCATCGTCACTTCGGGAACGATGGACTTTGCGCCGAGATAGAAGGAGGTGAACCCGGAGATGACTTCCGCATAGGGGAACGCGCCGACATAACCCATCTTCGCTTGCGCAGCGGTGATTTTGCCGTCTTCGATCATCTCTTCGAGCTTCATGCCTGCCGCAACGCCCGCAAGGTATCTGCCTTCATAGATCTCCGCGAATGCGTTGTGGAAGTTGTCCACGCCCGCCGTGTGCGCCTGGGTACCCGTCGCATGGCAGAACTCGACGTCGGGGAATTCTCTTGCCGCTTTCAGGATATGGGACTCGTGACCGAAGCTGTCTGCGAACACGATGTCGCAGCCGGAATCTGCAAGGTCAGCAGCCGCTTCATAGCAGGAATCATCCTCGGGAACGTTCGTGCGAAGGACGATCTGACCGTCTTTAAGACCGAGATTCTTCGCCGCTTCCTTTGCGGAATCGATGAAGTTCTTGTCGTAAGTGGAGGTCTCGTCGTGCAGGAAGATGAACCCGACTTTGATCTCATCTTTGCTCACACCGCCGCCCTGGCATCCGGCAAAGCCGACGACCATGGAAGCCGCAAGCACCGCCGAAGCCGCAATCGCCAAAATCTTTTTCATGTTTTCTCCTTTTGCCGCGCCTGGCGGCATCTGAATTTATTTGTAATAAAATTACAACCGAAGATAAGAAAAACCGCGCAATTTTCCCTATTATGCGCGGAATGTGACGCTCTCATCCGTCATGCTTTCCACGATGGCGAGAGACTCTATTCTGATCCCCTGCGCGCGCAGTTCGTCCCCTGCGCCCTGGAATCCCTTTTCAATGGCGATCGCGCAGCCGCACAGGCGCGCCCCCGCCTCTTCGACGATCTTCATCAGCCCGCGCACGGCGTTGCCGTTTGCGAGGAAATCGTCCACGATAAGGACGACGTCGTCCTTGCCGAGATATTCCTTTGCGACCGCGATCTCATACGTTTCCTTGTGCGTATAGGAATACACCGCCGCCGTATATACCTCCTTCGACATATTCGCGCTCTTATGTTTTTTCGCGAACACCGAAGGGACGTGCAGCGCGATGCCCGCCGCGACCGCAAGCGCGATCCCCGACGATTCCACCGTCAGCACCTTCGTGATCTTCTCTCCCGAAAACAGGCGCGCGATCTCGTTTCCGATCTCCATGATGAAATCGGAGTCCATCTGCTGATTGAGAAAGCTGCCCACTTTGAGGACGTTCCCGGGCAGGACCTTCCCCTCTTTCAGAATTTTCTCTTCCAGTGCCTTCATTTGTGACCTTCCGCCTTTTTGCGCCGCGGGCGCTTTTCGGTAAATAGCTCAGTGTGCCGCTCCGACACACTGAATCTTCACTTTCCTTTCGGGAATACTACTAATTTATCACATTCCGACTGCGAAGTCAAACGAGAATGTGCATTTTTCTCAATTTCTCCGTTTTGAACGAAAAACACAAATTTCCCGACAAATTTTTCACAACGCTCAGTCGTCTTTCCGGAATGCTACCGCGCAGAAACTGTGCGGGGGCAATGTGAGCATGCGGGGCGCGGAGGGCGCGATCTCGCGCGGAGCGATCTTATCCGGCTCTTCCATCGTGTTGTAATCGTTCAATTTGCCGCTCATGCAGACAATACGCATGAGCGACCCGAAATCGAAATCGCCGTCCGCTTCAAGCGTCTCCTCTTCCTCGCCCGCATTCACGATCTTCACGCAGACGTATTTCCCGCGTTGCGTCGCAGACGCGTAAACGGGAAGTCCTTCCGCCCCTTCCAGGCGTACTTTGAGCGAATAGTCGCCCGTATACAGGCTGTAAAGCTGCTGAACGTAATAATTGGCGGTGACGTACGCCCCTTTGCCGTCGAACCAGATCATATCCGGGCTCCACTGCGTATAGCCGAGGCGGGCGAACAGGGGCGCGTAAGAACCCATGACCACGACGTCGGGATTTCTCTCCATGCCCGTCATGAACGCAGCCTCCGCGAGCGCGCTCGCCCAGGCGTTCGCCTGCGGCGTGTTCATCGTACAACTCAGTCCGGGGATGTGCCCCGCGTACTCGCCCGCATACACCTTCGTGCCGCGAGGATAATGATCGTACATGTCGGTGTTGCCGTACATCCACTCCACGGGCATATAGAAATGCTCGTCCATCGCATAGACGAAAGTCTCGTTTTCCTGCGCCCGCTTGCGCGCCCATTCCCAGGCGCTGTCGTATGTGGGCGTGCCGACGGTCGGTCCCGCCGTGCCGATGAGCTTGATCTCGGGGTATTTTTCGTGGATGCGCGCTTCAAAACGCTCGTAGCGCTCAAAGAAACGACTCTCTTCCGTCTGCCATTGCTCGTTCCCGATGGCGAGAAATTCCAGCCCGAACGGCTGGGGATGCCCCATTTCCGCGCGGACCTTGCCCCAGACCGTGTCTTCGCCGCCGTTGGCAAATTCCACGATGTCGAGCGCGTCCTGAATATACTGTTCGAATTCGGGGGAATCGAGCGGCACGCTCTGCCGCGATTCGTATTGGCAGGCAAGTCCGACGTTGACGACGGGAACGGGCTTCGCGCCGAGATATTCGCACAGGCGGAAATATTCATAATAGCCCACCCCGAGCGTCTGCCCGTAATGGGAATATTTGGTATGATAGCCGTTGTCCTCGTCGCCGCCGAACGTCGCCCAGCGGTTCCAGTTATGACGGCGGCGCTCCTTCTGCCCGATGGAATTTTTCCACTGATAGCGGTTTTCGAGCGTATTGCCCTCGATGACGCAACCGCCGGGGAAACGAAGAAATCCCGGTTTGATCGCCTTGATCAGTTCGGCGAGATCGCGGCGGAAAATGCCGTAGATCGCGTCATCGGGCATCATGGAGAAGCAATCGATATGCACCGCGCCCGCTTTCAGGAGCGTGAACGCGAAATCGGCGGCGTCTGCGTCGCGGCGGCACTTGACGTGAACGGAATAGGAATGCCATTTCCCGTCCGCGCGCAGGCGTACTTTCTTTTCGAAAATGGGATTGCCCGCCTCATACACGCCTACGGCAGCCTTTCCCTTATAATCGTAGGAGCGAGCGTAGAAAGAGATCTTGTATCCCATCCCCTTTTTGACGTATACGCCGTCGTATGCCTTGTTGCGCACGCCCCAGCCGCCCTGCGGAACGCGCAGCATCATATAATGCGGGTTCTCCGCAAACAGCGGACGGTCCGTCTTGATCTTGCGCGTCACTTCCGCGCCGAGAGGGAACGGCTCCCATGCATATCCCCCGTCCGGACGGATCGTATATTCGTCTTTTTTCCCGCTGACGTCTTTCGCCTCGAAATTGCGGTTTTCCAGCATTTCCGCATACAGCCCGCCGTCCAGCGCGTAATTCAGGTCTTCGAAAAACAACCCTACGCCCCCGCTTTGTACGGGGATCTTGTCTTGTTCGGAAAGATAAATTTTCATCTCACTCACCTCATGTCTTGCCATATTATATCACATCCGCCGACGGCAGACAACCGTTTTCGGCTCTCAATCCGCGAGCGAAAAGAGGATGCGGAAGGTCGTTCCTTTTCCCAATTCGCTCTTGACGGAGAGCTGCCAGCCGGATTTTTTGCATAATTTTTTCACGACGGCGAGCCCCAGCCCGAAGCCGCCGTTCTTGCCGCTGTGCGATTTGTCCACGGTAAAGAAACGCTCGAAAATGCGTTCGAGGTTCTCTTCCGCAATGCCGATGCCCGTATCCGATACGCAGAACTGCTCCTTGTCGAGCAGAACGGAAATGCTCCCTCCGTCGCGGTTATAACGGATCGCGTTGCGGATAAGATTCCCGAAGATCTCCGTCACACGCTCGTAACGGCTGACGAGCGTCACGTCGGGGCGGATGTCGCTCATGAGTACGAGCTTGCGCTCGGCGATCGCGGGTTCAAGGTCGTCCAGGATATCCTTCGCGATCTTGGAAGCGTTCACCTCGTAAAGCTGCACATCCTCGCTGTCGATCTCGTTGTAATTGATGATGCAGGCGATAAGATTGGACAGCCGTTCGCTCTGCGTGAGGATGGTCTGCGCCGCCTTCTTTGCCTTTTCTCCTTCCAGCGCGCCCGTCGCGAGCAGTTCGGCAAAGCCGCGGATGGAAGTGAGCGGAGTGTTCATCTCGTGCGTGATGTTGGAAATAAATTCGTTTTTGGATTGTTGCGCCCGCAGGACGAGGTTCTTTTCCTCGTCGATCTCCTTCATCCGCGCCGCGACGTCGTCGTTCATGCGGTTCATGAGCTCTGCGATGGGTTGCAATTCGGAATAAGGCGTTCGGATGTGCTTCTTCAGGGCGGCTCCCTTGGTGATCTGCTCCATCGGCCGCAACATGTATCCCGTCGCGATATAGGTAAACAACAGGCAAAGGAGCGCGTCCAGAACGAGGAACAGCAACACGGACGGCATCGACCGCAGATAAATGGTCCAGAACGATCCCGTCGGCACAGAGATGCGCAACAGGAAGGAGTCGAACGCCTTGCAATAATAAGCCATATCCTTTCCGATCGTCGCCGACGCGCGGACGGCGAACCCTTCGCCTTCCCGGATCGCCGCGCTCACCTCGGGACGGTCGGAACGGTCGGAGTCGTCCTTATCCTCCGAATCGGCGAGAAATGCGCCCGTCGAGGACAGAAAAGTCACGCGCGCGCCGCCCAGCCTTTCGGAATATTCCTTTGCGAGCTCGGCGGTGAGCGCTTCGGGCGCCGTATCCGCAGGGACGATATTGGCATATATTTTGAGAAATTCGCGGGAATTTTCCACGCTCGCGCGGTAATATACCTCCGCGGTCACGAAAGAAAATACGATCATGCCGATCGCCATGATCAGGAACCCCACCCACATGATGCGTTTTTTCATGGATCTCTCCGAAAAAAACGGCGCGACAAAGCGCACCGTTTGTTAACTCTCTTTATTATCGGCAAGAAATTTGTATCCTACGCCGAATACCGTTTCGAAATTAAGCCCGAGCTTGCGCAGACGGGCGATGTGATTGTCCAGCGTACGCGTTTCCCCGTAGTCGTATCCCCACACGTCGGTGAGGAGCGCCTCTCTCGTCATGACCTTGCCCTCGTTCGCGATGCAATAGCGCAGGAGCTGAAACTCCTTGTTGTTGAGGGAAAGCTCTTTCCCGTTGAACGTGACGGTCATGTTCTCCGTGTTCATTTCCAGCGATCCCGCTTTGAGCACGGTCGCCTTTGCGGAGCGGCGGAGCGCGGCGTTGACGCGCGCGGTGAGTTCGAGCACCCCGAACGGTTTGGAAACATAGTCGTCCGCGCCGAGATTCAGCCCCTTCACCTTATCCGTCTCCTTGCCGAGCGCACTGAGCATGATGACGCTCACGTCCGAATAGCGCGCCTTGACGTGTTTGAGCACTTCCAGCCCGTCCCCGTCCGAAAGCATGATGTCGAGAAGGACGACGGCGGGAACGCGCCGTTCGATCGCCGCATAAAATTCCCTGACCGTCGTGAAGTATTCGCACTCGATGCTGTTCATATCCAGCGTGCATTTGACGAGCTCGCAGATGCTGACGTCATCTTCGAGCAGATATACCATTTTGCTCACGTTCTCACCTCTGAGACATTATACCACAGTCTGCGGCAAATTTCAATTGTTTACCTGCTCGATCGAGTGAGCGATATACGTGATATGGTCGGCGGCACGTTCGAGATTGCCGACGAGGTTGATGAACACGCTTGAATTCTGCGGCTGGCATTTGCCTTCGTTCAGCCGCTCGATGTGCTTGGAAACGAGCCCTCTGCGGTCCTTGTCGATCTCGTCTTCGAGGCGGTCGACGTCGGCAAGGCGCGAGAAGTCCTTCCCGAGGAAAGCGGACAGCGAATAATCGAAGAGCTGTTCGATCTTTCCGTACATCTGTTTTAGCATCTCGATGACTTCGCCCGAGAAGATGAGTTCATCGTTGACGTAATGCGCGGTATATTTGGTGACGTTGTCGGCAAGCTCGCCGATACGCACGATGTCGTTGAGGACGTAATGCAGGGAGGAAATGGTCTTCTCGTCCTCCATGACGAGACTGGAAGCGGACAGCTTCACGAGATAGGCGACCATATTCTTGTTGACCTGCGCGAGTTCCTCGTTGTTCTCGATGACCTTCTGCTTGACGGAGACGTCCTTCGCAAGGAAAGCGTCGAACGATTCGGTGAGCGTATTCATCGCAAACGTGAACACTTTGCCCGTCTCCTGATAGAGATACCCGAGCGCAACGGAAGGAGAGCGCAAAAGGCGCTGATCCATTTCCGCCGTGAGCGTCCCCGCTTCCGTCGGCGCGGCCTTCGTCTTTTTGTCCCGCACGATATAATTGGAAAGTTTGACGAACAGATTGACGAAAGGCAGGAACAGGATCGTGCAGACGACGTTGAAGAAGGTATGAAACATCGCGATCTGCGTTTCCGGATGCCCCGGGAACAGCTTCACGAGCACCATATCCGCAAACGTAGGCCAGCAGAGCAGGAAGATCGTGAAGATGATCGCGCCGAAGAAGTTGAACATGAAGTGAATGGTCGCCGCGCGCTTTGCGTTTGCGCTCGCGCCGATGGAAGAAAGGAGCGCCGTCACGCAGGTACCGATATTGGAACCGATCACGACGTAATAGACCGCGTTTCCGCCGCCCCCGATGATGAGCCCGGTGCTCGCCATGGTGATGACGATCGCCGTCACCGCCGAAGAGGATTGCACGATCGCCGTGACGACGATGCCGATGAGCAGAAGCAAAACGGGGTTGTTCACGCTGGACAAAACGTTCGTGATCGCGTTGTACGCAGGCGTGCCGGGATCGAAATCCATCGCGCTCGACATAAAGTCAAGCCCGACAAAAATAAGTCCGAGTCCCGCGAGCGCGGAACCGATAGACTTTACCTTTTCCTTTTTGGAAAACATCGCGACAAATACGCCGATCGCCGTAAGGGAAAGCGCGAACGTCGCGACGTCGAAGCTGTTGAGCGCGACGATCTGCGCGGTGATCGTGGTACCGATGTTTGCGCCCATGATGACCGCCGTCGCCTGGAACAGCGTCATCACACCCGCGTTGACGAGGCCGACGACCATGACGGTGGTCAGCGACGAGCTCTGCGCGATCATCGTGACAGCCGTACCGATGCCGACGCCCGCAAGGCGGCTCTTCGATGTCTTGTTGAGCATCTGCTGCAACCTTCCGTGCGCGAGACGGCTCATGTTGTCGGACAGGCTGGTCATGCCCATCAGAAATGCACCGAGACCGCCGAGAATCATCATGACGATCTCAATGTAATCCATTACACTCATAACTTATCCTCTCAACGTAAATCGTCCGTAGAACAACAAAGGACAATCCCATTATAACAAGCCGATGTAATACAATTGTCATGAAGTTGTAAAAAAAATGTAAAAAGGAAATAAGAGGAAGGATATTCTTCATCGCTTCCCCTGTTTCCCGGGTATTCTGTTCCGCTTTCGGGAGGGCGCCGATCGCGCCTCGCTCCCGCGAGCGGCTGTCCGCGGGCCTCCCCGCGCTTCTTCCGAAAACCGTCTCCGCATCGGCCGCGCGGCGCTTCCGCCGCTCGCCGATGTTACTGATATTCCCTATGAACGCCCGTAGCGAGATATTTCGCCCATTCGCCGACGTTGACCGCATAGTCGCCGATCTTTTCGAGGTATTTGGCGATCATGAGCAGCATGACCGCCTGGTCCGCCTTTTCGCCGTCTTTGCGTATGATCTCGATGAGATCCTCTTTCACTTCAAGGAACAGGGTGTCCATCTCGTCATCTGCGCGGATGACCATATCCGCGCCCCCTTCGCTCTCGTTGAGGAACGCCTCCACGCTCTGATGCACCATCGCGACCGCGAGATCCCCCATGCGCTGGATGTGCGTCGGTTCTTTGATGAGGTGCTCGTCGGGAAACTGCCGCACGATCTCGCCGATGTCGGACGCCTGATCGCCGATCCGCTCGATGTCGGTGATGACCTTCAGCGCGGTCGTCACCTTGATGAGGTCTTTGGCGACGGGCTGCTGTTTCAAAAGCAGGCGCATACATTTCTTTTCGATGGCGAGCTCGAGATCGTCCACGTTCTTGTCCGTCTCCGAAACGGACGCGCCCAGATCGCGGTCGAGCGTTTTGAGCGCGCGGACGGAATCGTTGATCATCGACTCGGTGATCGAACACATCTTCGTCAGCTCTTCGTGCAGGTTCAAAAGTTCTTCGTCGAATATCTTTCTTGTCGTCATAATTTCTCCTTAACCGAATCTGCCGGTGATATATCGCTCCGTCTCGGGGTGTTTGGGCGAAGTGAAGATGTCGTCCGTGTCGCCGAACTCGACGAGTTCGCCGAGAAGGAAGAAGCCCGTCTTGTCCGAAATACGCGCCGCCTGCTGCATATTGTGCGTGACGATGACGATGGTGACCTGCTCTTTGAGTTCGGAGCAAAGTTCCTCGATCTTTCCCGTGGAGATGGGATCGAGCGCGGAGGTGGGTTCGTCCATGAGGAGCACCTGCGGCTGAACGGACAGCGCGCGAGCGATGCACAAGCGCTGCTGCTGTCCGCCCGAAAGCCCGAGCGCGGACTTATTCAGGCGGTCTTTGAGTTCGTCCCACATCGCCGCCTGGCGGAGGGAACGCTCCACGATCGCGTCCAGCTTCCCCTTCTGACGGATGCCGAACGTGCGGGGCGCATACGCGATGTTGTCGTATACGCTCATCGGGAAGGGATTGGGCTTCTGAAAAACCATGCCTACGTTCTTGCGGAGCGCGGCGAGATCCGTCGCCTTGTCATAGATGTTTCTGCCGCCGATCTCGATCGTGCCTTCCACGCGGCATCCCTCGACGAGGTCGTTCATGCGGTTGAGCGTCTTCAAGAGCGTGCTCTTGCCGCAACCCGAAGGGCCGATCATCGCCGTGATCCGACGCTTGGGCACATTCATGTTGATCTTTTTGAGCGCCTGAAAATCGCCGTAATAGAGATCGACGTCCCTGACCGAAACGGCGACTTCGCCCGAAAAATCGAATATTTCCAGATCGTTTTTATTTTGCTCCGCCTTTGCGGGAGCGACGGGCGTTTCTTCCCGTTTTTTGTTTCTTGCAAGTTTCATAATTTCTCTCATCCTTTTTTTCTGACGCGCTTTTCGATCGATCGGACGATCAGGTTCAACAGCGCCGTGATCACCAGCAGCACGACCGCCGTCGCATACGCCTCTTCAAATGCCAACCCTTCCGCAAAGAACGAATACATAAATACGGTGAGCGTGCTGCCCGAATTCATCGGGTTGAGCGCCATGGAAACGGACGAACTGTCCACGGAAAGCATCCCCGAGGTATAGATGAGCGCGGCGGATTCGCTGATGATGCGCCCGATCGCGAGCACCGTAGCGGTGGCGATCCCGGGGAAAGCGGCGGGAAGCACGACGCGGAAGATGGTGCGGATCTTGCCCGCGCCCAGTCCGTAACTCGCCTCGCGCCATGCCATGGGAACGGCGAGCAGGCTCTCCTCCGTCGAGCGGATGATCGTGGGCAATACGACGAGCACCATCGTAAACGCGCCCGCGAAGATGGAACGCCCGACCAGCTTGGTGAAGAGCAGATACCCGAACAGACCGAACACGATGGACGGCACCCCTGCGAGCGTATCGGTGAAGGTGCGCAGTACTTTGACCGCCTTGCTGCCCGGCTTCGCATATTCCACGAAGAACACCGCCGCGCCGATCCCCAGAGGGAGCGCGATGATGAGTGTAAACAGGATCATATAACCCGTGGAGATGAATGCAGGCAGGAGCGAATTGCCCTGATAATCGTCGCCGCCGAAGAGGAAATTCCAACTGATGTGCGGGATCCCGTTGATGAGGATGAACAGGATGACCGCCGCGAGAGAGATGACGACGAGGGCGGCGCAGACCATCGTGAAATATTTCAGGATCTCGGGGATCACGCCCTTTCTGGTATAGACGATCTCCGCGGAGGCGTCCCCGTGCAGTACCTTCACCCCCCTCTTGCCCTTAAATTCTTTCGGGACGAGGTTGATGGAGAAATTGATGAGGAGAACGAGCACAAGAAGGACGAGCCCCGTCGCGATGAGCGCCGACTCGTGAAGCGAACCGCTGACTACTTCGCCCATTTCCGCGACGATATTGGTCGTCAGCGTTCGGATGGAGACAAACAGCCCCGTCGGAAAGTTCGCCGTGCCGCCCGAGACCATCTGCACCGCCATCGTTTCCCCCACCGCTCTGCCGATTCCGAGGATGAGTGCGGAAATGATGCCCGAGCGCGCCGCAGGAAGCACGATATTGAATACCGCCTGCGCTTTGGAATTGCCCACGGCGAGAGCGCCTTCATAATAATGTTCCGGCACCGCTTCCAGCGCGTTCTTGGTCAGAGATGTAATGGTCGGAACGATCATGATCGCGAGCACGATGCATGTGGAAAGTGCGCCGAACCCGCGGTAATTCGGATCGATCTGCGCCATCGCGCGGACGACGATCTGCAAGCCGAAATAACCGTAGATGACGGACGGGATGCCCGCCAGCAGTTTGATGACCTGATCGAATACGGCGCGGAGATTGAACCTGTTCAGCCATGCGACAAATTTTTTGAGAAAAGCATTGCCGCCCGAATATCTGACGCGGAGCTTATCCGGGCACCAGAACACCATGAAGATCGCCGTAAAGACGCCCACGACACCGCCGAGCAGAACCGCCATGAGCGTGACCACGACGGTACTGACCAACATGGGCAGGATCCCGTAGGTATCCGAACTGAACTTCCACACGCTCCCGAACAGGAATTTGAACACCCCGATCTCGCGCAGTGCCGGCAGGGAATCGTAAAGAATGTATCCGATGATCCCGAAGACGGCGACGATGGACATACACGCGCATAAGATGAACAGGTATTTCGCGGAGGCGTCCTGAAACTTTGTCTTGTTGATTTTTACCATGAGTTTCTCCCGCAAAGACGAATTCCGCCGCAACTCCGGCGGCGAAACCCATCAAAGCCGATCGCTTATTTGCACTCGATCTTCGTGCCTTCGACAAAGAGGTCGAAAAGCTGATCGAACGTCACATTGGTAAGCGCGCTGTTCTTATTCACGACGACTGCGATGCCGTCGATCGCGACCTGTGCGCATCCCAGTTCCAGCTCGCCGCCCTTGGGCGCTCTCGAGATCATACCGAAATCTGCGCTTCCGTCCTCGACCGCTGCCTGCGCTTCGCCCGAGCCGCTGCCGCCGTATACGATGGTTACATTGGGATTTTCGTCCTCATACGCCTCTTTGAGAAGTTTGATCATGGGCTGCAAAGAAGTAGAGCCGTGCAGCGTGACGGTCGCCTTTGCGCCCGTATACGCCGTATATTCGCCTACGGGGCTTTCCGCAGGTTTGTCGAACGCGATCCATTCGGTGCCGATGATCTCTGCCGCCGCATCGCTGTAAATATAAGCGAAGAAGTTCTTCGCCGCGTCGCTCAGAGACGCATAGTCTTCATAGAGCAGGTTGAAGGGACGGGACAGTTCATAATTGCCTGCCAGAACTTCCGCCACGGTCGCGTCAACGCCGTTGACTTTGACTGCCTTGATCTTGTCTTTATTCGCATCGACAGAACCCATAGAAATATAGCCGAGGAACGCGGAATTATCGCCGACCTGCGTCACGACCTGACCGGTCGTTCCCGCCGTCAGGATCCAGTCCCCTTCGCCGATGTGATCTTCCAGCGCTTCGCCTTCGGAATTGATCACGAGTTCGTCGAACGCGCCGCGCGTTCCCGAACCGGCGGTACGCGCGATCGCGGTCGTGATATACGCTGCTCCTGCGCCCTCTTCCCCGCCGTTGCAGCCCGCCAGGGTTACCGCTCCCAATACGCCGATGGCCGCCATGCCGATTGCAAGAATGTTCTTTTTCATGATTTTTTCTCCTTTTTTCTTTCCCTTTTTTCTTTGTGATTTCATCTTATCACGCACTTGTAACCTTTTTCGCATTTTTTTGTAACCGACTTGTAAATCTTTTCCATGTTTTTGTAAACGCGATTTTACAACTGCGAGCGGGACAGCTCCTACCCTTATTGTGCGCGTACGCGCGCCAAATTATAACACGCGTTATAACGCGCGCGGAGCGCGGAACCCCTTCGGACGAGGACGCCCGCCGCATAAAAAAAGCCCGTCGGCGGGAACCTTCCCGCCGACGGGCGAACAAAGAGAACGACTCAAAAAAAGCGAAAAAAGAAAAGGCGGCAAGCGCCGCCCTTTCCCCCGTTTGCGTTTCCGCATAAACGTAGAAGATTTTTTCGGTTGGGAACCGAAAGAAAAAGACCGGCGCACTCCCGACGCGCTGAGATCTTTTACATAATAATAAACACGGAACCGAAAATAATCGTGGAAATATTTTTAATTTTTTTTACAAATATTTTTTTCGTCCGCTCAAAGCGCCCCGATCAGGAGCCATAATCCCAGATTGACGGCGAGCAGAACGACGTTATACGCGGTGAACACGAGCAGATATTTTCCCGCGCTCGTCTTCTCTCTGACCAGAAAGCGGAAAGAGATCAGACTCGCCATGGAGGCAATGAGAGTCCCCAGACCGCCGAGGTTGACGCCGATCAGCAGGGCATAGGCGTCTTGGGTAAAGCCGGAAAGCAACACCGCCGCGGGGACGTTGGAAAAGACCTGGCTGCACAGAACGCCCGCGATCACCTCGTCCCCCCCTACCGTATCGTGCAAAAACGCGCCGATCGCCTCGATGTTCCCGAGATTGCCGATGAACACGAACAGAAACACGAAGGTGAACAGCAGGCTGTAATCCACGCGGAGGAGCGTGTGCCGATCGGAAACGAGCACGAGCGCCACGGTCGCGATCAGGGCGATCCAATAAGGGAACACGCGGAACACCGCGAGCAATGCGAGGATGAGCAGGACGAGATAGACCGACGTCTGAATGCCGAACCGCTTTTTCCCCATCTTTTCGAGGACGGAGACCGTTTCATGCGCCTTGGGTTGCAGGAACACGGACGCCTTCGGCAAAAGGAAACACGCGCCGACGAGCACGGCGAGCGAAAGCGCGGCATAGGGAAGGATCGCGATGAGGAAGGGCCCTAACTGCATTTCGAACGCCGAAAAGAGGTACACGTTCTGCGGGTTTCCGATGGGCGTGACCATGCTGCCAAGATTCGCCGCGATCGTTTCCAGCGTGACGACGGAAATGATAAACTTTTCCCCTCCCGACATTTTCAGCGTGATGAGGGTGAGCGGCACGAACGTGATGAGCGCGACGTCGTTGGTGATGATCATGGAGGAGAAATAGCACAAAAGAACCCCCGTCAGACAGAGCGCGCGGATGCTCTTCACGCGTTTAAGGAGCATCCCCGCGAGCCTGCGGAAAATGCCCAGCCCGTTGAGCCCCGCGACCACGCACATCAGACAAAACAGGAGCGATATCGTGCGATAATCGACGTAATCCAGATACGCCGCGCTCGGCGCGACGAAAAACATGGACATGACGGCGAGCAGAAAAGATATGACGAGGACGGTTTCCTCTTTGAGAAAGTGCAATACGCGTTTCATGCCACCCTCCCGAAATCTTACCGATTATATAGCGCGGCTAATTCTTTGTCAAATCATTCCTCCCCTTTTGCGGCAAAAAACGCGCCAAATTTTAAATTTTCGTGATCCTAGCATACAATCGCACGGCACAGGCATTCCCGACAAAACCGTCCCCTTCGCTCCCGTCGCAATCCCGCGCAAAACGTGCGCCCTCCCCGCAGAGCGTTCCCGAAAATCCCGCAAGCGACGCGCAGGGAGATTTTCGGGAAAAGGCGCCGCAGGCATAAAAGCAAAGAAGACGGAACTTTTTTTCCGTCTTCTTGCAAAAATTGCCTTGCGTAAGTTCGGGGGGTATGGGCGCCTTGCAAACAGGGCGCGGGCGATGAGCGAAAAGCGAGGTCGAGCGAAAGACGCGGTCAATCGAGGTCCCCTTCCGCCCGAAAGATCTAAGGACGCTCTGCCTGCCCGATTTTCCCCGCGATGCCCTGATCTATATAAAAAATCACGCGCTTTTTCTCTTTTTGCAGAGCAGTATGACCAGCCCTGTCTCTGTCGCGGCCGATAAAACAAACGCTCCTCCCGCTATCAGCAAATACGTTACCGCCAGATTTTCCGCTTCTTGCTGATATTCAACAAAATTCTGTTTCCCTTCGGAATACGGGATCATTTCGTCTCCGTGGCAGGAAAGCGCTACGATGGGATAAACCCACCCGTCTCCCAGATAAGCGGCGGCAGACGATATCGTAAAAACGGCATTTTCCTGTAAGATCTCCGACAAGCCGTTTTCCATTGCCAGATCAAAATTTTTACCGCATATTCTGAACCTGTCATAATAATTACTTTGTGAATGCTCGAATGAAATATAAACGGCGTCTTCATAGACGTCATAAGAGCGCACTTTACACTCGAAACGATCGTAGTTGTTATCATCGGCATAATATTTTACGCTTTTTAAGTCGGGACCGTACAACATCAGTCCCACGCCCGATGCGATAAACGAACCAACGACAAACACAGAGCAAAGAACTATCCCGAAAATAAATTTTTTCATCCCAAACGCCCTTCCGAATGGATTGACAGAGTTGCACGATTTCACCCTGTAAATGATCGTCATTATGATAGCATGGAAATTCGGAATTGTCAATATACCCGCCGATCGGGCGATTCGTCCGCGCGCATTTGCATACGCGATCGAACGTTCGGTCGTCGCGCCTTCGCTCAGTCGCAATACCGCGCGCAAAAAAACGCGCGCCGCCGCCCCGCACGGCGTTCCCGAAAATCTCGCAAGCAACGCGCGGGGAGATTTTTGGGAAAAGGAGCCGCAGGCATAAAAGCAAAGAAGACGGAACTTTTTTTCCGTCTTCTTGCAAAAATTGCCTTGCGTAATACCACAAGGCTCCCGAAAATCTCGCAAGCAACGCGCGGGGAGATTTTTGGGAAAAGGAGCCGCAGGCATAAAAGCAAAGAAGACGGA